>JACHLS010000032.1 GCA_014204635.1 Sporosarcina luteola | reverse complement strand
GAGAGGTGGTTGGGCGAGGCCATCGTTACCATGTATCAGAACGGCTTCAGCACCAGGGAGATTGGCCAATTCATCGAGCGAATTTTAGGGGACGGCTACTCCGCTGCGACAATTAGTAATATCACAGATGTGGTCATGGAGGACATCGAGGAATGGAAACAACGTCCTCTCCACAATCGCTATTCTGTCCTGTATCTGGACGGCACCTACTTGAAACTCCGCAGGCAAGACGTGGCCAGCGAAGTGGTCTATGTCATTGTGGGGGTAAGGGATGACGGATTCAGGGAAATCGTAGATTTCTTCGTTGGCGGGAATGAAAGTGCCTTAGGTTGGAAGAATATCTTGATTCAATTGAAGAATCGGGGATTAACAGAGGTACTGCTTGGCGTCTTTGATGGATTGTCAGGCCTCGAAGAGGCCTTTAAAGAGGTGTATCCACTGGCAGACGTACAGCGTTGTGTAGTCCACAAAATCCGAAATGTCATTTCTTCGGTTCGCAAGAAAGACAAGGAGCCGATCCTCTCCGACTTAAAAAAAGTGTATCGTGCGCTGACTAAGGAGGACGCACTCCAAGCTTTTGAAGACTTCCAAAAAAAGTGGACGCAAAGCTACCCAAAGGTGGTTCAATCCTGGGAGGATGACCTGCAGGTGCTCTTGACCTTCATGTCCTATCCAAAAGTAATCCAAGCACAAATTTACACAACCAATATCATTGAGAGGACCATGAAAGAAATCAAGAAACGAACGAAAACGATGAACAGTCTGCCTAGTGAAAAGGCAGTTGAAAAAATCGTCTATTTGGTCATGCAGGACTATAACGAGAGATGGGCGCAACGAGTCAGCACCGAATTTGCATCTGCCCGCCCCGTCTTGGCAACGATGTTTCAGGAGAGATACGGAAGCGTACGATAAAACAAAGTAGATGACTTTAAGGATGCCTTGCATGGAGGCCGCAGATTTGACATGGAGCCTCTGCAGACATGTGAACAGGCCATGACACCAGCTTAACAAATTAGCTGGCCTCGCCTGCCAAGGCTAACATGTCTGCCACTCCACGTAAAATCTGCTGAGCAGTCAGCGAAGTGGTTACACATACTTTTTGACAGTACC
>JACHLS010000031.1 GCA_014204635.1 Sporosarcina luteola | reverse complement strand
AGATTCAAGCCGCATGATTTCTGTTTTTTGAGATACAATCCGCAAATTCTGCCCTTGTTTGTATTTTAAAAAAGAGGAATTATGAAATCGATTCACATGGCAATACATAATCATTTTTTTTCGAATGCAACAATTAAACCAAAATCTGATTCACCGCTTAATTTATGATTCAAAAATATAATTGTATAATTTTCTTCTAAGTATGAATAGGATTCATTTGACAAAGATTTCTTGAACTCTTTTGTTAATCTATCCGAATCAATATCTAGTACGTTTGCGATAGTTAACATAGCATTAAATGCAGTGCCTTTTTGTTCTTCATATGGTTCAATTTTGGAGTAAACAATAGTGTACCTATCTAGAATCTCTTCTTCGTATACTGCTATTATGCCGTATTCCTTTGATGAGAATAATACTTGTGCTCCACCATCGTCAATTTCTTTAGTTGCATCAAGGGAACCTAAACCTTCTGACAGAGATGCCAACTCGTTATACTTCTCAACAAATGCATTTACTTCATTTTTTTCAATCTCTTTACCATGTTCTTGATGATCCTTGCCATCGTCTTCTTTCGCATGGATTTTTTCTGAAACGTTGTTATTTTCATTTTCTAAAGCAGTTTCCCTAGTTTCAATCTCGATATCTGTTTCTGTTTCTTTTTCTTCTTTACTGCATGCGAATAAAAGTAATAGTGGTATCGTTATTCCAATTAATAATTTTTTCATTCACATTCCCCTCGTCTTTTATCCTTCTTCTGACGCATTATAAATTTTATGTACCCGTAGATTTCTCTCATTCATCAACAGGAAAGGCCATTTCTACCTGAAAGATAAGTGGACGTCATGCCAAAAAAGTCGGTAATTTTAAGTAGCACAACATACAGGTTTTCTTTAACCGGATTTATATCTAGACAACATTGCATTTGGGACGCCGATTCTTTTTAGCGAAATCAATCTGCTGGATTCCTTCAAGCTCTCTTACCTTATTATTTCTAGTACCTTATTTACTCATCGTTGCCACCTTCATATATGGAATCATCTGTATCTTACCATTACCCGATTGGTAAAACTATAATATTACCGATTTTTGAATTAAAAGAGAGGTGCATTCGGTCTGCAGTGAACTTCCATTTTCCCCGATACATACGGGTGATCTGTGTCGTTTTTTGACGAACAAATAATAGAGGATTTCTCACTCCTTTGAAGAATAATTTTCAAATAGGGAGCATTCCTGTTAGAAGCTTTTCGGGGTCTTGAATAGAAAAAGCCCTCTTGGTATGATGCGGGGTGTCAAATCTGCACGAATTGACCCCTAATTTAATACCAAGGAGGACTCATCATGAATTT
>JACHLS010000029.1 GCA_014204635.1 Sporosarcina luteola | reverse complement strand
ATAGAGTAGGCGCATGAATAAATTCATGCGCCTCTCACAGATCCGTACGTGCGGGTCATCGCATACGGCTCCTCCATGCTTATCCCCTCTGGGGATGCAGGTCTTGATAGATATCCATTAAGAAAACCAGTCGCAATTCCCGAAATCTTTCGTTTGGAATTGCTACATGGACGGGTTTTGAGAGAGAACTTCTCCACTTTGTCATTCTTAGACGGGGAAGTTCCCCTTTCCAGTTCCTTCGCCTAAGCTCCTTATGGAGCTTTTTGATTTTCCTCCAACTTCTTAATTGCATCATCCGCAGTCTTCGTCGAATCCATGAGTCCAGGTCCTGAAACAACCCCTTGCTGAAGCCAATCCCGAAATATCTTCCCCAGCCTCGGACAATCGGGTTCATACGGTGTTTAATAAACTCTTCCAGGTCGACGGTCTGATTTCTTTTTGTAACTTCTTTCACCTTTTCCTTGAACTTCTGAACTGCCGGGTCCGATGGAGTGTGATAATATCCCATTTTGAACGTATAGCCAAGAAACGTAAAAGGCTCTGTAAGATTGTCCACGATTTTCGTCTTCGTCGGGTGTACGACAAGCCCCAGATCTCCTTCCAGAATCTTCTTAACGGATTTCAGTACCCTTTCCGCACCTTTTCTGGACTTGCAACAGATGACGAAGTCGTCCGCATATCGGGTAATCCGATGGTTCCGCTCGGTCATCAATGCATCCAACGGATGCAGGTAGATATTTGCCAGTAGCGGACTGATGACACCACCCTGCGGACTACCGCTCTTGCTTTCGTAATAGACTCCATCTTCGAGAATGCCGGACTGTAGAAATTGTTTGATTAGGGACAGAACGCTCCCGTCGACCATTTCCTCCCGAATCAACTCTACCAGCCGCTCGTGCGAAATGGTGTCAAAATAGGTCTTGATATCCGCGTCGATTACATACGTGTACCCGTCCATTAAATCCTTCCGGATTTTCTCGATGGCCATATGGGGGCTTCTCTCCGGACGAAATCCAAAGCTGCAGGGAAGAAATTTCTTCTCAAAGATGGGCTCCAGTTTTCGCTTGACTGCCGCTTGCACAATTCTGTCTTGTACGGTCGGAATACCTAGCGGGCGCCTGGTTCCGTCTGCTTTCGGTATATAGACCCTTCTGACTGGTCTGGCCCGGTATGTTTTGTCACGCAAGGAATTCTGAAGCATTCTTAAGTTATGCTCCAGTTCTTTTTCATACTCCTTGATCGTGATGTTGTCCACACCGTGGGCTCCTCTGTTCTTCTTGACATCATAGAAGGCTGTCTCCAAATTTGAATAGGCCCACACCTTGTCATATAGGCTATACCATTTGGTTTTCCTTGGTGGCTTCTTGCCTGCACGAAAATCTTGCTTTCTTGTTGATTCTTTCATGTGTCCGTATCCTTCCTAATCTCTCTGCTAACTGTATAGGGATTCCACTGGTTAGCGAACCAGACGAGTACTCCGCCCCCAAGCGACCTACTGACTATTCGGTCCCGACTCTTCGGCTATCTGCCTCCTCGGCTTCTGCTTGGCACATGGAGAGCCATCAAGTGCTTGTATTTCTCTTACATGGACAGACGGGCTTCGCATCCCACACCACCTTTTGGGTCAATGCGGGTCTTATCAATAAAAATGACAAGTCACTTATCTTTGTGGCCTTTCCGATAAGTTTATTCACTACTATCCCCTGTTCTGACTTCTCACTCCCCATAAAGCCTCCCTTGTCCATTACGGGTTTGACAGGCTCTTACCACCGTAGGTGGAGAGAATGAGACCTCCTTGGGTCACGTCAATTCTCTTTCCCCCGAATCCAGTCCTCCTAACTGATAGAATACATTGTGGTATTGGACCTCCCCATCTTTTGCAAGGTTATCCTATCCTACCAGCCAACACGGTGTATGCCACCTGTTCCGGGTTTTGCCTTCTGGTCCTCCGCACGGAATCTCGCGATTCCCGCACTACCAGTCAGCTATACATTTCCGCCACGACGGCATGTTAGGGACTTTCACCCATTAGAGAAAAGCACTGCCAAGCGCACAAAAGA
>JACHLS010000028.1 GCA_014204635.1 Sporosarcina luteola | reverse complement strand
TAAGGTTAAGTCCTCGATCGATTAGTATCTGTCAGCTCCACGTGTCGCCACGCTTCCACCCCAGACCTATCCACCTCATCATCTTTGAGGGATCTTACTTACCGAAGTAATGGGAAATCTCATCTCGAGGGGGGCTTCATGCTTAGATGCTTTCAGCATTTATCCCGTCCATACATAGCTACCCAGCGATGCCTTTGGCAAGACAACTGGTACACCAGCGGTATGTCCATCCCGGTCCTCTCGTACTAAGGACAGCTCCTCTCAAATTTCCTGCGCCCGCGACGGATAGGGACCGAACTGTCTCACGACGTTCTGAACCCAGCTCGCGTACCGCTTTAATGGGCGAACAGCCCAACCCTTGGGACCGACTACAGCCCCAGGATGCGATGAGCCGACATCGAGGTGCCAAACCTCCCCGTCGATGTGGACTCTTGGGGGAGATAAGCCTGTTATCCCCGGGGTAGCTTTTATCCGTTGAGCGATGGCCCTTCCATGCGGAACCACCGGATCACTAAGCCCGTCTTTCGACCCTGCTCGACTTGTAGGTCTCGCAGTCAAGCTCCCTTATGCCTTTGCACTCTACGAATGATGTCCAACCATTCTGAGGGAACCTTTGGGCGCCTCCGTTACACTTTAGGAGGCGACCGCCCCAGTCAAACTGTCCACCTGACACTGTCTCCTGCCCGGATTACGGGCATGGGTTAGAAGTCCAATACAGCCAGGGTAGTATCCCACCGACGCCTCCTCCGAAGCTGGCGCTCCGGGATCCAAGGCTCCTACCTATCCTGTACAGGCTGCACCGGAATTCAATATCAGGCTACAGTAAAGCTCCACGGGGTCTTTCCGTCCTGTCGCGGGTAATGCGCATCTTCACGCATATTATAATTTCACCGAGTCTCTCGTTGAGACAGTGCCCAGATCGTTACGCCTTTCGTGCGGGTCGGAACTTACCCGACAAGGAATTTCGCTACCTTAGGACCGTTATAGTTACGGCCGCCGTTTACTGGGGCTTCAATTCAAAGCTTCGCTTGCGCTGACCTCTCCTCTTAACCTTCCAGCACCGGGCAGGCGTCAGCCCCTATACGTCACCTTACGGTTTTGCAGAGACCTGTGTTTTTGCTAAACAGTCGCCTGGGCCTATTCACTGCGGCTCTCTCGGGCTATTCACCCTACCAGAGCACCCCTTCTCCCGAAGTTACGGGGTCATTTTGCCGAGTTCCTTAACGAGAGTTCTCTCGATCACCTTAGGATTCTCTCCTCGCCTACCTGTGTCGGTTTGCGGTACGGGCACCTCCCGCCTCGCTAGAGGCTTTTCTTGGCAGTGTGAAATCAGGGACTCCGGGGAATACTCCCCGTTGCCATCACAGCCCAGTGTTATAGGAACGGGATTTGCCTCGTTCCACACCTCACTGCTTAGACGCGCATGACCAACAGCGCGCTCACCCTATCCTACTGCGTCCCCCCATTGCTAATAGCGGCGGGGAGGTGGTACAGGAATATCAACCTGTTGTCCATCGTCTACGCCTATCGGCCTCGACTTAGGTCCCGACTAACCCTGAGCGGACGAGCCTTCCTCAGGAAACCTTAGGCATTCGGTGGAAGGGATTCTCACCCTTCTTTCGCTACTCATACCGGCATTCTCACTTCCAAGCGCTCCACCAGTCCTTCCGGTCTGGCTTCAACGCCCTTGGAACGCTCTCCTACCACTGACACCATCGGTGTCAATCCGCAGTTTCGGTGATCCGTTTAGCCCCGGTACATTTTCGGCGCAGCGCCACTCGACCAGTGAGCTATTACGCACTCTTTAAATGGTGGCTGCTTCTAAGCCAACATCCTGGTTGTCTGGGCAGCGCCACATCCTTTTCCACTTAACGGATACTTGGGGACCTTAACTGGCGGTCTGGGCTGTTTCCCTCTCGACTACGGATCTTATCACCCGCAGTCTGACTCCCAAACATAAATCATCGGCATTCGGAGTTTGTCTGAATTCGGTAACCCGGGATGGGCCCCTAGTCCAAACAGTGCTCTACCTCCGAGATTCTTTCGTTTGAGGCTAGCCCTAAAGCTATTTCGGAGAGAACCAGCTATCTCCAGGTTCGATTGGAATTTCACCGCTACCCACACCTCATCCCCGCACTTTTCAACGTACGTGGGTTCGGGCCTCCAGTAAGTGTTACCTTACCTTCACCCTGGACATGGGTAGATCACCTGGTTTCGGGTCTACGACCCCATACTCTGTCGCCCTATTCAGACTCGCTTTCGCTGCGGCTCCGCCTTCTCAGCTTAACCT
>JACHLS010000027.1 GCA_014204635.1 Sporosarcina luteola | reverse complement strand
ACAGAAATTGGCTGGTATGAGTCCGGTTCAATACCGTCTTCACACCAACCAACTAGCTGCTTAATATAAAACTCTAACTTTTAGGGGTCACTTCATTTAGCTGAGCGTTTTCTTTTTGGAATAAATGCAACCATTTGGGCAGTTGGTTTATCTAATGTATTGAAACCGAAAGAAAGGGGGACTTGCCGTATGGAGCCAATTGCGAAGTGGGTCAAGAAAGCGAAAAAAGGGGATGGCGACGCATTTGTACAGCTTGTAAAGCGATATGAAGAAGTCTTATTCCGAGCTGCAACTCGAATGCTTCGAGATGAGCAAGACGTGGCAGACGTGCTGCAGGATACTATCATGACAGCCTTTGAGAAAATTCACACCCTGAAACGAAATGAGTATTTCAATACATGGATTTATAAAATACTCCTGAATCAGTGCAACCGCCTGCTGGCAAAACGTAATAAGGTGATAGCGCTTGATGAACATATCTTAAAGGGGCAGGAAGATGGGAACTTTCGTGCAATTGAACTGGATGAGGCGCTAGATGGTTTGGCCGCCGATACAAAAACCGTTTTCACCTTGTATTATATGGTCGGAATGAATACCCGGGAAATCAGTGAGTTTTTACATGAACCAGAAGGTACGATTAAATCAAGGCTGTCCAGAGGGAGAAACGAGTTGCGGAATACATATTTTCAAAACGAAGGGGTGCTGGTGAATGAAAAAGGATCTTGAAAAGGAATTGGAACAGATTATGAATGAAAAGGCGGAAATGCCTTCGCTCGTGAGGGAATCATTGGATCAAACGTATAAGATGATTCAACAGAAATCCAAAAAGAAAAGAAAACGGATGGTGTGGTCCCAATCAGCAGTGGCAGTCTGTGCTTTGTTGATAACCGGCATAATTTTATCAAACGAACAAGTACGTGCCAATATTGATGGGTTTTTCAGTTTTGGTGATCGCGGTGTAGAACAAGTGGTTTCCCAAGGACTTATACAAAGTGGTGAAAGTACGGCGACAGATCAAGGGATTACGGTCAAATTAGAAAAAAGCTTCTCAGATCCATCAAAAATAGGGTTGAGTTTTTCAATGGAATTTGATGATGCCTCCATTTTACAAAATGACGTTTCCTTAGTGACAATGGATTATCGGGTGAAAAATGGCGATGGTGAGTATATTGCTGAAGTTATTCCCGATACCAAACCATTAAAGGGGAATGTATTTTACACATCTGGCTTGGATGATCGGAATACAATGCTAAACAAAAAAGACGGGACGGTCAAATATCATGTCGTTATCGATTCCAATCAAGCGGCCTTCCCGGACTTGCAAGATGCAGTTGTTGAAGTAGAAAGCATTAATATCTTTACTGAGTTTTCGGAGGCCGGTTTACGTAAGATTGACGGCAAGTGGGACTTGCCGATACCTAGCCAAGCTGCAGATGTAAAAACGATTGATTACGTACAGGAAGATGCCGAATCGAACCTCCAAGTTCTGTCCGCTCAAGCGAATTTATCTTCCTTAAACGTTACATTTACTACCGACCAAGTATTTGAGGATGAGACCCCATTCGTATGGTCAATGAAGGTGGTGGACGAAAATGGAAATGGATATTATCCTGGTGGTTTCTCAATGGAATCGAAGAATGGTCAAACCATCATTTCTACTAATTTTCCGGTAACTGCATATGATAATTACGATCAAGTGACATTGGTGGTAGAAGGGATTGGAGAAGTAGAGCTAACAAAAAAATAACAAGGGGAGCTTCCTATGTAAAACTGTCACTCGCCAAAAGCTTCAGTCATTTGACAGACGGTGTATAATGAATCAGAAACCAAATGAAAGAGTTGAAGAGTTGATGAAGATGACACCGAAGACGGATCCATGGGAAGCGTATATGGACATGGATTTATACGGGAAGTTGACCTTATCAAGTATCGAGTTTACGACTACGTATCTCTGCAATATGCGGTGCGAACATTGTGCGGTGGGCGATATGCTGGCGCTCAAAGATCCTGATGCATTGCCGATCGAATTGCTCATTTCCCGTTTGGAGGAGATCCCACGTTTGCGCACGATCAGCATAACAGGCGGAGAGCCCATGTTTTCGAAGAAATCTGTTGAACAATATGTGCGGCCGTTACTGAAATATGCTCACGAGCGCGGGGTCAAAACACAGATGAATTCGAACCTCACCATGCCTCTTGAGCGCTATATGGAGATCGTTCCCTATTTGGACGTCTTGCATATTTCACATAACTGGGGAACCGTTGATGACTTTATTGAGGGCGGATTTGCCAATATGGAACGCAAGCCGCCGGTTGAAAAGCGGGCGGAACAATTCCAGCGCATGATAGAAAATAGCCGTGCCTTGGCGGAAGCGGGGGTCTTTGTTTCAGCGGAAACGATGCTCAATAAAAGAACAGCCCCGTATTTGGAAACAATTCACCGTCAAGTGGTGGATGAAATGAAATGCAGCCGGCATGAAATCCATCCGATGTATCCGGTTGATTTTGCGTCCCAGCTCGAAGTGCTGCCGCTTGATGACATCCGTACTGCCATTCACCGGTTGCTTGATAACCGAGATGAATCGGTCTGGATGCTGTTCGGGACGCTTCCGTTCTATCCATGCAGTGGCGTGCAGGAAGATCTGGAACTGCTTGAACGCTTGTATGAGGCGCCGAATGTGTCAGTCCGCAATGATCCGGATGGCCGTTCCCGGTTAAATGTTAATATATTTTCGGGAGATGTAATCGTAACGGACTTTGGTGATGTGAAGCCGATGGGGAATATCCAAACGGATGCACTTCCTGGCTTGCTGGACAAATGGCTGGAGAACCCGATCGCGCGAACTGTCAGCTGCCACTGTCCAGCGGTCCGTTGCCTCGGTCCGAACTTGCTTGTGAAACATGCCTACTATCCCGATGAAAATTTCCCGGGAAAACATACGCGTATTGGCCTGGAGGCAGGCGTCTAATACATTCTAGAAACGCTTGGCAGGGAGGTGAAGTGACCCCTAAAAGTTAGAGTTTTATATTAAGCAGCTAGTTGGTTGGTGTGAAGACGGTATTGAACCGGACTCATACCAGCCAATTTCTGT
>JACHLS010000026.1 GCA_014204635.1 Sporosarcina luteola | reverse complement strand
CATAGGGAGTACTCCTCCAGTCTTTTTGGGATGTTTTGGTCGACTACCATTATACAAGACTTGGGGAGGTACTTCCTTTTTTATGTCTATAATCCTTTGGGAGACAAGGGTCTGGATTTATGAAATTCATTCTATTAAGTGAAAAATATAATTTATAATCCATGTAAAATAGCGATAATATCCAACCTTCGTTCTTTGATCCAATTTGAGTTCAAAGAGAAGGTTTTTTCTATTTTTTAACCAACAAAGGCGGTCCTTGAAAAAATAACGATAAGAACTTTCATGCATTACATTCTTCCTGAAAGTAAAATCAACTTTACTTTTTGTCGGAAGTACTTTACATTTAAGGTAACGAGTGAGAGGAAAGGAGATTGAAAATCGATTATAGTAGTTCCAACCTGACGAAAAAGGACTTGGCTGAGAAGGTAGGGGGACAGGGGGTGACACGTCAGACGATAGTCTGGTTGGAGAAGGGTGTCCTATATGCCATCGCTGTTACTTGCGATGATGAATGTTATGGAAGTGTTTCAGGAGCCAATCGAACAAACTTTTTTCAAGCACAGTGGTAATATGTCAACCTTAAAAATCGAGTGAATTGGAATTTTAATCGCATTGAATTCTAAAATCCTCGATTTTCAGGTATACCAAATAAACCCCTCATTTTCACGCTTTTAAAAAAGAAGAAAATGGAAGGTTATGTGCATAGAAAGGATGTGATGGAGGATTTTTATCCTCGCCTTTCTGGTGGTATGTATAGCTGATTCGTGCGTAGTAGCGAATGCACGAGGCGTACAAGTTTTCTAGCGGTCAAGACGAGAGCACGTTTGTGTTGATGCTTGGTGACTTCGTTGTATTTCTTTTGATAAAAGGCTTTATAATCTGCGTCGTACTTGCGCACTGCGTCTGCAGCTTGTACAAGGTAGTAACGTAAGTACTTATTACCTGTACGCATTCGACTGGTATTCTCGGCTTCAAATTCGCCAGATTGATACTGTGTCCAAACAAGCCCTGCATATTTCGCTAACGCATGATGATCATCAAACCGCTTAATGTCGCCGATTTCAGCGAGTAAACCGGCCGCAAATACGGGTCCAATGCCTTTTACAGAGGTTAAGGTTTGTGTAATGCCTTTCATCATTCGATCAATTTCTTGATCAAGACGTTTCACTTGGCTTTCCATATGTCGTATCGTGCTTACAATCACGGACAGCGACAGGTTGATTGGATCAGCCATCATTTTGTCCAATCGATAAGAATTGCGCGCTAGCTTTTGAAGATATTTCGCAATCTCCTCGGGCTCCGCAAAACGGTTTTTGCCTTTCTCTTGTAAGAACTCGATGAGTTCCTCGATCGGCATGGCCGCAATCGTTTCAGGATCCAACTCCTCAATCACAGCGACGCTTGTCGCACCGAATGTGTTGGAGAAAGGGTTATCTTGACGCAAGCCACTAAACTTTAGAAAGACCTGATTCATCATGTATGTCTTATTGCGTCCAATTTCATGCATGATGTGAAAGCGCGTCCGTGTTAAACGGCGTAAAGCATCATACTGTATGGTTTCTTGCATTTCATGTGGCAGACGTCCAAAGCGTAAATGATCCGCGATTACCCAGGCGTCAATCCGGTCGTTTTTCGGTAACGTATCATACCTCTTTTTAAAGCGAGATACTTTGCGTGCATTCAGCATATAGACCGCACTTTGAAAGGAAGGTTCATACCCTATTAATTCGCTCTTTAAATAATGTGCAATATGCCAGCTATATTGGTCTGTGGCCTCAAGCCCGATTTTAATGTGTTCGCACTGATTTTTTTCCGCTGTTCGTAAAAGCTTTTGAAGTAAGGTATTCGCACCTTCTGTATCATTGGAAACAGAAAAATCAGCTAGCGTGTGTCCCTCGCCATGCATGAAATGGACATGATGGGAGCGTAAACTCACGTCGATACCGACTAGCATTTGTGACATGCCAATCACCTCCTCAGGTGGTAGATAATCAAGATTTTCTCAGACCTGGGTGCCCAGTCGAATCATCGATGTCTGCCTCGTTATTAGCAATCAAAGGGAAGAAGACCAAAATGAGCGCTACACTCTCTTCTTCACCAGCGTCGCAGCCAGTGGTTAGACCTTCCATAATGAACGATGGGTAGCAGGCTTATTAAGCAGTACACCTAAGTGTCCGCAAGGGGGAAAAGCTATTTCCTGTGTCAACCTTGTCCGTTCCATTGTCTCATGGGCACAGTCTGAGAGAAATAAATAGTGCAATTAAAAAAGGACGAAGTCCTAAAATGGAGCCTCCTCCATCCTCCTTCCAAACTATATGAAATTAGGCAATCCAAATAAGCAGGTAAGCACCTGTTAGCAAGTTTTATTTGCGAACAACAAATAACTGATGACTTATCCTTTGGCCTCCTCGGTAAAACAGGGGTCAAACAGGTAAAACATAAAAGGGTGAGGAAGCCAAAAGGCGACCATCTCCTATAGGAAATCCAACAGATCCTCCAGCTGTCCGGATCAACTGGAAATTCTATCGGAAAGAGCTCTTACTACTAATATACGAGGGGGATGGAAAGTGAAGGTTGTCATATTCGAAACTGTCAGCAAAGTTATTATCATTGGGGTCATGGCTTATGCATTAGGATTTGGGTATGAGAATATGTGGTTGATAAATGAAATTGATCGAGGATGGGCAAGGGGAGAGTTCGTTTTAATGGACGTGAAATTCAGTGTTTGGCCATCCCTTATCAGCATCCTGTTGATAATACTTTACCTAATACTATCCGTTAAACTGAAACCTAGAAAAAGAGCTGACTTTTTATTGAAATCTGGTGAGTTTCAAGAAGCGGATGAACGAGAGCTTAGCATTACGAATAAGGCGACAAGAGCCTCATATGTGACGCTCACAAGTGCTGCAATTTTGGCAATGGCAATTATGTATTTCTCGACTCGTTTTATATACGAGTATCCCGCTTTTCCTATTTATTTAATTGCCGGAAGCATAATGGCTTCAAGCATTGCTTATGCTATCGCATTGTGCAAGGAGTTTAGTAAATGAAAAAACTTTAGGCATTTTCGTTGCCTTAGCGTTTCTAAATCATCTGGAGCATTTCAACAATCAACAGATCGAATTATAGGAGTTACTTCTATGAATGATAGACCCATAACAACAGTTCTTCATTAGTAAAAATAAAATGACCGAAGGAAATATGGTCGAATTACCGAAAGGGGGTCGCTTCTATATGCTGTTCCATAAATCGTTTTTCATAATTGAAATTCCAAAGAAGCTGTCCCTTTTTGGGGATATGGATGTTTCTTAAGCTTCATGTTTGTAAGCTTTAACTGGTTATGAAAACATGCCAGATCATAAACGGAAAATAATTAAAATAAGGCAAAAATATAATGCCGACCTTGCATTTGTAAAGAGAAAAATTACTTACAAAGAATTCGTGAAGAGACATAAACTTGGGGCTAAAGATGAATGGGAAGAAGCAAGTTATGTAGCTTATCATCCATACTTCTTTCATTGTTTATTAACTAACCTAAAAGTGGAACATCGGCTAAAGGCATTGTTTTATCTACATGGTTTTACCTACGATGGAATAAAACTTGTCGGGGGATTTGACGGTTCCATAACAAAAATGTTTGAATACGATCCGAATAATGTCGAGAATAGGGAATATAAAATGTTAGCAGCTAGGGTTACAATAATATTGGATGTACCGATTGTATACATGTTGAGGTACACTCCATCTGTTAGTGAGAGGCAGCAATACGAATACATTGAGTTCACTGAATTAGCGAAGAAGCAAACTTTTGAAGAAGTGCAAAAAACGCTTATTCGTCCAAGAAGTCGAGGTATCTTTCCTTATGAAGTAAAATTTAATAGGGATATAAGTCTTTCAGAAAAGATGCAGGAAGTATTTAATATTGTAGAGTGGATCTTCAAAAGACTTTTTATTCAGTTGAATTATATATAGATTTATTACTAGATATTGATATGAATTTGGTGGAAATGCTCATTAAAATGTTTAATAGCAATGTTTTCGGGTAATACTGTCAACTCCAATCCTGAGAGATACGTATAAGCTATCTATTATAGGCACCTATATTGAGGAGCAATATAAAGATGCTGAGAAGTTTGCTGAAAGATTGTTGGGCTTTTTTAATGGTAAGCAACTCTTCCCTTATAATTTTGATTTTGATTTTGATAGCGAAAAAATAGTCCCATGATAGGGATATAGGTAAGTAGATATAATTAATGGAAACCTCTTGGTTCAAGTAACCAAGAGGTTTTTATCATATATGATTACCTAAGTCTTACGTGGCACTTTTTTGAAGTGACGTGTTAATAGTTCCTTATGAAGGGACGAGACGAAAAAGTAAGTCATACAAACAACGTCAATCAAATGAGCCATTTTTATTAAGCAGTCTTCTACGTTGGCCCAATTGCGGACAGGGCATGGTTCCATCCATTACTACTTATACATTCGAAGATGGCACAAAGCGCAAGCATCGTTACTATGTCTGTTCTGACTTTCATAACAAAGGTTCATCCGCATAAAAATCTAATGGAATTAAAGCATATGAAGCGGAAAATGAATTGATTGAACGTATTGAAAACTTCCTTGCGAACAAAGAACGGTGCTTCTCATCAATTCGGTCTTTAAATAAACAATCTCTTCACTCTATTTCCGAGCTAAAAAGGGATTTAGAACAAACGGAAAAGAAGCTAATAGACATCCAACAGCTTCAAAAAAATATTTAGAAGCATTTCAACAATATCTTTTCCCTGTTGCAGTTTTACAAGAACGGCTGCAACACGTTGTTAAAGAAAAAATGCAATTGGAACAAAAGAAAAATGAGCTCAGCACTAAGCTAGGCTCATCCGACACAAAAGTAATTCCACCCGAATTAGTTCGTTCACTATTGGAAAAGTTTATAGAGGTTTACAAGCATTCATCGAGAGAAGGAAAAAAGCAGTTACTACAACTACTAATAGGATCTATTTCAATTAGACAAAAGGAAAGTCGCTCACGAACGGTTCACGAAGTTAAACTCGACTTTGATTTTACAGAGGTCAACCTATCAAAGACCTTCACACTAATTCATTTGTTGTATCGTGGAACGGATAAAGAAGTTGCCATTACCCGCTCCTGTCAGCAAAATACCAACATATCTTCATCTTTTTTTTCCTCTATTTATGGTACGGTTCATCGTAATAGTGATTTCAGCCTAATATGATTTCTTGAACAAAAAACTTGAGAAGATTCTAATTCAAAAACATTCAAGTGCATAAAAAGGTAGAACAACAGTGGACTAATATCCTTCATATGAATTCTTTAAAGTATTATTTGAAACGCAAACAATATTAATTCTTATTTCGGCTTTTCGCCCGAGAATTTTTTAGCATCCGCTGCTCATAATGGATTTTTTCAAAGTCCTCATCCCGATAGATCGTCATGGTGCATATGCATTGGGGTTATAGAAGATTGGTTCCCCATCCACCTTTTGAAAGAAAACGGCATTTTCATCTTTCCTCATTGACTTCCCAAATCATATATTCAGCTCCGTGCAATACGTACTTCGCTATGAAATTCGAAAAATGATACTCCTCTTTTTCATTTCGGATTCAATCGATGTATTATCAATAATTTCGATGGATTGGACTTCCAGCGTCTTCCTGTGAGAATGATTTCACATCAGCATAGATGTGAGAAAAGTCATTTTTAACGACTAGTGCCAATTGTACGAAATGTTCTCTTGCTTCATTAAATCCTCGATGGCGTTATTCCGGCAACTTGCAGGTTATCCCCTGCTTGATACTGATTTGTGTACAAAGCAATTAGAAAGACATTTAATATTGAAAAGACGACGATGAAAATCGTTTTCGTTCTACTCCAATCCAATCTGCTCACCCTCGCCTTGTTCAGGTATATATGGAAGCCCTTTCCCTTCCAACACATAAAACCATCCATGCTCCAGGATAAAAAACACTTTGTTCCGTGTCATGTCTAATTGTATAGCCTGTAATAATGTCCTCAACTAGCCCGAAATCAAGATCTAATTCTATTAGTTCCCTTGCAATATCTGTTCCTTTTGGAAGCGTGACTTCTTCATCTAGCGACACATCAAGTGTATAGTACGGCCGGATGTAACGAAAAACCCGGTTTTTATCCGTAATACTGTGCGATTTCCGTTATGCTTTCTGGCTCCCCGATTACAGGATGACCATGATTGAACAGCTGGAATTTAACGTTACGGAATTATGGATCCATATATCAAAACCTGAACAAATCTGTCCAGCCACCATGCTCATTTATTGAATCAATGACAGCGCACCTATATCTTACAAGACATTAACACTGAATAACACAAAATTTAGTTGTGTAATTTTTTGCAATTTCGCTTGATTATATGGGCAAACAATAAATAATTTCTCACGTGAAAATGGTGGAATTTGGATGAAATTCAGTTTAAGGTGGGAGCTAGGGGAGGAGGGTAGTGTGTCTTGGAAATAAAGTTGCAATACCATGGTGGGATTAATTGAACTCAATAATCTCCCATATCAAAACTACTTAGGGGCGTGGGATGAATGAAATCTGAATGTACTGGAATCCCTATGCTGGTAAAGTACGTACAATAAAAATCTTATAAAGGAGGGAATTGCTTTGAAAATATCTGTTATCAAGGTAACAAGTGTTGATACTATTCAACCTCAGGCAAAAGGTAAAGAAAAGTTAAACGCGGCAATGTGATTTAGAATATCGTTAATGCCAATCAAGTGTGGTTTCGAATCTAACACATAAGGGGTTGCAATACGATGGTGGGTTAATTGAACTCAATAATCTCCCATATCAAAACTACTTAGGGGTGTGGGATGAATGTACTGGAATCCCTATGCTGGTAAAGTACCTACAATAAAATCTTATAAAGGAGGGAATTGCTTTGAAAATATCTGTTATCAAGGTAACAAGTGTTGATACTATTCAGGCAAAGGCACTTGGTAAAGAAAAGTTAAACGCGTCAATGTGATTTAGATATCGTTAATGCCAATCAAGGGTAGTTTTGAATCTAAGACATAAGGGGTTGCATTACGATGGTGGGTTAATTGAACTCAATAATCTCCCATATCAAAACTACTTAGGGGTGTGGGATGAATGTACTGGAATCCCTATGCTGGTAAAGTACCTACAATAAAATCTTATAAAGGAGGGAATTGCTTTGAAAATATCTGTTATCAAGGTAACAAGTGTTGATACTATTCAGGCAAAGGCACTTGGTAAAGAAAAGTTAAACGCGTCAATGTGATTTAGATATCGTTAATGCCAATCAAGGGGAGTTTTGAATCTAACACATAAGGGGTTGCAATAAAATAACTATATTGTGTTGGAAACGGATCTCAACCCTTGATTTGCGTTAATAAGTTGGAAACTTAGGAGTATACCAAATATGGGTATTTAAATAAATACGATCTAATATATCTAGAAATTCAAAACGGAGGATTTGTATGCCATACAAGTTGGATGAAACACCTTTCATTAGTGAACAATATGGTTATAAAAATGATGAAATTAATAATAGGGTAATATGTTCTTCATCTGGACAAATTAAAATCCTAAATTGTGAACCTAGTATTTTGGAAGAAGTATTGTATCACATCGATGGGAGCAATACTTTTGGTGAAATTGAAGAAAAGTTTATCGATAGGTATTCTATATCTGAGGTAAGAAATTTCTTGGAAGTAATTATAAAAGAAGGGGTAATTAAGAAGAAGCGGACTGACAATAAAACTAAAAAGGCACCAAATATCTTGGTTATAGGCGAGGGAGTCATTGCTAAGACCTTTTGGGACGGCGACCATATTGCTGTTGATTCTTTTTTAGAAAAAGACTTCTTTTATGACTTTGATATAGCTATATTTGCTCCCTCTGCACTTACATATTCCGATATGTTTAGTGTAAATGAAAAATTGTATCAATTAAGAAAACCCTATATTCAAATTAGCTTTAACGGGGTAAGTATTACTGCGGGTCCATTAGTTATTCCTAATAAAAGTGCTTGTTTAGAATGCGGAGTAAGCCATGAGATTAAAAGGTTAAATTCAAAGGACGCAAATGGTGAAAAAGTAGGAATTAATGATTTGGAAAACTTAAAATATTCCTGTGATATCCCGGGGGAATTTGAATTATCTAAAGTAACGTATATAGGTGATATGATACGTAAAAATGTAACTGATTTCTTTAATGGTTTTTCGTCCGTTTTTTTAGATTCCCAGTATTTTTTCGATTTGGACACTCCAAGTCACACCAAAGAAGAAAGACTACCCACAACTTACTGCGGTTTTTGTAAGGCCTTTAATAGAGATTACGTTAGATTTGATTCTAGTTCTATGGATTTTCACTCAGTATTAAATAGAAATGAAAATATGAATCTAACTAGTTTAACTAGGGATAGTATTAAATATAAAGTCGGTGGCCTTCGTTCGAAAACTGAAACTGAAACTAGGGAATTACTAAATGCAGATCTAAATAAGCTAGCTGCTAAAGTTAAAATTGAACCTGCTTTTGGAAATCCTTTTAATGATAACGATACAATTCACTGTTATAACGCATTTGTTGAACAAGCTAATGGTGAAAAAATGCCATACCTTTTTAGGAAGACTGAAGGTGCCGGTAAAGGTCTTACAAAATCCCAATCTTATTTTTCTGCCGCATTTGAATTACTTGAGCATATGAGTTTGCAGTACACAGGTGACATCCCTATTATTTGTGCCAAATATAGCGACGTTAAAGAGATTGCTATAGATATGCCCAAATTGGCTAGTACTATAATGAACAAAAATACCGCATTCGATGACTTTGATGAAAATGAAGAAATAGACTGGGTCGTTGCCACATCACTAACAGGTACAGAAAAAAGATTAGTCCCAGCATCTTTAGTGTTTATGTATGATGTCGAACTTAAAGGCACTCTATTCGGACCCAGTTCTAATGGGGCTGCTGCTGCTACTACTATAGAAGATGCTATACTACACGGTCTATTTGAAATCATTGAACGTGACGCCTGGCTTATTGGACAGTCTAATCCTTACATATTACCTGTTGTAGATTATACAAGTGTAACTAGCCAAAAGTTGAAGGGAATTATATCTAGGATTAAGCAGATGGGATACGATATTATAACTCGCGACTATACTAATGATTTAAATATTCCCGTTTTTAGAACATGGATAGTCGACAGAAACGATTACTCGCGTTATGCATACACTGGATTTGGTTGCCATATTTCTCCTGAAATAGCACTTGAGCGCTCTATTACCGAAGCAGTTCAAATTGATGATTGGTCAAGTTCGGGTGGCGTTATAGATTCTGAGATGATAACCCTTCCAGTCCTGTCTAACAGTTTGGTCAACCTGTACAATCAACACCATTTAGTAAACAAGGATATTTTTGGAGAAACTGATAAAATCACAAAGATTGGCAAACCGATATTTGAGATGGATAGTTCTTATGATGTTATTAAGAATGTTGCTAAACTAATTAAAGAAAAGATTGGCGGAGATGTTTATTTCGTTGATTTAACTAAACCCGACATGAACGTTAAAGTTGTTAGAACTATAGTAACAGGGGATATTCAACAAATGAATATACCATTATTATCAGTTAGTAAAAGAATGTTTGAATTTGGAAAAAGATGTGGATACAGTAATGAAAAAACGATATACGAAGAGCTATTTATGGGAAAATACCAACACTAGTCTTTTTTTATATCGGTAATACTATAATTGAACAATAATACCATAGGATAGATTTTTTTGTAGGAAGGCTACTAGAAATACTCGTATTTTCATAGAAATAATGTCTGAACCGGGGCAGTGTATGCTTACTAATTTGCTCGGCGGAATTGATCCCAGTCAGTTCAGTAAGAATTCCTGTATATAGGAAATTTGAAGGGGGATGGTTATTCTTGGCAGGTATACAAAAAGCCCCCCCCCTTGATCCAATACACAAGGTCGGTTTGAACAATTGATGGATTTGGACAATGATTTTTGTGGAGATTTGAACGTCCAAATTTATGATCGACATGGTGTACCCATTGGACACTACTCAACAGATGTTATTTTGTTTATTTCGATGGGTAGATTTTGTAGCAAAAGTTGCATCAAACCATTGCCGGGCATTCAGAGGATTATACTGCTAGTTAATTACTGAATAGTTCTACTTTTACTCCGATTGCTGTCTGAATGTGATTGGTTTCCAAGCTCGAGCTAACAAGAATTTATCCGTGGTTTGATGAACAATCCATCGACCGGCTAAACGTTACGAATCAAGATGTTTCAATTAAAGTATATCAACTAGAAAAAGTAAATGCGGTAATTTTTGATTTAAGCTCCAAGCATTCTGATACATATTTCGAACAAGAATTTGTAGCGCATAATTCTGACGGGTACCACACGCATCGATTGCCTTTGATGGTATGACAAGTATTCCATGAAGTCCAAGCTGGACTGGGGAACCAGTAAGTCATGCTTTTCTAAATACATTCGAGGCCAGGGGGAATAGTATGCCTAAAGACTGACAAAATTATCTTTGCCTATATAAAATTATAAGAAAGCGTATCAATATTTAACTGGATTAAGGGAGACTCAGTTGATTAATTCAACCCCCGCATTGGCTTGGGAGTGTTTAGTGTATAGTTGATTACAGGCGTGTAGAATGTCCGCATGCAGAATGCGGCAATAAGTTTACACTACATGTAAAAAAAGGGAAGTCTGAAGAATGAAATTGGAAAAACGAAAATATAAAAAGATTGATATTTTACGACTACCTTTCAAAGTTGCTCCGTTCACCATGATCCTACAGATAGCCTTGACAATTATAGATGCCATTGTCCCCACATTTGTAATGGCGCTAGCAACAGCATTTTTTGTAGATACTGCAATCAGCGTGTTTGAAGGTGGGGCGGCAACAAGTGCAATTTATTTACCGCTGGGGATATTGGTAGCCCTTGTTGGAGTAGTCAGTTTACTAGGTGGTTTGCCTCAAATAATCGAATCTAGAATTAAATTTGCATTGGAACGTAATCTTACGCCTGCTATTTTGGATGTACAAGCAAGCCTTGCTTACAAACATATTGAGGATGCTGCTAGTTGGGAATTAATTGAACGCGTCGCAGATGAGATGACAGAGACATTTTTAGATGGTATCCGTTCCTATGGGGCTGTAATTCGTAGTGTTATCGCAACTATTTCTGTTTTAGGATTGATTGTAACGCAGGTTTGGTGGAGTGGGTTGGTTGTTATTGCTTTTAGCGTCCCACTTTTTTGGGTTTCTCTTTGGGCGGGGAGAAAAAATTATGCCGCAAAAGTACAAACTCGAAAATATGAACGGCGCTACAGCTACTATTCCGATGAGGTATTAACCAACCGCGAAGCTGTAGAGGAACGCACGCTTTTTGGCTATGCGGATGATGTTACGAAGCGTTATTATGAACATTTTGAAATCTCTCGTGATATACAGCTAAAGGTTCTTCTAAAGACACATATTGCCATGAAGTCTACAAGTTTATCATTAATACTGATCACTCTTGTTACAGCCTTTACCTTTATAAAACCTGTTATTGCAGGGGATGTAAGCCCAGGAATGTTTATGGGTATTGTTACAGCTCTGTTTGGGATGGCCGAAACACTTGGTTGGCAATTACAAGATGCAGCAAAAAACATCTCGGAGTCCAAGGGCTATACGGATGATTTAACATCTTTTGTGGAGCTTGATCGCGCTGAAGGTGCAACTGATTTGCCAGATGAACAACCAATCGCTTTTGAAAGCCTAGAATTTGTCAATGTTCGATTTAAATATCCTAAGGGTGAGGAGTATATTTTGGATGGTCTATCGTTTAAATTAGAACGCGGCAAGCATTATGCCTTTGTTGGGGCAAATGGAGTAGGTAAAACTACTATCACGAAGCTTTTAACAGGATTATATGATGAATATGAGGGTGAAATTTTAATTAATGGCAAAGAGCTTCGTGAATATTCAGCATCTGCTATAAAAGCACTTTCTTCGCTGGTATACCAGGACTTTGCACGTTATCAAATTTCTATGGCAGACAATATTGCCTTTGGAGATACCGCTCGAGAAATAGATAAACGACAAATACTAGATATTGCTTCCAAAGCAGGACTAAATAATACCATCTCCAATCTACCCAATGGCATAAACACACCACTTGGCAGAATCAACAATGATGGCCTAGACATTTCGGGTGGTCAATGGCAAAAGATAGCTGTAGCACGCTCCCTTTTGAGCCGTGCTCCTATTAAAATCCTAGATGAACCAACTTCCGCCCTCGACCCAATCGCTGAAAATCAAATTTATCAGGAATTCGAAGAACTCATGAAAGGCAAAACTACAATTTTCATAAGTCATCGTCTAGGTTCTACCAAATTAGCAGATGAAATTTTCGTGATAGATAATGGTAGTATTGTTGAAAAGGGATGCCATAGTGAACTAATAAGGTCAAAGGGACTTTATGCTCAAATGTTTGAGACACAAAGGAAGTGGTATCGTTGAAAAATGAACGTAGGTATAAAATTTTGCCCCTTGTACTACGAAATAGTGGTGAATATTTCAAAAAAGCCAAGGGTTGGGGTTTTATGGAACAAGGGATTGCCGTCCTTCGTGCATTATCATTTACTGCTGGAATAATCGCTACGCAGCAGTTATTTGACGCTATAGCTAATATAAATACAGGAGAGCAGGATTTTTGGCAGATTGCTTTCCATCTAGGTGTGCTCGCAATAATAATATTTGGACAACAGTTATTAAGTGGTGTCGGACAATATTTGTTCAGTAAAGTATCCTACACAAATATGGGTATGTTTATGAAAGAATTTCAACGAAAACTAGGACGTGTAGCTGTCAAAAACTTCGAGGATAAAAACTTTCTGAATAATGTAAACAAAGCGAAAGAATGTTTAGAATACGAAAGCCTTGGTCATTTTGCTTCTGTTTGCTTACAAATATTCACGTATTACTTAGTTTTTTTTGTGTCGGTCGGTGGATATTTATTTATGCTATCACCTATATTGCCTTTAGTTATTTTAATCGCTTTTATTCCAGCACTTTTGGGGCAACTGGCACAAGTGAAAGTTTTTGCAAATTTGGAAGAAGAAAACGCTCCACTTCGCCGGAAGTGTGAGTATTACAAAAAAACAATCGCGGACAGAGCCTATTATAAAGAAACCCGCATGTTGGGTGGTTTTAAATATTTTCATTCTCTTTTCGATAAGACCTTAAAAGACATAACGGAAAAGACGTGGAAAGCGGAAAGCAAGGCGGCAATATTACGTCTTAAATTGAACACAGTGTCTTTTTTAGGGCTAGGTGCTTCAATCATAATCTTGTTCAATGCGATAATGAAAGGTGATATTAGTATTGGTGCTTTTGTGTCCGTTTTTGTAGCCTTATCGCAAATCTTCTCTATAATGGATGAAATCGTATCTGGTCATCTCAGCGAGGGTAGTGAGACTTTAGGGCAAGTGGCAAATTATTATCGTATGATGGATATGACTGAAGTCGGTGGTGAAAATGGAGACCCTGACTTTTCTAAGGGGATTGCGGCAAAGAACATAAGCTTTACCTATCCTGGGCGTGATAAGCCAA
This sequence comes from Sporosarcina luteola, assembly GCA_014204635.1. Classification (GTDB taxonomy): domain Bacteria; phylum Bacillota; class Bacilli; order Bacillales_A; family Planococcaceae; genus Sporosarcina; species Sporosarcina luteola_A. The sequence goes on along the minus strand of JACHLS010000026.1, from coordinate 3,345 downwards.
CCCTTGATAACATAGGATTTACTATTAATGATGGTGAGACAATTGCTATTGTAGGTGAAAATGGCTCCGGCAAATCCACACTCGTACGCTTACTCATTGGGTTATATACTCCTGATGACGGTACTGTTGAAATTGGCGGTCGGGATACTAAAACAACGCATCCAAATAATATTTATAAAGGTATTTCTGGAGTATTTCAAAATTACCAACGCTATAAAATGACATTAGAAGAAAATGTGGTTATTAGTGATACGAAAAGTCCCTTGAATATAGATAAGATTCATCTTAGCCTGCAAGAATCCGAGTTTAACGAGGACGTGGCTAACTTAGATACTATGCTTTCTCCTGAATTTGATGGTATTGATCTATCAGGTGGACAGTGGCAACGGCTAGCAATTGCACGCGGGTTATATCGTACGAGTAATTTTATAGTTTTGGATGAACCTACAGCTGCAATTGACCCGATCGAGGAAGCACGACTTTATGATCAGTTCAGACGTCTAACTAAAAACAAGTGTGCAATTGTTGTAACACACCGTCTAGGATCGGTAAGACTTGCCGACCGTATTGTGGTTATGGATAATGGTGAGATAGTAGATATAGGCATTCATGACGAATTGTTAGCCCGAAAAGGAAAATACGCAGAAATGTGGAAGGCACAGGCTACATGGTATGAAAACAGAACGACATAGCAGATATATATTAGTACAATCACAACCCGGTTCATTCCCGTATTATAAACAAATTTTATGCAAGATTATATTATGGGTATGAAACTTTGACCTCTGAATATATCTGTAATTATAACTATGGTTATACAGGCAAATATTTGTTTAATTTATTTGTTAAATACAAAAAAACAACAGGAAATCAGCGTCCATTTGGGTTTAAATGTTTATATCAAGCGACTTGATAGATAGGTCGCTTTTTTCCTATGGTTAGGATGTTTTGATAAGTAAACTGAGTAAACCATATGGGGTAAACTTGCATTAAATGAGTAAACTAAAGAGGAAGTTAGTGTAAAGAGTGATTTTGAAGTGAAATGGGATAAAACCAAAGCATTTACATAATAAGGAGCATGATTATTCACATAGGAGAATGAATCATGCTCTTTTTATATTTTTTGCAAGGTTCTAACTATGACTATTCTAATAACCTAGTCCTTTAAACAAAACTATTTACTGGAATCCGTTTTTACTGTCTTACCAATCGAATCCTACCGGCCAATACCCAACTCTGCATAGACCCGATAGATTAATCCGATTCGCCATTACTCCTAAAACTGTTACTACATCACTACCCAAAAGAGTATAAGAGCTTAGCGTCATACTTCACTGTTTTCGAGTTAACACTTACTAATAAAACTAGTAGTTGTGAAATTTTTCGTATTTCACATTGAAAATAAGGAAGAAAAATGAATAATTTCGCATGTAAAAATGGTACAATTAGGGTTGAACTTAGTTTATCCTAAGGGGGGATAGAGATGAAGTTAGGACATATCATTAAGGCTGAAAGATTAAAGAAGGATATGAAACAGATTATTCTAGCCAAAGGAATCTGTACACCGTCTTATCTATCAAGAATTGAACTAGATCAAGTTAAGCCAAGTGAGGAAATAGTTTTTCTTCTACTACAAAGATTAGGTATTAATATGAATGAAATAATTAGAGAAAAAGATGATAGGAATGGAACCCTTCTTCTAGAACTTAAAAGTTTATATAAAGAAGTAATTATTAAAAGAGATTCAGAGTTTGCAAAAAAAGAGCTCGCTAGAATTAATTTTATAAATGCCATTTCAGAGGATAGTGAATTATATTACACATTTAATTTAATTGTGCTTCGTTTTAAATTAATAGCTGGTGAAGATCTATCTGCAATTAAAACAGATATAGAACTACTAAGAGAACAGAAGGATGCATTAAACGAGAGACAAAAATTTATATTTGAAGTAAATGAAGGGATTCTCTTATATAAGGAAAACAGTATTAAAAAAGCAATATTAAAATTTGAATATGCACTTAATATGGATTTAACATTAGAGGATTGGGAACAAGCAGAAATTCATTACATGCTTGGCTTAGCTTACGTTTCTGACAATCGTATGGCAGCATCTTTAGAATACATTGAATCCGCCCAGCAATATTTTAAAAGCAAGTTACTAATCAAAAGAGTACTAGATTGCTTTACGCTAAAAGGTATTTATTATAAGAGAATAAATAATTTCAAGGAAGCCGAACATTTTTATTTTGAAGCAATTGAGTTATGCAAGAACTTTTCCATACCGGAACGCCTAGGGAGCATATATCACAATCTAGGTATCCTCTATTTAACAAACGGAAGAATACAAGATGGTGTAAATTACATTCACGAATGTTTAAAGTCCAAGAGTGACCCGAGGAGTAAATTAACTACAATACTTTCGTTAGTTATTACATATTCGAAAATGAGTAATACTGAACAGGTAATTCACTGGTGTGAAGAGGGTTTGTCAATATGCGAAAACAACATAAACGATTCAAATACACCATTCTTATATCATTTTAATTTCTACAAATCATTACATAGTAAAAACGTTCTAACATCCGCCATTGTTAATAGTACAATTACGTACTTCGTTGATTTGGAAGATTATCGAAGCGCTCAAAAATACGCGATAGCTTTTGCGATGGAATTATATAAAAAAGGTAAATATAAATTGTCTTCATCCTACTTCATGGATGCGAACAAATATAATTATTCTAATAGAGAAATTGAAAATTGGGAGGATATATAATATGAAAAAATTAGTTTTGACGCTTTTTGTTTTTTTAACAGTACTAAGTGGAGATTTGAACGCTACAGTATATGCAGGTGAGGATGAATTACCGGATATCACATCATCCTCGGTAGGAGATGCTCTTTAAATTATAAGTCTTAAGGGAAGCGTATTAGATAGACTCGGCTATTTAAATCATCTTACATTACAGATAATAGATTTAGCGTGCTCAAGAGTTGATGAAGAAAGAGCATGAATATTCCAAATACGGAATGATTCATGCTCTTTTCTTTTTGCTATCGACAATATGACACTAATACAATACCACGAAGACAGCAAAAGGAGTTTTTTGGGGTACATCAGAACTTCTAATCGGGAGGTAATTTAGGGGGAAGAAAAACTTGTCTGGTCGTGTAATATTCGTGCAGTTGTCGGAATGCCTTATTATGTCGAACCATCGGCATCATGACCCGGAAGAGCAGCGCACGTAGCTGACTTCTTCCTCTCTTAGAAATTCGTTTCTGTCCTTTATGCTGTCCGGAAGAATTCTCCCTAAGTGTCAATCCCGCGAGTTTCAATAGTTGGCGTGG
>JACHLS010000025.1 GCA_014204635.1 Sporosarcina luteola | reverse complement strand
CTAATCACTAATATTAAAACGAGTGTCAAAAAAATATTTTTGGCATCCTTACAACGGCTTAAACCGTTGATACATCAACATTTATAGAGGGAGGTGACGATGATGAAGAAAAAGAAGACGTTAGTATTCTCTGCGGCATTTTTTGCAATTATGTCATTTGCACAAGTAGCAGGAGCTATGCACGACGCAGGGGGAGGCGGTGGAGGTAGCAAACCGCCTACACCTATATGTGATAACAAAGGGAATTGTATGATCCAATAATTCACTAAACAGACGAATAACAGCTTGTTTAAAGCACTTTGGATAGTGCTTTTTCCTTTGGATTTAGAAGGATTCTCACCTTTCTAGGTGAATGCTGTCAGTGAGGAGAGGAAATTTATGTGTAGCACAGAAAGCAATGAAAGATTTGTTTATTTTTTTAGGTCAAGATTGGTGGGCGGATTGAAATTGGATCTGCAACCAATGTGCAAGAGGGGAAGTACATCCAACTAGATAACCTCAGTAGCCCAAAATGGCGAATTAATAATGTTGGTAGTCGGAGCTAGAACTGGTATAGGCAGATAAATTAGAAAGGCCCCCATCAATCTGACGGGGGACTCTCTAAATGAGGATGATCTCATCTCCAACATTAATCTCTCCAGTTTTAATTACAGAAGCGTATACGCCAAAATGATTTTCTCTTTCTTTAACAACTGTTTTAAGCAATGTTGCGTTACGAGCAGCACTATCTGGATCGACCGTTATCATCATACACCTTTCACAGTGTCTCTTTACCTCGATCTCCACTTCATTTCCTATTTTCAAACGTTTGCCAAACCAATTCACTTCAGTAAATGGAATTTTATTTTCTAACTCTATTAATATGTTGGGTCGGAACCTTCGATAGTCCAGCTCACTGTTATTCCACAGCTCTTGAAGCTTTTTAACAGAAGCATCAGTCACCAAATGTAAATGTTCTTCTTCAATTGCTCCGGTAGGCACATTGCTTGGACTATATTCAACTAAAGAGATATTTCGCTTCGACTTGTTTTCTATCTCTCTTTGCAGTTCTTCTCCCCATTGCAGAACCTTTCCTTCCGGTGTAGTAACTTTCACCTGGGGATATTTGTCTAGAGACTCTTCACCTGTAAATACTGCTTCATAGAGCACCATTTCCGGAAATTGAGTAATCGTTAGGTATTTTCCTGGCCTTTTGTTGTCTAAAAAAGCATGGCTGCGATCTCCGTATAACCCATATTCCATGACCTTGGTTCTGTGAACATTTTCTCCTCGAAATGACTTAACTGGATGTCTTAGAATTTCGCTGATATGACCAATTAACAATTAAATCAACCTCACTTGGTAATATAAAATATCATCATTGTATAACGAAAGAAAGGCTATAAAAGTACTGAATTTCAAAAGATTTTTTCCCTACTGGAAGGATCCTCATTGATCGAGTATAGAATGTTTAAAGGAATCCTCTCTACCTGCTATTAATCCCTCCAGCTCTTTCAGATCGTCTAACGTTGCTTGATTACGGATAAAACTACGAGCCCTTTATCGGTTGCTAAGATATTTTGCATGTTCTTTCTTCTTCTCTTGCCACTTTTTATTAGCTTCTGTTTGACTAGTCTTATTCAAATTCTTCCTTCTCCTTTTCTAGTCGAGTTCCTCTGAAACATACTTAAGCAGCAGCTCACCACTAGCAACATTTTTATATACTCTCAATTTTTATAAACTAGGTATAAGAAATAAAATAATCGCTGCTGCCAATGATGAACTTGCCCATGTGATGACTATTTTTTTCTCTATTTTCATCGAGCGATCAACTAGAATATGTACAACCGAAAGAACAAAAAGATTGATAAAGAATAAAAAGTAATCGATGACGATGAACATCATCCATGGGTGTAAGGAAAGTAGATCGTCAAGGGGTGTTGTAAAGAACATTACAATAAATAAGATAAATGAAATCATCAACCATCCTAGAATCAGGATGAACATCTTATTCCATATCTTATGCTGCATAAAATTCTCTTCTTTTCTTGCATAATTATATAAGAGTAGATTGCAAACAAAGAGCAGAATAGAAATGGTGATAAACATAATCAATTGCTTTAGTACAACACTTTCTATATCTGCATGCGCGTTTTGAATAAAATAATCGACGATAAAGGCAATGAGAAGTAAAGTCAGGACACTGACAAATTGCTTAAACGCATAAATTTTCATAATATTTCCATTGGTACTTCAGATTTTATTATTACATTCGACGCCTTGTGAATACTCCATATACTGTGTGTTTTTATCATTTTCATCCTCCTGGTGTAAATTGGCAGCAAAACTCTTTCTGATAGAATTTTAATCGTTATGGACAGTTGGCGGTCCAATGGAATTCTATAATAGTTGCCTGTCGGTTTTCTTGCTTTTGATGCACCGCCTCCACCCCCATTTAAACTTACGGAAAATATATATATATATAAGTTTCACAAATTTTATTATTCTTCAACGTCTTACTCGTTTATAATTCGCTTACATAAGAGATAGAGGTTAAGATTGTCCACTTCTTATTGGCGAAACTAAAAAATAGTTTAGCGGTTATACTTTCTTAAGGGGGAATTAGTCCAAGGAAGCATATTTGCTTGAAGATTACTTCTTTAAGTCCTTTAATAGAATTCATGTAAAAAATTCAATCTCCTGTTTGCTAAACTACCCTATATTCGTTTTCATTCCATCTGGCTTGTGAAATAATAGAAAATAACAATAGAATACTGGAGTTGAGGAAATGAAGAAGCAAGTGTTCGGGCAACACGAAGAGCAGACACTTCGTCAGTTCGACAATTGTTTGAATGTCGGCAATGTGGTCGGAGGCGTCCTGTGTGCAGACGGCCATTATGGCTATAGCCAGCCTGTCGGCGGGGTAGTAGTCTATGATGGCCAGCTTTCGCCATCGGGTGTAGGATATGATATTGCATGCGGCAACAAGGCGGTTCGTACGGATATGAAGTGGAGCGATATTCAAAAAGATGTTCCCAAGATCATGGATGCGATCGCTTCCCGCATTTCATTCGGTGTGGGACGGAAGAATGCAGAGCCGGTCGACCATGCGGTGTTGGAAGATCCGGATTGGGAGGTCTACAAGCGAATTGGACAGCAGGAGCATGATCGGTTGAAGAAGTTGGCGGCTGATCAACTTGGTACAGTGGGGGCTGGAAATCACTTTGTCGACCTTCTCGTAGAAGAGGAAACAGGAGATGTGTGGATCGCCAATCATTTTGGGAGCCGGGGGTTTGGCCATAAAACGGCAAGCGGCTTTCTGAATTTGGCGAATGGAAGGAAGTTTTCAGATCGGGCTCCTGGAGAAAGCATGGAGCAGGCGCCTACATTAGTTGATCTCGAAACAGAACTTGGTGACATGTATTATCGGGCCATGACGCTTGCTGGGAAATATGCTTATGCTGGGAGGAATACGGTCATGGATCAAGTACTTGCTATTTTAGAGGCAACACCCTCGTTGGAAGTTCACAATCATCACAATTTTGCATGGAAGGAAATTCACGATGGGAAGGAATTGATGGTTGTCAGAAAAGGGGCCACTCCGTCGGCACCAGGGCAGATGGGATTCATCGGGGGCAGTATGGGGGATATTTCTGTCATTGTTCGTGGGAAAGAAAATGAAGCGAACAAGGAAGCGTTTTATAGTACGGTCCATGGAGCAGGGAGAATCATGAGCCGGACGCAGGCAGCTGGCAAAATGAACTGGAAGACGAGAAAACGAGTAGGGGGACAAATTTCAGAAGAGCAGATGGATGAAGCGGTCGCAAGGTTCGGGGTTGAATTGCGCGGCGGGGGAACGGATGAGAGCCCGTTCGTTTATCGGAAATTGCGGACGGTTCTGGATGCCCATCGGGAGACGGTTGAAATCCTGCATGTTTTGCGGCCAATTGGCGTCTGCATGGCTGGGGCGAATGAGTTTGATCCATATAAAGACTAAAAGCTGCTTCGCCGATCATTTGGCGAACCAGCTCTTTTTGTATATTAACGTTCCTGTTCAAATGTATCTTCTTCGTCTCTGCCTTGCTTAATGACAGGTTCTTGTGAAAATTCATCTTGGTAAGGGCTGTTCTTCAATTCCATTTCGGGGAACATACCGTCGAGTTCTTTGCCTTCCCCTTCCTCACTTACAAAACTTGGCGCGACATTTACATCTTCAATCAGTTGTTTGTTAAATTCATTTTCGAGGAAATCAGCCTGGTACTCTCTGTCCTGTTCAAGTCTTCGGCGTTCATTCTCCATGGACATTCCGTTGTTCTGTTCATTTGTCATTTTGAAATCCTCCTTATTCAATTTTGTTCTATTATATTCCCGCATGGTAAGAATAATAAACTTACTGTGAATTGATTTAACATTCCGACTATCGTTTCAACACTTCTCAATTTGTCAATTATATGTTATATTACTAATACGTTAATATGCTAAAGTGGTAAAGAGAGAGGAGAACTAAAAATGAAACGAAATATTACTATTATGATACTAACAATTTTGACCCTCGGATTGCTTTCGGCATGCGGTAGTTCCAGTGCATCCAAAAATGCAGATAGCCAATTGGTCATTGGAGTTGATGATAAGTTTGCTCCAATGGGTTTTCGGGATGAAAGCAATGAATTAGTAGGTTTTGATATTGATTATGCAACAGCGGCAGCAGAGCATATGGGAATGGATGTAAAGTTCCAACCGATTGACTGGAAGACGAAAGAAACGGAATTGAGCAGTGGACGTATTGATTTGATTTGGAACGGGTACACGATTACTGAAGAAAGAAAAGGGAAAGTCCTTTTCACGAAACCGTACTTGGAAAACGCCCAAGTCGTAGCTACATTGGCCGATTCACCGGTCAAGGAGCTTGGTGATCTCGAAGGCAAGACGATTGGATTGCAAGCCCTCTCTTCTGCGGCGGATGCACTTGAGGCAAATCCCATTAAATCGAAAATCAAGAAAACATCCGAGTATGCAGACAATGTACTTGCCTTAACGGACTTAAAAGCTGGACGAGTAGATGCTGTCATCATCGACCAAGTGGTCATCGATTACTACATGTCAAAAGAAGAGGGGACATTCAAAGTGTTGGATGAGTCATTATCTCCCGAGCAATATGGAATTGGCGTGAAAAAAGGAAACGAGGAATTGCTTGAAAAACTTCAGGCAGCACTCGATAAAATGAATGAAGATGGCACCGCCGAAGAAATTTCAACCAAATGGTTTGGGGAAGATAAAGTCTTGAAATAAACGAGTCGGAAGGGTTTCCGTTAGGGGCCCTTTTTGATTTTACTGAAGGAGTGTCAAACATGTCTTTGGACTATTTGCTGACGATTTTAAAACCGATGCTAGAAGGTGCGCAGGCGACAATCCTTCTATTTTTAGTTGCTATCATTGTCTCTATCCCGTTAGGTTTTCTATTGACATTAGCGGTACGAAGCTCCGTGAAACCGGTCGCATGGCTGGCTCATGCCTATATCTATCTCATGCGCGGAACTCCGCTTTTGCTTCAATTGCTTGTGATAGTATTCGGGTTGCCATTGATCCCTGGAATAGGAGAATATCTCGTCTTAGACCGCTTTGTTGCGGCTTGTATCGGATTTATTCTAAACTATGCCGCTTATTTTGCAGAGATTTTCAGAGGCGGTCTACTTGCGATTGATAAGGGCCAGTATGAGGCAGCCCAAGTGCTTGGTTTGAATCGCTGGCAGACAACAACCAAAGTGGTCTTGCCGCAAATGTTCCGGATTGCTTTGCCGGCAGTGGCGAATGAATCGGTCACACTCGTAAAAGATACCGCGTTGCTTTATGCTGTCGCTGTACCTGAATTGCTTCACTTTGCCCAAACTGCGGTGAATCGTGATTTTACGATTGTTCCATTTTTCTTGGCGGCCCTCATTTACTTGCTCATTACCATGGTGTTGACGCTGTTTTTCAAATGGTTGGAACGCCGTATGCAATTTGAATGATATGTTATGGAAAGGGAGTGCTCAATATGGCAGTCGTCGAAGTGAAAGACTTAAAAAAATCATTTGGGTCACTGGAAGTACTGAAACGAATTTCTTTTGAAGTGGAGCGCAATGAAGTGATTGCGGTGATTGGGCCGTCCGGCTCTGGTAAAAGTACCATGCTGCGCAGTTTGGTCCACTTGGAAGAAGTAGAAGGGGGCAGCATCTCGATTCAAGGGAGTTATTTAGTACAAGATGGCACTTATGTAAAAGCAAAGGATTTAAAAGAGATCACCTCGAAAATGGGAATGGTGTTCCAGCAGTTTAATTTATTTCCTCATCTGACGGTTATCCAAAATCTCGAGCTCGCTCCTAAACTTTTAAAACAAGCTGCAACGGAGGGCTATCGGAAACGGGCGATGGATTTGCTTGAAAAAGTCGGTTTGGCTGACAAAGCGGATGTGTTTCCATCAAAACTATCTGGTGGCCAAAAACAACGGGTTGCCATTGCGCGTGCTTTGATGATGAATCCTGAGATTTTGCTGTTCGATGAGCCAACTTCCGCTCTTGATCCGGAACTGACAGGGGAGGTACTTGACGTCATGAAAGACCTCGCGAAAGAGCATATGACTATGATCGTTGTCACCCACGAAATGGAGTTTGCGAGAGATGTAGCGGATCGCGTTTTATTCATGGACCAAGGCGAAATTGTGGAGGCGGGATCTCCAGACGAACTATTCGGGAATCCCCAAAAAGAAAGGACGAAAGCGTTCTTATCCAGAACGATGCGCAATCGCAGAAATGAATAAGAGAAACAACGAAATAAAGCATGACTTTCCCTCTGGCATATATTATGATATTGCTACATCTCATTTTATTTTACTAGGGGGTATGGTTGAATGAAACTTCGCGTTTCTGCTGTGCAATATCATTTGCATTCCATCCGTTCATTTCAGGAATTTGCCGACCAGTGTGAGCATTATATCCGCAACGCACAAGAATACGATGCCGAATTCGTGTTGTTTCCAGAATTCTTTACAACACAGTTGCTTTCCATTGGAGATACGGACGGGAAAGCATTAACGATTGAGGCATTGCCGGGATTCACGGACCAGTATCTCGAATTGTTCAAAAGACTGGCCGCACAATATCATATGCATATCATCGGCGGCACTCATGTTATCGAGCGTGAGGGGCGCCTTTATAATGTTGCATTTTTATTCTTCCCGGATGGCACAGTGGAAGAACAGGCGAAGCTGCATATTACACCATTTGAAATCGAAGGCTGGAATATGGCCGCTGGAGAAGAGTTGAAAGTGTTCGATACAGAGAAAGGTCGAATCGCTATTCTGACTTGCTATGATATTGAATTTCCAGAGATTGTCCGGATGGTCAAGGCCGCAGGTGCAGATGTCATTTTCTGTCCTTCTTGCACTGACGATCGGCATGGATTTCATCGTGTCCGGTATACGAGCCACGCACGTGCCATTGAGAACCAAGTCTACGTCGTTCTCACTGGAACAGTAGGTTCCTTGCCGACGGTCGATTTAATGCGTGCAAATTTTGGCCAAGCCGCTATCATCACACCAAACGACATACCGTTCCCGCCCAAGGGACTTGCAGCTGAAGGAGAATTAAACAATGATATGCTCGTGACAGCTGACTTGGATCTGTCCTTGTTGTATGAAGTGCGGGAGAAGGGATCGGTCACTACGTGGCGCGACCGACGGACTGATTTGTATACTGATTGGGGGACAAATGCGTTGCGAGGTGCAGGTCGTGACATACCGCAGTGATATTTTAGTTCCCTTTGAAGGTGGATTTATTCCCGTGGTTGTCCGGAATTATACAAACCAAGACTTTCAGGCGATGATCGACCTGCAAAGTGAATGTTTTCCGCCTCCTTTTCCGGAAGAGCTTTGGTGGAATCGGGAACAACTCAGACAACACGTCAGCCGGTTCCCGGAAGGTGCAATCTGTGTGGAGTATAATGGCAAAATTCTCGGGTCCATCACCAGTCTATTGATCGCCTTTAATCCAGCTGAACCTGATCACACGTGGGAAGAAGTGACAGACCATGGTTATATCCGCAATCATAATCCAGAAGGAGATACGCTATATGTTGTGGATATTTGCATCCATCCTGCTTTCCGTAAAGCAGGGCTCGGCAAAATTATGATGCAGGCCCTCTACCAGCTTGTCGTCAAATTGAATGTCAAACGTCTGCTGGGCGGCGGGAGGATGCCGGGGTACGGCACATACGCGCAGCAAATGGCAGCGGAAGAATATGTTGAAAAAGTAGTAGAGGGAACATTGCGTGATCCCGTCATTAGCTTTCTTCTAAAATGCGGAAGGATGCCTGTCCGCGTTATGGAGAATTATTTGGAAGATGACGAATCAAAAAATTATGCTCTTTTAATGGAATGGAAAAACCCATTGTACTCAAAAGAATGAAAATAAGGGGATAGTTGAGAATGGAATTTAAACGAATCACATCAATAGAAGATCCGTTGTTCGCAAAAATGCATGCATTGTTAGGCGAGGTTTTCCCGCCGGAGGAAGTGCTTGAGTTTGATCTTTGGAAAGAGCCGCTTGAAGATCCAGGCATCCGTGTGTTTGTTGCAGTGGCAGAGGGAGAAGTTGTCGGAGCAACGGAATATCGTTATTATCCGCAATGGAATATTGCGATGACCGATTTTACGATCATCGGCTCGTCCGGCAAAGGGATTGGTCGTTTCCTTGCTAAAAATCGGGAAGATGATTTGAAACGGCTCGCTAAGGAAAACGGCAAGGAACTATTCGGCATGTTTGCTGAGATTTATGATCCATACGAACGGGAGGATTTTGATTTCGGAGGCATTATGGCTATGAATCCGTATGTCCGCCGTGAAGTACTCTCGCATTTAGGCTACCAGCGCCTAGACTTTGCCTATGTGCATCCATCTTGGAAGAACGATGGAGAGGCTGTGGAAGGACTAGATTTCTGTTTCATGCCGCTAGGGGAGGAAACAGAAATTCAAGCCTCACTCATTGTTGATTTCCTAACTGACTATTACTCTGTCCTATCGAATAAACCAGCGAGATGGATAGCGATGATCGAAGAGTTGAAAAGCAAGGAAACTGTCCAATTGTTGCCTCTATAACAACAACATCCCCGAACTTTGCGGTTCAGGGGATGTTTTATTACAATTTGAAATTGGAAACTGCGTTTTCAAGATCAACAGATACTGCGGCCAAACTGGCAGCCGACGTATCGATTTCTTCAATGGAGGCTAATTGTTCCTCTGTTCCAGCGGATGCATTTTGGCTCATGGCTGCTGATTCGACTGCAATATCTTTCACCGAACGGATTGCTTTGGAAGCTTGCACAGCTTGTTGGGTCAACTGTTCGATCGCATTTGATACTTCGTCGATCTGTTCAGAGACTCCTGCAACAGAAAGACCGATTTTTTCAAATGATTCCCCGGTTTGCTCGACAACCCGAATCCCTTCTTTTACACCGGCAGTCGTTACTTCCATCGACTGAAGAGTTTCATTCGTCTCCGTTTGGATTTGTTGGATCAGTGCAGCAATTTGTTCTGCAGAGCGGACAGACTGTTCAGCAAGATGCCGCACTTCATCAGCAACCACAGCAAACCCTTTTCCATGCTCCCCAGCTCTTGCTGCTTCAATGGCTGCATTGAGTGCCAGTAAATTCGTTTGGTCTGCAATTGCTGTGATGGCATCGTTAATGCTGCCGATTTGGTCAGATCGTTCGCTCAAGCGTATGACGGAAGTAGATAATCCGTTCACATTGTCATTGATTGCATTCATTTGTAAGATCATTTCTTCTACCGATCTCTTTCCATCGGTTGAGATGAAAGAAGACTGCCGTGCGCTTTCCTTTACTTCCACTGTGTTTGTTAGAATATGATCTGCATATTCGGTAATCCGATCGACTGCAAGTGAACTGTTTTCAATCCCATGCAATTGATTCTCCGAGCCTGCTGCAACTTGTTGGATCGCATCTGTAATTTCGGAACTCGCTTTTTTGCTATGCAATGAACTCTCACTTAACTGGGCCGATGAAGCGGCGACAATTCCGGCAGTATTCTTTACAGACCGCAGAGTCGCTGTCAGGCTATCAATCATATGCTGGAAAGAATGAAACAGATGCCCCAGTTCGTCTTTGGATTGATAGGCATGTCTTTGAGAGAAGTCTCCTTGTTCTGCTAATGCCATCCAATCTTGCATTTCGGTTAATGGTTTCGTAATCATTCGGGTGATAGTAATACCGACCAACATTAATATTACTATTCCTGCAGCGATCACTATGATAATAATTAGACTCGCGGAAGTGACCTTTGCATCATTCAGCCGATTGACGAGTTCCGCTTTGTCTGCATAATAATGGGCTAACTGATCTACCATGGCATCGACTGTCTGACCTTGGGGTTTCACTTCACCGACATATTTGACGTACGCTTCACTTTTGCGTTGTTGTTCTATTAAATCAAAGGAAGCCTGTCTTTTTTTCGAAAAATCACCGACGGCAGGGCCATATGTCTCTAAGCTGACAACATCATCGATAAAAAGTTCCGGCGTTTCCAGAGCGATATTTTCATTAATTAGTTCTTTAATGGAAGCGATCAAATCCAAACTGTATTGCTGGTTTGTTGAAAGTATGGCTTCCAACATGTAGGAGTCCATTTTTCGGTTGTTTTCTTTTAATTTGTTTAACGTATTGATCGGCTCTAAGAGCTCTTTATACATAATTTCTGTGTCTTTTGCCATGTCTCGCATGTAGGCATAACCTACAGCGCCAATAGAAGCAAGCAAAACAGCAGCCAGTACGATAAGTACGATCAACTTTTGACCTACTTTTATATTCCGCACCCAACTCATTGACTATTCCCCTTTCTATTATCCCTTACTATTATCGGACAATAGGAATGGAACTTTAATAATGATATAATTAATATAATGTATTGACTATTCAATTAACTTTGCGAAGTCTTGACATACCTGTGAACAATGTTTCGCTTGCGATAAATTATGATACACTTAACCTAACCGAATTTTTTTGGATTGAACAGTCATCAAGGAGTTGTTAGTAGAATGGATTCATACAACGGGGCAAAAGCCTTTCAAAAACGTAATTACAAGCCGCTCATTATTGGCATCTCCGTTCTATTGATCGGTGCGATCGGCATTTTGTCACGTCTACCAGGCGTCGAAGATTTTCAGGCATTTGACGTAACTATATTGCCGCTGTTAAATGCAATATTTAATTCGTTCACTTTTTTATTCCTGGTGGCAGCACTCGTGGCAATCAAAAAAAGGAATATTAAGGTCCACCAACGTTTCATTAATGCAGCACTCGTGACTACATCGCTTTTCCTTGTCACTTATGTCGCCTTCCACTATCTATCTCCCTCCACTCCGTATGGTGGGGAAGGATGGTTGGCTGGTATTTATTATTTTGTCCTGATTACCCATATCGTATTGGCGGCAGTCATCGTACCTCTTGTTTTGACAACGGTCACACGCGCATGGAATCGGGAGCATGACCGGCATCGGAAAATTGCGAGGTGGACGATGCCATTATGGCTCTATGTAAGTTTTACAGGTGTTTTAGTTTACATTTTAATTTCACCATACTACTGAAGAAGTGACTGCTCAATCGAATGAGCAGTCCTTTTTTATATCTGTACTGGACATCAAATTTGGATCACCGTTTAGACTGCTGTTGGCCTGTTCTTCTAGATATTGATACATATAGATTGATTTGACCTGTTATCGAAGGATGTGCTGCTGAACAGTTTGGGAGAGGGAAGGAGAAACTGTCATCAATAGGAAGGAAAGAGATCGGTACGAATTTTAACCATGACATGGGAGTGGTAGTGAACGAATAATGAGGGAGTTTGAGGAATGTATATTTGTAAATCCGTTGCTAAAAAGAATTATCTTGTATCCATAAACTCCAGAAGGATAGAAAATCAGGCTGAGAAAAATGATTATTTTCTCAGCCTGATTTTTTCTAGTTTCTTGGACAGCTCTTGTTTGCCGGTTAGACCAGCGGGCGATCCGGATAGTCAGCACGGTGATCAAAATCCGTATATTCTCCATCGACAAGGACAAGAATTTTTCCTTCATCAAAATATTGATTGTAGCGTTCCGCTTCATCTTCTGGAATACCCATGCCGATCAAAGCGCCAGCGAGTCCGCCGACACCTGCACCTGCCGCAGCTCCCGTAATTCCAGCGACAATCGGTCCGGCAGCAATGATGGGACCGACACCTGGAATTGCGAGTGCGCCTATACCTGCCAATATACCGCCAAGACCGCCAAGAACGCCACCTGTTGCAGCTCCCGTTGCAGCTCCGTCAGCAGCATGAGTGCCTGTCTCTTCCTCGATATGGTCGATATGCTGCTCATTTTTGCTAATAATTGAAATGTCGTTGGAGCTGTAACCCTGACGTTTTAAATCTTCAATCGCGGCAACAGCCTCTGCTTCCGTATTATAATAACCAACTACACGTCTTTGTACCATAACTATACGCCTCCTGGATTTTTTAGTTTATCGAACTGCCAATAAAATACCCGGACCTCCGAAACTGAAACATTACAGAAAAGTTACAAGGGGTGCTAACCCTTTGGTATATATATCTAGTGTCAGCCAAGCTATCAATGGGTATCTAATGAACTAAGGAAGGATAGGAGGCTATCTTTTATGGATTATGTTATCAACGGTTTTAAATTGATCATTGGATTAATTGCATTCATGATTGTTATCCGTTCTCTTGGAAAAAAACATTTAGCCGAAATGACTCCATACGATATGATCTATTTATTAATGTTTGGTGGTATTTTAGAAGAAACTTTGTATAACCCTAAGATATCAATTTGGCAATTTCTTTTCTCACTAGGCGTCTGGGTCGCCTCCATCTATGTCATCGAGAAGCTCGTGACAAAGTCCAATAAGGTGAGAGTTCTACTGAAAGGGGAACCGGACCATTTAATTGCCGATGGTGAAATTAACCTGAAATTAATGAAGAAAAACCAAATGGAAATGGAACAACTAAGGACTATGCTGCGGCAGCAAGGGATTTTTTCGCTGCGAGAAGTAAAAGATCTTTTCTTAGAACCGGGCGGTGATATTTCCATCAATCAATTTGCTAAATATAAGCCTGTCACGTGCATGGATTTACACCTCAACGAGGAAGAAGTCTGGCCGAGTGTATTATTAATCGATGAGGGGGAAATTCAACAGGAGGTATTGCATGCGATTGGAAAAACCGAAGAGTGGCTACGGAACGAATTAGCAAAAGAGAGATGGCCAAATCCGCATGATATCATATACTGTGAATGGTCAAAAACAGATGGATTTTTCATTAAGTAAAGCAATCTGACTAGGATAGAGAATTCGAAACAAGAGAATTCTCTATTTTTATTTGCAATAACGGTTACTTTTGTTATACTAGATCTATAACAAAAGAGGTGGTTACTTGAAAAGGAAATTTTGGAGCGCCTTATTAGTTGGGGTGGCGCTGTTGGTCATGACGGGCTGCAGCAATGAAAAAGAATCGAAGGAAAAGGATGAAGGGGGCGATTCAATGGAGACGATGCAAGGGACTTGGGATGGAGCTATTGAGCTGCCGGGCCAACCATTGCCGATTACTATCTCAATTGATAAAGAAGCCGGCACGATTAGCATTCCAGCACAAGGTTTGCATGATTACGCATTATCCAAAGTGGCAGTGAATGGAACCAAACTGACATTGGAAATGAATCTGCAGGGGCAGAAGTTGGCGTTCCAAGGGAATTGGGAGAAAGACGAAATATCAGGGACATTTACCCAAGCGGGTCAGCAATTTCCCTTTAATTTAGTATTGCGCGGTCCAGAATTGGGAGAACGGATTGAAGTAAACGTAAAAGGCGGAAAACTGTCTGCCCTGCTCGTTGAACCGCAAGGGGATGGTCCGTTTCCACTTATGGTCATTATCGCGGGATCAGGTCCGACTGACAAAGACGGAAACTCTGGATTAATGGCAGGGAAGAATGACAGTCTGAAATTGGTTGCCCAAACATTAGCGAAGCAAGGCATTGCTTCTGTCCGATATGATAAACGCGGCATCGGCGATAACCGCTTGCTAACGACGAAAGAGGAAGACGTCCGATTGGATGATTTCATTGAGGATGCATCTGAATTCGTCAAATGGGCGAAACAAGATAGTCGTTTTAGCAAAGTAGGCATTATCGGTCATAGTGAAGGGTCCCTCATTGGGATGGTGGCTGCTAAGAAAGTCGATGCCGATCTGTTTATCTCCGTTGCCGGGATTGGACGTCAAATGGATATTGTGTTAAAAGAGCAGTTGGGAGCGTCAATGCCTGATGAATTAAAAGAGCAAGCGTTTGCTATTGTAGATCAATTAAAAACCGGCCAGGCAGTGAACGAGATCCCTCCTGGACTGGAAGGACTATTTAGACAATCAGTTCAGCCGTACGTGATGTCTATGATGTCGTATGATCCTATTGACCAAATATCGCAACTATCTATTCCGGTACTCATCTTAAATGGAGATCGGGATCTGCAAGTAGGCACCGTAGATGCCGAAGCGCTGCATAAGGCGAAACCGGACTCCGAACTCGTTATAGTAGAACATATGAACCATGTATTAAAAGATTCACCTGAAAACCGGGAAGAAAACCTCGCAACCTATGCGGATCCTGATCTGCCGTTAGCGGAGGGGTTAATGGAAGCAATCGTTGCGTTTATAAAGGAAAATTGAAGAAGGACTGCCTGTTGTCTTGCCAGCGAGACAAATAGGCAGTCCTTTATTTGTAAGAAGCGAATCGCTGATTTTATTGAAAAGTTGTAGAAATAAAAGTTCGGCCAGGAACGTGGTATACTGTAAATCGAATTATTGCGAGTTCGAAATGAGGGGTTCAGATGAAACATATAGCGGGTGGATTGCAATGGGCCGTTTTCCTGATTGCATCATCGATCGCCGCTCCCATTGCTATCGGTCATGTATTCGGGATGGATACGGCGGAGACAGCCCTTTTTATCCAACGGACTATGTTCGTCCTTGGCTTGGCTTGTATTGTGCAAGCGACCATTGGACATAGAATGCCGATCAATGAAGGACCCGCCGGTTTGTGGTGGGGAATATTTGTCGTCTATGCGGGCATGGTTGGTGTCTTGTATTCTTCGAAAGAAGATGCTCTGCAGGCGTTGCAAAGCGGCATGATTTATAGTGGCGTGCTCTTCATATTACTAGCGGTATTCGGTCTTGTCGGGAAGATGAAAAAACTATTTACCCCAGCTGTCACCTTTACTTATTTAATGCTGCTTATTCTGCAACTGAGCGGTACGTTCATTAAAGGAATGATGGGCATCCAAAATGCCGGCGATGCCATTGATATCCGAATCGTATTTGGCAGTGTCGTTATTGTCATTTTGATGTTCATCATGATGAATCATAAAGTGGCCTGGATTTCCCGCTACTCCGTTTTGCTGGCAATTCTGATTGGATGGACACTATTCCTAGTCATCGGAAAAGCCCCGTCTATCGCTTCGGTTACCGGAAAATGGATTGATTTTCCTGAAATCCTGGTGTATGGAAAGCCGATATGGGATAGCGGAATGGTTGTCACTGCGTTTTTCATCACATTGTTATTAATCGCCAACATGATGGCTTCCATTCGCGTCATGGAAAACCTTCTGAAGCAATCGTTTTCGATGGAAACAAAAGATCGGGTCAAGCAAGGTTCGATCGCTTCCGGGATCAATCATCTGCTTGCCGGAGTATTTTCTGCCATCGGACCGGTACCAATTTCCGGATCCGCAGGATTTGTCGGTGCGACTCGCATGGCATCATTAAAACCTTTTGTAATCGGAAGTGTTATCGTCGTTGTTATGACAATCTTCCCAGCTGTCATGTCCACCTTTGCAGCATTGCCTGCGCCGGTTGCCTACGCTGTGACATTTGCCATCTTCTCTAAAATGGTGGAGATGGCTTTTCATGAACTTGCAGCGGACAAACAACAGCAGCAAGCTTACAAAATAGTTGCGATCGGGTTGATGGTTGGAGTAGGGCTCATGTTTGTACCGAGTGACAGCTTTGTCGAACTCCCGGGTCTCATCGCTGCCATTCTATCAAATGGGCTGATTACAGGAACCATAGCTGCCGTCGCGATTGAACAGTTTCTCCTCTGGAGGCAACGCAAGGCAAGTTAAGTGAACTGAAGCAGTTCTTGAGCGGCTCATGTCAAACATAGTAACTACCTTATGAGGGAACCGATTTGTAAGTCAGTCGGTTTCCTTTTTTTTTGAAGTAACAACATATCCATATTCTTTACTTACAATGTTTATTTTGGAAGGAAATAATTCCCTGATTAATAATTGATTTACTCTAAAAATTTAGTTAAGATAAATTGTGGGGAGGGGTTAACTCTTTTGGAATCGAAACATATCGTTCACTCAGTGAATAAAGAAGGGAAGGACATCACGAGATATTCCATAATGACTTTGTTCGCGTTGACGGCAATGACTGTCATCTCACTATCTTCTATTTGGGGAATGAAGATAGCCGGCATTTCTATAGGAATAGGTATTGTTTTTTATATTAATAATAGGACGACAACACGTTCTATTGTACTCGTAAAAGAAACAGATAGAAAAGTATTGAAACATTTAATTTGGGTTATATTGCCGTTTGTTATGAATGGTATCTGCTTTTTGTTGGCCTATCTTTTCGTCCCGGATTTCATACAACATATTCAGGGACGAACTGAAGTTGTGTTGTCTATAAGTCATCTATTATTATTTGTATTTCAACTGGCCATCCTGGCTGTAGGTGAGGAAATTGCCTGGAGAGGTTTTTTCCAAAAGCAATTAGGAAAATCGCTTCCGGTTATCCCAGCGATTACTTTGACTTCTATTGTTTTCACGCTAGGCCATTTCGTGTTCGGTCCTCTTTTGGTAGTGAGTTATGACTTAGTGTTTATTTTTATTAATAGTGTTTTATATGGAATTGTATATTATCGAACTGACTCTTTTTGGATCAGTGCAATTTCTCATTTCCTGGCAAATCTATTTGCAGTCGTTTTGCTTCTCTTTCTTGGATGAAATGGCCATCCAGAAACCTTCATATAAGAAAAAACGCCCATTAGGGCGTTTTTTGAGCTTTGTCGGTCAATGAATAATAAATCTCAACCACTTTAGCCAGCGCGTCTTCCACATCACTTGCGTGAATTTCAATCGCTTCCCCTGGTTTTGTGGAAGTGGAGTGCTCATAACGCGGATCATAGTAATTGATGAGTAACAGTTCTATAGCTTGAGCGAATTTCTGCTGTACTAATTGCTTTTCGATATCGACTGCCAGGGATGGTTTCAGTCTTTTCTTAATTAATTGGAACGCTTCTACAAACTGAACCGGCGCATTCCATGGTTCGTAATCCTCTAAAATATTTTGTACCCGTTTTGCCAGCGGGAGATGAATAATAATATGCCGGCCATTTTCTTTTTTATTGTACAAGAAGGGAGGGAGCAGCACCTTACCTATACGTTTGCTTTCTCCTTCGATCATTACGAACGGTTCATCTTTCCACCGTTTTATCTCATGGACAAGCAGAGATTCGAATTTCTTTTGATTGTTTGGTTGCAGTCCGATCTGTCCAAAGATAGAGCCGCGGTGGCCGGCCATTTTTTCAATGTCAAGGATTGGCAGCCCAAACTGTTCCAGTTGCCGGAGGATGTTCGTCTTGCCTGTACCCGTATAGCCATCCAAAACGATCAATTCCGGTCTAAACTCTTCTTTCTCCAATTCCTTCACAATCCATTGACGATAGGATCGAATACCTCCGCTCAGCCGGTTGACGTGAATGCCCATCAGTTCCAGAACAGTAGCCGCTGTTTTACTTCTCATGCCGCCACGCCAACAGAAAACAGTAGCAGAACCTTCGATTTCCTGGAATTGCTTAATAAAAGCAGGCAGCTTCTGCGAGAAAATCTCCAATCCACGTTCTTTTGCTGCATCGGGGCTTACTTGTTTATAAAGCGTGCCGATTTCCGCTCGTTCTTCGTCATTAAAAACGGGAATGTTTAGGCTGCCAGGGATGGTCGACTCTTCGAATTCTTTAGGGGAACGAACATCGACAGTTGTATGCCGACCCTGTTGCTGCAAGACCATTAAATTTTCTAACGAAATATCACGTATCATTCTTGTTCACCTTTCAATTTGTACACCCTTAGATGACTTGTATCTTTTTACGATTCTCCGCAGTAATTTCTCCGATCATATGAGCGTCAACTCCATTTTTCTGCAAATCGTTGAGCAGATCTACCGCTTTCTCAGAACTTGCCGAAATGAGCAGCCCGCCAGAAGTCACAGCATCGCATAAAATGTACCGATCCATCTCATCCATTGTTTCTGGGAACGAAATATCTTCCTTGACATAAGCAAAATTGTTTTTTGTACCGCCAGGGATCCGACCTGCTTCAGCAAGCTCTCTTGTTCGAGGAAGAACCGGAACTTTCTCGGAAAAGATTTGAATCCCGACGTCGCTCGCTTTCGCCATCTCTGTGGCGTGTCCTAATAAACCGAACCCTGTTACGTCGGTTGTGGCATGAACCTCATAGGAAGCCATCACTTCTGCAGCTGTTTTATTCAACGTTGTCATAACGGATGTCACTTGTCTGATTTCCTCTTCACTTAAAACACCATGCTTCAAGGAAGTCGTATAGATTCCGACACCGATTGGTTTGGTTAAAATCAAACAATCGCCGGGTTGCGCACCCGCGTTGCTTTTCACATGGTCAGGATGCACAATTCCGGTAACGGATAAACCAAACTTTGGTTCTTGGTCATCAATCGAATGGCCGCCGACGAGAGTAACACCCGCCTCTTTCAATTTATCAGCTGCGCCTCTTAAGATTTCTGTTAAAATCTCTTTATCCAATTTAGAAATCGGAAACGCCACGATATTTAAAGCGGTGATCGGTTTACCACCCATAGCATAGACATCGCTAATAGCGTTGGTAGCGGCGATTTGACCGAAATCATAAGGATCGTCCACAATTGGTGTGAAAAAATCAAGCGTTTGAACAATCGCCAAATCATCAGTTAACTTGTAAACACCAGCATCATCGCTCGTATCCAAACCAACGAGGAGATTTTCATCGAACGGTGCAGCGGGGAGTGTGCGAAGCACTTGAGATAAATCGGCCGGCCCAATTTTGCATCCACATCCCCCTTTTGTAGTCAGTGTTGTTAATTTCACATCGTTTCTTTCCAATTTCATTGCCTTCTTTCTCGTTCGTATTTAATATAACGTCCATTCGGAGCGTTAATCGGGCTATCACGCTCTTCACGTAATAACGGGATAAAGTAAGTGTAGCACAGGTTTTCCTTGTTTCGTCCCAGAAAGCATTGCTGTTTTCTCTTCATAGGACCTTTCGCATAACTTGAGAATTGGGGCTATAAAATGGATACGCCGCAATAGGATTAGGGAAAGATACAATGATACAGTAGAAGATAGGAATATTGTGAAGGAGGAATCGTTAAATGGAAACATATCCTATGCTAATTAATGGTGAAAAGACAGGTTTAACCTTGCCGGTAATAGAAGTGGAGAACCCGGCTACACGAGAAATCATCGCAACTGTCCCTCGGGGCGGGGCGAAGGAAGCGACGCTTGCTGTTGATGCAGCACATGCGGCATTTAAAGAATGGTCCGCATTGACAGCGTATGAGAGAAGCGAGTTGCTGCAGCGATGGTATTTTCTTGTGCAGCAGTTTACGGATGATCTCGCAAAAACAATGACAGAGGAGCAGGGCAAGCCGCTTGCGGAAGCGCGCGGGGAAATCGCATATGCCAACGGATTTATTTCCTGGTATGCGGAAGAGGCAAAACGGATCTATGGGGAAACAATTCCTTCTTCTGCTCCGAACAAACGAATATTTGTCCATAAACAACCTGTCGGAGTGGCGGCGGTAATCACACCTTGGAATTTTCCGGCAGCCATGATTACAAGAAAGGTGGCGCCTGCTCTTGCAGCGGGATGTACAGTCGTTATCAAACCAGCTGAACAGACGCCGCTTACAGCTATCAAGCTTGCTCAATTAGCGCTAGATGCAGGGATTCCAAAAGGTGTTATTAATGTTGTCACAGGAGATGCCAGCGCAATTGGCGAAGCATGGCAACGCGATCATCGGGTCACAAAACTGACATTTACAGGCTCAACGGAGGTTGGAAAATTACTCATGCGCGGAGCGGCAGATACCGTCAAAAAAATTTCATTGGAATTAGGCGGCCATGCACCGGTTATCGTGCTGGACGATTGCCAGATGGAAAAAGCGGTGGAAGGCGTCATCTCGACTAAATTTCGGAATGCAGGCCAAACTTGTGTTTGTGCAAACCGTGTATATGTCCATGAATCGATAATCGGGGAATTCACCGAACGCCTTGCTCAAAAAGTGAAGGAATTGAGAGTGGGCAACGGCTTAGAGGAAGGCGTCTCGATTGGTCCTCTTATTGATCAAGACGCCATTGCGAAAGTGCAGGCGCATGTCGATGATGCGAAAGCAAAAGGAGCAATAATCGAAGTAGGCGGTACGGTGAAAGAAGGATTATTCTATGAACCGACCCTCTTGACTGGTGTAACTGATGACATGTTATGTATGCATGAAGAAACATTTGGTCCGCTCATGCCACTAGTTACATTCAAAACCGAAGAGGAAGTAATTCAAAGAGCAAATGATTCTGTTTATGGTCTAGCTGCCTATGTATTCACAGAAAACTTGACAAAAGGCATTCGGATTAGCGAACAGCTGGAATATGGCGTTGTTGGCTTGAATGACGGACTGCCGTCCACGCCCCAGGCTCCCTTTGGCGGATTTAAGCAAAGTGGAATAGGCAGGGAAGGCGGTCATTTTGGAATCGAAGAATATCTGGAAGTAAAGTATATTTCAGTAGGTTTGTAAAAACGGGTAAGAACAAAAGACAATTCTCCTGGAAAGAGGGTTGTCTTTTGTGCGCTTGGCAGTGCTTTTCTCTAATGGGTGAAAGTCCCTAACATGCCGTCGTGGCGGAAATGTATAGCTGACTGGTAGTGCGGGAAT
>JACHLS010000024.1 GCA_014204635.1 Sporosarcina luteola | reverse complement strand
TGTATTAGGCACGCCGCCAGCGTTCGTCCTGAGCCAGGATCAAACTCTCCATAAAAGAGAAATTCGAGTAGCTCGAGTTTCTTGCTGGCATCATTAAAAGATGTCAATTTTGAATCCGAAGATTCGTGTTTGTCTTCTTCCCGACGAGGTCGGGTTCCGACTTTATTGTTGACGTTTTGCTGTTCAGTTTTCAAGGTTCATGTCGTTGCTCGTTCGTAGCAGCAACTCTTATATCTTACCACGTCTCTGAAACAGTGTCAACAACTTTTTTGAAATTCTTTTCGTTTAAGTTGTTTTGCTGTTTAGCAGAAGTGGAACGTTTTCTATATTACCAGCTTGGTTGCTTAAAAGCAATACTTATTTCAAAAAAATTTTTTCCACTTAGATGTGTGGCTTCTTTCATATAAAAAAACCTCCCACATAGCAGGAAGTTCTCTCCTTGATCTCTTCTATAACTAAGCCCATGAATCAATATTATTATCGATTCATACTATTTAAGCACACTGATATGGAAAGGCTATTCGGCACTGGTCGTCCTAAAGAAAGGCTGTCTATCGCCCGAAAGCAAGCTTTCTATCTAAATGACATCGATTTTTTCTATTACAGGAATAAAGCGAACGCACATAAAGCTGCCAATCCTGGTATCCCTAATATGGCTAATAATAATCCGGAGGCAATATTCACCGGAAAATAGATTCCGACAAATCCTCCAGCTATATTTAATAAGAACAGCCCTAGAAATGCAAAAGCCAATCTGAACCAGAAGATAGATAGTTTTTCGAACATGGCTTTGACCTGTTTTTTATCTAGCATTAATAATAGAAGAAGAAATGCACCTACTAAGAATAGAACTATGATTTTCACGGAAAACGCTCCTTTCGGATGGATATTTCAGTATATGCGTCTCCGTGAAAATATATCAGTGTATTCCAAGCCTTCGAATCTTCGCTTCTTTAAATAAATGAAAATGCTTACTCTCTGCTATTTTCCTTTGCACCATCACTTCTTGGTCATAATCGTTTAAATATTTCTCAATATCCTTTGCCTGTTCCCACTCTTTTTTTGTCTCTATCATTAGGGATCGCAGGCGATCATCAAATTCCCTTTTTATCTTTTTCTTACGCCCAAACATGGCGTTGCCCCCCTATAATTCTCGTCGTCCCTCCAGCGCTTTGGATAATGTTACTTCATCGGCATATTCCAGATCCCCGCCGACCGGCAAGCCATGGGCAATCCTCGTTGTCGTAATGCCTGATGGTTTAACTAATCTCGATATATACATGGCAGTCGCTTCCCCTTCAATTGTTGGGTTCGTTGCCAAAATCAACTCTTGTACCTCTTCGTCTTGCAATCGACTTAGGAGAGAAGGGACATTGATATCTTCAGGACCTATTCCATCCATTGGCGATATAGCACCATGTAAGACGTGATAAAGTCCATTGTAATCTCGCATTTTTTCCATTGCGATCACATCCTTTGGATCTTGGACTACACAAATCATGGAACGGTCACGTGATTGGTCCTGACATATATGACAGGGATCCACATCTGTAATATGTCCGCAGACAGAGCAGAAACGTAAATTCCGTTTTGCATCGACCAATGCTTTTGCAAAATCCAATACGGTGTCTTCTTTCATGCTAAGTACAAAAAACGCCAGACGGCCCGCAGTTTTCGGGCCGATGCCTGGCAGTTTCATAAAACTATCGATCAGTTTAGATATTGGTTCAGGATAGTGCATATTCATTCCTCCTAGAACATCCCAGGAAGGTTCAATCCTTTCGTGAATTGCCCCATCGTGGAGTTCGATAATTCTTCTGCTTTTGTCATAGCTTCATTTGTAGCAATTACGATTAGATCTTGCAGCATTTCAGCATCTTCTGGATCGATGACAGACGGATCGATGGTTACTTCCAACACTTCTTTGTGGCCTGATACAACCACTTTCACCATACCGCCTCCAGCTGTGCCTTCCAATCGCTTCTCGCCTAATTCCTCTTGGGCTTCCGCCATTTTCTTTTGCATTTTTTGCATTTGTTTCATCATGCCTTGCATATTCCCCATTCCGCGCATATCAAATTCCTCCTCAAAAATTAATCATCATGGACTGTTATGAATTCCTTGCCAAACATCTTTTCCGCTTCAACAATCAAGGGATCTTCCGCCTGTTGTTCTGCTTCCTTCATAAAGGATAGCGGCTCATCTGCAGCTGTTTCTTCTGCATCGTCATTTTTCGGCTGTTTAAGGCCGTTAGTCCGGATGAAATCTTCCCTGACTTTCAACCAGGATTCTTCAGGAATATAAATGACTTCATATTCTTTTCCTGTTCTGCTGCGCAGGGCTTCCGACAATCCGGATCGAAGCGAAGTATTTTCAGATGCCATCAAGCAATGAATTTCATATTTGAATTTTAACACAAAAGCATTATCAGATGCCGCTACCGGTTCTGTTTCTTCTAGAAGAGCTGCATGGGACTTCTGCATTGTCTGCATCATGCCAGCCCACTCTTCACGTATTGTTTGAATATCCTTACGAGTCGCGTTCTTGAGAATGTCATGGATTTTCCCGGTTGGCACACGAACTGTCTGGTTTGTTTTGGACGCACTTCGTTTCGGCTGGCTTGCCGTAGATTCCGAAGGACGGACACCATGCTCCAATTGAGCTTGCAGGGAAGCGACCATCTTTTCCAATTCCACTATTTTATGCCCAAAAGAAGGGTCCTCCGCTGCACTGCTTGCACGAGACGGAAGAAGCGCATTCTCTAAATGGATCATTTTAAGCAAGGCCGCTTCCACATAGATTTTCGCATGATTGGAAAAACGCATTTCCTGTTGGGTTTTAGATAAAATATCGATGTAAGAATAGAGCGTATCCATTTCAAATGCATTCGCCAAGGAAACAAAACGTTCATCTCCCGGAATCAATTCCAGCAGATCCCGTAACTGTGGGGCGGAACGAAGCAAAAGCAAATCCCTGAAAAAGGTGATCATATCTTCCGCCAGCCTCGAGACATCCTTCCCCGCTGTCACCAACTGTTCCAACAAAGAAAGGGCAACCGCTGCATCCTTAGATAGGAGCGACTCCGCCAACTGGTAAAAGATATCTTCTCCGACCGAACCCGTCACAAGCAATGCGCCCTCAACAGTAATTTTATCACCACTGAAAGAAGCCACCTGATCCAACATGCTGAGCGCATCCCGCATTCCACCGGAAGCTGTTTGGGCAATGACCTTCAGTGCGGCTTCCTCTGCCTGTACATCCGCATCATCTAAAACCTGCTTCATTCGTTCTATTATTTCGACCGACGTGATCGGCTTAAAATCAAAACGTTGACATCTCGAAATGATCGTCAGGGGCAATTTGTGCGGTTCCGTCGTGGCCAAAATGAAAACAGCATGGGGAGGCGGTTCCTCCAATGTTTTCAAGAGGGCGTTAAACGCAGAATTCGAGAGCATATGAACTTCATCGATAATATAGACTTTAAAGCGGGCGTTGGATGGAGCGAAACGGACCTTTTCAATAATATCCCGCATTTCTTCGACCCTTGAATTGGAAGCTGCGTCAAACTCAATCACATCTGTATTGGACCCTTCAGTAATACTGATGCATGTCGCACACTCATTACAAGGCTCCTTCGCTGGTCCATTTTCGCAATTCAAAGCTTTGGCAAACACTTTGGCGGCACTTGTCTTTCCAGTCCCCCTGGGCCCAGAAAACAAATATGCATGCGTCGTCTTCTGATGCAGGAGGGCATTCTGAAGGGTCTGTTTCACATGATGCTGGCCTGACATCTCTGCGAATGATTGCGGTCGATAGACACGATAAAAAGCTTGATAAACCACCCGTTCCGACTCCCTTCCGAAGCATTGCAATAGTACTCCTAGTATACCACAAACCCCCTACTCACACGACCTTTAGAATTGGAATAATGAGCTTGTCGTCTCTCCCATCCAATCTAGCAGAAGTTGATACAGTTAATACTTTGTGTAACGATGCGTATCCAAACCATTCAGGATGGATACAGAATAAATTACTTTGCTTGCTGAACATAAAAAACCCTCCAATAATAGCGAGGGCTGTCGTTTATGCAAACACGTTCTTCCATTCGTCCTTTTTAGCGAGCATATTCCGTGCAAGTTCCTTTGCGCCTTCCAAACTGTGACTGGCCGCCCATCCGCATTGCACTTCGTTGCAAGCCGGCACTTCAGTTGCCTCCAGTACATCGTTTAATGTTTTCTCTAGGATGGATAATACATCTTCATAATCCTCATGATTGATCAGAGCCATATAATATCCCGTTTGGCACCCCATTGGACTAATATCGACAACTTGATTGGAATGATTCCGGCTGAATTCCGCCATCATGTGCTCAAGGGAATGAATGGCCGGCATTTCCATATGCTCTTTGTTCGGTTGGCAAAATCGGATGTCATATTTAAAAATTTTATCACCGTTTGCGCCCTCTGATGTTCCGGCCAACCGGACATAAGGGGCCGCCACTTTCGTATGATCCAAGTTGAAACTCTCCACATTCATTTGTTTCATCGATATTTCCACCCTTTCTTTCACTGTCTGAGTACAAGTATACTTGATTCGTCAGAATAAATGTATTTCTACCTTTATTAAAAATAAAAACCCGTCCTAAAATGGACGAGTTTGATATGCAATATATAATTGCCGTGCACCTTCCTTTGACTGCCGCACATAAGCGTTACTCCTGTCGACAGCTCAGCCTAGGCGACCCCGCGGCACATGAAAAATACCACTTAATGCTGCTTCCTTCCGGACCTGACATGGTTCATGGGTTTCCATTGCGCAGGACCCAGACGTCAACACTACGTGCAAGAGGCAGGCCCTACAATACGGACAGCCTCAGTGAAGGGATTCAGTCTTGCTAGAGCGGGTTGCAAGTTACAGGGCACCGCTACCTCCCCACCTAGCACGGCTCTCTTAGTATACTCATTTTCGGGTTAAAAATCAAGTCTTCCACTCATAGACAAACTTATCAAGACATTGGAAAACGAATTGTACACATTTTACCGCATAAAAAAACAGACTAACGGGAATATATAAACTAAAGGAGAAAGCTATATTTTTTATTGACACTTCCCCTGAATTCATGATAAATTATGTTTTGTTAAACACGGAGGAATACCCAAGTCCGGCTGAAGGGATCGGTCTTGAAAACCGACAGGGGTGTTAAAGCCCGCGGGGGTTCGAATCCCTCTTCCTCCGCCATTTAATTTAATCAATGCGCATAAAAGTTGGAGATAAAATTCGTTACTGCATGTGACGAATTTTTTTTATGAAACGAGCCTGCCGGCATTTCTATTGCTGGCAGGCTCGTTCTATTTTATCCTTCATTTCGTTGAACATACGTTCCTCTTGGTGCAGTAGCTACCGACAGAGCTTTATAAAACGGAAATCTCTTTTCCAACTCTGCCGCCACTTCCTGCTCTTTTCCCTGTTCCACAGCAACAAATATCGAAGGTCCTGCACCGCTGATTGTCATGCCATACACACCAAGCTGGCGGGATACTTCCCGAATTTGGTCGAAGTCCGGCAACAGTTCCTTCCGATAGGATTCGTGAAAACGATCTCTTTCCATCATCTGGCCAGCAAGCTTCCAGTCACCTGTTGCAAGAGCTGCTGACAACAGACTGCTTGCAGCACTCCCTGCCGCCGCCTCTGCGTGCGAAAGTTCATTCGGAAGCAATCTTCTCGACTCCGTCGTTTTCAGTGCATGAGGCGGAACGAGAAGAACTGCCCCGATCGCAGGGTTCGGCAGTCGAAGATAATACAGTTCATTGTCGACGTAATATGTAATGACTGCACCGCCGAGAATCGCAGCTGCCACATTATCAGAATGCCCTTCAAATTCACTGCCAAAACGTACTTTTTCATTTGGGGATATAGATAAACCAAGAAGGTTGTCTGCAATTTCAATACCTGCCGCAATCGCTGTCGCACTGCTTCCCAATCCTTTTCCGAGGGGAATATCGGATACAATGCAAAGCGCATGAGGAGAGATCTCCTTGCCGTATTGATCCGCAACCTTGAAAATCGTCTGAACGATTAAATTGCGTTCATCCGTCGGCAAACTCGCATATTCATCTCCGCTATAGCGGACTTGCCACTCCGCCGCCTCGGATACTTCCACGGTCATATAGAGGGACAACGCGAGCCCGATGCTGTCATAACCTGGCCCCAGATTGGCCGTCGTAGCAGGTACGACTACTGAAAACAGCGGCCCAGCCATCACATTGCCTCTTCCTTGAGCCCGTTTAGAAAGGCATGGAACTCTTCCATTGAAAGGAATGGCTTCTCTTCATTCACACGGATGGCCGTTTCAGGATCCTTCAACCCATTACCGGTCAACACGCCAACCACAGTCGATCCTTTTTCAATCAGCCCTGCATCAAGCCGCTTTTTGATTCCTGCAATCGTGGCACAAGATGCCGGTTCCGCAAAAATACCATCGGTCGACGCAAGAAGTCGATACGCTTCCAAAATTTCTTCATCCGTTGCAGACAGAATGGCGCCATCTGATTCTGCCAACGCATTCTTTGCCAAATGCCAGCTTGCAGGATTTCCAATCCGGATGGCAGTCGCCACTGTCTCCGGCTCCTCGAATACCCGGTCATATACGATCGGAGCTGCTCCGTCCGCTTGTACACCAAGCAATTTTGGTGTGCCGGATCCTTTCTTTTCGTCATACTCTTTAAAGCCTTTCCAAGCTGCCGAGATATTCCCTGCATTGCCGACCGGAAGTGCAAAGATGTCCGGCACTTTCCCTAGCTGTTCAATTGTTTCGAAAGCAATTGTCTTCTGCCCTTCCAAACGGTATGGGTTGACCGAGTTGACAAGAGCGATCTTTCCTTCTCCGACTTCACGGACCATGCGCAGCGCTTCATCGAAGTTCCCTTCAATCGCTACAATTTCCGCCCCGTACATTTTCGCCTGCGCCAGTTTCCCAAGCGCAATCCGTCCTTCCGGGATGACAACGATCGTTTTCATCCCGGCTCGCGCGCCATACGCCGCTGCAGACGCTGACGTATTGCCGGTGGATGCGCAAATGAGAGCGGTTTTTCCTTCTTCCTTCGCCTTGGCGACAGCCATCACCATGCCTCGGTCTTTAAAGGAGCCCGTTGGATTTGTTCCTTCCGTTTTCACATATAGGTTGATGCCCCACTGACTCGATAAGTTTTCCAGATGAATTAATGGCGTATTGCCTTCCTGCAAAGTAAGCGCTGGTGTTTTCTCTGTCACAGGCAGCCATTCTTTATATTCTTCAATCAATCCATTCCATCTTCTCATCGTGTTTCCCCCTCGACCCGGTAAAAACTCATCACATCAATTACCTCAGGTGTATTTTGTAGTTCCTTCATAATATCAAGATGCTGCTGACGGGATATTTCATGAGTGATCATAATTAAATCGACCCCGCCATTATTCTTATCCGCATGCTGGATTACAGTCGCAAGGCTTGCACCATGATTGCTGTAGACAGCGGACAATTTCGTCAACACTCCTACTTCATCCTTGACGGAAATACGGTGGAAGTAGCGCGCGTATTTCTGGCTGTCACTTTTAATCTTACACTTGAATTGCGGTGCATGGAGCCGTTTGCCGTTGACCCCGAGAAGCAGATTGCGGCATGCCGCGATAATATCTCCCGTCACGGAAGTGGCAGTTGGCAATGAACCTGCACCCGGCCCATAGAACATCGTTTCACCGACGGCATCTCCGTATACATAGACAGCATTGAATTCGTTGTTAACAGAGGCCAGCGGATGGGAATTTGGTACAAAAACAGGTTCCACTGCCACTTCAATACCATCCTCATCCTTCTTTGCAGATCCTGCCATTTTGATTGTATAGCCAAATTGCTCTGCGAGTTCCAGATCGCCTGTCCGTATTTCTTTCATGCCGCGCACAAATACATCTTCCATACTGACATCAGTTGAAAAGGCCAAAGACGCCAAAATGACCATTTTGCGTGCTGCATCGATCCCATCCACGTCTGCAGAAGGATCCGCTTCGGCGAACCCAAGTTCCGTCGCTTCTTTTAGCGCTTCCTCGTATGTCTTCTTCTCATGTTTCATTTTAGTCAAAATGAAATTTGTCGTGCCGTTGACGATGCCGGTGAGTGCACGGATCCGATCAGAGGCTAATCCATCCTCTAATGTACGAATCAAAGGAATGCCACCCCCGACGCTCGCCTCGTAAAAAAGATCGCATCGATTCTCGTCCGCCAATTGGAGCAACTCCAATCCTGATTGCGCCATGACATCTTTATTGGCCGTCACGACACCTTTACCCGCTCGCAAAGAACGTTCAATTGCTTGTTTGGCTTCATTCGTTCCCCCGATTACTTCCACAATGAGGTCAATCGCAGGATCTGCTATAATTTCGTCTAAATCCGTTGTGAAAATTTCTGCTGGTAAATCGGTATTTCTTTTTTTATTTACATCTTTCACTAAGACTTTATTTATTTTAACAGGTACCCCCAGTTTGTGGCTCAAATCGTCACGGTGTTCGTGTAAGATTTTTGCAACTCCGCTTCCGACCACCCCAAAACCAAGTAAACCAATGTTGATCTCATTTTTCATTGACGAATCTCCTCACTCTATGTACACTATGAAAAAACATTCGTACTCCACATAAGGACATTATAGAGAAATAAATCTTCAATAACAACCCCATTTATGTTAAAGTTCAATATAACACTGAATTGTCATTCTACTAGAAGAAGGATCTGATGAATATGAAGGTATGCAAATTCGGCGGGACATCCGTTGCATCTGCTGAGCAAATAAGAAAAGTTGTAGATATTGTGACATCTGACCCGGAACGGAAAATAGTCGTTGTTTCTGCTCCCGGCAAGCGTTTTTCCGATGATATTAAAGTGACCGATCTACTCATCCGGCTTGCGGAGGCTGCGTTGCTAGGGGAAGAGACAGAATCCCACTTGAAACGAGTCGTAGATCGATTCCGGGATATCGCGGAAGAGCTCGGTCTTTCAAATGATGTTCCGAATGCTATTGAAAAGGATTTGCGCAGCCGACTGGCCTATGACAAAAACGATCCTTTACTATATATGGATATGATGAAAGCGGCGGGCGAAGATAATAATGCCAAGATGATTGCTGCCTATTTCTCACTCATCGGCATGGAGGCAAAATACGTCAGCCCGAAAGAGGGCGGGCTTCTCGTAAACGATCGTCCTCATGCAGTCCGCGCTTTGCCCGAAGGGGATGAAAAACTTGCCAAATTGCGGGACGAGTCTGCTCTTATTGTGTTTCCAGGATTTTTCGGCTATACAAAAGACGGAACACTCCGTACTTTCAATCGAGGCGGTTCCGATATTACCGGCTCTATCGTGGCAGCTGCCGTGGAAGCAGAATTATACGAGAATTTCACGGATGTCGACTCTGTTTTCGCAGCCAACCCAACTGTCATTGAAAATCCAGTCCCTATTCAGACGATGACCTACCGGGAAATGCGGGAGCTGGCTTATGCAGGCTTCTCTGTATTCCATGATGAAGCGCTCATCCCAGCCTTCCGGAAGTCAATCCCAGTGAGCATTAAAAATACAAACAATCCGCAAGCACCAGGCACATCAATCGTCAAAGAGCGGGACTATCATGAGCAACAGGTGATCGGGATTGCTGCGGACAGCGGCTTTACAGCCATTTATGTCGATAAATACTTAATGAATACCGAGATTGGATTTGGCAGAAGACTTCTCCAAATATTCGAGGAAGAGGATATATCGTACGAGCATACACCATCGGGCATTGATAATATATCGATCATCATCCGTACTAGTTATTTTACGAAGGACAAAGAAGAACGGATTGTGAAACGGATTCATCAGGAACTGAATCCAGATGCCGTCATCGTGGAGCATGATTACTCGATGATCGTATTAGTAGGAGAAGGCATGCAGTATACAACCGGACTGGCCGCTCGGGCTGCTACGGCTATTGCAAGAAGCGGAGCGAATATCGAGATGATCAACCAAGGCTCCTCCGAAGTCAGCCTCGTTTTCGGAGTGAAGGTCCAAGATGAAGACAGAATCTTAAAAGCATTGTACGCGGAGTTCTTCCAAACAGCTTCCGTCCATTCCTAACAATAAAACGCAGCTGGAGAAAATCTCCGCTGCGTCTTTCATTTGTATCACTTTTTCAATAGGCTCGATAAATTCATCATATTACCGATTCTCTCAACGATCGCTTCCACTTCTTGCGGCCGCTCCACCAAATTGTAATCGGTAATATCAATCCGAAGCACCGGGCATGAATTGAATGAATCAATCCACTTGGCATACCGGTTATAGAGCCCTTCCCAGTACGAGACCGGCGTTTGTTGCTCCATATCACGTCCGCGTTCTTGGATTCGGGAAAGAATAGTCTCAAACGGGCCATCCAGATAGATCAGCAAATCAGGATGCGGGAAATATGGGGTCATCACCATCGCTTCAAACAATTTCGTATATGTATCGAAATCGACCGGGTCCATCGTCCCTTGATCCTTATGCATCGTAGCAAAAATGCCGGTATCCTCATAAATGGAGCGATCTTGGATGAATCCACCGCCATATTCAAAAATTCGTTTCTGCTCCTTGAACCGCTCAGCAAGAAAATAAATTTGTAAATGAAAGCTCCATTTTTCAAAGTCATCGTAAAACCTATCCAAATAAGGATTCTCATCGACATTCTCTAAAGATGTGCGGAAGCCAAGTGCTTTTGCAAGCGCATGGGTCATCGTCGATTTTCCGACACCCACAGTACCTGCAATAGTGATCACTGCATTTTTAGGGATGCCATATGTTTCTCTTAAATTCATCGTACTGCTCCTTTTTGTATCGTCTTTTCCACTTGACCCAAAATGAATTGAAGGTCGTCTTCGTGACTGACAAAATCTATCTCATCCCCATTGAAACGAAGAACAGGAATATCCGGGTGCGTCTTTTCAAAGTCGGCAATGAAATGCTCATAGTCCTCTGATAGTCGTTCCAAGTAGGAAGGTTCAATCAGCCTTTCAAACTCACGGCCCCGCAGCGCAATCCGTTTCATCAGCGTATCCAACGATGCATGCAGATAGACGATGACATTCGGAACAGGCATGTCCCTCGTTAATATATGATAAATCTCTTCGTATTTTGCATATTCCTCATGCGACAGCGTACGCCGGGCAAAAATGAGATTCTTGAAAATATGATAATCTGCCACGACGGGCCGCTGCTGCTGCAAGAACTGTTTCTGAATATCATTTAATTGCTTATATCGATTACAAAGGAAAAACATTTCCGTCTGGAAACTCCACTCCTCGATATTCTCATAGAATTTATCTAAAAACGGATTTTCGTTCACAATCTCACCTAGTTGATGAAACTGGAATTTGTCCGCAACTGCTTTCGAAAGCGTCGTCTTTCCAACGCCGATCGGCCCTTCCACCGTTATGAACGGTACTGACATGTCAAGCTCCCCTTCAACTCAATTTCTGCTCTTCATTTTACCATAGCGGCATTCGGAAACATAGCGTCTGGAAGCAAAATAGCGCGTGGCATTCCAATGATGATACACTAGGGGCAAGGAGCGATAGTGGATGGAATTATACAACGATCAAACGTACATGAAACTAGCGATAGAAGAAGCAAAAAAGGCTGAAGGAATCGGCGAAGTACCAATTGGCGCCATCATCGTTAAAGAAGGAGCCGTCATTGCACGTGCCCATAACTTGAGAGAAACCACTCAAAACGCCGTTACCCATGCAGAACTGTCCGCCATTCAGGATGCTTGCAGCGAAGTAGGCAGCTGGAGGCTGGAAGAGACAACGTTATATGTCACACTAGAGCCATGCCCCATGTGCGCGGGTGCCATTTTGCAGTCCAGAATACCACGGGTCGTCTACGGCGCACGTGATCCAAAAGCGGGTTGTGTCGATTCGCTGTACCATTTGCTTAACGACAGCCGATTCAACCATGAATGTGAAGTAGCGGAAGGCGTGCTCGCAGAAGAATGCGGGGCGCTGCTAACAAATTTCTTCCGTGGTTTGCGCGACAAGAAAAAAGCGGCGAAAAAGGCCATGCGAGAAGTCGAATGACTCGCATGGCCTTTGTTTTATTTAATGACTTCCACTCCACCCATATAAGGACGAAGCACTTCCGGAACGATGACAGAACCATCTTCCTGCTGATAATTCTCTAATAGAGCAGCAACCGTACGCCCAACCGCAAGTCCACTTCCGTTCAACGTATGAACGAATTCTGGCTTTGCGCCTTGTTCACGGCGGAAACGGATGGAAGCGCGTCTTGCCTGGAAATCCTCAAAGTTTGAGCAAGAAGAAATTTCACGATATGTTCCTTGCGTCGGAATCCAAACTTCAATGTCGTATTTCTTTGCAGCCGTGAATCCGAGATCCGCAGTGCACATTTTCAATACGCGGTATGGCAGGCCAAGAAGCTGAAGCACCTTCTCCGCATGGCCCGTTAATTGTTCCAACTCATCATAAGAATCTTCCGGTTTTACAAAACGGACCAATTCTACTTTGTTGAACTGATGCTGGCGAATTAAACCGCGTGTATCACGGCCCGCTGAACCTGCTTCAGAACGGAAATTCGTGCTGTACGCCGTAAAAGCGATCGGAAGTTGGGCACCGTCAATAATTTCATCGCGATAAAAGTTTGTCACAGGCACTTCAGATGTCGGAATTAAGAAATAATCTTCTTCTTCAATCAAGAAAGCATCTTCTTCAAACTTTGGCAATTGCCCTGTTCCCGTCAAACTTGTCCGGTTGACCATATACGGAGGCAGCATCTCTTCATAGCCATGTTCACTCACATGCAAATCAAGCATGAAGCTGATCAATGCACGTTCAAGTCGCGCACCGAGCCCGCGATAGAACACGAATCGGCTTCCTGTCACTTTAGCAGCTCGTTCAAAATCAAGCAGATTCAAATCTGTCCCGATTTCCCAATGCGGCTTTGGCTCAAATCCGAATTCAGGAACCTCTCCCCATTTGCGGATCTCCACGTTATCATCTTCACTATCACCGACAGGGACACTTTCATGCGGGATGTTCGGAATACGCATCAAGACATAATTCAAATCCTCTTCCACTTGGTGAAGCTGCTCATCCAGCGCTTTGATTTCATCCCCAACTTCTCGCATCCGTGCGATCACATCGTCGGCATTCTCCTTATTGCGCTTCATTTCCGCCACTTTTTGCGAAACTTCATTCCGCTCCGCCTTCAGCACTTCCACTTTTGAGATTAATTCTCTCCGTTTGTCATCCAGACCAAGAAACTTATCAAGGTCCGTCAAATCTTCTCCACGCTTCGTCAATTTTGCTTTCACTTCTTCAAAATTGGCGCGCAATACTTTAATGTCCAGCATCGCTGCTTCCTCCTTTTTCTGTTTTGACGATGGGATCCAAGCCTAGATTAGATTTTACGCAATAAAAAAAGCCCTCCATCCCCTATACAAGGGACGAGAACTACCCGCGTTGCCACCCAAATTGATCGGTCCATGCCGATCCACTCTTTGGAATAACGGTCCAATCACCGGCATGGGCCTACTCTATTCAACCCAGCTACTCAGGGACGGATTCACAAGTGTCTTTACCGGCTTGCACCATCCGCCGGCTCTCTAAAAAAAAACAGACTCGCTACTGCTTCCCATCATCGTCTTTTATTATAGAACTAAATGTACACTTACTTTACTACACCCGAATCCATTTGGCAAGACTTAGCCAAAATACGATGCGATCGCTTCTAAGTAACTTGTTTCATGTGGAACAAAATCACTTAATTGAATCGACTCAATCACATCATTATCAATATTTCTGCATTCAACCGTAATAACTTCCCTTCTGAACAACGCCTGCAAATCCGTAACAGAAACTGCATGGATACTTTCCACTTCCTCCTCTTGCAATGAAAACTCGGTTGGGGTGAACGTCGAGCTGTACAAAAACACATTCGTAAATTCCCGATCAATAAATCCTGGCAGTTCGATGACATCTCTGACAATGCCCATCAATCGCAGCTTTGACTCATCCACCGGAATCCCGAGTTCTTCCTCAATTTCTCTGATTCCATCCATCACCTTCTCATTCGAAAGGATGTGACCTGCTGCCGTAATATCAAAAAGGCTGGGGAAATCTTTCTTCGTGGCGCTTCTCTTCTGGATCAAGACATTCTCCCCATCAATCAGCCAGCAATGAAATGTTTCGTGCCAGAGCCCTTTCGCATGGATGACATCTCTTGATTCATCAACTACATAGTTATACTGAACATCGTAGACTTTCAACATCTCCATAAATTTGCACCTGTCTTTCGTTTGAAATATTCCTCATAGCCTTGCAACGATTCTTTAAAAATATCACCATATGGGGAATGGATGCCCGCAGCTACGATGCCTCTGACAAACCATAATCGAATGAATTGGTTCAATAGCTCGAAGTTAACTGGAAAATGCTTCTCATATTCTTGTATCACTTCGTTTAAATATGGATGAAATAAAATGGTGTCTTGAGGGTTGGGAGCGTAGGAAGTAAGTAGAGCAGCAAAATCAAAATAAGGATGTCCCCTCCTCGCTTCTCCAAAATCAATAAATGCAAGTTGTTCATCTCTGCCATTGTAGAGTGTATTCCATTTCCCCAGATCCCCGTGAATCCAACTGGGTTTCAAATTATCAAAGACAGACAGTTCAGCCACCGTTTGCTCCAACCATTCCAATTCCTTGATAGAATGGGCCTTCCATGACTGATAGACTTGCTTCCAGGTATCCTCTAATGAAAAACGATCTAGGCGATCTGATTCCTTCCATTCAAAAGAAGCTAATCCTTTTTGTAATCTAAAAAAAGCATCTACCCAATTTGCAATAGAAGGTGTATCTACTGTAGATGGAATAAAAGACTGCAACTGAAAATATGTGCTCTCTATTAAAACTGCGAAATGATGATTACTTGTCAGATGAATCTTCGGGACACGTAGATGATCGACTTTTTTTAAATGTTCATGCAACCGATATTCAAATTCTGCTTCTTTTAATGTTGCCATGGATTTTAAAATGAAACTACCTTTTTCTGATTGAATTTGATAGGTCTCTGCCGAATTTCCCCTATCCAGTTTACGACTAGAACTTACTTGTCCAATCGGGTAAGCTTCGGTGACTTGAAGGTTTAGCAAGTTATAGGACTCCTAACAATTATTAATTTATTTCACACCTTATTTGAGCCTATCAAAATAAAAACAAAAAGGACAGGAAAATAAGATTTTCCCGTCCTTAACTACTTAGACACCGCGTCCTGCCATCAATTCACTTTGCACCAGCTTTCCAATTTCCAGTCCTTTCATCGGCGTGCCGATATCTTTTGATAACTCGCCAATCAACGCATAGTTTCTGAAATCTCCTGTAGCCAGAACAATGGCACGTGCAAATTTTTCAGGGCTGTCAGACTTGAAGATGCCAGATCCGACGAATACGCCATCAGCCCCAAGCTCCATCATGAGCGCTGCATCAGCTGGAGTTGCCACACCACCAGCCGCGTAATTGACGACCGGAAGCCGTTTTGCCTCCCGGATCGCTAGCAGCACTTCGTATGGGGCACCCAAATCACGGGCTTCTACCATCAATTCATCATTGCTCATATGGATGACCTTGTTCACTTGCGCATTAACCATCCGAAGATGACGGACCGCTTCCACGATATTCCCTGTTCCCGGCTCACCCTTTGTCCGCAGCATTTTCGCTCCCTCGCCAAGCCGACGGGCTGCTTCCCCAAGATTCCGTGCACCACAGACGAATGGAACGCTATAGTCACTCTTCAATAAGTGAAACTCTTCATCAGCGGGTGTCAACACTTCACTTTCATCAATATAATCAACACCCATTGCTTCTAAAACCCGCGCTTCGGAAATATGTCCGATTCTGACCTTTGCCATCACTGGAATCGAAACAGCATTCTGCACCTCTTCAATAATACGAGGGTCCGCCATTCGTGCCACCCCCCCTGCGGCACGAATATCAGACGGAACGCGCTCTAACGCCATGATCGCTACCGCGCCAGCCGCTTCTGCCACTTTCGCTTGTTCTGCATTAATGACGTCCATAATAACGCCGCCATATCTGAAATCCATTTTTTCTACCCCCTATCCGTTTTTTACAGTATACTTGATAATGACCATAATGAAATGATCAGTTTCTATATAACCAAAGTGGTCAGATGGAGG
The DNA here is from genome assembly GCA_014204635.1 of Sporosarcina luteola. Classification (GTDB taxonomy): domain Bacteria; phylum Bacillota; class Bacilli; order Bacillales_A; family Planococcaceae; genus Sporosarcina; species Sporosarcina luteola_A. The sequence continues at coordinate 5,696 of JACHLS010000024.1, read as the reverse complement.
GGTAATATGGAAATGCTGTTAATCGAACTGGATAAACAAAGTCCAGTGCCGCTATATGAACAAATTTATAATCAAATAAAAAACGACATTACGGATGGAAAACTGGAAGTAGGAGCGAAACTGCCTTCCAAGCGGAAACTGGAAGACTTTTTGAATGTGAGTCAAACGACCATTGAGCTGGCTTATAGTCAATTGGTGGCGGAGGGGTTCATTTCTACAAAGCCGCGGCAAGGCTACTACGTGCAGGCGATTGAGGAACTGGCGTATGTTCAGCCCGCAAATCAGGCAAGTATTTCTGCCGTTCCGGAGAAGGAGAAGATGCAACTTGATTTTTCTCCCGGTCAGATCGACATGGATTCCTTTCCGTTTACGAAGTGGAAAAGATACGCGAAGGAAGTAATGGATGATTCGTCCAAGCACTTATTATCTCTTGGTCATCCCCATGGCGACTTGGAGCTAAGGCGGGAAATCGCACGCTATTTATATCATTCGAGGGGCGTGGAGTGTACACCAGAACAAGTGATTGTCGGTTCCGGAACGGAGCAGCTGCTGCCCTTGCTCATTCGAATACTGGGACCGGCTGCCGTCTATGCGATCGAGGATCCGGGCTATCCCCTCACCCACCATGTGTTTTACCATAATAACCGAGAGGCTGTTCCCATTCCGGTCGATGAAGAAGGGCTGGATGTCCACGCATTGCAGCAGACCGAGGCGACCGTCGCCTATGTGACGCCTTCCCACCAGTTTCCGACCGGAACCGTGTTATCGGCAGCACGCCGCACCGCCCTGCTGAACTGGGCAGCTGCAGGGGAAGATCGCTATATCATCGAAGACGATTATGATAGCGAGTTTCGATATACAGGGCGCCCGATTCCGTCCCTGCAAGGCATGGATAAGTCGGGAAGCGTCATTTACGTCAGTACATTTTCAAAGTCTCTCATGCCATCTTTGCGGATTGCCTATATGGTTTTGCCGCCGCGCCTGCTCGAACATTATTCAAATGCGTTTATTCACTATGCCTCTACCGTTCCGCGGTTTGACCAGCAGATATTGGCCCGTTTCATGGAAGACGGCCAGTTCTCACGTCATCTGAATCGGATGCGAAAATTATATAAGCGCAAACTTTATTTATTGACCGATGCGTTCTCAGCTTATGCTCCTGAAATCACCTACTCCGGTGAAGAAGCAGGAATGCATATCATCCTTAACGTTCAAATCGGCAAAGACGAAGAAACCCTGATCGATCAAGCCAGAAGCAATGGCATCCGTGTATATGGATTGAACAGCTATATGAAAAAACGAACAGGACAGCAGCCTGCAATCCTTCTTGGCTTTGGCGGACTGCCGGAGACCGATATAAGGAGATCTGTTCACCGTTTGATGGAAACATGGCAAATTCCACTTCCACGCACATAAAAAAGCCGATGGATCTGAAACGATCCATGGCTTTTCATTTCAATCAAACCAGCCTTTTACAAAGCCCGTTACGCTTTCCCAAATACCGACAAAGAAGTTGCCGATTGCACTTAACATGAGTGAAAACCAGCCTGCCTTCTCGACAGTTGTCGTTGTCACAACATCCATCTTGGCATCCTTGGAATCAATATAGCCGTAATCGGTGCCTTCAGTTTTCGCCAGCTTCACATGTCCAACGACTGTGCCTGCCTTAACGGGTGCATCGATTTGGCCATTCTTGACCACTTTCTCATCGAGCACAAGCTCCGGTACGTATTGATCTTTTTCATTCGTTTTTACCATCATCTTGATCGGTTCTTTTACTTCGATGGCAACCGTTTTTTCTTTCCCTTTATTAATATCCACTGTCTTATGTTTTTCAAATTTATAGCCTGCCGGTACAATTTCTTGTTCGGAGAACTGGCTAAAGCCATAGTCGAATAATGCACGAGTGGCATCAAACCGTGCTTTATAGGAACCAACACCCTTTGCGTCGACCGCCTTCATAACAACCGCAATAAGACGTTTGCCGTCACGCGTAGCCGTTCCTGTAAAACAGTGGCCCGCAAAATCGGTTGTGCCTGTCTTTAAACCGTCAACACCTTTGTATTCATAAATCAATCCTGGAAGCATGAAATTCCAATTGTGCATCTCAATCGCATCCGTCGTTCCTTCACGAAACGTCTTCTTGCTGATTTTAGTTGTTTCGAGAACTTCCGGATAATCATGGATCAAACGGTAAGCCAAAAGGGCAACCGATTTAGCAGGCATGACGTTTTCATCTTCCGGGCCTGTCCCTTGTGGATGCATCCCTTGAAGGTCTTTATTATTCAATCCTGTCGAGTTGACGAATTTATAATCTTTGAGTCCAAGTTCTTTCGCTTTGGAATCCATCATTTTCAAAAATTCCGTTTCCGTTCCAGCAATTGTTTCTGCAATGGCAATTGTAGCGGCATTAGCCGAATAAATGGCCAGCGCTTCATACAGCTCCCGAATCGTATAGGTTCCGTCTTTCCGCAATGGAACATTACTTAAACGTCGATCCTGTGAAATCGCGTATGTATAATCAGTGACCCGATACTCCTGATCCCAGCTGATCTTCCCTTCGCTAATCGCTTCAAAAAGAAGATACTCTGTCATCATCTTGGACATACTTGCGATGCCAAGAGGAGTTTCGGCATTTTCTTCATATAGTATTTTTCCACTTTCCGCGTCAATCAAAATGGCGCCGTCCACATGCAAGCCAAGTGCCGACTCAGCTTTTGCAACGGGCGCTCCGAACGACATCAACAAGAGCAACGGCATTAATAGAACCGCCACCCATTTTCTCATTTCCTTTTTCACCCTGTTACCTCCGTTAATACTATTTCCTACAATATATTTTAACACAATGCCCATACGATAAGGACATGAACTTGAAAATGGCACAATCTGCTCAAAAAAAGCACCTTTCCAACTCATATAGGGACGATGGAAAGGTGCCGAAGTTCCTTATAAAAACGAATAATTCAGCAGATACATTAAGAAATTGAGTAATTTGGCGCCTCTTTTGTAATTTGGACGTGATGTGGATGGCTTTCACGCAATCCTGCTCCCGTCATTCGGATAAACTGGGCATTCTCCCGTAAATCAGTCAGATTTTTTGTTCCGCAGTAACCCATACCAGCGCGGATTCCACCAACCAATTGATGAATGGTATCAGGAAGCGGCCCCTTGTATGGCATACGGCCTTCAATTCCTTCAGGAACCAGTTTTTTTGCTTCTTCTTGGAAATAGCGATCTTTTGATCCTTTTTCCATGGATGCCACAGAACCCATTCCACGGTATACTTTGAATCGACGACCTTGGAAAATTTCCGTTTCTCCCGGGCTTTCTGTCGTGCCTGCGAGCAAACTGCCGAGCATAACAGCATGACCGCCAGCAGCCAGCGCCTTCACAATATCACCGGAGAACTTAATGCCGCCGTCTGCGATGATCGACTTGCCATGCTTGCGTGCTTCAGTCGCACAATCATACACGGCAGTGATTTGAGGAACGCCAACACCAGCTACGACACGAGTGGTACAGATGGATCCTGGTCCAATGCCAACCTTCACTACGTTCGCTCCCGCTTCATACAAAGCAGCTGTGCCCTCAGCAGTTGCCACATTGCCGGCAATAATATCAAGGTCAGGAAACGCTTTGCGAATTTGAGCAACCGTGTCGATAACGCCTTTGGAATGGCCATGTGCCGTGTCCAAAACGATGACATCCACTTCGGACTCAACCAATTTTTGTACACGTACCATCGTATCAGACGTAACACCAACCGCAGCCCCTACCAGCAGACGGCCTTGAGAATCCTTTGCGGCATTCGGGAATTCAATGACCTTCTCAATATCCTTGATTGTAATCAATCCGGTCAAGATTCCTTGCTCATCCACAATTGGCAGCTTTTCGATCTTGTATTGCTGCAAAATCTTTTCAGCATCTTCCAATGTCGTACCAACCGGTGCAGTGACAAGATTATCTTTCGTCATCACATCATGGATCATCATGGAGTAGTCTTGTATGAAACGCAGATCCCGATTCGTCAAGATGCCGACTAGTTTACGCTCGTCCATATTGTTGACAATCGGTACACCGGAAATACGGTATTTCCCCATTAAATGTTCCGCATCGTACACTTGGTGCTCCGGAGTGAGGAAGAATGGATTTGTAATAACGCCGTTTTCTGATCGTTTAACGGTTACAACCTGTTCCGCCTGTTCCTCAATGCTCATATTCTTATGAATGATCCCCAGACCGCCTTGGCGTGCCATGGCAATCGCCATCCTGGCCTCCGTCACAGTATCCATCCCCGCACTGATTATCGGGATATTCAACGTAATTTTATCAGTCAGATTCACAGAAAGAGACACATCTTTCGGCAATACCTCTGAAGCTCCTGGCACGAGCAAGACATCATCAAATGTCAGCCCTTCACGCGTAAATTTTGATTCCCACATTCCGATTGGCCTCCTCATTGTTGTTATGGTTCAGTGAATATTATTAAAAGGGTATCAGCGCCCCAGAATGCTGTCAAGAAGGCTCCTTTAAGTAAAAGTATTCCTACAATTCATTGAATGACTTTCTCAACCGACTTCTTCATTTTATAGGGTGAGGTATTTGGTGCAAAGCGTCCCACTACCTGTCCATTCCGATCAATTAAGAACTTTGTAAAGTTCCACTTAATTCCTTCGCCCAAAAAACCTTTCTGCTGGGATGTTAAATACCTAAATAGAGGATGTTGGTTTCTTCCCTTCACATCAATCTTTTGAAACATCGGAAAGGTGACACCGTAATTTCGTTGGCAAAAGGCCAATGTATCCTCTATGTTTTCAAATTCCTGATGATTGAAATTATCTGTAGGGAATCCGAGAATAATGAAATTGTTATGCTTGTATTCCTCATATAAAGCCTGTAGTTCTTCAAATTGTTTAGTGAAGCCACATTTACTAGCAGTATTGACAATCACCATCACTTTTCCTCTATAGTCTGCCAAAGATTCTTCGATTCCATCCGGCCTTTTAACGGAAAAATCATAAATAGTCGTCATAGGAAAGGCTCCTCTCCAGTTTCTTACTATTTACAATAAGACATAAACAGTGCGTTTGCAAAAAGCTGAAACGAATTAAGGATTCTTTTATCATTGTTAGGTTCTACGGAGACTGCATGGATACCTTTGACTGTCAAAATGAAGTATATAGATGATAAAGTGGTTTTAGTCATTCGTACTTCTTAATGGGTTCTAGATCATATACGATTGATTGTTTTCTCGTGCTTCTACTCTTGGCGGGACGTATAGTGATCATCCCTAACATAATAGACCAAACCATCCTCTCTAGGAGTAGAGCCCTCCATCAGGGAAGCGGAAGCCCTCTTCTAGTATGTGCCTGAGAATACCCGACGGTCTCCTGTTTATTAAAACACAAAAAAACCATCCCTACAGGATGGCCTTTGCCCGGGGACGTCCTACTCTCATCAGGGAAGCGGCAAAGCCGCTTTACTAACCATCGGTTCCTGCTTGCATTAAGTGTTTCTTATAAGATCTTTAAAGATACCTTGCGGTATCTATTATATTCAAACACAAAAAAACCATCCCCACACAGGGGATGGCCTTTGCCTGGCGACGTCCTACTCTCACAGGGGGAAGCCCCCTACTACCATCGGCGCTGAAGAACTTAACTTCCGTGTTCGGTATGGGAACGGGTGTGACCTCT
>JACHLS010000023.1 GCA_014204635.1 Sporosarcina luteola | reverse complement strand
TTTATGCGCGGCTGCGGTGCTGATATGCGCGGATCGTTTGGGTTATGCGCGAGTTATAGGGTTTATGCGCGAATAGGTTTTAGGGGGGGCAATATACGAGCTTTTCTTTCCAAGTTATTAAACCAACTGAATGAAGACACTATATAAAAAAGAAAAAATCGACAGCCATTTGCTGCCGACTCTCCATCTATCTATTCCGGTCTTCGCTTTTAGGGAATAAAAAATAAGCGATGATGCCACTGAAGATGGCTGCGCCAATTGTAATCCAGGCACGGGATTTTTCTGGGACGTCTTGAAAATTCTTTGTTAACATATACCAAGCGATCCAGCCGACAATAAGTGCAATAGGAACAGAATACTTAAAAATTCTCATATGATTCACCTTCTGCCAATTGTGTTCTATGCTAGTGTAGCACACTCGGATCTTTGGGCCCAAACGTGAACAGGGCTTGACGATTTGAAGAATAAGCGTTATGATGTTTGAAATTATTCTAACAACTATATATGTATCTATTCTTATCAAGAGAAGCTGAGGGACTGGCCCGTCGAAGCTTCAGCAACCAGCCGATTTGGTCAGGTGCTAATTCCAGCAGGCGGCATGCCTGAAAGATGAGAAGGAGTGAATTGCGATATATTCAAAGCCTTCTTTTCGAGAAGGCTTTTTTATTTTTCTGATTACATCATACGTACATACAGGATGAGAAGGGATGAGATGAGATGACATTTTTAGAGGATTTACAACACAAAGTACTGACGGCTGATGGTGCAATGGGCACTTTGCTTTATTCTTACGGCATCGACTTTTGTTATGAGGAGTTAAACGTTGAGAAGCCGGAAATCATTGAGAAAATCCATATGGACTATATAGCAGCAGGTTCAGATGTCATTCAAACGAACACGTATAGTGCCAATGCACATAAGCTTGCACGCTACGGTATGGAAGGCCGGGTGAAAGAATTTAATGAGGCCGCCATTAAAATCGCGAAACAAGCTGCATCACTGGGCGGCCAATATGTATTAGGAACAATCGGCGGACTGCGGGGCATCCGGAAGAGCGAATTATCGATTCAAGAAGTGATTGCCATCGTCCGGGAGCAGGCAGACGCCTTGCTGACCGGACAGCCAGACGGCCTGCTCTTGGAAACGTATTATGATTTCGATGAGCTATCTGCAGTTGTAAAGGAACTGCGGCTCTTGACTGATATTCCGATTGTCGCTCAAGTATCAATGGACGAACCGGGCGTATTGCAAAATGGCCTGGCACTAAATGAAGCGTTGCATCGATTGGAGGCAATCGGTGCAGACGTGGTCGGGGTGAATTGCCGACTCGGTCCTTATCACACAATCCAAGCATTTGAAAAAGTAACGTTGCCGGAACGAGCTTTTTTGTCCGCTTCTCCTAACGCCAGTCTTCTCGATGTGGAAGATGGCCGGATCGTCTATATGTCCGAGGCGGATTACTTCGGAAAGGCTGCAGTCCTCCTTCGCAACGAAGGGGTACGGCTCATCGGAGGCTGCTGTGGAACGACACCGAAACACATTGCTGCCGCCAAAAAACACCTGGCTGCCCTGCCGCCTGTGACTACTAAAATCGTCAAACCACAAAAGCCGATTTTAATCCGCGAAGCGGAACCGGCTGTTCATGAGCCGATCCATGAGAAGGCAAAAAAAGAACGGACAATTATCGTCGAATTGGATACACCGAGACACTTGGAGACGGAACAATACATCGAAGGGGCGAAGCTTCTTTATGATGCAGGTGTGGCTGCCGTTACGATGGCCGACAACTCACTCGCCTCCCCGCGCATCAGCAACATGGCGATGGGCTCGATCTTGAAGCTGCAGAACAATATCCGTCCTCTTGTCCATATCACTTGCCGCGACCGCAACCTGATTGGTTTGCAATCCCATTTGATGGGTCTGGATGCGTTAGGAATCCATGATATTCTGGCTGTTACTGGGGATCCAACGAAAGTCGGCGATTTCCCTGGGGCGACCAGCGTATATGATGTGTCGAGCATGGAATTGCTCCAGCTGATCAAGCAATTAAACGAAGGAATTTCCTTCACCGGAAAGCCGCTGCGGAAGAAAGCGAAATTTTCGGTTGCCGGCGCCTTTAATCCGAACGTTCGCGTCCTTGACAGGGCAGTAAAGAGACTTGAAAAGAAAATCGAGTGCGGGGCTGATTATTTCATTACCCAGCCTGTCTATACGAAAGAAAAGATCATCGAGATCCATGAAGCGACCAAACATTTAGAGACGCCGATTTTCCTAGGCATCATGCCATTGACGAACAGCCGCAATGCCGAATTCCTCCATCATGAGGTACCGGGCATCAAGCTATCCGACGAAGTCCTTGAACGGATGCGCGCATGCGGTGAGGACCGGGAGCAATCCACCGCTGAAGGTATTGCCATTGCCAAGGAACTGATTGACACGGCTGCGGAACTGTTCAACGGGATCTATGTCATCACGCCATTCCTCCGTTATGACATGTCGCTTGAATTAGTCCACTACATCCATGAGCTGGATGCACAGAAGGAGAGAGAATTTGCCCATGCCGAAACATCTTATTGAACAACAACTTCAAAATAGAATACTCATTCTTGACGGAGCCATGGGTACGATGCTGCAAGCCGAGAACCTATCCGCGGACGACTTTGGCGGCGAGGAATATGAAGGTTGTAATGAATACTTGAACATCCTTCGTCCCGATATTCTGCAGAAGATCCATCGTGCTTATTTAGAGGCAGGGGCCGACATTATTAGTACCAATACATTTGGCGGTACTCCCCTTGTGCTGAATGAATTTGATCTTGGCCACCGCGCGGTTGAGATCAACCGGCAGGCCGTAGAAATCGCCAAACAATGTGCGGCGGAGTTCTCGACCCCTGAGTGGCCGCGCTTTGTAGCAGGCGCTATCGGGCCTACGACTAAAACATTATCAGTGACGGGCGGAATTAGTTTCGATGCCCTTTCGGAAGACTTCTATGTTCAAGCGAAGGCATTGATTGAAGGCGGAGCCGATGTTTTGTTAATGGAAACGAGCCAGGATATGTTAAACGTCAAAGCAGGTACGATTGGCATAAAACGGGCTTTTGAGGAAACAGGAATAGAGCTCCCCGTCATGATTTCCGGAACGATCGAGCCGATGGGTACGACACTCGCTGGACAGAGCATCGAAGCATTTTATATTTCTATCGAGCATATTAACCCTCTTTCTGTCGGATTGAACTGTGCCACAGGTCCGGAATTTATGACCGATCATTTACGGTCGTTAGCAGAGCTGGCTACGAGTTACGTCACTTGTTACCCGAATGCCGGGCTGCCCGATGAGGAAGGACACTACCATGAATCGCCTGAATCCTTATCAAAGAAATTACTGGGATTCGCGGAAAAGGGCTGGCTGAACATGGTCGGCGGATGCTGCGGTACGACACCTGCTCATATTAAGGCAATCCGTCAAGCAGTAGATGGTTTGCCGCCACGGGAAAAACCGGACACCCACCACCCGCATACCGTTTCTGGCATCGAACCGCTCGTCTATGACCCGACCATGCGTCCTCTATTAATCGGAGAACGGACGAATGTCATCGGATCCCGTAAATTTAAACGGCTGATCGTAGATGAGAAATTCGAGGAAGCGTCCGAAATCGCGCGTGCCCAAGTGCGGGGTGGAGCGCACGTTCTGGACATTTGTCTCGCCAACCCCGATCGCGATGAACTGGAAGATATGAAGCGATTTATGGAAGAAGTCGTCAAAAAGGTGAAGGTGCCTCTCGTCATCGATTCAACAGACGAAAAAGTAATCGAGGAAGCCTTGAAATATTCCCAAGGAAAAGCGATCATCAACTCCATCAATCTCGAGGATGGCGAAGAACGTTTTGACGCAGTGTTGCCGCTCGTGAAAAAGTTTGGCGCTGCGGTCGTAGTCGGTACGATCGACGAGACGGGAATGGCGGTTACACGCGAGCGGAAGCTGGAAATTGCGGAGAGGTCCTATGACTTGCTCGTAAACAAATGGGGTCTGGCTCCAGAAGACATCATTTTTGATCCTCTTGTCTTCCCTGTCGGTACAGGAGACGAACAATATATCGGTTCTGCAGTTGAAACAATTGAAGGAATTCGATTAATTAAAGAAAAGCTGCCTCGGACATTAACAACGCTTGGGGTGAGCAACGTTTCATTCGGATTGCCGCCGGTCGGACGGGAAGTGTTGAATGCGGTCTACTTGTATCATTGCACACAGGCGGGTCTGGATTATGCGATCGTCAATACAGAAAAGCTTGAGCGTTATGCTTCTATTCCGGAGAATGAAATCCAACTCGCAAATGATCTCCTATTCAATACGACCGATTCGACATTGGCGGAGTTCACGGACTTTTATCGAGATAAGAAAAAGGAAAAGACAGAGGACGATATACCGAAGACTGTCCCGGAACGACTCGCCTATTATGTTGTGGAAGGCACAAAAGAAGGCTTGATTCCAGATCTTGAAGCTGCACTCAAGATGTACGACACGCCGCTTGATGTTATTAACGGCCCGCTTATGGATGGCATGGCGGAAGTCGGAAGATTATTCAATGACAACCAACTGATCGTAGCCGAGGTGCTCCAAAGCGCCGAAGTGATGAAGGCTTCCGTCTCGTTTCTGGAACAGTTTATGGAGAAAAAAGAGGATGATTCGGGTAAAGGGAAAATCATTCTGGCTACGGTAAAAGGGGATGTCCATGACATAGGGAAAAACCTGGTGGATATCATCTTAAGCAATAATGGATTTAAAGTAATCGACATCGGCATTAAAGTTACACCTGCTACGTTGATTGATGTTATTCGCAAAGAAAAGCCAGACATTATCGGTCTTTCCGGCCTGCTTGTTAAATCTGCCCAGCAAATGGTGTTGACAGCTCAAGACTTTAAAGCTGCAGGCATTAATACACCTGTAATGGTGGGCGGAGCCGCACTGACACGGAGATTTACGGAAACGAAAATCGCGCCTGAATATGATGGGCCTGTACTGTATGCGAAGGATGCCATGCAAGGTTTGGACCTCGCAAACCGCCTTCAAAGCGGAGAGAAGGAAGCCTTGTTAGTGGAGCTGGAGGAAAAACAGGAAAAGCGGGCGGAGACAGAAGCTTTTCGTGCGACGAGGGAAACAGCGGTTGCCGTACTGCCACGCCCTGTCAAAACAGTGAGCGAGGATGTTCCGGTGTTTGTGCCAAAAGACTTGCGCCGCCGCGTGATGAAAGACTATTCAGTTGCTCATTTATATCCGTATGTCAATATGCGAACTTTGATCGGCCATCATCTCGGTATGCGTGGGAATGTAGACAAAATGCTCGAAAACAGAGAAGAGCGGGCTGTCCAATTACATGAACTGGTCACCGGCTTTTTAGAGTCGGGTAATCTTTCGGCGTCCGGTATGTATCAGTTCTTCCCTGCCCAGTCGGACGGTGACGACGTGGTCATCTACCATCCAGAAGATGCCACAACGGAAATTGAGCGGTTTACGTTTCCTCGACAAAGACGCGAGCCCTTCCTTTGTCTCGCGGATTATTTAAAGCCAGTGAGCAGCGGAATCATGGATTATGTTTGTTTCATGCAGGTGACTGCCGGGCATGGGGTGCGAAGCTATGCAAACAAATTAAAAGCAGAAGGAAAATTTTTAGAAAGCCATGCATTTCAAGCGACTGCATTGGAATTGGCGGAAGGATTCGCCGAGCGTGTACACCAAGAAATCCGAGATCAATGGGGCTTCCCAGATTCGACTGATTTTACAATGCGCGAGCGGTTTGCCGCTAAATACCAAGGGCAACGTTTCTCGTTCGGTTATCCAGCCTGCCCGAACCTGGAGGACCAGGCGAAACTGTTTGGCCTACTCAAACCGGAAGACATCGGCGTCCACTTGACCGAGGAATTCATGATGGAACCGGAAGCATCCGTTTCCGCCATTGTATTTGCACACCCAGACGCTCGATATTTCAGTATTGATTGACGAAAAAGCTGTTCCCGGCAAAGGGAACAGCTTTTTTTATAATCCCTCATTCAAAAGAAACGTCTTCTCCGTCCAAAACCAGGTCCAGGGCCAAATCCTGGGCCGTATCCTCCAACCGGAAAAGCAGTTGTCCGTCCACCCATAACTGTCTCATTCGTTTGGGTAACGTAATGACGAGGCACTTCCACAATATGTTGGCGATTGACATTGACGATCGGGTGAATATAAGGAACTTCTTGTGGAATGAACGTATCGCGGAAACGATATTGTGTTGGACAAACGACAGGCTGGACTTGGTAATTCGGGCAACATCCATGTTGCATCATGCTTCTCACCTCCTACCTCTATTACATGCCAGAAAGGTAAGGTGAAACGGGCGAGCGACTATGCATACTATTTGATTCTCGGAATGATCTTCTATTCCTTTTTCCGCAATTCATTATATGCTTGCAATGCACGTTTCCTCGCCGTCGAATGGTCGATGATCGGTCTTGGATACGTAAGACCGAGCTGAACATTCGCTTCCCTTAAAAGGGCTGGAGGTGTTTCCCAAGGTTTGTGGATGTGAGAAGCAGGCAAGTCTGCCAGTTCCGGCACCCATTGCCGGATATAATTGCCGTTCGGATCAAATTTCTGACTTTGTGCAATCGGGTTAAAGATTCGGAAATACGGTGCCGCATCAATACCAGTCCCCGCCACCCATTGCCACCCCATCGCATTGTTGGCCATATCGTAATCAATCAGTGATTTCCGGAACCAATCAGATCCTTCTGTCCAAGGGATCAGCAAATGTTTCACCAGAAACGATGCTACCACCATGCGGACCCGATTATGAATGGCACCGGTTTTCTTTAATTCCCGCATGCCTGCATCGACGAGAGGATATCCTGTCTTCCCTTGCTCCCATCGCTCCAAATGTTCGGCCGTTCCATTCCAAGGAAAAAGGGAGAAGTAGGTTAATAATGGTTGATTCACAATCTGCGGGAACCAGACAAGTTGATAATAAGCAAAATCACGCCATGCCAACTGCCTAAGAAAAGACATGACAGAGTTTTGGACAGCCGGAAGCGACGACGCATCCATGACACGCTTCGCTGAATGCCACATCGACTTTACACTAATATCTCCTGCAGCGATAGCCGGGGAAAGCATAGAGACTGCAGGCGACTCCGTAGCAAATAAATCACGCTCCGTCTCGTAATACAGCAGAGCATCCTCCATGAACTCCTCCCACTTTTCAATTGCCCCTTGTTCGCCAGGTTTCCAAATACTATGAAAATAATCAGACCAGTTCTTCCGGAATGGAAAGCCTAACTCCTCAACTGATAGGGTTGAGGTCGTCTCTTCAATTCCTTGTAAGTCAGGGGCAGGGAGAGGGACCGGCACGTATTCTTCCAAGGTTTTCTTCCAATAGGCTGTAAACACTTTAAAGGGATCTCCCTTTGAATTTTTTATTGAATCAGGCTTAAATAACAAATTGCCATTGAACGTTTGCACATCTAAACCGAGCAGACGAAGCAACTCGACGGTCTCTACATCTTTTGCACGGTGTTCCGGTTCAAATCGGTCATTAAAATATATTGCGTCTGCCTGGAATTCTCGAGCCAGTTCAGCTAAAATCTCCAAACCGTTCCCTTTTCGGATTAATAACTGAATGCCCATACCGTCTAACCGTTGCTGAAACGCCTGCAAAGAATGATGAAGCCACCATAAAGATGGTTCACTTTCCCCGTACGCCTTTTCATCCTCGGGGGTCCAGATGAAAACAGGGATGACCTTCCCGATAGAGGCAGCTTCAAATAAGGCTGGATGGTCATGGAGTCTTAGATCTTTACGGAACCATACAATTGTTGTTGTCATCACGCTCATCCTCTTATATGAATTACAGGAATGGACTAATGAATTTTACTCATCCCCGTTTCCTTCCAGTGTCAAAATTCCATCCGTCATCTTGTAGACTTTGTCACAGTACTCGGTCAATCGGATATCATGTGTAACGACAATCGTTGTTGTTTCTTTGCTTTTTGTTTCATGTTTTAATAATTCCATCACTTCATACGCACGATCGGAATCCAGAGAAGCAGTCGGTTCGTCAGCCAAGATGATGGATGGGTTGGTGTACAAAGCCTTCGCAATCGCAACTCTTTGGCGTTCCCCTCCAGATAAGTCGGCTGGATACTTTTTTCGCAGCTCCTCAATACCTAAATCATCGTATAACTGCTTCAACTCTTTGTTATCCATATTTCCTTTTTTGACTTGGTCGAGCAATTTCATCTGTTTATCCACTGTCAGGAAAGGAACGAGATTGGAGGCTTGCAGAACAAAACCGATTTCCCCTAAACGAACTTGGGAACGCTCCCGCTCGACCATTCCTGAAATCGTTTTGCCGTTTAATATAACCTCTCCTGACGTGGGCGACAGTAAACCGCCGACAATTGTCAAAAAGGTGCTTTTTCCAGAGCCGGAAGGGCCAATAATAGCAATCAATTCCTTTTTGTTTGCGCGGAAATTCGTTTCCTTCAACGCTTCCACTTTCGTTCTGCCGCTTCCGAATGTCTTTGTCACTTGTTGCAGTTCAAGAACTGTCATAATCCCTCACCCTCCTATCGCTTTCAACGGATCGATCCGGACAATTGTCAGTACAGAGAAGACCGCACCGGCAATGGCAACCACCACAAGAATCCCACCATAAATGAGCATGGTCGGAATATCAAAAGAAACCGGCACTGCTGCTGGCAGGAAAGCCCCTGTTGCCAAGGCAAGCACTAGTCCAAATGCTACACCTACAAAGGCGAGCAGGAACGTCTGGGCAATGACTGATCTAGAGAGATAAAAGCTAGAAATCCCTTGCGCTTTCATAACCCCGAACATGCTGATCTTCTGCACTGTCAATACGTAAAGGAAAATTGCCACAATAACAGAAGAAATGATAAATAGAAAATAGATCATGAATGTCAGTGTTAGATTTTGTTCCGTATAGCCCGGTAAATTTTTGATGAACGTTTCGGTTTCTATCACTTCAAGCGAATTGTCCGAAACAGCTTTTTCCGGTTCTTGCCCTCTGATGACCACCGCATTAATCCGGTCCTCGTTTGCTTCCACTGCTTCTCCATACTTCACTCGGTTCAATGTATCCAAATCCATATAGAGCACAGGCGAGGCATTGAAACGCGAGGATTCCATAAAGCCCACAATTTTTAATTTAATATCCGTTGAGGAGATACTTAATTCGTCCCCAATTTTAAACCCGTCCTCTTTCAAAGATGCATCCGCCACGACTTCTTTATCAGCACTGAATGGATCGCCTTCTGAAATTGCCGGCATTAAAAACTCATCAGAACGGATTCCGAATAGCGATACGTTCGTTTTCTTATCTCCGTTATTCGCAATCGCGCTCATTTGGCCAAGAATAGCTGTCTCATCCGCTTTGACTTCCTGTGCTTGATCTATTGTCAGAGACGATTGATACAGGCTTTTATCCGATTCCTCGGTCAAAACGACAGCATCAGCTTTCCAGTTATCGACCGCTTCGCGATTTAAGTTCTTCAATCCTGTCGCCAATCCTGATAAAAAGAAAACTAAATACGCAACTAATAGCAATACACCTGTAATGAGCGTAAACCTCAATTTATTCTTGATAATTTCATTCCACGCCAAAAACATACGTCCCACTCTCCTTCACAAATGAACTGCTGTCTGATGTAAATTATCCGCTATAGAAGAAACTCTTTTGGTCTCTTTTCCAAGCTGGTGGAACACATCTAAAAGTGTCTGTATATCCAACTCCAAGCTTTGCATGTAATGAGCATTCGATGTGATTGCGCTTTGGATCTTCCCAAATTTCAATTTTGACTCCTCCGACTTAACAAGACCGGAGCAGACACCTTGTCTTAATGTCTCAATTACACTGACGGTTTGATTCGTCAACTCAGTGGATTGGAGTACATGACTCGTTATCTGCCCTACAGAAAGTTTGGCTTGCTCAGCAAGTGTACGAACTTCCTTCGCCACTACAGCAAATCCCAATCCTGCTTCACCAGCCCTTGCAGCTTCAATGGATGCATTCAAGGCAAGCAAATGGGTCTGTTCAGCGATACGCTTCACTAAACCGACGATGTCTATAATCTCTCTGGAGGCATGCTTCAACTCATTGACCAGTTCGCCCATCAGCTCGGTCTCCTTCATCACAGACATCATTTGACAGTTCATTTCACTAATCTGCTTACCCCCTTTTTCTGCAAATGCCTGAATGGATTCGGTCTCCTCCACGCTTTGATGAATGCGCTTACGGATGTCCGCTACATTTCCATTCGCCTGCCCCACCGATTCATTTGTTGCTTCTGTCAAGTCTGCCAAACTTTCACTGATAGATGATATTTTCCCTTTTAGTTCGTTCTTCACACGTTCATATTGCTCTTTTCTTATGATTTCATTATTTTTTTCATAGGCCTCTAGAACAATTTGCATTTCCAAGTTCAAGAGTTTTCCTACAGTCCGAGCAGCATGCTCCTTTTGAACAACAGAATTCATCGATTTCGAAATTAAACGCACTAGAACTTGCTCAATTTGAAAAAACATCCCTACATACCATTTCGGTTCAACCCCCATGTGAAAATGGATAGCCGCCAATTTTTCTTTCTTTTGAATTGCTTCCTCATCAAAAATGCCGTCAAACATTCCGATAATATAGTCGGCTAACCCCCTTTTCAAGTACTCCATATTAGCCCGTTCCTCGATTAACCGCCGAAGATCAGGTACATTCAGCACTTTGTCATAGAAAGTCGTGACGACTTCTTCAATCCCTTTTCGAACGAATGGTTCATAGGTTTGGAGATTCGTCAGATCATCCAACGTAAATTGGATCAGTTGCATTTGTTTTTCCAACGCTGGATATGTATGTAGATCAATAATAGGGCGTCTCAAATTTGCATGGCTCGTTTGTTTTTCAGCAACAGAACGATCGCTCTTTGTAAACAGTTTCATGACCAAATTTAACTTTCCCCCTCTACTAGCTGATTCCTATATTATGTATGCCTGCTTCCCCAAATGTCAAACGTTTGTATATTGTTTTGTAGAAAGTTAGAGGTCAGATCCCCGTCTCTTTTCTCGAGTTCTTAAAACTAGTTTAAATAGTAAACCTAGTATGAGACCGTACAATAAGTGACCGGCCAGCCAATAACCGATAGCCGACAAGCTCTCGATAGGCGGAGTGCGCGTCGAGAATCCCGTCGTTGGATAAAGAATAGCCCCGAGCAAAAAATTGATAAGGATACAAACAGCAATGATTCGCTTGATCTTCCAAATTTGTATCATCAAATAGAGACTATAGACAAGCAGGACGGAAATGATTATATGAAACAGCAATTCTACCGGTTCAGAGTAAGTATAATTGCGGAAAACAGGGATATAATCTACATTCAGTAATAAAGTGTAAACTTTATTACCAGTTGTACGCTCAATAACGTAAAAAAAGCAGGAAAGCACAAGTCCGGCAAAAGTGCCGATACCGATAAGCTGCAGACTCTTTTTCACATTTACTCCCCCTCAAATTCCATAGAATTAACCCTATACAATCATTGTACACCAAACATTGTACGAGGGTAAAAAATCGTATATACTAATGGCAGCGTCTTGTGAAGGAAGTGAGCACCCCGAATGTCAGTCTCAGATAATGGAGTATATACGATTAAACAAGTAGCCGAGGCCACCGGGCTTTCGACACAAGTCATCCGTAAATGGGAAGAGAGGTATTCATTGATTCTCCCTGACCGCCTGCCCAACGGATATCGAATCTATAGCGAGCAGGATATCCAACTTTTAACAAAAGTAAAAATGTTGGCGGACCAAGGCTTTCCAATTCGCCAAGCAGCAGCCATGGCCAAAGAGAAATTGGGGGAAGGGTCACCAGTCCCTCCCATGCACGCTGCCCAATCTACACATGACAATGAAACAGTTGGCAAGCTTTTAGAGTGTGGTACAAATTGCGATGAAATCGAGCTAAATGTTCTCTTACAGAACTCCTATCTCCAATTAGGCTTAGCCCAATTTCTCGATTCCATTGTCATCCCTTTCCTGAAGGAAGTCGGTTTGCGGTGGGAGAGAGGTGAGTGGGACGAGTATCAAGAGTCCGTGTCAAGTCTAGTCGTCCGGGATTTCCTTGTGCAAATCAGAAGAACTCATCAATATCGCAACAATGCGCCAGTTCTCGTTGCTGCTTGTCTGCCGCAAGAACGGCATGAGATTCCGATCCATATTCTAGCTCTCAAAAGTATGATGAGAGGCTATAAAACTATTGTCGTAGCTGCTTCACCTGCACCCGGCGCCATACAGTCTCTTGTTAAGAGGTTGAAGCCCGTGAAGGTATTGCTTTCCGCCTCGACCACGTTGCCCTTTAAAGAAAGCCCGGGCCTTCTGGAGGAAATGGATGCGTTTGCGGCAACTGAAAAAGCCACCGACTTCTATCTCGGTGGTCATGGAGCGCTTTTATATGCTGCGAACCGGCCTGTTAAAGCATTGAAAATCACTAACAGTTTGGAAGATGTTTTTGAAAATCCTCCGGTCACATAATCCTTGCCCCACTATTGTGGGGCCCCTATATCATTGATAAGTTGGCGGCAACTCTGACTCATTACAGCCGAACTGCTTTTTTCTTCGTTTCAAACTCGCCTCGTCATCTCCTCGGTAATGAACCGGGGCTCCCTCTCCAATCATATCCAAAGAGGCAATATAGTCCAAATCCCGTCTGCGTTCCATCTCAACTGGATCAACCGGCATCCGTTCCATTCATGTCCTCCTCCTTCATCGTAATTCCATGACCAAACCGGACAATCTCCAATGGACTAAAAGACTCTGTCTACTCCCATTTCCCCCTATCTCTTTCAAAAAGCAAACTATTATATTATTGATTTATCTATAGTATACTAAATTTTCAATCACACGAAAAAGGACACAACCCGTTTCATCTCAACCTATAAAGGATATAGTATTCATAAAGGCACGTCTTGAAGGAGGTAAAATGACATGAAGCGAATCGTCCTCTTTGATGGTGAATGCAACTTTTGCAATTCGAGCGTCCAATTTATCATTAAACGTGATCCGTCCAACCACTTTCTCTTTTCATCACTGCAAAGCGAGACTGGCAAAAAATATGTGAAACAGTTCCATATTCCCGAGAATGTTGATAGTCTCGTCTTAATTGAGAAAGGAAAGGCATACACAAAGTCTGCCGCCGCCCTGCACATCGCAAAGAAATTAGATGGCCTTTGGCACCTTCTATTTCTATTTATACTCGTACCACGGAAAATTCGTGACAGCGTCTATGATTACGTTGCCAAAAACCGCTACAAATGGTTTGGAAAACGGGAAGAAGCATGCATGCTTCCGACACCCGAAGAACGGAAACGATTTATTTGAAGAGGCACGCTTCCCACTATCTTGGAGGAAGCGTTTTTTCATGCAAACATGACAAAAGGAGATAAACTGGATGTTTATCTCCTTCTGCATCGAAAAAAGGGACTTATGTTTCAGTCGCTTGTCGAATCTTTTCATTTTCCTCAACCGTAAAAGCGCGGGATCGGGTGAGAAACCGTTTGCCTTCGACGCCTTCCAGCGAAAACATGCCGCCTCTTCCATCCACGACATCAATGATCAGTTGCGTGTGCTTCCAATAATCATACTGGTTTTTATGCATATAAAACGGAACACCGCCAATATGACCGAGAAGCACGTCCTGATCGCCGATGATCAAGTCACCTTCTGGATAGCACATCGGGGAGGACCCATCACAGCAGCCGCCCGATTGATGGAACATGAGTGGTCCGTGCTTCGCCTTCAGCTTGTCGAGCAATTCCAAAGCAGCATCCGTGGCCAGAACACGTTCAGGCATGGGCCCGACTCCTTTCCATTAAAAGAATCCTAGCTTGTCTTCGCTATAGCTGACGAGCATGTTTTTCGTCTGTTGGTAGTGGGCCAACATTTGAAGGTGATTTTCCCTCCCAATGCCAGACGCTTTATAGCCACCGAATGCAGCATGGGCCGGATAGGCATGGTAACAATTTGTCCATACACGCCCCGCCTCGATGCCGCGCCCAAAACGATACGCCGTATTCATATCGCGTGTCCAGACACCCGCTCCCAGGCCATACAGTGTATCGTTGGCGATTTCAAGCGCCTCTTCCTTCGTCTTGAACGTTGTCACGGATACCACAGGACCGAAAATCTCTTCTTGGAAAATCCGCATCTTGTTATTTCCTTTAAAGACAGTCGGTTGAATATAATACCCGTCTGCCAGCTCGCCTCCCAGCTTGTTCCGTTCGCCTCCAACGAGGCAGTCTGCCCCTTCCTGTTTTCCAATATCAAGATAGGAAAGGATTTTTTCCATTTGCTCCGTCGAAGCTTGTGCTCCCATCATGACGGTTGGGTCAAGCGGATTGCCGGTTTTAATTGCTTTCACCCGCTCAATTGCACGTTCCATGAATTTGTCATAGATGGATTCCTGGATGAGCGCCCGGGAAGGACATGTACAGACTTCCCCTTGATTTAACGCAAACAGGACAAACCCCTCCACCGCTTTATCAAGGAATGAATCGTCCTCCGCCATGACATCCTCAAAGAAAATGTTCGGCGATTTACCGCCAAGTTCAAGCGTGACAGGAATTAAATTTTGAGATGCGTATTGCATAATCAAACGGCCCGTCGTCGTTTCACCAGTAAACGCAATCTTTCCGATCCGCGGACTGGACGCAAGCGGCTTTCCTGCTTCAAGGCCAAACCCGTTTACAATATTGACGACGCCCGCCGGCAATAAATCTTCAATTAACTCCATGAGCACAAGGATTGAGGCTGGCGTCTGCTCGGCAGGCTTCAAGACGACGCAGTTTCCTGCAGCAAGTGCCGGAGCCAGTTTCCATACTGCCATCAAGAGCGGAAAGTTCCACGGAATGATCTGCCCAACAACCCCGATTGGCTCATGGAAATGGTAGGCCACCGTATTCGTATCAATTTGGCTGACGCCGCCTTCCTGCGAACGGATCGCTGAGGCAAAGTAGCGGAAATGGTCAATTGCTAACGGTAAATCAGCATTGAGTGTCTCCCGTACCGCTTTTCCATTTTCCCATGTTTCCGCCACCGCGAGCATCTCCAAATTTTCTTCTATTCGATCAGCAATCTTCAATAGAATATTTGCGCGTTCCGTTACAGATGTCTTCCCCCAAGCATCCTTTGCGGCATGCGCTGCGTCAAGAGCCAGCTCAATGTCCTCCGCCGTGGAACGGGCCACTTGTGTAAACACTTTCCCGGTTACAGGCGTAGGATTATCAAAGTACTCCCCCTTCACAGGGGCTGTCCACTTGCCGCCGATATAATTATCGTATCGCTCCTTGAAATTCACTTTTGCCCCTTCTGTGTTCGGAAACGCATAAACGTGTTTTTCTACAGCTTGTACCATGTTCCATTCCTCCCTATTCTCTTAAATAATTGCTATTGTGAAGTGCAAAATTTGCACACAAAGCCACCTTATGAAGAGATAAGACAAGTTATTCATTTTGAATACGCTTACATTTTATCAAGGTAAAAAATGTCGCTTATCTCTTAATTCCCCCCTCATTCTATCTGACTATATTAATCATTTCAAGTTATAAGAATATCAGAATATATTTTATAGATTGTCTTTTTAAAAGAATGTGGTAGTATGGAATATCAGTCACAAAAATACATAAAAGGAGAATTATAAGTGATTCTTTAAAATTTTAGATTGCATTCACTGTCTGTTTCCCCTAAGAAGTTTTCATCCATCATAGTAAAGACATCCTGTGATATTTGCCAGATACAACAAATTAAAAAAGCGAATTCAGTTCTCGCTGCTTTTCATAACTGGCATGCAATTGATACGCTTGTATTTTTTTCCACGAGAGCATCTGACTTCCATTCCAAGCAACTGAAGTCAAATCACACACCTTTTGTTTGTTCTATTTAGCTAAAAAACTATTGTGAGGTATTGAATTGAAAAATTACGCTCCACTTGTACGTTCTCTCAAGAATTATAAGGCATCCATTGCACTCGGCTTCTCAGTAGCTTTAATCGCGGCTCTACTCGTCTCGGCTCCACCTTTCTTACTTAAAATACTCATAGATGATATTTATTCAGGCAACCACAAAGAATGGCTTGGAATTGTCGTCTGCTTGTACGTGCTAAGCTACTTTCTCTCGAACCTTGCGGAAGCCGGTTCATCATATTTGTTCCTTCGGACAGGGGAATCCATTACGGTGGACACCCGTACGGCCATTCAAAATAAAATCAACCGACTTCCGTTAAGTCAATTAGAACAACAAGCACCTGGCCGGCTAACTTCGATGGTGGTGAATGACGTTTCCATTGTCTCAAACCTGTACACCGATTTACTGCCGAATACGATTTCAATGCTCTTCCGAATAATAGTTGCTGTACCTATTCTCTTTTATATCGATTGGCGCATGTCCTGTCTCCTGTTGCTGATCATTCCGGTATTTTGGATGGCAAGCAAATCATTTCACCGGCAGATTCGTTCGACAGCGATTGAATACCAAAATACATTGGGAGACGTCACCCAAAAAGTGAATGAAAGCATTGCCGGTTCTATCGAAATTCGTACGTATAAGAAGGATCATTGGAATACAAAAAAAGTTCAACGCTCGTTCGACTTAGTTAAAAAAGCGGCAATCCAACAATTCTATCCAACTCACCTGAATCAATTTATGTTAGGCCTTGTTTACTTCTTCCCTATCGCTCTTTTGTATTATTTGGGCGGAAAAGCGATATTTTCCGAGACGCTAACAATTGGAGAACTAGTTGCATACGCCACCTATTTTACAAATGTCATGAGCCCTATTAATATGTTGCTGCATACGAATTCCCAAGCTCAAGCCGGACTTGGTGTTTGGACTTCCATCCAACAGTTTTTAGATCAGGATTCCGGCAATGAAGGTATCTTGGAAAAGAAGCAATCGGACAACAATTCGATTCGGATCGAAGACGTTGCCTTTCAATACAGCAATGGGGATAGGGGTCTATCCAATACAACGGGTATGATTCCTTTATACAAGACCACCGTCATTACAGGGGAGAATGGGACAGGTAAAACAACACTAGCCCAAATCATAGCCGGCCTTCGCACTCCTTCTGAAGGAAGGGTTGATTATGGACCAATCGATCCAGCCGACATCCGGTATGTTCCACACGCACCTTACCTATTTTCAGGTACCATTGAAGAGAACATTTCTTTCGGTCGCAAATGTAACAGTAAACAGATTCAGGCCGTCTCCAGTTTGGTCGGGCTACATCCTTTGATTGAACTCTTACCTGAGCAATATGAAACAAAAATAGGCTCTGAACATCAAAGTCTCTCTGCAGGCCAACAACAGCGCCTGTCCATCGCACGCCTCCTGTTAGACCCACCACAAGTAGTGATTTTAGACGAGGCACTCAGTAATGTCGATGAGCTTTCACAGCAAATACTGTTCGAAGTCTTGAAGCAACATATTCCGACGATCATTTTAATATCCCATAATAAAAACCACGTCACTTGGGCAGATCATGAGCTTCCATGTTCACCGAAAGAAAAGTTGACGTTTTAACCATCTGCTCATCTTTCGGTAATAATTTGTTAACAACTTCCCTTTACAATCAAATTAACTACTTAAAGTAAAGGGGTTTTATTCATGGAAAACTCATTTGGAAAACGGTTAATCTCCACTGTCGGTGCAGGGGTCGTCGGCTCTGTTTTGACTCTCGGAGTTGTGGCGAATACAGATCTCTTACATGCGGAGTCTAAAACGGAGACACCTTCGTCTGTTCTGTCTACACAAGATAACAATAGCAACACAAATGTCGTCCATACAGCTGCAACAAAATCCACTTCCCTTTCCGACATGGTTGAAACTACCTCGAAAGCGATTGTCGGGATTACAAATTACCAAGAGCAAGGCAACCGGTTTGCAGGGGGCTCCTCCATTTCCGAATATGGTACTGGCTCCGGTGTCGTCTTTAAAATCGATGGGCAGACCGCATATATCGTGACAAACAACCATGTCATTGAGGGTGCGGCCAAAATAGAAGTAACGACCTCAAAAGGAGAAAAAGCGGAGGGTGAATTAGTCGGTACCGATGCATTAACCGATTTGGCGGTCGTCAAAATTGATAAGAAATATGTTGATACGTATTTGGAATTCGGAAATTCAGATCAGGTCCGTGCAGGCGATTCCGTCATAGCGATTGGCAACCCGCTTAGCCTTGATTTCTCCGGAACAGTAACACGAGGCATTATTAGTGCCCCTGCCCGTTCCATCGATGTCAACACATCAGCCGGTGCATGGAAAATGGACGTCATCCAAACCGATGCGGCCATCAATCCAGGTAATAGCGGCGGCGCGCTGATTAACGAAGAAGGAAAAGTGATCGGGATCAACAGCTTGAAAATTGCCGAAAGCGGTGTTGAGGGCATCGGTTTTGCCATTCCGAGCAATGATGTTGTTCCTCTGGTGGAGCAAATTATGAAATCCGGTAAAATCGAACGTCCGTACATGGGTGTCGGGCTTGCTGATCTCTCCAACGTTCCTTACATGTATGTACAAAACTTGCCGAAGGAAGTAGAAGGCGGTGTCATGATCACCTCTGTTGATCCGAATTCCGCGGCTGCGAAAGCCGGCTTGAAGGAGCAGGATGTCGTTACGGCCATCAATGGCACAGACATTTCCAATGCTATGGATCTTCGAAAAATCCTGTATTCCGATCTCAAAATAGGTGACAAAGCAAGTTTGACCATCTATCGGGACACCCATAAACAGACAGTGGAATTGACATTGACAAGCAATTCGGAGTTGAAATAAAAATGACTGCGGACTTCCGTAAAAGCCAGCACCTTTGCCTAAGCGGCAGAGGTGTTTTAGTATGCCATCTTTCGATATAATCTCAATAACGAACCTCAAAAGGAGGGCAAGCCTTGAGAATTCTAGTAATCGAAGACAATGAAAGTGTCGCTTCCATGATCGGGCTGTTTTTTGAAAAAGAAAGAATCCAAGGGGAATTCGTAGCGGATGGCTTGGTCGGATACGAACGGGCCCTTGCAGAAACGTGGGATTGCTTGATTATTGATTGGATGCTGCCTGGCATGGATGGCGTCACGATTTGCCGGAAATTACGCCAGGAGCAAATGGAAGTTCCCATTATTATGCTTACAGCGAAGAATACGGAATCGGATCAAGTGCTTGGTCTTGAAATGGGGGCGGATGATTATGTGACGAAACCTTTCAGCCCTCTGGCGTTGCTCGCCCGCATCAAGGCGGTGACCCGCCGCTATGCCGGGCATAAGGATTCCCAATCGCAAGATCCCGCCTGGCTCACCACCACTCATTTCAAGTTGAACCCAAGCACGCGGCAAGTGCTCTTAGACGGGAAGCCTGTGCCCAATCTTACACCGAAGGAATTCGACTTGCTTCATTTCTTTATTCAGCATCCTAAACAAGTTTTTTCGCGCGAACAATTATTGGACCGGGTTTGGGGCTATGATTTCTATGGGGACGATCGGACGGTGGATGTGCATATCAAACGATTGCGGACAAAGGTCTCATCAGATGAAAGACCTTTCTTCCATACGGTATGGGGCGTCGGATACCGATTTGATGAGATGGAAGGAAGCGGCCGATGAAGATCAAGTATTTTTATCAGCAGCTGGCAAGCCATCTCGGTGTTATCATTATCGCCTTTGTCATTCTGAGCTTGTTGTTTTCAAGCTTCGCCCGCAATTTCGTTTACGCAAACAAAACAGAGGAGTTGCTATCGTACGGTTCTTCTATTTTGAATGAACTTGAAACCGATGGAAATTCGCGAATGGTGCTGCAATCATACGGGCATGTGCTCGGCGGCCGCGATATCCAATACAGTCTATTCGATGAAAACTCCAGGATCATTTATTCCACTGGATTGAAGACACCTTTGATCGAGCTAAACGAAGAGGAATGGAATGAGTTGAAAGACGGCAAGGCGATTACGGTGAAGCAGGAATATAAGCGGTTCAACCAAGCCGTCACGTTTGCCTTGCTCCCGTATTTCCACAATGGCCAATTTGGCGGCGGCATCCTGCTGACCTCCCCCATCAAAGGGTCTCGTGAACTCATCTCCGAGTTGAACAGCTATGTCTTATATGCAATGGGTCTTGCACTTCTGGCGGCACTCTTGCTGAGCAGCCTGCTATCCAGATTTCACGGCAGGCGAATCAAACGGCTGCGTGCAGCGACGGCGAACGTCTCGCAAGGCGATTATTCCGTTCGGATCCCGTCATCTGGAGTCGATGAAATCGGGGAATTGGCAGGAGACTTCAATGGCATGGTGGAAAAGCTCGGGGCATCCATGGAAGAGATTGAAAGCCTGGAGAACCGGCGCCGGCAATTCATGGCGGACGTATCTCATGAATTGCGCACCCCCCTTACAACCATCCGAGGCATCATTGAAGGACTGCGGAATGACATGATCTCCGAATCGGAAAAGGGACGGGGGCTTGAACTGGCAAGCCGGGAAACGATGCGACTCATCCGGCTTGTGAATGAAAACTTAGATTACGAAAAGATCCGTTCGAATCAAGTGACACTTGTAAAACAGGACATTTATTTAGGTGAACTCCTCGAAATTATTGGGGATCAACTCGAAGATGCCGCCCATGCCCGTGGGGATCGGATTCTTGTAGAAGCAGATGACCAGATCCAAATCTATGCGGACTATGATCGGCTCACTCAGATTTTAATTAACATTACGAAAAATAGCATTCAATTCACGGAGAACGGAATCATTCAGCTTCTTGGTTCAAAATCCGAGGCAGGAACCATTATTGAAATCAAAGACACCGGCATCGGTATGGATGCTAATGAAATCGAGAAGATATGGAATCGTTTTTATAAAGCGATTGATTCTAGAACTACAAATCCATACGGGGAATTCGGTTTAGGTTTATCAATTGTTAAACAACTTGTCAGCTTACACGGCGGCACTATTTCAGTCGAAAGCGAACCCGGCAAGGGAACCTCCTTCAAACTAGTTTTTCCTTTAAAAAACGCCAGAAACGGATCTAGTTAAAAAGTTGATGAAAATATTCTAAAAATACTTTACTATGTAAGGAGTTACAAAAAAGGGATACGCATGAGGTGAATGAGATGGTAGCACATTTAATTTTATATATGATCGAAAAAGTAGGGATCATTTTAATTGTAGCTTTCCTTCTATCTCATATGAAATCGTTCCGGCGTATTTTCCAAGAAGATAGTACGAGGAATGAAAAGCTCGTATTGATCTGCCTGTTTGGCGGATTTGGTTTAGTCAGTAATTATACCGGAATCGAAGTCTTCCAAGATACTATTTCAAACCAGGGAATTCTCCTAGACATAGAACCCAATAATGCCATAGCCAACACTCGAGTGATGGGGGCCGTAATCGGCGGACTCCTTGGCGGCCCTGTTGTCGGATTGGGAGCTGGCCTGATTGCTGGTCTTCATCGATATACGTTTGGCGGCTTCACTGCTTTCGCCTGTTCTCTCGCAGTTGTTCTAGCAGGCGTTTTGGCCGGTTATTGCGGGCGCTATAAACTAAAACAAGGCAAACGGATTACCGCATCCTTCGCCATTAAAGTCGGGATGCTGCTTGAAGCCTTGCAAATGGGCATAATCCTTCTTCTTGCCAAGCCATTTGAACAAGCTTGGCATTTAGTGCAAATTATCGGGCTTCCCATGATCACCATCAATGGCTTAGGCATTCTTTTATTTATGATGATCATGCAATCCATCATGAAAGACCAGAGTAGGGCTCGAGCGAACCAGACGAGCCTTGTTTTCTCTATTGCAGAAAGGACACTGCCTTATTTCAAACAAGGGCTGAATGGGGAGTCGAGTAAAGCGATCGCCTCCATCCTATTGGAAAGCACAGAAGCCGATGCAGTGGCGATTACGGATACCACGCGTGTTCTGTCCCATGTCGGTGCAGGCACTGATCATCATATATCAATGGGCGAATTAGTCACAAGGCTGACGAAAAGCGTCATTGAACGAGGGCAAATCTGTGTAGCCCGAACAAAGGATGAAATTTATTGCAGTTCCGCAAGCTGTCCGTTGGAAGCTGCCATTGTCTTGCCTTTAAAAGTCCAGCATAACACCGCAGGCACGTTGAAAATGTACTATGTGGACAGCCATAAGTTAGATGATGTCCAACAACAAATGGCGGAAGGACTTGCCAATTTATTCTCTACCCAACTGGAACTTGCCGAGGTGGAAAGACAATCAAAATTATTGCAGGATGCTGAAATTCGCGCATTGCATACGCAAATTCATCCTCACTTTCTTTTCAACAGCCTGAATTCAATCTCAGTCTTATGCAGGACAGATCCAACAAAGGCGAGAGATTTGATGTTGGAGCTCAGTTTATTTTTCCGCAGCAATCTTCAGGGAGCCCGACAGATGTTCATTCCATTGGAAAAAGAAATTGAAAACGTTGCTGCCTATCTATCCTTGGAGAAGGCCCGTTTTCCTGACAAATATGAGGTCGAGATCAAAGTCGATTCAAGTTTGCTCGATTTTCATATTCCCCCTTTCCTGCTTCAGCCCTTAGTTGAAAATGCGATACATCACGGATTGAGCAGAGGGAAGTCCAAAGGATTCATCTCTATTGACATTACACAACAGACCGACCATTTGGAAATCATTGTCCAGGACAACGGTGTCGGAATTTCATCCGAAACGTTGATGGTATTGGGCAAACAAACCGTCCTCTCGGAAACGGGCACCGGTACGAGTATCGACAATATCAGTAAACGTTTGGAAGGTCTCTACAAAGGGCAAGCTTCCATTTCATTCAAGTCCCTTTCTGGATCAGGGACAAAAGTATTCATTTGCATTCCACTACATTTCAAAAAGGGGGACCTGTCGATTGCTGAAAGTATATATAGTTGAAGATGAGCCTTTAGCAAGGGACGAGTTGCGGTTCCTCTTAAACAAGTATGAGTTTGTGGAGATTGTCGGTGAGTCAGAAAATGCACACGATGCTCTTGAAGAAATTACTGAGTTACAACCGAATCTCGTTTTCTTAGATATTGAATTGGCTGACGGCAACAGCCTGTTTCTCGCAAAAGAACTGCAATCAGCCTTGCCCGCCCATACCGCGATTGTATTCGCAACTGCTTATGATGAGTATGCGCTTACCGCATTCGACTTGAATGCAGCCGACTATATTTTGAAACCGATTGCCGAATCCCGCCTTGATAAGACACTGGAAAAAGTTCGGGCCATGCATAGAAGAAGTAAAGAAAAAGTGCCCCAACTGACGAGAAAAGAGGTCAGTCCTAAAGTTGTCATTCCTGTAGATGAACGTATTATCTTGTTAGAACCGGAACGAATTCAGTATGTTGAATCAAATGGAGGCAAGTGTATTATTGTGACATCCGATCAACGCTTTGAAGTAAAAGACTCTTTAATCAACATGGAAAAGAAATTGTCTGATCTCAACTTTATACGTGTGCATCGAAGTTTTATCGTAAATACACACCATATTTGTGAGATACACCCTTGGTTCAATGCGACATATAACTTAGTAATGAAAGATAATTCCCGCGTGCCCGTCAGCCGTTCATTCGTCCGGGATCTAAAACAATTATTCGAGTTTTAGTACCCCATGCATCTCATATTCGTTTTTTTGCATTCTATGACGGAATCTATGCACTTCATAAAGAAACCGCTTACAACCTCTTATTTTTCAGTAGAATGACAGAAGAAAAATAAGGGGGGAGAGATTTGATATGAACGGAATTACAATTGTTATTGGGGCAGTCTGTATTTTGTTAATTGCATACCGTTTATACGGTACATTCATGGCAGCAAAAGTGTTAAAACTGGACGATAGTAAGCCGACACCTGCCCACACGTTAGAAGACGGCAAAGACTATGTCCCAACTAACAAATGGGTAACATTTGGGCATCACTTTGCTGCCATCGCAGCCGCCGGACCGCTGGTAGGACCTATTCTTGCTGCTCAATTTGGTTACTTGCCTGGTCTCATCTGGTTATTGGTTGGGGCGGTCATTGGGGGAGCGGTCCATGATATCGTTGTCCTTTTCGCTTCGATGAGGCAAAAGGGACAGTCCTTGTCGGAGATTGCAAAAAAGGAATTAGGGCCGGTTGCAGGGTTTTGTACTGGATTAGCTATGTTATTTATTATTACGATTACAATGGCCGGCCTATCCTTAGTTATCTTGAATGCGCTCAGCAACAACCCATGGGGAACATTCTCCGTTGCGGCTACCATTCCAATTGCAATGGGGGTAGGACTGTACCATAAGAAAACAGGAAATCTGAAGCTGGCGACAACTGTTGGATTCTTACTCATTATGGCAGCGATCGCGATTGGTCCAAGTATTCAGGGAACTGCACTTGGCAATTTTCTTACTTTAGAACCTAGCACAATTGCATTAGCTTTGCCGATCTATGCCTTTTTTGCCGCAGCATTGCCTGTGTGGCTGTTGTTGGCACCTCGCGATTATTTGAGTACCTTCTTAAAACTAGGTGTCTTCTTAGCTTTAATAGTGGGTGTCTTCTTTGTTAATCCGACTGTTCAATTTCCGGCTTTCACGGAATTTATCAACGGCGGCGGTCCGATTATCGCTGGTCCCGTTTGGCCATTCGTATCTATTACAATTGCCTGCGGAGCCATCTCAGGGTTCCATGCGTTTATCGGTTCCGGTACAACTCCTAAAATGATCAATCGTTGGAGCGATATTAAAGGCGTTGCTTTCGGCGCGATGCTTGTGGAATGTTTAGTTGCCGTTATGGCATTGATCGCAGCGGTCTCATTAATGCCTGGTGACTATTTTGCAATCAACTCCACTCCTGAAAATTACGCAAAACTGGGAATGCAGCCTGTTCATTTGGATCAATTAAGCAATGATGTCGGAATGGACTTGGAAGGTCGTACTGGGGGCGCCATTTCATTGGCTGTCGGAATGACTTATATTTTTACAGAAATTCCAATCTTCAAGCATATGGCTACATACTTCTTCCAATTCGTTATTTTGTTTGAAGCTATTTTTATCTTAACCGCCATCGATTCGGGTACGCGAGTGGCTCGCTACTTAATTCAAGACTTTATCGGAAGCTTCATTAAACCATTGAAAAATTTGAACTCGACACCAGCCAATATTGTAGCCAGTTTATTAGCCTGCTTCATGTGGGGTTACTTGCTATATACCGGAGACATCAGCTCGGTCTGGGCCCTGTTCGGTGTATCTAACCAATTGATGGCATCCATTGGATTGATTATTGGGGCAACTGTCATTTTGAAGATTGCCGATAAACGGATCTATGTGTTAACCTGTCTAATTCCATTGGCGTACTTATATGTTTCCGTCAACTACGCTGGATACTGGATGATTACCAATGTTTATTTAAATGAAAGCAGTGCAGGTTATAATTTGTTGAACGGGATTTTGTCCATTACAATGTTAGTGCTAGGTCTAGTCATTATTATCGCTACAGCAGTGAAATGGACTAAACTGTTGAAATATCCGCAGAATGTTTTGACAGAAAGAGCTAGCGCCGGTACCCTTTAATCGGATATCTCGAAAACGAATCTAATACATGCCACTAAATTAAGAGAAGCCGTCATGCCAAATGCATGGCGGCTTCCTATTTTTCCGTTTGGAATAACAAGATGTCGTCTTCCATTCGAGTTTGCGTTAATAAAACATGATCAGTAGAATAGATGCGCGCGACTGGATCCTCTGCGTCGCGACCTACCAGATACATACCAAAGCCAATTTGAGAAGGATACCCAAAGATATGGCAAACGACTTTTCCATCGTGCATGAAAACGATCTGGTTCATGTCTTCACTTACCGTTTCTTGGACTGTATCCCATCGGTATCCGATCGTTTCATATACGACTTCTTTCGTTGCATACGGCTCGAACGAATAGAGAACATCCCATTTAAACGGAGTAATGTCCAATAATGCGACAGGTCGATGAGGATCAATTGCACGGACCTGCTCCTTCATTAATTTCAGATTATCATCTAAAACGTCCTGCTTAAAAGCGGGAATGAGAAGACATACTGCACATACAAGCGATCCTATCGTTAGAACTTTCCATTTCTTCATTATAGCGCCTCCCTGTGTATAGAGACGCTGTTCCAGAAGACAAGTTCATTTTTCTAAATATCGATACAATGTCGATTGACTAATTCCGGTCGCTGCCTTAATTTCCGCCAGACTATACGACTTGCTTTCATACATTTCTTAGACACGCTTTACGTTCGCATCAGGTTTACGTGGTCTCCCTGTCGATATTCCAAGTTTTAAAATGAGTAAAAGCCTGTCTACTGGCATATAGCCAACAGACAGGCCTTTCCTTATTTCCCTTGGGCCTCGCGGAGTTTATTCATCCTGTCCATCCATTCATCTACACGATCAACGATTTCCTGTCTTTCATTCTCAACCCGGATACGCGCGCGTTCATCCAGTTCTTTCATCACTTCGACGGCATCCTGTTCCCTCTTCTTTATTATTTCCCTCACTTCTTCCTGGATCTCTTGCGTTATCCACTGTTCAGAGCTCATGATACCAAGAGCCTCATGCATCCTATCTGATTCATTAAGAGATGCATATGTAAAACGGTCCGATATCGCAAAACGCTGCACCATTTCATCATATCCTTGACCCCAGTGCTTCAGCAGTGAATTGGACTTGCCCATGATTTCGTAGGAAGAAGGCAGCCATTGTTTGGTAATCGACTGATCAAGTTCATCAATTGTTTTAGCGGAGATATATTCTCCCTTTCCGGCTTCTGCCACAGCCTTCAATTGATTCTCTCCTTCACGGTCTACGTCAAAACCGATGATATTCACTTGACGACCAGTGCTTCCCTCAGCAAATGCCTTTGCTTCGGCGATCGGGTCTCCACCACACGTTTCCGCTCCATCACTTACAATATAAACCGTCAATTTCGCTGTAGTGCCCTCCGTCTGTTCACGTGCATATTTAATTGCTTCGGCGATTGGCGTCCACCCTTTGGCTTCTACTCCATCAACGGCTTTCTTGAACTCATCTGCATGGTAAGCGCCCAATGGATATACCTCTTCAATTGTCGTACATGATAATTCTTTGTCTGACTGATTTTGGCTACCGGCATGGCCGTACACTACTAACGATACGTCATCTTTCATGCCAATCGTGCTGGCGAAACGGGAAGTCGCCCGCTTGGCAATAGCCATCTTCTGCTTTCCTTGTACCGATAGCAGCATACTTGAGCTCGCATCCAACAAAATGATCGCTTGGCCATCCTCGGTTGCCTGTTCCTCAGCTCCCTCTTTCTCACCTGGCTCAGGCAAATATGGCTCAAACCAATCATACCCAAACTCTTCCAGTTCCGTTGCCACGCGTTCATACGCATTGCTTGCCACGTAATATTGCAAAGCTTTGAAAATCAGTTCTGGATCTTGCGTCTCAGCAGCTACCTCACCCAGCTTCTCTGTCAGCTCTTCTTTGTAATCACCAAGGCCAAACCATCCCCATGTTTGTTTGGTTTCCTCTTCATATGGGATATCTTCTGTAAAGATGCCCGGTTTCAGAGCTCTGAACGTCTCTTCGGAATCAGGGATCTGCGTGTCTTTAATTTTATCCAAGATACTCGTTTCCGGCATTTGTTCTTCTACTGTCTGATCCTCGGTTCCAGTGTCTTGTTGTGATCCCTCCGCAGAAACTTCCGTGCTCACTTCAGGTTCTTTCTTATCTTTCTCCGAACACCCTCCCATGACAACTGCACCTGCTAAGATAATCAAAAAGCGAGCTGTCCACTTTCGCATCCGCTTCATCCTCCCTTTGGAATCTATCGCCATTTTAGCAAGATACAACTAAATTGGCGACACTTGGAGAGAAAGAGGGATACTTAGTCCCGTTTTTCCTACTGACCCAAAGACCTTATGCTTGGATACAAATTAAGTCGATATGATAGTGAATGGTTTTTCGGACCCTTTCCGCATCCAATCGTTCCGGCTCCAGTAATGCATGGATGGCAATACCGTCAATCAAGGAATAGAGCCGCTCTGTCTCCAGTTCCAAATCTAGTTCTGGTTTTAACAACGAGATTTGGTTCAAATAATAGATCAGTTTTTGAACACCTTTCCAAATTCCATCATCCGGAATAGGAAGCTCGTTTTTCCGGTGACTAACATGCGCTACGAAAGCGAACCAGACCTGCATTTCAGCTCGTTTCTCTTCATTTAGCGGCACGATTTCATAAAGCACCGCCAACACCATTTCCTTCGGCGGCAAATTTCTTTTTACAACGGCTTCTATTCGGTCCGTCGCCCTTTCTGTCACAAGCGTCATCGCATAGACTAGCAAATCATCTTGGGTTGAAAAATAATGACGGAGCGCTCCGAGCGAGAGCCCCGCCTCTTCCGCTATATTCCGTACTGTCGCCCCTTCCATCCCTTTATCCAAAATCACCCGCCACATAGCCTGCGCAATCTGCTGTTTCCGCTCGTCATGATTAATTATTTTTGGCATATATACAGTGTAGAATAAATAAGAGTTTTTAACAATACACTTGTATTAATTAAACACGTTATGGTACGATGCACTTAACCAATACAACTGTATTAAAAAAGAGGTGTTTCTGTGAATTTCATTGCTTGGACGATCATCGCCTGTGAAATCGGTTTTTGGGTCGTCATTCTTGCTGGTCTCATTACTCGATATGTGTTCAACAAGAAACGGCTTGGCTTATTTTTTCTCGCACTTACCCCAGTCATCGATTTGCTGTTGCTTCTCGTCACCGCCTCCGACTTGTATAACGGGGCTGTGGCAACTCAAGTACATGCTATTGCGGCCATCTACCTCGGCGTCTCTGTCGCTTTTGGAAAAAGTATGATTCGCTGGGCAGATGAACGGTTTCTCTATTACGTTAAAAAGCAGGGCAGCAAACCGGTGAAAAAAACGGGATACGCACACGCGCGCCATTCTATGAAAGGTTCCTTGCAACATGTGCTGGCCTTTTTGATCGGAGGAGCGTTTCTCCTGGCTATGATTTACTTCATCGGAGATGCAGGAAAAACACAAGCGCTATACGACATGTTGAGATTATGGGCACTCATTTTAGCCATTGATATCGTTATTTCCCTTTCCTACTTCATCAGGCCTCGGCCGGAGAAGTTGAAATAATATTTGAGGGTGATCGGTCCAAGAATGGATCGGTTTTTTTGAGAGTAACCAGGGAGTGGAGTTAGATGAAAGCTATTTCTTCTGCTTCATATGGATCGTTCCAATGATCATTCCATTCTATGATTAGTTGGGGAAGCTGTTCATTTCGAACTTGCCTGCGTAAGTTTTGTTTATGCATGGGTGGTTATGCGCGGGTGCGGTGGAATTATGCGCGGGTTTGGAGAGGTTATGCGCGGATGCGGAAGGGTTATGCGCGGTTGCGGAGAGGTTAT
>JACHLS010000022.1 GCA_014204635.1 Sporosarcina luteola | reverse complement strand
GTAGACATAGATAGTACATCCTCCTTGGTTTTTGTAGTGATTAACCTTAAGGATGTCCTATCTTTTTTTGTTTACACAGACTATTGTACGTCATCTCACATCCGCGCAATAGCCGTCCACACGCGCGCATAAAAAGGGTAAACCGCGCATAACAAAGCAAATCCTTTCACTCGATAACAGGACTTGGTCACCTGATCCAACAATAAATAGAAGATACATGAGACGGGAATACAGATGAAGATAAATGAGTTGTACTTCTCTCTTCACCGACCTGACAAGATAACTGTTAATCAGTCCAGACCTCATACTAGGATTCTCTAAAACTTCCTGGTAGAGTAATGGAAAGTGACGAAAAATTCATCCAGAGAGGAAAGTGTAAATGAAAAAGAAATGTCTTATGTACATCCTGACGCTCCTTTTCCTACTGCCTTTTGCTCAACCGGCTCGTATAGAAGCCGCTTCGTTGCAATTCAAAGATGTGCCGAAACAGCATCCAAGTTATGCCATTATCCATGAGATGCAGCAGGCGGGATATATTAGCGGCTATCCGGATGGCACCTTCCGACCGAGCAATAAAATTAGCCGTAAGCATGTTGCGGCACTTTTGGATAAAGCGTTAAAGTTGCCGCCTCCGAGCCATTCAAAAGTTGTCTATAAAGATGTTCCGAAACAGCATCCGTATTTTTCACCGATCATGAAATTGACGGAAGCGGGAATTATGAGCGGAGGACCGGATGGCAAGTTCAATCCGGAAGCGCCGATGACCCGCATCCAACTTGCGAAAGTGCTCGACTTGGCGTTTGGCTTTCAAGCCTCCGACGAGCAGGCGTTTACCGATGTCACGAACAGTCATTGGGGCTATCGCCATGCGAATGCAATGTTTGAGAACGGTGTATTACGTGGGTCAAAGGGGAAGCTTGAGCCAAACCGGCCAGTGACGCGAGAATATTATACAGTTGCTTTGCAACGGGCTATCCATGCGAAGAATTCCACAAATGCTACAAGTAAAGTGAGTAAAGGGGAGGCGGAGAAACTAACCCGGGACCTGTCTGCTGCTATCGAGAGAATCATTGTGGAAGGCGTCAGCAAAGGGAAGCCATTCAATGAACTCCGTCCGTCATTACTGAAGGTTGCGACTGTGGAATTTACGGATCAGGTTTTGCAAGCGTATTATCCTCATGCCTGTAATGAATGCGATAATACACTGTTTCCGTATCCGACAAGCAAGCCTTCTATCCGTTTCGAGGTTGCGCAGCCTTCTGCCGATGTCCTATCTGTCAAAACCATTGAGCTGGGGAATGGCTTGACTGTTGGCGGATTTGTCTCCTACCAGTTTGAAAAAGAGGGAGGCACCTGGAAGCTGGCTTCATTTGGTTATCAAATGGTTGGGAAACAGAATTTTCAATTGACTGCAGATGAAGCCAAAATCATCTTGGAAAATGATTACCGGTCCCATTCTCAAAACGTTATGGTAAAACTGTTGTCCGTTTCCAAGAGAACGGGTCAAGATATTGTGACGAAGGAATCGTTTACCTACAATTTATATCTGTTTGATGTGAAGACGGATCAAGGGAATGAAAAAGTATATTTTCATTCTTATAATGGGTACTATCCAGATGAATGATGTCATCCATCCAACTCGTAAACAATCCGTCTTTTGATTAACGAAAAAGACACCTCTTCGAGCGGTAGTATACTCTACCGAACAGAAGGGTGTCTTTTTTACTTACATACTATAACAACCTAATTGGCTTCGTATTATCAACTGTAGGTGTGATTCTCATATATCGTCCACGACAATATAAACAGCCCGAACCGGACCGTGTACGCCAATCACTAAGTTCAGCTCAATATCCGCCGAATTGCTCGGTCCCGTGATAAAATTCACACAAGACGGGACACTTTCGCTAAAACGTTCTCTCATTTTCATCGCGGCCTGTGTCATCCGTGGGACAATCGTGCTTTTTGGAATAATAAAGAACGATTGCATCGGCAGAAATTGAATGGTTCTGCCTTTGTGTTGATCGCTATACAGGACGACTGTGCCCGATTCGGCTAGGGTCATATCGCTGATTGCTATTCCAATATTGGCTGTTTCGGCTTGTTCAATCGCAGCATGTTGATCTTTGTCATCCCATTCGTAGCTTTCAATATCATCTTGAGATAACGTTTCACGAAGAAGCGTTGTTAACCCATACTCTTCAAAACGGCTATCCTTTCCGTAAACGACCGATTTACCGCCATACTCCTGAATTAGCTGTTGAATAGTGGATTCGAGGTACGGAGTGGTAGTCCTGATACATCTGGTATGGATATTCTGGCACTGTAATTCTAAAACCTGAACCAATTCATCCGCTGTTTTATCTTTTAGCACGTTATGCTGCGGTTGAAAGTTCCAGTTCCGAGAGGGGGGGGCTGTTCTGATCTCACTTCTCCCAAGTCTTTGCCCAATCTGTTGTAGAAAAGCTTTGTCATTAGTCACCGTACCTTTACTCATCTTCCTCTCCTCCACTCGGGCGATTTTTATACCAGTCGCGGAATCTTTCCTTGTGGGGGGCTGGAAATTCCCGGGCTGCTGTCCAGGCTTTCAGAGGCCCGATTCCCATTTTCACTTTTCCTCCAGTTGTAAAAGGTTTGAGTGCGTTTGGAGAAAGTTTGGAACCGAGTTCATACAACGACGGGGAAGCAGCGCCTAATCCGAACGCTTTCATCGCCAATTTTTCGGAAATCGGCGCTTTCCCTTCATTTTCCACGATGACCTGGCGATGCTTGAGAAGCAATTCATGAAGGGGAATTTTGACTGGGCATGCATCTGTGCAGGCACTGCATAATGTGGAGGCATAAGGCAGTTCCTTATACTCTTCGTAACCGCCTAATAAGGGTGATAACACTGCGCCGACCGGGCCGGAATAAATGGAGCCGTACGAGTGGCCTCCGACGTGGCGGTATACCGGGCAAACGTTGACACAGGCGGCACAGCGGATACATTGCAGTATGGATTGAAATTCACTGCCCAAAATATTGGAACGTCCATTATCAACGATCACTAAATGGAAGTCCTCGGGTCCGTCCGCTGCATCGAACTCCCGGGGACCGGTTAGTACTGTAATATAACTGGTCAGTTTTTGGCCAACCGCGCTTCGAGTCAACATCCCGACCAAGACCTCCAATTCCTCAAACGTCGGGACAAGCCGTTCCATCCCCATCACGGTAATTTGTGTCTTCGGCAAGGCTGTCACCAAATCGGCATTTCCTTCATTGGTAACGAGGCAAACGGAACCTGTTTCAGCAACGGCAAAGTTACAGCCGGTAATGCCGATATCTGCCGTCAAGTACTCCGTGCGCAGCATTTCTCTGGCGTGCCAAGCGAGTTCTTCGGGCTGTTCTGTTTTCGTGTACTGAAGCTTTTCGGTAAAGACGTCACGTATTTGTTCCTTGTTTTTGTGCAAGGCGGGGGCTACGATATGAGAGGGAGCGTCATGATCATCGACTTGTAAGATATATTCCCCTAAGTCCGTTTCAATCACTTCGCAGCCAATGGATTCCAACGCTGCATTCAAATCGATTTCTTCCGTGACCATCGACTTGGATTTCACTATTTTTTTTGCCTCTTTTTCAAGCGCAATCTTTTTTATATAATCATTCGCTTGTTCCGCAGTTTCTGCGAAATACACATGTCCCCCTAGTTTCGAAACGTTCTCAGCCAATTGCTGAAGGTAAAAGTCTAAGTTCTCGAGTACATGTTTGCGAATCTCTTCACCATGGGACCGCCACTCTTCCCAATCTCCTAATTCTTCAATCGCGTCCAGCCGGCGTGTTTGCAGACGATCTTGCGCACCTAATACGGTGTTGCGCATAAAGGTATCCTTGAGACCGGTATCGACTCTTTTCTTGAATTTCTCCGTGCCGATTTTCATTGCCACTTCCATCACCCCTTTACGATTTCATCGTTTATTCAATACTTCCGCAATATGGAGCACCTTGGCAGAATGTTGCTGCCTCTCCATTCTTCCGCCTATATTCAGCAAGCATCCACAATCCGCACCAATGACATAATCCGCCTCTGTATTGGTAATATGCCGAACCTTTTCATCGACCATTTGCTCGGAGATCGGAGACATTTTGACGGAGAAAGTACCCCCGAAACCGCAGCAATTTTGCTTTCCGGGCAACTCAACAAACTCCAAACCTTCGACGTGATTCAGTAGGGTCAGCGGGGCCTCCGTAACCCCTAATAGGCGGGTCATATGACAGGAAGTATGGTAGGTTGCTTTCCCGTTTAGTTTCGCTCCCACATGTTTCACTTGGAGAACGTCTACTATAAATTGGGTGAATTCAAATGTTTTCTCTGCAAGTGCTTTTGCCTTCTCCTCCCAAACAGGATCCCCTTTGAAAATAGCTGGATATTCGTGAAACATATAGGTGCAGGATCCAGATAAACCTACCACGTATTGGGAGTCCTCAAATGCTGTCATCATCCGCTTCATCGCTTCTTTGGAATCGTTTACATAACCGCTGTTATAAGCAGGCTGCCCGCAACAGACTTGGGATTCTGGAAAGTCGACTTCACATCCAAGCGACTCTAGCACCTCGACGGCGTCTTTTCCGACCTGACTCTGAAACATATCAATTAGGCAGGTAGCAAACAGGCTGACTTTCAATATCTCTCACCCCTTAATAGCTTACTATCTTTTACATACTGTAAGACTATTTAAACAATTAGTCAACAGGTTATCTGATGACCTGACTATAATAATTACTCGTTTTGTTCTGTATAATATGTTTTTAACACCGTTTCCACGCTTTCCAAATGCTTTGCCATTGCAATCTGCCCGGTTCCACTATCTTGGTTTACAATAGCCTCGTAGATGGCGTAGTGTTCCTCGTACAAATTTCTCTTTATCTTCGGATTGGATGCGTTCCAAATCTTTCTTGTCTCCTTAATCGTTTCCCGAAGCAAATCTGAAACATGGCTCATTAAGCTAATGAGCAAGTCGTTGCCGCTTGCCTGCGCGATCGTCACGTGAAATGTCATATCCGCCGTTTCGGCTGCATCATCAAGATGCATGGATTCCAATGCAGATTGCAATGCTGCCAGATGCTCATCGTTGCGATGTAAACAAGCCAAGCCTACCATGCCGGTTTCAATAATTTTCCTCACTTCCAACAGATTTTCTACGTCCTTTCGATTCATGAGAATCACAGAAGAAAATGAGGATGTGATATGGTTGGAATCAAATTCTTTTACAAAAGTGCCTTCTCCTTGTTTAATTTCGATTAATCCCATGGCGCGCAAGGCAGATAATGCTTCCCTGACTGCGGAGCGTCCAACTTGGAAGTTTACAGCAAGTTGTTGCACGGAGTCGAGTCGGTCGCCGGGTTTTAATCTTCCTGAGCGAATCATTTCAACGAGTTGGTCCGCCACTTGCTCGTAGATTTTTTTCGATTTTATTTTGAGGTATTCCATTTGTTAAGGCTCCCATTCTATTATGTTTTAAATGATTTCCAAA
The DNA here is from genome assembly GCA_014204635.1 of Sporosarcina luteola. GTDB lineage: Bacteria > Bacillota > Bacilli > Bacillales_A > Planococcaceae > Sporosarcina > Sporosarcina luteola_A. The sequence goes on along the minus strand of JACHLS010000022.1, from coordinate 32,587 downwards.
TAAATTGCATTGTCTGGTATAATTAAATATTCCTAATCAGATCGATAAAGATAACCAAACGGAGTGATTACATGTTAGAAAATAACATAGAACAGATAAAAAAGACAACGCTTTCCCAAGACATTGTCCAAAAGTTAATGGAATTAATCATTAATGGAACGCTCCCTCGAGGAGAAAAGCTGCCTTCTGAGAGGCAGTTGATGGAAATGTTTGGGGTCGGCAGAAGTAGTTTGCGAGAAGCGATTCGTTCTCTTACAACTCTTGGATTGATCGAAGTCCGGGTGCCCGAGGGAACTTTTGTAGTAGACACGCTAGGTGACTTTTTCACGAAGCATCTGGACCTGATGTCGAAAATCAGCTTTGATAATATTACGGAGTTAATTGAAGCTCGAATTGAGCTGGAAGGCACATTAGTGGAGATGGCTGCCAGAAAAGCGGATGAGAAGGATAAACAACGTCTGAAGAAGGCGATTGAGAACATGAATTTGTCTACGAATGATGAAGATTTTTTACGAAGTGATCTTGATTTTCATACACTTGTTACTGAAATTGCCAAAAACTCATTCTTAGTTCAGGTCATGCATATTTTGCGAGAGGTGACCCGAGAATGGATCTATAAAGTGTTAAAAGGGTATTCGGTGAAAGAAAGTGTAATTGAGCAGCATGAGCGAATAGCAAATGCCATTATAGCGAATGACGAAGAAGCTGCCCGGAAAGCGATGACTGACCATTTGGTGTTGGTCAGCCGATTGTTAATTGAATTTCAGCAGACGGATAATAAATAATAAGAAACGAATAGCGTGCTGTTAGTAAGGCCAGTTGAAATCCCCGGAAGTTGGGGGATTCAGCTGGCTTTTTTTGTATAAGGATGAATTGATTAGAATTTATTAGTTAACTGAAAATATTTATTTTTTTAAATTCGTTGTTGACTTTTAGAATTTTCAAAATGTATAATGTTCATAACATTAGATGGTCTGACGTTATGATGACTGTCTATGGAATTCATTTGAATTGAAGGGGGCTTTTATAATGAGCAGCGTGACAACTGTAAAGTCATACCAACTTTATATTAATGGGGAATTTGTTGACTCAATGTCAGATGAAAAGACCGAAGTGTTAAATCCGGCAACAGGAAAAGCAATTTCTAATGTTCCTAAAGGAACGAGGGAAGATGCCAGTAAAGCAATCGATGCCGCAGAAAAGGCGCAGAAGAGCTGGGGGAAATTGCCGGCAATTGAAAGGGCTCGCTATTTGCATGCCATCTCGGCGGAAATTAGAAAAAACGTCCCGCACCTTGCCCGCACGATTAGCGAGGAAATGGGGAAAGTGCTTCCACTTGCGGAGGTGGAGGTCAATTTTACGGCAGATTACATCGACTACATGGCAGAATGGGCGAGACGGTATGAAGGTGAAATTGTACAAAGTGACCGGCCAAATGAAAACATTTTTGTTCAAAAAGCCCCGATTGGAGTCATAACCGGAATTCTACCATGGAATTTCCCGTTTTTCTTGATAGCCAGAAAAGCTGCCCCGGCATTAGTAACAGGCAATACAATTGTCTTGAAGCCGAGCGATTTCTCTCCGAATAATGCTTTAGAGTTTGCCAAGATTATTGAAAAGGTAGGATTGCCGAACGGTGTTATAAATTTTGTTACCGGACCTGGCAGTACTGTAGGTCAGGAGCTTGCTTCGAATCCGAAGGTTGGGATGGTCAGCTTAACAGGCAGTTATGCTGCAGGCGCAGCTGTCATGAGAGCGGCCGCGGAGAACATTACGAAAGTGTCGCTTGAACTGGGTGGAAAAGCACCGGCCATCGTAATGGATGACGCGGATATCGACTTAGCTGTCAAATCCATTGTGGCCTCTCGAGTTATTAATACAGGGCAAGTATGCAACTGCGCAGAACGAGTATTTGTGCATGAAAAAATAGCAGATGAATTTATTGATAAGATCACAAAAGCAATGGCTGCGACGAAGTATGGGGATCCTCTCGTTGACAATGAACTGGACATGGGGCCATTAGTCTCTGAAAATGCTTTGGAAACAGTAGAACGGATGGTCGGGGAAGCCATTGCTTCGGGGGCAAAAGTGTTAACGGGAGGCAAGCGGGCCGATAAAGAAGAGGGTTACCATTACGAACCGACCGTTCTCGTCAATGTAACAAGCAAAGATATGATTATGCGTGAAGAGATATTCGGGCCTGTCCTGCCAATCGCCACGTTCCGTGACTTGGACGAAGCTTTGGAATATGCCAACGACTGCGAATACGGATTGACTTCATCCATTTATACACAAAACATTGACGTCATGATGAGAGCGACGAACGAACTGCAATTCGGAGAAACCTATGTAAACCGGGAGAACTTCGAAGCGATACAAGGATTTCATGCAGGGTGGAAAAAATCAGGAATAGGCGGTGCCGATGGGAAACATGGCTTAGAGGAATTCCTGCAAACACGCGTAGTCTATCTACAATATAACCAGAAAAAAAAGTAATTGGGGGAAACAACCATGAATATAACTGAACTCGTTCCTGTAATCAGCAAGTATAAGGACATAAAACCATATGAACTCGATGACGGAGTTGTGTTTCATGAAATGATCATGGATCATATGGGACCGAAAACACTTCTGGTAGGGCTCGCTACTTTTAAGCCAGGTAAATCTCTTCCTTGCCATACGCATAGTGTTGAAGAATCGGTGACAATTCTAAAAGGGAAAGCTTACTGCGATGTGGAAGGCGTGAGAACGTTTTTAGAAACGTATGACACATCCTATATTCCGCCACAAGTTCCGCACCGCTTTGTAAATGCAAGTGAAGAGGAAGAACTCATTATCCTTTGGGCTTACTCTCAAGTTGATAATGATCTAAATCGGATTGAATTGGATCGAGTGATCGTAGAAACCGATCTATGTATGGTCTCTAAAAGGTAATAGCTTGGCAATGAACTAGATCAAGGCAACTGAACAAGAATAATGGAGAAAGTCGGGGAAGAATCCAATATTAAAGTAATGGGTGCGATGTATCGCGGGGGACGGATCGTGACGAGTAAAAAACCATTTACGACTCCTGAGGAAGTGAAAGGGTTGAAAATCCGGGTTCCGGCCATTGAGATGTATTTGGAAACTTGGAAAGAACTTGGCGCAAGCCCGACGCCAATGGGAATCACAGAAATTTACACTGGTCTTCAACAAGGCACCGTAGACGCCCAAGAAAATCCAATGACCAACTCATACGATTTTGGTTTTCCGGAAGTGGCTCCCTACTTGATTGTAACCAATCATAGTTACAATCCGAGTGTTTTCATGATGGACCGTAAAAAGTTCGGAGAATTTCCGGAAGATATTCAAAAACTGATTGAAGAAGCAGCACAAGATGCGGCGGATTATCGCAGTCAATATGTAGTGGATATTGAAGAGGATTATTTGCAGAAGTACATTGACGACGGCCGTGAAGTCATTTATCCAGATAATGAAGCCTTTGAACAGGTGTTTGACGGATTTATTGAAGAGAAATTTCCATATTTAGTTGATTACGTAGAAAGAATTAAGGCAGTGGAATAATCAGGGGCGGGACTCCTTTGAACTCTCGCCTGCTTTAATCCTGGGGGTATGGAATGTGAAGAATGGAATTATCACAATACTGGATCGGACAGAGAAACTATTAAACTCGTCTGTCATTGTTATTATGATCGTCATGGCGTTGGTGACGTTTGGACAAGTCGTTCTGCGGTACGTATTTAAGTCGCCAACCATTTGGTCGGAGGAGCTGACCCGCTATTTATTCGTCTGGCTCGTGCTCCTCACGTCAGCTGTTGCTGTCCGAACGAATCGGCATATCAAGATTGACTTTTTAATTAAATCATTAAAGCCGAAATTGAAGCTAGTGCTTGAATTGATTACATCTGCCTTAATCATTATCTTTTTAGTTATCCTCTTAAGAGAGGGAATATCCATTGTTCAAGGTACAGTGGATGCGAAGTCAGCAAGCCTCAAAATAAGTATGGCGCTGCCCTACTTAGCGATACCAACCGGCGCTGTCTTAATGATCATTTTCTTTCTGGAGTTGACCTTGCGAAATATAAGGAGCTATCTAATGGAAGGAAAGGAGGGAGAGTAAAGAGATGGAAATCGGATTCATCTTATTGGGGTTATTAGTCGTATTGATATTTCTAGGCATTCCTATTGCATTTGCTATCGGAATTGCGTCCTTAGCGGCAATTGTGTATGGCGGCTTGCCAATTAGTATCCTGGCACAACGATCTTTTGCAGGGATCGACTCCTTCCCTTTACTCGCAGTTCCCTTTTTCTTGCTGGCTGGCAATTTGATGACGGCCGGTGGCATTAACGAAAGAATCCTTCGTTTTTGTATGGCATTGGTCGGATGGATCCGGGGGAGTTTAGGAATTGTCACCGTTGTCGCTTCTGCGCTCTTTGCTTCCATTTCAGGGTCTGGAGTGGCGACGGTTTCTTCCATTGGAGGCATCACAATACCTGCAATGAAAAAGAATCACTACGATCCTTCATTCGCAGCGGCGGTTGCCTCAGCCTCATCTATACTAGGCCCGCTAATCCCGCCAAGCATCTTTCTCATTGTCTATGCGAACTCCGTGCAGATGTCTGTCAAAGATTTATTCATCGGCGCAGTATTTCCTGGCATTATGGTAGCGATCGTGTTTATTCTGTATACCTATTATTACGCCAAGAAACATAACATTCCTTCGGATGAGAAGCTGGAAGGAATACGGATCTTACGGGAATCCAAAAACTCGTTTTGGGCGTTATTAATGCCAGTAATCATACTTGGAGGCATCTTTGGGGGAATCTTCACTCCTACCGAAGCAGCAGCGGTATCTGTCGTGTATGCTTTTATCATTGGGGCGTTTGTCTATAAGGAAATCAAGTGGAAAAACTTAATGACGGCGACTATGGAAAGTTGTGTTTCTACGGCTATCATCTTACTATTATTGGCCACTTCGAATGTATCCGGGTGGGTTGTCGTCGCCTCTAATTTACCAGCCACCATTACAGAAGCATTCCTTTCGATATCTGGCAATGCAATCGTTTTATTTCTGCTAATCAATCTCCTGCTTCTATTTGTGGGCATGATTCTGGAAGCGAATGCGGCGATTGTTATACTAGTCCCGATTCTATTGCCAATTGTCACCGCCCTAGGAATGACCCCTCTGCAGTTCGGGATTGTCATGTCGGTTAATCTCTGTATTGGATTAATTACACCTCCGGTTGGCGTCTGTTTATTGCTTGGAAATGACATTGCTCAGACTCCGTTTGAAAAAACGTTTAAACGGACGATGCCGTTCATCCTGTTAGCCATAGCTGTGCTGCTGCTCATTACCTATGTTCCATTCTTCACAACCTGGTTGCCAAGTGTCTTATAACTATAGCAATGAAAGAATCATTCATACCCCAAAAAGGCTCGCAAGTAAAACCCCTTCTATCGAATGGAGGGGGTTGCTGCGCAGTAAAGACAATGCGACAAGCCAAATATTCAATTGAGGCGAGGCCAGTTGGAAAACCTGGCCTGGTTGGTCTGAAGCATCAAGATTAAAACGATTCACCATCTCAATGAGAAGGGACGCTGAATCTTTCATTCTTGTCTAAAAATACAAAACCGCGTCAACCCAGATTAGGGCTTACGCGGTTTTCCGTTTTGGAGAAGTGGATCTAGTGAGTTGGATGAGCTTGAGTAACATCAAAAAAGTAAAGGCCCCTGCTGTATCCAATAGGACATCATACGAAGAAGCGGTTCTGCCTCCAGTCAGGGATTGATGAAATTCATCTCCGATGGCAAGGATGACAATGCCGAACAGAGCCAAGAGGGTTCGGAAACGTGAGGCAGGAAGAACCCAATACAGACTGATGGCGAGAAGGCCGAACGTGAAGAAGTGAGCCGCTTTTCTAAGTAGAAACTCGACAAAGTAATAATATCCGCGCTCCTCAACAGAAACGATTCTGCCCCAATACGGAATTTGCAGGGTAGATAAGGCACCTTCCAATGGTTTATTCGGCAGCCATCTCTCCAAGGTGGGAATCAAAGACTGTTGTTCATACGTTTGTCCAGACGAAATGAATAGCAAGGCAAGTATCGCTAAAACGAATAAATATTTTCTCATAAGGTGACTTTATCATAATTTCATCGAAAAATCTTTCATATGTCATAGGTGACGGCATTTATATATGTCCAGACGGTTTCTGCGTGTAAGGCGAGGAGGTTGTATCGGTTATAACTGGTGATTTAAATCGCATCCCCTTTGTATTTCATTTCCTCTCGATCGTAAGGATCTCAATTCTTGACTAGCGAGCCTCCAGGCTGTGCACTAAACGCCGGCAATATGATCAAAGATACAGGAACCTGTTTTTTACACCTCCCCGCATCGACGGACCTCTTCAATAGTAGTTTTTAACGTCAAATCTCTAAAAGGAAATCTTTTGTATATAATTAAAGCATTTAAATAAATGTAAAATAATATATTTAATCTAAAGATAAATAGTAATAAAATATTTAAAGAATTGAAATGTTAGAAAACTAAAAAAATAGTAGTTCGTGAGGCTTTCAAGCGTGGAAATACAAGAAACTTAATTGGAATAATGGAATATTAGTTAAAGGATTTTACTTTTTTATAACACAAATTCCCTTTAGAGAAAGCAGTCAGTATAGTAGTGTTAAATTGTAATTTTAATTATGCTATTGCAAATATTTTAAATTGATATATACTATGGATAATTCTATAAAAGGCAGAGACGATGAGATGAACGCCTAAAATGTAAGCCCTTACTTGGGCTTCATTTAGCGTATGTCTCTATTTTTTTGGCCTAATATTAAAAAACAGAGGGGGATTGTAATGAAGAGATTTGGTGGATTGGCGGCTAGCTTATTATTGGCGGCGGGAGTATTGGCTGGGTGTGCGGGAGATTCCTCCAGTGTGGGAGGTGGAAAGGAAGGACGGATTACACTGTATTCTCCTGAAACTCCTGACTTCACAAAGGAACTTGCTCAAAAGTATGAGGAACTGAATGACGAGAAGGTGGATATGCATTATGCGGGTACTAATATTCTTGTGAATCGAATGATGGCGGAAAAAGATAATCCTAAAGCGGATGTCTGGTATGGCGGCGGAGGGATTCTCCCATTTGAAGCGGCAGTGGAACGAGGAATTTTAGCCTCGTATATCCCTGATTTCGCAGCTGATTGGGATATAGTGGAGAACGGAATCAAAATGAAGCATGAAGATGGTAAGTATGTGGGCGTTGAGATCTTCGTGCTTGGTTTTTCTTATAATACAGACTTGGTAACGGAAGAAGAGGCTCCAAAGACTTGGGCAGATCTGCTTGACCCGAAATGGAAAGGCAAAATCCAATTCCCAAATCCGGCTGCTTCAGGAACTGCAACATTAATGGTAATGGATCAAATGATGCAGCAGGGGGAGGAGGAAGCATGGGAATACTTCGAAAAGCTTGTAGATCAGTCAAACTCGATTCCTGACTCGGGTTCAGCTCCAACAAAAGCGGTTGCAATGGGTGAAGCCCATATTGGAATCGGCTTTGACTTCATGGCGTATGAACAAAAGAACAAAGGAGAAACAGTCGACTTTATCGTTCCGGATAAGACGCCAGTTTTAGTCAACCCAGCTACTTTGATCGAGGGTGGCCCGAACGAAGAAGGAGGCAAGAAGTTCATAGATTTCTTGTTATCAAAGGAAGCGCAACAAATCATGGCGGATTGGTATCATATTCCAATCAATCCTGAAGTGGAATCGAAAACTCCTTTGACGTTAGATACTGTTAAGGAACATGCCGTTGACCTTGATATCGACTGGGTGAATAAAAACTATGACCGAGTTCGTGATGAATGGAAAGACAAATTTCAATAAACAAGGGTGAATTTGAATGGGATCAGTAAAAATACAAAATATGACGAAGACCTTTGGAGATTTTACTGCTCTTCACGATATTAACCTAGACATCAAGGAGGGCGAGTTTTTTGCTCTTCTTGGTCCTTCTGGATGTGGAAAGACTACAACAATGCGTTGTGTCGCAGGTTTTGAGAATCCAACATCTGGTTCGATTTACATAGGCGACCGTGAAGTGGAAAATGTTCCTGCTAATAAAAGGAACTGCGGTATGGTGTTTCAAAGTTATGCACTTTTCCCGCATATGGATGTGTTTGATAATGTGGCCTATAGCTTGAACATTAAGCACTTAAATGCAAGTAATCCAATTAAACGATTAAGCATTTTTGGACGTTTGTTGAGTAAGAGATTGGGCAAATACCCGGACGATATTAGAAATAAAGTAATGGAAATATTGGAGTACGTGGAGCTGGATCAACATGCGAACAGGCTGACAAGTGAATTGTCAGGGGGACAGCAACAACGTGTCGCATTGGCCCGGGCATTGGTTATGGAGCCGGCAGTTTTACTTATGGATGAGCCTCTTTCCAATCTAGATCAAAAGCTTCGGCATTCAATGAGGAATACAATTAGAACGATCCAGCAAGATTTAGGCATCACTACTATATTTGTTACACATGATCAAGAGGAAGCTATGAGTATGGCGGACCGAGTAGCAGTTATGGATAAAGGGCATATCGTACAAATCGGTACGCCGACTGATCTCTACAGTAATCCGCAAACTCCGTTTATTGCTAATTTCGTAGGTACTTCTAATATCTTGAAAGGGACTGTTGCAGCAGAGGAAAATGGGATGACTGTTATGAAAGGGGAAGGCTTCCAGCTGAAGTCCTCAAATAAGGCAAAGAACAAGGATGTCGATATCATTATCCGTCCTGAGCACGTCAGAGTGGAGCCTGCCGATAGTGTAATTGATCCTTTGCAGACGAATGTCATAGAAGGTGAGGTTATCATGTCAACCTACTTAGGCTCAATTGTACGATACGATGTCCAGGTGGGATCCTACCAATTGATCGTTGATACAACTTACTCGTCTGGGGCTAATATATTCCAAGAAGGAAAAAAGGTGAAGCTGACAGTTGACCACGAAAGGGTGCTGTTAATATGAAACGAATCAAAAATGGCTTTAGTGGATTAACAGTCATCAAAGTCTTGATCTATATTTTCTTCGGTCTGTTTATGCTTTTACCGTTATTCTCCGTATTCATTGTCAGTTTTACCGGTCAGCCAACCAACCTATTAGGCGCTTTGACGGATTCTACTATTTTTAACTCTACACTTGAAAAGTTAAAAGGGATATCATTGGAAAGCTATAAAAAGGTTTTCTCTAACTCTGGATACCTAACGGCACTGAAAAATAGTTTGCTTTTGGCTTTTTTAGTTATGATTATTGTCATTCTAGTATGTATCCCTCTTGCATATGGGATTGCTAGAACAAAAATGCCATTTAAGAAGACAATTAGTGCTCTTTGCATGATTCCATTAATTGTCCCCACCTTTATTTCTGCATATGCATTTATCATCATGTTTGGCCGTGCCGGCTGGGTGACACAGATTTACAATGCCTTGGGCGGAGAAGGGATGCTGTTGAATCCCTATTCGATGGCGGGTGTCGTTGTAGTGCAAGTCTTTTTCTTTTTCCCATATGCTCTTTGGCCATTAGTGGCGGCGTTTAAAGTAAGTGACATCAGCTTGGAAGAAGCATCCTTGAACTTGGGGGCAAAGAGCTGGTTCACATTTGTATTTGTAACATTTCCACTTGCTTTGCCAGGAGTCATCTCTAGTGCGCTGCTCATTTTCACAGTCAGTTTCTCTGATTTCGGGACACCAATTGTATTGGCCCCCAAAGAACTTAACTTGCTTGTTGTGGAGGCATATCGAGAAATTTCAGGTTTCTTCAACTGGGGCGGGGCTGCAATCTTAACAGTTGTCATGGTCATTGTGGCAGCATTCTTTTTCTACTTGCAACACTTGTTTACAAAGGGTAAGAACTATGGCTCTGTATCAGGAAAGCCAAAGCAGCAGAAATTAGTGGAGAACAAGTTGGTTAATCGCTCTTTGTCCCTTTACTCGTTGTTAATCGTTTTGGTGCCATTGTTAGCCATGCTTTCAGTTGCACTTCAATCGGTTGCGACAACATGGGGGAAAGATTTGCTTCCGTCTGGATACACATTGAACCATTATAAAACCATTTTCTCTACATCGATGGGCAACATACAAAACAGTATTATGCTCGCTACGGGTGCACTGGTTTTGAGTGTGATTATTGCTACTTTTGTTTCCTATTTTGTGGTTCGACAAAACTCTGCGAAGCTTGATTTCATGACTTCCATTCCTTTAGTTGTCCCTGGTATTGCGTTTGGTATCGCTTTAATACAGACTTTCAACACAGCACCGCTTCAATTGACGGGTACTGCATTGTTGTTAATTATTGCTTATACGATCAGGCGCCTGCCTTACATGGTTCGCTCCACAATGGGATCGATGCGTGCTATTAAGCAGGATATTGAAGAAGCGGCAATTAATCTAGGGGCAACTCCGTTAACGGCAGCCATCACTATTGTAGGTCCGCTTATGCTTCCAGGGATTGCTGCAGGATCTGTCCTTGTATTCGTAACGGTTATCAAAGAGACAAGTATTTCAGTACTACTGGCACCGCCTGAATGGGCACCGATGAGTTTAGCGATCTTCCAAAACATTTTGCGTGCAGAGTATTATTCAGCAGCTGCAATGTCTGTCGTATTGGTAGTGCTCGTTTTGGCACTACAGGGGATCGCCAATCTGTTGTCTCGCAAACAACAGTTAAAATGATATTGGAGTGACTTGATGTGAAAGGTTTTATTTTTGACTTGGATGGGACGATCTACTTGGATGACGATATCATTCCAGGCGTCCCAGAAGCAATTCAGATGCTAAAAGATCGAGGGGATAAAGTAGTTTTCTTGACGAATAAATCAATTGCCCGTCGTACTGATTATGTGAAGAAATTAAACAACTTGGGTATTGAAGTGGAACTGGATGAGGTGATCAACTCCAATTTTATAACAGCCCTTTATTTAAGAAATACTATGGCTGCCGATGATTCCGTCTATGTCATCGGCGAACAGCCGCTTTTCGATGAATTGGCTGAAGCAGACATCAAACTGGCAGCACACGCAACAGAAGCCTCTCATGTTGTCTTAGGATGGGACCGCCAATTCACATATGACAAGTTGAACGCGGCTTTTCAAGCATGGCGGAATGGTGCTGAAATCCTTGCGACCAATCCAGATCGGACATGTCCCGTGCAGGGGGGAGAGATTCCGGATTGTGGTGCTATGATCGGTGCATTAGAGGGAGCGACTGGCCAACCGGTGAAGCGGATCACCGGTAAGCCTTCTTCCTTAATGTCCCAATATATTTTGGATAATGTGCTGAGAATGAAAGCTGACCAGTGTTACATGGTAGGGGATCGTTTAGAAACAGATATCAGAATGGCAAATGAAGCAGGCATCCAATCTGTTTTGGTGATGACAGGTATTACCACGTTCGATATGTTGATAGCGGCGTCTGATAAACCCGGATTTGTATTAGATAGTGTTCAGGAAATAACGACATTATAAATCAAAATACCACATTTTGATATTACCGGAGGAAACTGCTAGGGCGCCTGCTTCTAATGCCGCATGTATTTCTGCAACATCTGATATTAGACCACCAGCGATGATGGGGTAGTCCAGCTCTCTGGATAGCTCATCGATAATTTTCGGTATAATGCCCGGCAGTATTTCCACAGCATCAGGCTGGCAGGATTTGACCATCTCTATGCCTTTTGATATCGCAGCCCGATCAATCAGGAAAATGCGTTGAATTGTTTTTAATCCAACCTCATTTGCAATTTTAACAATATGACTTTTTGTTGTGATAATTCCAGTTGGTTTCCAATATTTCGCCACGTAATTAATAGCGTTCCGTGAATTGGAAAGTCCGTCAATGAAGTCTAAATGGAGGAATACTTTCTTGCCTGCATTTCGTAATTGGTTGATATAGTCAGCAATGGTCATCAAATTACCGGTAAGGAGAAAAATGATATTTGAATTTGAAGTAAGGGCAGCTTGTAAATCATCTTCGCTTTTAACAGAAGCGATTATTTGAGATTCAACCATGTCGACTAAACTCAAATTGGTTCATCCTTTCTTTTATGGTTTATATTAGAATTGTACCATACCTATAGTACTAAAACATGGAAATGAATAAGGTCGGAGATTAGGAGAGAGGACCATTACAATCCTTGCGTGTATTGCAAGGCTCTTGTAATGGTCCTTTTCTATAAAGGAGAGTGTAGAATTATGAAAACTTTTTCATATCGAGATCGTGAAAGTACGTTAGACTCACTGGAGAATCGGCAATATGATGTTGTCATTGTAGGCGGTGGTATTACAGGGGTTGGGATTGCGCTTGATTGTGTAACGAGAGGGTTGAAAACCATTCTTATTGAAATGCAGGATTTTGCAGCCGGGACTTCAAGTCGTTCGACTAAACTTGTACATGGTGGTTTACGCTATTTAAAGCAATTTGAAGTAGGGATGGTGGCAGAAGTCGGTAAAGAAAGGGAAGTGGTGTATCGAAATGCACCACATGTAACCCATCCTGAATGGATGCTATTGCCGATATACAAGAAGGGGACATTCGGGAAATATTCTACTTCTGTTGGATTGAAAGTGTATGATTTTCTGGCAGGTGTTAAAAAGAAGGAACGCCGAAAAATGCTCAACCGGAACCAAACTTTACAGCGCGAGCCTTTGCTCAGGGGCAAAGGGCTAATGGGGAGTGGTTATTACGTTGAGTACCGTACGGATGATGCTCGGCTCACGATTGAAGTGGCGAAGAAGGCTGCAGAATTGGGCGCTGACCTAATTAACTATGCAAAGGCAGAATCATTTACATACGATTCCAATGGAAAAGTGAACGGCCTCTATTTCCAAGACGTTCTCACTGGAGCTAAACATTGTCTCAAAGGTGAAAGGGTTGTAAATGCAACTGGCCCTTGGGTGGAAAGTGTCATTGACTTGGATTGCAAAATAGAAGGGAAGAGTTTATTTCATTCCAAAGGTGTTCATATCGTCATAGACAGCAGTAAATTTCCGTTGCGGCAAGCAGTTTATTTTGATACCCCTGACAGGCGCATGGTATTCGCTATTCCGCGAAATGGAAAAACGTATATTGGTACGACGGATACTGAATATAAAGGGGATCTCCAGCATCCGACAGCCACCGAGAAAGATAGAAGGTATTTACTCGAATGTATCCATTTCATGTTTCCGGACGTACAGGTCGGGTTAGGTGATATTGAGTCAACATGGGCAGGCGTTAGGCCGTTGATTCGTCAGGAAGGGAAGGGGCCATCTGAGATATCAAGAAAAGATGAAGTTTGGACATCAGCAACAGGATTGATCACGATAGCAGGCGGGAAACTGACAGGTTACCGGAAAATGGCTGAAACTGTTACAGATTTATTGTGCAAGCAACTTTCAGCTGAAGGAGTCCATTGCAAAGGCTCAGTCACCAAGGAACTCCGATTATCAGGAGGGGATTTCCATGATCCCGAAAACTATTACCGATTTGTACAGGAAGAGTCTAGGAACCTGGAAAAACTAGGGGTTTCTTTAGAGGATGCTACTAGCATAGCTGCTCAATATGGAACAAATTCAAGAGTTATAGCCGGGTTAATAGACAGAGTACAGCCCTTATCACCTTTGCCGCTATCCATAAAACTAATTTTACAGTACGCCATTGAATATGAACTGGTTATGACGCCAGTCGACTTCTTTATGCGCAGAACGGGAACTGTGTTCTTTGATATGGAGTGGGTGCATAAATGGAAAGAAGATATCACAATCTACATGGCCGAATGCATGGGTTGGAATGTAGAAGATAGAATAAATTACAAAAAGGCATTAGAGGAAAGTATTCGAGAAAGTGTTGAGTCAAATTGAAAAAGGATTATGGAAATGAAGGAATATTGACTGGATAAGTTCCGAAAACCTTGCTACGTACAGGGCTGCAAAAACGGCTGTCAACGCTCAAAAGAAATCGAGGGCACTTGAATACGCCAAACAAGGAATTCGCGTCAACTCGATTTTTCTGGGGATGACGCTCGCTCCTGCTGTAGGTGAAAGAAGTACTGGAACAGGGGAAATACATTGAGAAAGATATTTCGCTTGGGAGGATGGACCGGCAGGAAGAACAGGCGTATGCTCCGCACTATGGCTCTGCTCAGAGAAAACCTCCCATATCATAGGTGTGGATGTAGTGGTAGATGGGGGACGAAATTCAAAAAAAAATGTTAGTGCCGTCTTCTAGGTACCAAACCAGAGGCAGGACAATCAATGTCCTGCCTGCAATTCTACATGCAATCCCATGAGTACCAAGCATTTTCAAACTTTCTCTCCTGTAAATCACGTAATGAGATAAAGAAATTACCCACCCCGGAATCGCCCCACATAATCTCCCATTCGCCGCTTTCATCATAATCAGTATCCAATTGAAACAAAAGCACATCCATCTCTTTCCCTTCCACATACACCCGGGGGTCGTATTGGGTGAAATTCGGATAACCGCCAAGACGTGTACCGAACTGTACCAAATCATCCAGTTCATCCGCGTATGGATCAAAAGATTCAATGTCCTGTTTGGGCATACCAAAGAACTGATCAAAATCTGCAATGTCGTTGAACAGGAACTGTTTCGTCAAGCGGGGAATCATTCGTAATTCCGTATCGACCACAGTAAACTTCTCCTCCTCCAAATAGGGAAGGAAATAGGAAATTTGTTCGTCACGCGTTACATGTTCATCTGCGATTGAATCAAAATAGTAAACACGATAGCCCGGAGTGTCGTTCTTTTTATCGAGGTTCATACCGATTAAATCATCATAATAGTCGACGTAAAATGCTAAAATTCCTTCTCGTGGAAAATGTTCAAGATGCGGTATTTCGGAAAAATTGATTTGCGCCAACAAAGAGAGCGGCTGGCCATTCGCATTGGTAGGATACGGAATAAGCTTGGGAAAATACCCAATTCCGCCTGCTTTCGTTGCTGTAAGTGGCAGTTCTCCTTCTGCTTTCAGCGAGAATTCAATCGTCTCTTTTTGCGTCTCTAATAGCTTTTTCTGCCATTCTATCGGCAACAAATCTTTCACTTTTTGATCGAGTTCCATTTTGAGTTCTCCTTTTTACCGAAAGTTTCCAAACAATTACATAGTGAAACTCATCCAAGATAGCTTAGAAGTTGTAAGAAAGTATCAGGAGATGTCTTGTTTTGTAAAGATTAGTTTGGACACTTCCATTTTACGTAAGAACTCTATTTTTTGCATTGTTTTGATGGAACAATATGAAGAATCAACCATGTGTCTTTGATTCACTCGAATGAATAACCCAGCAATTATGTTCGGCATTACTTCTCTATCAAACATTATCGCAATCAGGCAAAGGATATCTGACTGGATATCTCATACTATAACGCGTTATATTCTCGCAAGCACTCAAATTACTATTGATTTCCGCTGATTATAACGGACTTCGGTTGGTGTCTTTCTTCGAAATTCAACCGATTTTATCATCTTCTACAATACCCTCAGGTTCCTGAATGAGATAGTACTTCCCTCTTGTCAGGATGGCAATGACGACTGTCAATATGGATGCGAGCAATGCGGCAAAGAAAGCAGCGGTTGATTCCAAGAAAAGCCCCATGTAACCAAGCGCGGCGATGGTGCCGAGAATACTGGAAACAAGAGTGAAATTGTGCCAACAGGATTCCACTTATATAAGTATTCTTGCTGGGCTACATAATAGGTAGGTCCGATTTTCAACCATTTCTTCACGATTAAAGCATCCGTCACAAGTATAGCAGCCCACGCTAGCAGGAAAATGCCTTGGAATGTCATCAACGTATCAACGTGGTCTACAATATTGGACAACATGAGAAGGATGGCTGTCACTCCTGCGAATACGACCCAAAATCGGCGGCCGGGCGTGAAATGAAATATGTTCTCGAAAAAGTTAGAGAGTGAAAGTGAACTGCTGTAAATGTTCGTCACATTGATACGCAATTGCGTGAGCATCGTAAAGAGCGCTCCGCCAATTCCGAGCAATAGCACAATGTAGACGCCGGGATCCGATTCCAGAAAACGCACTCCGAACCAGATGCCAAGTCCACCCATGACTCCGAAACAGAAAATCTGTGGAATAAAGCCAATTGCGACAGAGCCGACTTTTATATCAGAAGGCTTTAGAAAACGAGCATAGTCGGAGGCCAGCAGTGCGGTCAATCCCATAATGCCATGATGCATCCCAATGCAAAGCAATAGTGCTTCACCGCCAATCTGTACCCCTTCAGGCATATACGTAAAAACAGAACCTTGATAAATCGAAGGCTGATAGAGGGAGACGATGATTGCAGTCAGCAGAAAGAGAATGAATAGGGGGAGGGACCATTTCTGCAACTTGTCCAATTGGTCGATTCCAAACCAATTGAGGGGAATCACGATGGTTCCGAAGAGGATAATGAGTGTCCATTTCGGAAGGGAAGGGAAAAAGTAGTGAACTGCGGAAACTAGGATAAGCCCTTCGAACGCACAATACATGATGAAATTGGAAGCGTAGATCAAGGAGGTCAGGGAAGAACCGATATAGCCAAAGCCTCCGCCACGCGAGAGAAGGTTGACATTCATGCCGGACTTGGCGGATAAGTAGGCAACGACGGTTCCAAGCAAACCGGCGACAATGATCGCATAGGCAGAAGAAATCATTGCATTGATCGCTCCGAATTTAAGTGCCATTACGCTCCCCATTTGAAAATAAAAAATAGCTGTCGCAATTCCGAATGTAATATTCGTAATGCTCAACCAGCCTTTGGTCCGGTCCTTTCGAGGAACCCGGTCCAACGAATAATCATCGGCAGGTGCAACGGTAGTCTGGTCATTCTGTTGTTGTGTCAGTTGGATACGCACCCAACCCCTTTCTATTATTTTTGGCCACTCCTTAAGCATAACAATAAAGTTAAGTATTTTCAAATTGACGGTGGCGGTTGGATATATGGAAAGAACTTATAGAAGATGAGAATCTATACGGAATTAGGAATGAATATATTAATGTTTTGGTCGATTATTTGTGGGGGTTCCAGGGGATGTTCGAAGTGGAATAGGGTTAGTGTTGTTTGGAATGGAAAGAAGTAACAAAATTTGTAGAGAGGATAGGTTAGTAAACTCGTTTGGAAATCAGCGGGAAGTCAACCGACAACTTGAAAAATGCACTGATTGTTAATGAGTCTACACATTGTCCGTTATTAAATAACGTTAAATTCAAAGCGTACTTGCGGATCTTCAATAAGTAGTCTAGTGTAATGAAACACCACGTGAACATAAAACTCTAAGCTTATTTAAAAATGTTTAATAATATTGACCTAATCAGCTGCTCATAGTCACCATATTAGGCGCCAAACATCACAAATCCTAATTCGTCTTTCTGAAACAATGCATCTATTCTAAAAGCACCTAGGAATAAGAAGCATCGTGCACGATCGGAAAGGCCAGCAGATTGAAAGACTTTGAAGAAGTATTGAAACAATATGAACCGATGATCTCGGCGATGATTCGGAAATTGCATATTTACCGGGATTTTGACAACTTCCGTCAGGCGGGACGAGTCGCGCTTTGGCAAGCATGGCTGCGCTACGATAAGCAGAAAGGGAGCTTCACCGCGTTTGCCTATCGGTCCATCCGCGGCGCCATGCTGGACGAGTTGCAGAAAGAGAACCGATTTGAGGAAAACGTCATGCTGACCGATGACGAAGTGCTGACGGATTGGTTGGAAGCGAAGGAGAAATGGCTGGAAATAGAAAATGAGCCACTTCAACTGGCGATTGCGGGTTTGAGTCGGCAAGAAAAAGAACTGCTGAAGTGGTTGTTTTTTGAAAGACGGACGCAAGCGGAATGCGCTATGCTTGCCGGTGTAACAGTACCGGCCATTAAGAAGCGGCGGGAGCGGGTGCTTGGTAAGATGCGGGCCGTGCTAGGCAATGGCTGATGTGTTTTGTATGAAGCGGATTCAGTTGAGAGATAACGGCGGAAAGAAAATATGTTCATGTGCAATTCTACAAGGGGTAGGTTCGGAATGAGTTGTGTTACAAATGCTAGCCATATTACTGGAGGAGTATAACGTATCAAAGTACCTTTAGGAAACCGGAGTGGGCAATTAAGTCCACTCTGGTTTCTTTTGATTTGATAAATTTATTATTTCAACCTACAGAGTGATCTTACCTTGGAACAAATTAAAAGCAAGAGAGATGAAACTAAATATATAAAAGTTTCAGAAAGATTGGACATTACTAAACTGTTATGTATATAATTGGATGCAAGTAAGCAAGGAAGTAGAATAACATAGATGGAATTATCAGGAATGATTGCTGTCCTGTAAGTTGAACAGTATGTGTTTTATTGCATGAAGAAAGAGGAACTGGAACAGCCGATAAATAAGGAATCAATTGTTTTATTGAAATGCTGCAAGAAAGTGGACTGGAAGCACGATGATCCTGTTTGGGCCATATATGATGGGGGGAGGATCAACGATTTTTCTTAAAAGAGGAGAGGAAAGGACTCGATAAAGATGATCATATCAAACGTCTTTGCCATCAAGCAGACGTTTATGGCATGCGCCTTAGGAGAACAGCGGAATATGCATGATTTGACGCTTGGGGAGACGAGTAAAAAGAAGGTTTGGAAGAGACAACATTGCATAGTGGATCATGTGATGGCAAGTCATATGTATTTGCCTCTTTTTGTCATGCATTCAATGGAGACAAGCTTGGAAGGATTGAGGAAACATGCGTACGAAACTGGGAAAGAGATAACAAGGTTTGGAGACAGTTCGAGGGAGCTGAACGGGGCTGGCCGCCATCCTGCAACATCAATCATACGTAATAAGGAGGCCTTGGTCGCATAGTTAAGCCGTAAAGGAGGTGAGTGAAATGTGAAGTGTTATAGGAAGGAATGCATGAATAGAAAGTCCCCAGGTGCATAAGTCCGCAAGACGCACACCTGGGGAGCTCAGTTGGAGTAAACCAACTTATAGTTAGTATACTCCTCCTGAGGTCTAAAAGTAAAATTTTTAAAAAATGGGAGGAAGGAAAATGTACTTTAATCTATCAAAAGTAATGAATCTGGAAACGATGATGTTTGTACCACGGTGGAGTGACGATGGAAGTCTGTGCGCTGTTGTTGTGAGAACAGATGGAAAATGTGATGTGGAGATGTCTCCAACTGAATTAATGGATGCCGTTTTACGCTGCTATGGATCCAGTCTGAGAGGAGCGAAAGACGGAACAAGAGCGATCCTTGGGGAAATCAGTATGCAGCCGGTTTTAGTCAGTGAAAAGTTGGGCATCTATTGCTTTCCGAGTACCTCACCGGAAAATAGTAAATGTATCTGGTTTACATTGCATCATATTGAAAGCTATACAACAATCGACAAGAAACATATTGAAGTAACAATGATGAATGGCAGTACTATTGACGTTGAAACTAGTTACTATTCATTTGATCAGAAAGTAAAGCGGGCGAGCCATTTACGATGCCGGCTTGAAGGACGGCCAGCGTATCAAGTGAATGAAACACAAGTGAGCTATCAAATCAAAAAAGAAATGAACGACCGAAATTACGAAATCGACGAACGTGACGAGTGAAATACGGTGAGTGTGTTTGTGGCGGTACCTATGAAATACACATCTATGACAATTTAACATTCTGGATGATAACGCAAAAAGAAGCCAAGTGGTCATTGACCATTCTGGCTTCTCTTTCATTTTATATGCACTTGTAATTACCTTGCACAGGCACCGACAAACCTTGCTTTTTTGGATGCAATGGAGATTGCACTATTGATTGGTGTTGTAGTGACTTTTGTAGGTATAATGACAACAATACTAGTTTTGCCTTCATTTAATGAGACGAGCCGGGATGTAATCAATTCTGCCATCTGCTGATCACCTCCTCGATAAGCGGGACCTTTTTTATTCCGTTCTGCTCAATGATGAATAACTTTCGGCAGAAGATTGGCTTAAACGAGTACAGTCAAGCAACATGAACGGCATTTCTGTCAGTAAATAATTGTGTCGGTGCCTATGCAGCACGCATTTATGATAATTTAATGTTCTGGATTACAATGCAACGAGAAAATGAACCGGTATGGTTTTTCCTTGTTTCTCTTTCATTTCCCATGCAATTATAGTATATAAACTGAATTGTTCTTTGCACAGGCACCGGACTAATAAAAGATAGGTGATACCTATGAGAAAAATAAATAGACTCTTAATTATCGAGGACGACCCTGATATCAGCAGGCTGCTGTGTGTTATGTTAGCGGCGGAGGACCGGGAGATGGTGGCGGCCTATTCGGGTACGGAGGGACTACTCCAGTTGCAAGGTGCCCCTTTTGACTTGGTAATCCTGGATTTAATGTTGCCGGGGAAAAGCGGCGAGGAGTTGATCCGTGAAATCCGGCAAGAGAGCCCGGTGCCGATTCTCGTCATTTCCGCTAAAGTGGGAATCGACGATAAGGTGAGCGTGCTCAGGATGGGGGCGGATGACTATATTACAAAGCCGTTCGACCCCAAAGAGGTGGAGGCGCGGGTGGAAGTACAACTGCGGAAGTCGCAGGCACATCCAATGCCATCTACAGAAATTGTTTGGCGTTCGCTGACATTGCAAAACGAGAAGCGGACTGTTGCATACGAGCAGGTGGATTTGCCACTGACCAATGCGGAGTTTGATATTCTGTCGCTTCTCATGCACCATCCTGAACGGGCATTCTCCAAGAAGGAGATCTATGAACGCATCTGGAACGGTACATATTATGGGGATGACAATACGATCAGTGTCCATGTATCAAACCTCCGGAAGAAGATTGCCGTCCATACGTCCGATGATTATATTAAGACAATCTGGGGAATCGGCTTCATGCTCGAATAATCCTTATGATTTCTTTATGATTCACTTAAAGGTTTTTAAAATTTCCTTTGCTAGAGTTAATGTAAGATGTTTTGCAAAGGAGTGACGAATGATGGAGACAATTATTCAGACCCATCAATTGACGAAGACGTTCCATGATGCCCGGGTGATCGAACCGCTTGATTTCACGCTTCGGCAAGGTGAAATTTGTGCATTGATCGGCCGAAATGGAGCAGGAAAGTCGACTATCTTCAAAATGCTTTCGGGGCAGCTGATTCCAACGGCGGGCGAGATCCGCTTGTTCGGCAAGACAGGGCAGGATGTAGCGGATGCCAGGCGCCGGACAGGATTCCTCGTCGAAACGCCCGCATTCTTCCCGAATTTCACCGCGGTGCAAAACCTGGAATATTATCGGATTCAACGCGGAATCGTTGAGAAGAAGCGGGTCCAAGAAGTGCTCGGGATCGTCGGCCTAGCAAATCAAAAGCGTAAAAAGTTCAACGACTACTCGATGGGCATGAAGCAGCGGCTCGGCATCGCGCTTTGCCTGCTCAGCAATCCCGACTGTCTCGTACTCGATGAGCCGATCAACGGCCTGGACGCGGAAGGGATTCGCGAAATCCGCAATTTGCTGCTGCGGTTGAATGAAGAACAGCAGATCACAATCTTCATCTCGAGCCATATTTTAGCGGAGCTTCATTTGCTAGCGACCCGGTTCGTATTCCTGAAGGACGGAGTGATTGTAGAAGATGTCAGCAAGGAGGAACTTCAGGAGAAAAGCCGCAAACAGCTTGTTCTGACAGTGGATGATCCTGCAAAATCGTCCCGGCTGCTCGAACAGGAATATCCGGATATCGACTATCGCGTGCTTCCCGATGGTGTGATTTCCATCCACAATCATATTGAGAGCAGCGGGGACATCAACCGGCTCCTGTTGCATAACGATGTCTCCGTGACGGAATTCCGTGTCGAGGCCCGTAATCTAGAAGAATACTTCCTCGGATTGATCGGGGGTGAGCTATCATGATGAATTACCTGAAAAGTGAACAATACCGGCTGCTCCGCAAGAAATCTTTACATATCACGAGTCTTGTCTGCTTCGCATTGATTGCTGGCGCTGCAGCTGTACTGGCATATTTCCAAAAAACGGAGCCGGGATTTCGGTATGGGACGACAAGCTTCTACTATTCAAATGTCCTCGGCATGACGGCGCTCATTTTCATCGTCAGCTTCCTGTTCAATTCGAGCCTGACGGGCAGGGATACGGCCGTCCTGAAAAATGCGGTGTCGTTCGGAATCCGCCGGAGTACAATCTATTGGTCAAAATTGCTGCTGACGTTCGGGTATTTGCTAGTTATTAGCATCATCGGCGTCGCGCTGATGCTTGTCCTTGGTGAAACGATTCTTATAACCGATGACAAGTCGGTGCGGGACTTCCTGACGGCGCTCGTCAACATGGCGCCAATCATTCTCAGTGCGTTTCTGTTCATTCATTCGCTGAAGATGATGAAGGTCGGAGATATCTATGTGTTTATTGTCCTCCTGGTCATCTACGGGTTTTCGGGGGGATTCCTGCGGGTCGGAGCCCAGAAACTGGACATATTGCGCACATTTTATGACTATGCGCCAGATACGCTGCTTGGGCAGAATTTATTGGATTTCATGAGCCATACCATAGAGTACGGGTACGAGTACTGGATCACCGGGATTGTGCTGTCAGCGGCGGCATTGATTATTGGCATCACGAAGTTTTCAAAACAGACGATCGACTGAGAAAGGGTGACGCATATGGGCGGCTGGCTGATAACTGCTATTCTGGCGGGACTGCTGCTAATTGCATGCGGCTGGCTAGTGATCCTGCACGCGGATATCCGGAAGATGACCCGGCAGCTGCATGGAATCATCAGGAATCCCGGGACCAATGAAAGGGTGCGCACTACTACCCATGACACCATCCTATCTCGTTATGCAGCAGCCACCAATCAGCTCATTTCCGTCGCCAAACAGGAGCAGCAGGCCAGCAGGAAGCGGGAACTGGAGATGAAACGGGAAATCACCAATATCTCGCATGATCTGCGCACCCCCTTAACGTCACTCAAAGGGTTTTCGGAACTGTTATCAGCCCCATCGATCACAGAACATGAAAAGAGCGAGTACTTGGCCATAGTGCAGAAGAAGATCGATCACCTGATCGGGACCGCCGACTTGTTCTATGAACTGTCACAACTCGATTCTATGGACAAACAGCTTATGTTGGAAAGACACTTCCTGGATCAGATGGTCATCGATACAATACTGACCTTCCGTGAAGAGCTCGAAGAGAAGCAACTGGACGTACGCGTAGGCGACATGGCGCCGATGTCTGTACTAGCGGACCGAAAGGCAACTGGTCGGATCATCTCAAATATTATCCAGAATGCGTTAGCCTACAGTAAAAGTTATCTGGCGATTGACCTCGCCGAAGATGAGGAAACAGTACGTCTACGAATAGCTAATGATGTGGAAGCGTTCAATACCGCCAAACTTGAGTTGATTTTCGAAAGGACGTTTCGGATGGATACCAGCAGAAGCGGCGGCCAACTGGGACTCGGGCTGCATATCGTGCGCCAATTAGCTGAAAAGCAAGGTGGAAGAGTGGATGCACATGTGGTCGATGACGAATTCATCTTGGAAGTTTATTTCCTGAAACAAGGTTAGGCATCAATCTGTGCAAATGCAGTACACAGATGTGTCGGTGCGTGGGCAAAACACACCAATTCAATATTTTGGATTAAAAAACAGACAGACGCCAAACCGGTATTGTTCCGGATGGCTTCTGTCTGTTTTTCTATGCAATTTAGTGTGTAAACTGAATTGTTTCTTGCAAAGGCACCGTCAAGAGGTGGTGTCGGTGCGCCAAATTTTCAAGGGCACTTCATTTTCTTGCATGCGTGAGGCCCTTTTACTTGTGCAGGGCGGGAATCGGTCCAGAAATAAGACGACCGTCGTATTTTTAGCCATTGGAGTCGTCGCTTATCCAAAATCGCAAAATAGGGAATCGCCATATCTCCAAAGGAGACGAGAACAACGTTTGATTGGAAAAGCGGACGAATGCACCATCGTTACTTACTGCTCCGCCTGTTAGCTTTTTGGACAGCCGAGATCCCGTTCGGTATAAAGACAGACTTTATTCTATTGTCACCATCAATGGAATTATCTAAATATAATATTGACTGCATGGCTGAATATGAATACAATCAATTCATATTGGGACTACTTAAAGACACTGTCCATAAGGAGACGAACTGAGGTTGTGATATGAAGATACGTGTGGCTGTTTTTGGATCTGGGGGATTCATGGAGAAGATCGTGAAGGTTCCGATAGCGAAACAGATAGAAATTACGCCTTTTGTCTATGAAAATCCGATAGAAAGTCCTCGCCTGGTCAAAGAAGCGAAAGGCTTCCATGTTTTATTATTCACTGGGCCGGTGCCGTACTATTTATCGCGGCAGGAGATTGTGGAAAAGAATCTTCCGGCACTCTTTATCCCGTTCGATGAGTATGTTATTTCGTTGACGCTCCATCATGTCAGAAATGAAAGAGGGGCATTGCCCCAGCAGTTAAGCTTTGATATTCAGGAACAGCAAATGATTGATAACGTGTTTGCGGACATGAACTTGAAGACGGATTCGATTTATATCAAGGAGTATAAGGATTTGATTGAAAAGAATCCAACTCAATTTTATGAAGAGTTAGTCGAATTCCATCGTGATTTGTGGCTGGCTGGGAAAATCGATCTGGTAATTACGAGCATCAATGCAGTGTATGAGAAGCTTCGATTATTGCAAATCCCTTGTTCCCGCATGGTGATGCCGGAAAAGAATATCATTGATACGATGCATACCGGTTATACCTATGGCGAATTGAATAGGAGTAAAAAAGCGCAGATTGCTGTCGGTTTTATTTCTATCAAACAGTACAAGGAGTACATCCAGGAACGGGGGAAGCTGGCGGGGCAAGAGGTAGTGCTGGAACTTCATCAATTGCTGCTCCATTTCGCAAAAGATATGAATGCTTCCTTGCATTATTTGAACAACGAACAATATTTACTGTTCGGGACGCGGGGGCCGATTGAAGCGATGGCAAAGCAAGAAGAGGGCCTGAGTATTTTGCGTAAGATTTCGGAAGCGCTTCCAATCAAAGTAGGAATCGGATTCGGATTTGGAATCGATGCGAATGATGCAGAGGAAAATGCACAAATTGCACTTGCCTATGCAATGGAGCCGGCTGATGAATGCAACTGTTACATCGTGACGGACAATAAACAAGTCATCGGACCAATCGAAAAACAAAGCAAGACATTTTTATTGAGAAGTGAAGATGAATATTATTTGACTCTCGCTACAAAGACGAGTTTAAGTGTATCGAACATTAGTAAGATCATAGAATTTTGGGAAATGCGTTCCCATAAGGGCTTCACAGCGGGTGAATTGGCAGATTACTTGGAGCTGAGCCGCCGGAGTTCCTCCAGGATGCTAAAGAAACTGGCGGACAATGGGATTGCGGCCGTCATCGGCGAAGAGCAGCCGCACGCAAAAGGCCGGCCTCGCTCGGTCTATCAGCTCAACTTATAAATGGAATGGAGGGTGTGCCCATGTCATATCTCATAACTGATATCCGTACATATGTTGTCCAAGTGCCGCTCGCCTCCACATGGCAAACTTCCTTGTATAAAAGTAATGCGACCAGGGGGCATGCCATCGTAGAAGTAACAACTGAAGGAGGGGTGAAAGGATACGGAGAAGCGTCGCCGTCCGCAGCATTCATGGGAGAGACCGCAGACACGATCAAATTCATGAATGATACCTACCTCGCGCCTTTATTGCGGGGAAAGGACATCCGGAATATCGGGACCATTCACCAGCTGATGGATAGTTCCATCTATGGAATGTATTCCGCAAAGGCGACGATCGATATTGCGGTTCATGACGCGCTGGCGAAAACATTGGATCAGCCACTGTATGCGATTATAGGCGGCCTCCTGAATGAGAAGATTCCGCTGACGTATGTGATCGGCATGACCTCGGATGACCGAATTTTCAAAGAAGTGGAGGAGGCAGTCGAGTTTTCCTACGAAGTGATCAAAATAAAAGTCGGTTCCGATTGGGAGAAAGAAGCAGCGATCATCAATAAAGTCTGTGCATTCATCCAGCGGAAAGGATTGCATACGCGGGTCCGGCTCGATGCCAATCAAGGATTTACAGTAGATGACGCGATCCGATTCGCTGGGCGATTGACGCATAAAGGATTAATAGATGCGTTTGAACAGCCTGTGCAGAAACGGAATGTAAGTGGTTTACTGGAGGTGAAACGATATTCCGGACTTCCTATTATGGCAGATGAAAGCGTATTCAATCTGGCGGATGCGGCGGATGTGTTTGAAAGAAAGGCTGTTCATTTGTTGAACATCAAGCTCGGCAAAGTGGGAGGAATCTATCCTGCAAAGAAAATTGCAGCTGCAGCCGAAGCACACGGCATTCCATGTACCGTCGGCAGCAACTTGGAACTCGGAATTGGGATAGCAGCCAATATGCATTTTGTGGCAAGTACCAAAAATGCGGTTGTCCCGCACGATTTATTCGCAGGGCATATGCTCCATAAACGGGATATTGTAGACGATTCATTGAAAAGGCATTTACAGGATGGATATTTGTCTGTTCCAGATGGGGCCGGTCTAGGCGTCCGCTTGAATGAAGACTGGAAAAACTAAAGGAGTTGAGGATTGGTTTGTATATAGTCAAAGCGAAACACATACATACCGGATTTCCGGGCAGCACGATGACGGATGGCTTCATCGTGGTGGAATCCGGCAAAATCAAGGCGGTAGAGCAAGCAAGCGAGCTTGATCGCTGGCTGCACGAAGAGAACCAGGAAGTGAATGTCATCGATTTAGGGGATGTCACGCTCATGCCGGGCTTGATCGATGTCCATGTACATCTAGGGTTCAGCGGAGGAACGGATCCTGTCGGACGCATGCAAAGCCGGTCGAATGAGCAATTGTTAGTCGAAATGGTTTCCAATGCCCGCCTCTTGCTGAAGTCCGGCGTGACTACTGCGAGAGAATTAGGGGCCAGAGATTTCCTTGATGTAGCGGTGAAGGAAGGAATCGAAGAGGGTTTGATTGACGGACCGAATTTGGTCATCTCGAACCGCCCGATCACTCCGAAAGGCGGCCATTGCTGGTATATGGGCTGCGAATGTGAGAATGAAGAAGACATTCGGAATGCGGTCCATCAACATGCGGAAGCAGGCGCGGATTTAATTAAAATCATGGCAACAGGCGGCGCCATTACGAAAGGGACATTCCCGTGGGAAGCGAGTTTTAATTTGCAAGAAATGAAAGCGACCACGGAAGAGTCACATGGATTGGGATTGAAAGTGGCGGCTCACGCCCACGGAGTCGAAGGAATCCGAAACTCGGTCGATGCGAATGTGGACACCATCGAACATTGTTCTTGGTTCACAAAGGATGGCATCGAATATAACGAGGAACTGGTCACGGATATCATCGATAAGGGAATTTACATCTGTCCGACGACGAATATCAGCTGGAAAATCGATACGAAGCGAATTGAGGATCGAATTCCGCAGCTGAAGAGGATGTATGAACGCGGCGTGAAATTCATCATGGGCACGGATGCAGGCATTCCTCATGTGACGCACGATAAATACGTTGACGGTCTCGAAGTGCTGGCGCTTACAGGGATGACGAATGCCCAACTGTTGGAGGCATCTACCTCCATTGCGGCAGAAGCACTCGGCGTGCAGGACAAGACGGGATCGATCGAAGCAGGGAAAGATGCGGATATGATTGCAGTCCGGGGAAATCCGCTGGACGATATCAGTACGTTGCGGAACATTGAGTTTGTCATGAGAAAAGGGAACATACCTGACTTTGTGAGTAGATCGTAATCGATTTAGTTGCAAGGAGAGGAATTTAATAAAAGGGGAGAGTTAGGGATGAAGAAAAGAAATTTGTTGTTGACAGTACTGCTAGGAATCATGTTGATGTTGGCTGCATGCGGAACGCCGAAAGTGCCGGAAGCGAATACAAGCACAGACAATGGCGGCGGAAAGAAAGCGGTTTCAGGTGAAGTGAAGGAAATTACAGTGGCGGGGAACGGCGGGAAAATTGAACAGTTGATCCGTGATGAAATTGGTCCGAAGTTCACGGAAGAGACTGGAATCAAGATCAATTACGTCGCCGGCTTATCAGGCGAGATTTATGCCAAGTTGGAATTACAGAAGAACAGTCCGCAAATCGATGTAGCGACATTCACACCGGGTGATGTGGTGAAGGCAGGCAATGCGGACTTAATTGAACAAGTGGATAGCACAGTGTTCCCGAATCTAGACAAGATGGACAACAAATATATTTATAGTGATAAAGGGGTTCCGATCTTTGGATATACGGTCGGAATTGCGTATAACACAGCGATGTTCGAAAAAGAAGGATGGGCTGCGCCGACTTCTTGGAACGATATGTACCGAGCAGAGTTCAAAGGGAAAACAGCATATCCGGAAGTATCCAACGCATGGGGACACGCGGCATTTTATAATCTGGGAATGGCAAATGGCGGAGATTTAGAAAATATCGATCCTGCGATTGACAAGGCGAAGCAAGTGGCTGCCATTTCCGATACGTTCTATAAGAACTCGACCCAATTGCTGCCTGTTCTTCAACAAGAGACTGCTGCCATTTCGATTCTTGCAAACTACGTGGTAACGGACCTGGTTGACGGTGGATTGCCAATCAAGATGGTCATTCCGGAAGAAGGCGCACCTCTGCAATCCTTGACAGCGGTCATTGTAAAGAATACACCGAAGAAGGAAGCGGCAGAGCAATTTATTAACTTTGTCACTGAGGAGACGTCACAAAAAATCGTTGCAGAAAGTGGCTTCTACCCTGTGTTGACGGATGTCAGTTTGCCTGAAAATATCGAAGAAATCATCGGGATTTCCGATGCGAAGGTCTATACACCGGACTTTGAATTGATTGCAAAGGAAAGTGAAAATTGGATTGAACGATTTGCAAAAGAAGTGGTGCCTGAACTTGGAAAAGGCCTGTAATAAAGGTTCGTTGGAAGGAGTAAGTGGAAATGCAGAAAGAGATTGACGTGGATATCCAAGGTATCAGTTTAAGCTATGGAAAAACAAAAGTATTGAAGGAAATCGATCTGCAAATTGAGCAAGGTGAACTTCTCACCTTGCTCGGTCCTTCCGGGTGCGGCAAATCGACGACGTTAAATATTATCGCCGGGTTCTTAGAGCAGGACGCGGGGCAGTTATTTATTAAAGGAAAGAAAATGAACAATGTCCCTTCTTATAAACGGGATTTAGGGATGGTATTCCAAACGTATTCGCTATTTCCACATATGACGGTGTACGACAACTTGGCATTCGGATTGAAGCTTAGAAAAGTAGGAAAAGAAGCGATGGATGAAAAGATCGAGAGAAGCTTGAAACTGGTCCGGATGAATGGCCTGGAGGATCGATATCCAAAGGAATTGTCCGGGGGGCAACGTCAGCGGGTGGCGATTGCCAGAGCGCTTGTCGTGGAACCAACCCTCCTATTGCTCGATGAACCGTTAAGCAACTTGGATGCCAAATTAAGGCATGAGTTGCGTACGGAAATCAAACGGATGCAAAATGAAGTGGGTGTGACAACGGTCTTTGTCACACATGACCAGGACGAAGCATTGTCCATGTCAGACCGCATTGTCATTATGAATGACGGAAAGATCGAGCAAATTGGAACCCCTACTGAAATTTATCAGAACCCGAAAACCGAGTTTGTCTTCAGGTTTATTGGCAGTTCGACGAAAATGGAGGGGATCCTGACGGAGATTAGGGATGCCAGTTATGTAGTGAAATTGGCGAATGAGTTGTCTCTTGAAGTGAGTAAAGATAATTATTTGAGTGACGCAGCGCCGTCCATCAACGAGCCGATCAATCTTTACATACGGCCTGAACAATGCTTCTTCCTCAACGAAACGAATCAAAATAAACTGGATGTCGTATTGCCGGCAACGGTTTCGCAAATGAATTATTTAGGGGCGTCTTGGGAAGTGGAAGTGCAAGTAATCGGAGCCGACCAAAAAATATCATTGGTCACGCAGGAAGTGAATGAACATGTAAAAGTCGGGAGCGAGGTGGAGGTAGGGTGGAAACTGGAATGCATGAAAATATCCAAAAGCGCGATATAAGTGAGCGTCCACGGAAAAGAAAGCTGAAGCGGTTTCTGTCGCCGGCCCTTCTAATTCTTCCGCTATTGGTGTTCATCATAAGCTTTTTTGTCGTCCCGATGCTCTATATCCTTTATTTAAGTTTCATTGATGTGAAAGAAGGACTGAATACAGAGGGAGCTGTTTACAGCATCCAAAACTATGTCAACTTCTTTAAGGACCCGTACTACCTATCTTCCTTGTGGCTGACGATTAAAATTAGTATTTATACGGTTATCGTTTGCCTGGTGCTTGGATACCCTGTTGCCCTGACGATGGCCAAGTCATCTGTGAAGGTCCGCAGTTTCATTACGTTACTGGTCGTTTCGCCGCTGCTCATCAGTGTGGTCGTACGGAATTTTGGCTGGTATTTATTATTGCTTCCGAACGGAACAATCAACAAAGTGTTGATGGGGTTGGGAATCATTGATAGCCCTTTGAAATTGTTGTTTTCCGAAGTGGGAGTCGTCATTGGTTTGGCAAGCGCCTATCTGCCTTTTATGATTCTCGCGATTGCCACCAGCTTGTATAATATTGACCCATCTTTGGAAAAAGCGAGCAGCATTTTAGGGGCAAGTCCGCTCCGGACGTTTCGCACCGTTACGCTTCCGTTAAGTTTTCCAGGCATTGTCGCGGGGACGACACTCGTCTTCAGCGTATCGATGAGTGCATATGTCACCCCTACTTTGATGGGCGGGGCGGCTGTTCCGGTGCTGCCGGTTGTTACATATGATCGGATTATGGTTTTATTCCAATGGACGTATGGGTCAGCGATGTCTTATATTTTGCTGATCACAACGCTGGTTATTGTTTTTATCTATACAAAAATATTTGAAAAGAGCAAGTATGGGGAGGTATTCAAGTAATGAAATTATTATCACCTCTCCGTATGGCACTGGCCGTTTTCAGCATATTTTTTCTGCTATTGCCGATCGTCGTCACAGTCGTTTCATCTTTTACCGAAGCGAATTATCCGACGTTTCCACAGGCAGGGTTTTCTTTGAAATGGTATGCGAAAATCTTGGAAAGGCCAGAGTTCATTACCGCTTTCCTGAATAGTGTCAAATTCGCAACGATCGCATCCGTCGGGGCCGTCGTACTGGGGACGCTCAGTTCCATCGCGATAGCACGGTACCAATTTCCGGGGAAGAATTTTTTAGTATCAATTTTCACAGCACCCCTGACAGTTCCGCAAATCGTCCTCGGGGTGGCATTGATCATTTATTTCACACCGTTTGGATTGACTGGAACGACAACCGGCTATATTTTGTCGCACATTGTCATATGCGTGCCGTATATTATCCGATATGTACTGACGGGGTTAAGTGGCTATGATTATACCATCGAACGGGCCGCAGTAATCTTAGGCGCCAATCCATGGACGGTCTTTTGGAAGGTTACCGTGCCTCTAGTTAGACCCGCCATGCTATCGGGTGCTCTCTTTTCCTTTTTAATCTCGTTTGATAATGTCACGCTCTCTATTTTCATGGTGTCACCCGAAGTGCGCACATTGCCGATTGAGCTCTTTTCCCGCATGCAAGATGCTTACGATCCATTGATCGCGTCCGTGTCAACAATCGTTGTCTTAATTACAGTCGTATTCATTGCGTTGCTGGAACGGATTTATGGTGTTGGCAAATTATATGGGGGCAATTGAGTTGGCAGTAACTGAAGGACCTTTCTCTTGTTTGGGAGAAGGGTCCTTTTTTTGGTGTTGGGAGGTAGGGATAGTTAATGTGCGGTACTAACTGGATGGGACGTCTGGAACGTAATTCCTTATCCAGTTGGCGAATATGCGCGGTTCATTTGATTTATGCTCGGTTGTGAGTGGGTTATGCGCGGTTTCCGATGAGTTATGCGCGCGTCGGGAGACTTTATGCGCGAGATTGGTGTGTTTATGCGCGGATAATTCGGTTTATGCGCGTTACCATTGAAAGGAGGAGCGCTGGATAAATCCCCCTCACTGTTGGCGGGTATGCGCGGTTCGTTTGTTTTATGCTCGGTTGTGAGTGGGTTATGCGCGGTTTCCGATGAGTTATGCGCGCGTCAGGAGACTTTATGCGCGAGGTTGGTGTGTTTATGCGCGGATAATTCGGTTTATGCGCGTTAACACCTAAAGGAGGAGCGCTGGACCAATTCCCCATACTGTTCGCGGGTATACACGGTTAGCTTGACTTATGCGTGGTTGTAAGTGGGTTAATGAGCGATATCAATAAGAGATACATAGGAAAGCAGCTGTTTGCCTAGAATCAATGTATAACACTTGCTGATTATTTAGATCACATGGAAACGTGCAATCAATTACTGCGTCTACTAATTAAGGAGCATTCCTGTTAGAAGCTTTTCAGGGACTTGAATAGAAAAAGCCCTCTTGGTATGATGCGGGGTGTCAAATCTGCACGAATTGACC
>JACHLS010000021.1 GCA_014204635.1 Sporosarcina luteola | reverse complement strand
TGTATTAGGCACGCCGCCAGCGTTCGTCCTGAGCCAGGATCAAACTCTCCATAAATCTGGCGGCCGATGCACGGCGTATTGCGTTGTCAGCTTCATTCGTTCGGTCGGTCACGTACTTGAGTACGCTCCCTCTCTCACTCCATCGCTTCCTAGCACTCCACCATACCTCGGCCACCAGCTTGGCACCCAATCTGCAGCGCATTGCGTTGTCAGCTTCAGTCGATCGGTCGGTCACGTACCTGAGTACGCTCCCTTCCTCTCTCTTTCGCTTCCTAGCACTGCACTACATCTTGGCCGCCAGCGATTTCTTCTATTATAGAAGAACCTTGAAGAAATTCGAGTAGCTCGATTTCTGCTGGCATCATTTAAGATGTCAATTTCGAATCCGAAGATTCGTGTTTGTCTTCTTCCCGACGGAGTCGGGTTCCGACTTTATTGTTGACGTTTTGCTGTTCAGTTTTCAAGGTTCATTTCGCCGTTTGTTTTCAGCGACTTTACTAATATACCACTTAGCGTTTTCTAAGTCAACCACTTTTTTAAAGAAGTTTTTTAGAAGTTCTTTTGCCATGCCCTCTCTCTCAAGAGGACATGTACTAATATACAACATAGTCAGTTAGGAAATCAAGCCTTTTTCCAAAAAAATATTCGCCTGATTTTATTGCCATCTACAATAAAGAGCACAATCCCTGATATGACAACGAATCCGCCTGCAATTTGGCTGATGCTTAATGTTTCCTGAAAGATATAATAAGCTAGAATAGCTGCTCCGACCGGTTCAAATAATATAGCAATCGAAATGACATTTGTACTTACCCACTTCACTGCCCAATTAAAAAGAGAGTGGCCCAATAAGTTTGGAATGAGAGCTAACAGGAAGAACCAGAACCAGTCCGACGCATCATAAGGACCAAAGGATTCTCCTTTGAACAATACATAAAAAAATAGCGTTACTGTACTTATTGTATATAAGACAAACGTATAAGTAATTAACGACAATCTTTTACGAACTTCCTGTCCGAATAAGAGATAAGCCGTAATTAAGGCACAACCGGCCAAAGCCAACATATCTCCATAGAATGCTGTGCCGCTCAACTTAAAATCGCCCCAACTAATAATGACGCTTCCCGTAATGGCCACCATGGCTGATAGTATTGTTTTGAAGGACAGTTTCTCCTTGAAGAAAAAATAGGTTCCGGCAAACGCAAATATCGGTTGTAATGTCACTAACACCGTCGAACTCGCAACAGACGTGTAATTAAGCGACTCGAACCAAAGGATGAAGTGAAAGGCTAAAAAAACACCCGCAACGGCGGAATAAATCCAATCCTTCTTGCTTAATTGAAATACTTCTCTTCTATATTTCCAAATAAATAATGGAAGCATCAGAAGGACTGAAAATAGCATTCGATAGAACGCAATTACTCCTGAATCTGCTGAAGCCAGTTTTACAAAGATTGCTGAAAGCGCTACGGAGATGACTCCGATGATAATCGGGATGTAAGGGTGTATTTTAGGTTGATCCAAGTTGTTCACGTCCCTTTCATTACATACTCATGTTAGAAAGCCATCGGTTCAGGCTATAGGTAATAAAGAAAATTATATCATGCGGATTTTGTTTGTTACAGTTCAACTTTTGGGGGGATCCTTTATGGAATGGATTGCAAATAGTGCAATGTATCCCGAGGTTTTAATCAAACTCGTTCTTGCCTTGGGATTAAGTTTAATTATCGGCGTAGAGAGGGAAATAAAGAAAAAGCCGATTGGATTAAAAACGAGCGCCGTCATTTCGACATTCAGCTGTCTCTTAACAATCGTCTCGATGGAGGCAGCTTATTTAGTTCCTCCCCGAGCAGATATCAATGTACAAATGGATCCACTTCGACTAGCAGCGCAAATTGTAAGCGGCATTGGATTTTTAGGAGCCGGCGCCATACTGCGGCGAGATAATGACAATATTACCGGCTTGACGACTGCCGCAATGATTTGGGGTGCTGCCAGTATTGGAATTGCGGTAGGTGCTGGATTCTATATCGAAGCCGCAGTTGCCGTTCTTTGTGTATTGTTTGTTATAGAAATCGTGGCGCCCGCTCTGGATAAATACGGTCCGAAGCGCATCCGTTCGAAAGAGGCCGCGTTTATCGTCACTTTATCGGATAAAACTAAAATCAATGAGCTGATTCGATTTCTCAACAGCGAAAATATGATGATAGAAAATCTTCGGATCAAAAAAATTGTAAGTGACGACAAGAAGGAGTCCCATGAATTGGATTTTCGTTTAGCTGCACTTACAAAGAAAGAAACTGCCGAATTATACTTGGAACTAACTGAACTGGCTTACATCGAATCGGTCGAACTAGAAATCTTTCCATAATGGGAGGCAATATCATTGAACGATCTACTTCATCTTCTGAAACAAGGGAATAAATCCTCTTTGCTGGCAGCCATCGTCAACGCAATTATAGCCATTATTAAAGGCGCTGCATTCTTCTTTACCGGAAATGTAGCTATGTTTGCTGAAACGATGCACTCCTTAGGGGATGCTGCGAATCAGTTTTTTGTCTTTATCGGGTCGGCATTATCTAAAAAAGCTCCAACTCCAAAGTTTCCGAATGGATTTGGCCGTGTGGTCAACTTAGTGTGTCTTGGCGCTGTTATGGTCGTAGCTATCATGTCGTATGAAGCAATCAAAGAAGGATGGCATCATATCATGAACCCAGTTGAAACGACGGGGCTATTGATCAATCTTTCTGTCCTTGGGCTCGCGACGCTCTTGGAGTTCTCTGTCTTACTTAAAGCTTCGAGAGAAATTATGCATGATATGGGAAGTGATAAAAAGGGATTAGCTGCGTTTGCATCAAGCTTTTCAAATTTAAAACGTGCAAAACCTGCTACTAAATTGGTCTTTATGGAAGATCTTGTGGCTACAATCGGAGGTATCCTTGCCTTTATGGCTGTGCTGCTTGCTCACTTTACTGGTTTTCTCGCCGCGGAAGGTATTGCTTCCATGATCATCGGTCTGATGATGTTCTATGTAGTAGGAAAAATCTTTCTGGAAAATGCCAGAGGAGCTATCGGGGAAACAGATGAGGAAATGTTGAACCATATCGCATTCCTCGTTGCGGAAGATCCTGATATTAAAGATATTCAAAAAGTCGAAGTCCTAAAAGAAGGAGAATTTCTTCATGTGGAAGTGGTGGCTGAAGTGGATCCTACAAAAACCGTAGCGTTCGTAGATGATATCCGTGATCGGCTGATGCAGCTAATTCTCAAGCAAAAAGGGGTGCGGGAAGCGGTCATTTCATTTGATGAGGACGATGGCATAAAGACTTGGAAAGGCTTCAATCCTCCAGAGAAAATTAAGGAGATCAGTCCGAAACTTCCTAAAAAGTAATCCCTTATAGAGATTTTCATGATAAACGGCGAAGGGGCCAAACGCTCCTTCGCCATTTCTGTGTGTGTATCATGAGCCAATCTCTTCTATAAAGAAGCTGTCAATATTGCGGCAACTTGATCCCTATCTAATTTTGCAAAATTGCCTACTGGCCCCCCTGCCATCGCTTTATCTGCCATCACATCAATTTTGGATTCGTCTATTTTGTAGTCACTCAATTGAGCAGGTGCACCGATCGAAGACCAATATTCACGTAGACGTGCAATGCCTTCCAACGCAATCTCCTCTTCGGACTTCCCAGCTGGACTGACACCAAAAACGTTTACAGCCAATCTCGCAAACCGTTTCGGATTTAAATGCAAAGACTGTTTCATCCAATGCGGGAATAAAATTGCAAGTCCACCCGCATGAGGTATATCATATACTGCGGAAACGGCATGCTCGATCGTATGCGTCCCCCAGTCGCCTCCGTTATTGCCCATTCCGAGAAACCCGTTTAATCCCCATGTACCGCTAAGAAGAATAGTTTCCCGCAACTCATAATTTTGCAAGTCGTCGACAAGCTTTTTGCCATTATCCATGATTGCCCGCAAGGCCCCCTCGCATAATTCATCTTGAAGGGGTGTATTTATTTCGTCATGGAAATATTGCTCAAAAATATGGGACATCATGTCCACGATGCCATAGACCGTTTGATCCTTCGGCAAAGAAAGCGTATAAGTCGGATCCAAAATGGAGAACTTCGGAAAAGTGAAAGGACTTCCCCATCCGTATTTTTCCTCCGTCTCTTCGTTTGTAATCACCGATCCGGCATTCATTTCCGAACCGGTCGCTGCTATTGTTAACACGGTTCCGAATGGTAAAGCACTGGACGGTCTAGCTTTTTTCACTACAATATCCCAAGGATCTCCTTCATATTGAGAAGCAGCAGCGATTAGTTTCGTACAATCAATGACCGATCCGCCCCCTACCGCTAGGATAAAATCGATGTGATGGTCTTTACATAGTTTTGCACCCCGCTCCGCGGTAGTTACTCTCGGGTTCGGCTCCACACCCGCCAGTTCATGCACTTCCATGCCACCCGCATTCAATACATCCATCACTTCCCCATAAAGACCATTGCGTTTAATGCTCCCGCCGCCATACACGACAAGCACTTTGTTCCCATATGGTTTTATTTCATCCACCATGGAAGCGATTTTATTTTTCCCGAAAATAAGTTTCACTGGATTTTGAAAAACGAAGCCATTCATTGCTATCTACTCCCATCATCATTAGTCTACTTATTATCTTGGGACAAAAAAGACACCCTCTGCTATAGAGGATGCCTTGATTGTCGCATATTACGCCCAACCACGGAAGCGGGACGCTTCAGCAGTTTTTCGAATACCGATCATATACGCAGCTAAGCGCATGTCGATATTACGAGTTGTGGAAACGTTATAAACGTTTTCAAACGCAGTTACCATTTTTTCTGTCATTCTTTCGCGCACTTCTTCTTCTGTCCAATAATAACCCATGTTATTTTGGACCCATTCAAAGTACGATACAGTAACGCCGCCCGCACTAGCCAATACATCCGGCACAAGAAGGATGCCGCGTTCTGTAAGTATTCTTGTCGCTTCAGAAGTTGTCGGGCCATT
Organism: Sporosarcina luteola; assembly: GCA_014204635.1. Taxonomy (GTDB): domain Bacteria; phylum Bacillota; class Bacilli; order Bacillales_A; family Planococcaceae; genus Sporosarcina; species Sporosarcina luteola_A. Next base: position 37,284 of record JACHLS010000021.1, on the reverse strand, counting down.
CGCTGCTTCAACAACAATTGTCGCTTTAATATTATGAGCGTTCTTTTCAGTAATCTGGTTTTCAATTGCTGCTGGAACTAAAATATCACAGTCTAATTCCAACAGATCTTGGTTGCTGATTGTATTATCGAATAAAGTTGTTACCGTACCGAAACTGTCACGGCGATCAAGTAAATAGTCGATATCCAATCCGTTTGGATCATGCAACGCGCCATAAGCATCTGAAATACCAATTACTTTCGCACCTGCATCGTGAAGGAATTTAGATAGGAAGCTTCCCGCATTCCCAAACCCTTGGATGACGACACGCGCACCTTTCATATCAATTCCACGGCGTTTTGCCGCTTCATTAATAATAATGGTTACACCTTCCGCAGTCGCGCGGTCACGGCCTTGCGAACCACCAAGAACGATTGGTTTTCCTGTAATAAATCCAGGTGAGTTGAATTCATCGATTCGGCTATATTCATCCATCATCCATGCCATAATTTGCGCATTAGTGAAAACGTCCGGAGCCGGAATATCCTTCGTAGGACCCATCACTTGGCTAAGCGCACGTACATATCCGCGGCTTAAGCGCTCTAGCTCGCCCATCGACATTTCGCGTGGATCACAGATGATACCGCCTTTCCCTCCGCCATACGGAAGATCGACAATACCCGCTTTCAATGTCATCCACATGGACAACGCACGCACTTCGTCCGCTGTGACTTCAGGGTGGAAACGAACTCCCCCTTTTGTCGGTCCGACGGCATCATTGTGCTGGCCGCGGTATCCTGTGAACACTTTCACTTTTCCGTCATCCATTTTAACTGGAATCCGGACCTCAGTCATACGGATTGGTTCTTTTAGTAGTTCGTACATTCCTTCATCGTAGCCTAGTTTGTCAAGTGCTTCTTTAATGACAACTTGAGTAGACGTGAACAGATTCAGGTTTTCAGTCATGTAAAAGTTCGCCTCTTTGATTCATAATTGTATTACAACGCCCATATTGTACCATAGTCGAAATGCCTTTTGTAGAAAATAATAATTAACTTTCAAAAACTTTATTAATCCGTTCAATCGCCCAATCCAATTCCTCTTTCGAGATAATCAATGGTGGTGCGAAACGGATAACCGTGTCATGCGTCTCTTTGCAAAGCAAGCCAAGTTCTTTCAGCTTTTCGCAGTAAGGACGAGCTTCTTCTGTCAATTCAACACCAATGAAAAGTCCGCGGCCACGCACGTCTTTAATAGAAGGGTGCTGGATCTTTTTCAACTGCTCGATGAAATAGTTTCCGAGTTCCAATGACTTATCCGCAAGCTTTTCGTCCTGCAGCACTTCAAGGGAAGCGATGGAAACCGCACAAGCCATCGGGTTTCCACCGAATGTAGAACCGTGGGAACCTGGATTGAACACACCAAGAATATCTTTGTTTGCAACTACGCAAGAAATCGGGAATACGCCGCCACCTAGTGCTTTACCCAAAATATACATATCTGGCTCAAAGCCTTCCCATTCAGTAGCGAACATTTTACCTGTACGGCAAAGACCTGCTTGGATTTCATCTGCAATGAATAGAACATTGTTCTTTTTACATAATTCATATGCCGCTTTCATATAGCCCGCAGGTGGAATGATAATTCCTGCTTCCCCTTGGATCGGCTCAATGATGAATGCAGCCGTATTAGGCGTAATTGCTTGTTCCAACGCTTCAATATCGCCATATGGGACAAGCTTGATGCCTGGCAGCATCGGACCAAATCCACGCTTGTATTCCGGATCGGACGATAAGGAAACAGCTGTCATCGTACGACCATGGAAGTTGCCTTCACAACCGATGATTTCGGCTTTATCCTCTTCAATGCCCTTCACGTCATAAGACCAGCGGCGAGCAGCCTTGATAGCAGTTTCAACAGCTTCCGCACCTGTGTTCATTGGAAGAACCATATCCTTGCCTGTAATCTTGCTGACCATTTCATACCATGGACCAAGTTGATCGCTATGGAAAGCACGGGAAGTTAGAGTTACACGATCCGCTTGATCTTTTAGCGCTTGAATGATCTTCGGATGTCTGTGGCCTTGGTTGACTGCTGAATATGCAGAAAGCATATCCATATACTTATTACCTTCTGGATCCTTAACCCAAACACCTTCTGCTTCAGAAATTACGATTGGAAGCGGATGATAGTTATTAGCACCGTATTTCTCAGTTTGTGAAATGACTTTTTCTGATACTGTCATATAAAACCCTCCCTTAAATTATGTATGGAGCGGGATAAGCGGAAAGCCCGCCCGCTCCATGATTGTCAAGCCCGTGATCTTACAGCATTTCAGAAGTTGTTTTACCTTGCATGTGAAGTTGCAAGTAATCCGGACCGCCCGCTTTGGAATCCGTACCGGACATGTTGAAGCCGCCAAACGGCTGGTAGCCTACAATCGCGCCTGTGCAGCCACGGTTGAAGTACAAGTTACCTACATGGAAATCTTCACGAGCCTGTTCTAAATGATGACGGTTGTTTGTAATGACCGCACCAGTTAAACCGTAATCTGTGTTGTTTGCAATTTCGATCGCTTCGTCAAAGTTTTTCGCTTTTGCAATCGCAACGACTGGTCCAAAGATTTCTTCTTGCATGACACGAGCATCTGGAGCAACATCAGCGATGACAGTCGGAGCAATGAAGTAACCTTTCGAGCTGTCTCCTTCTCCACCTGCAACAAGACGACCTTCTTGTTTACCGATTTCGATGTAGCTCATGATTTTATCAAATGAATTTTGGTCGATAACCGGACCAGCAAAGTTGGATTGATCAGTTGGGTCGCCATATGTCAATTCTTTTGTCAGTTCTTCAACACGTGCAACGACTTGGTCGTATACATCTTCGTGAATGACAGCGCGTGAACATGCAGAACATTTCTGTCCGCTGAAACCAAACGCCGATTTCACGATGGACTGTGCAGCCAATTCAAGATCCGCTTCGCTGTCAACGACGATAGTATCTTTACCGCCCATTTCAGCAATAACGCGTTTCAACCAGATTTGGCCTTCGTTCACTTTACCTGCACGTTCGTAAATACGTGTACCAACTTCACGTGAGCCAGTGAAGGAAATGAAACGAGTTCTTGGATGATCTACAAGGTAGTCGCCCACTTCGGCACCAGAACCAGGGATGTAGTTGACTACGCCTGCAGGCATGCCTGCTTCTTCAAGTACTTCGATAAATTTGTAGGCAACAACCGGAGTTGTGGAAGCCGGTTTCAACAATACTGTATTACCAGTAACTAGGGCTGCTACTGTTGTACCTGCCATGATTGCAAGTGCAAAGTTCCATGGTGAGATAACTACACCCACACCGAGAGGGATATAATCAAAACGGTTATATTCTCCTGGACGGCTTTCGACTGGAATACCGTCTTTCAACTTAAGCATTTGACGGCCATAAAACTCTAGGAAGTCAATAGCTTCCGCAGTATCTGCATCCGCTTCATTCCATGGTTTACCTGCTTCTTTTGTAAGCAAGGCGGAGAATTCGTGCTTACGGCGGCGAATAATGGCTGCCGCTTTGAATAAAACATCAGCACGGAATTCAGGCTTCACTTTTCTCCATGTATTAAAAGTCTCATCTGCTGTTTTCATTGCTTTTTCCGCAAGGTCTCTGCTCGCTTTAGATACGCGGCCGACTACTTCCTCTTTATTAGCAGGATTTGTGGAGACAAGTTTGTCTTCCGTCATAATCCGCTCTCCACCGATGATCAAAGGATAATCTTGGCCAAGGTAGCCTTCCACCAATTTTAATGCCTCTTGGAATGCTTTTTTATTTTCCTCTTGGGAAAAGTCTGTAAATGGTTCGTGTTTGTACGGAATCATGATACTCCTCCTTCAATTATCCAAACGCAAAAATTATTTGCATTTATTCTTTGATTACAACTATAATAATGCAAGAGATTATTGCATATTTCAAGTCTTTTCTCTTAAATTTGTTATAAAATTTTCACTGGATGGTGTTAAAGTTGGTTCAATACGACAATCCTTACTTTCCTTTTTATCAATTTGCGGTCAATCATGCAGGTGTTGGCATCCATGCGATCGACCAAACTGGCAGGACGATCATTTACAATGACAAAATGAAAGAAATCGAAGGGCTCGATTTAGATGATGTGGGAGATCGTTCCATATTAGAGCTCTTCAGTTTCGAACAAGAAGAGAGTACGCTGCTGAAGGTGCTCCAAAGCGGAAAAGAACAATTGAATGTAAAACAGACATATTGGAATCGAAATGGGCACGAAATCACCTCGGTTAACGATACGTTTCCAATTTTCTCTGAAGGAGCTTTAATCGGAGCGATAGAAATCGCGACAGATGTCACTGCATTAGAGAAATTCATTCTTCACCCTCTCCGGAAAAATAGTACGCCAGTGACGTTCAATCAAATAGTAGCCAACTCGGATTCCATGAAGTCAGTTATTACGACTGCCCGCAAAGCGAGCAGGGCAAAGCTTCCGATCCTCCTCATCGGCGAAACGGGGACGGGTAAGGATTTATTGGCGGAGAGCATTCATAATGAGTCCTCACCAACAGATTCTCCATTTTACACACTTTTTTGCCATAGTACGGATTCGGAATTGATTGAAAAACTGGCACAGGAATTTGATGAAGCCGATCAGTTTACCTTGTTTTGCGAACGGATTGACCTGTTATCCATGGGTCTCCAACAAAAGCTCCTCTCGATCCTAAGCAATGCAGAGAAAGACGGCCGTCAGTTCATCGCGAGCATTGGCGAAGATCCGGTCGAATTGATTTCACGCGGGACCTTGATGAAGGATCTCTATTATTTCTTTGCTTCCTTCACGATCCGCATCCCGCCTGTCCGGAAACGGAAAGAAGATATTGTGCCGTTCATCAATGCGTACCTGACGAAGCGCAAAGAACGTTTTGGCTATTCCCTTGAAGGAATATCAGAGGAAGTGGAGCAACTGTTCCTGCTTTATGATTGGCCGGGCAATCTAAGGGAACTGGAGTTTTTGCTGGATGAGATCTCTTCCTTAGCCACCATGGAAACGGTTATCACGTATGAAATGCTGCCACTCCATTTTCGAATCAAAACGGACGACATGATGAACAAGCCTGTTCAAGCTGTCGACTTTATTGTACAACCAAATAAAGATTTAATGCCTCTTGATCAATTTTTACGCGAGGCGGAAGAATATTATTTAGTGAAAGCGATGAAACTTCATGATGACAACATCACGAAAACTGCCAATGCACTTGGTATGAGCCGCCAAAACCTTCAGTACCGATTGCGTAAAATAAAAAAATGAAGGGAATGGCAATTGGTGCCGTTCCCTTCATCTTTCATTGATAGCCTGATCGTTCAATCCAATCTTTCAATTTGTCCTTAAGAGAGTTAAAACCGTCTGCATCATGTTCTTTTACACGATCCTGCAACGACTTGCGTCCTTTCGCCATTTTAGTCTTCCGTGTGGCATCTGTTGTTTCCTGCAATGCCCGAATGGACAGGCTGATTTTTCCTGCTTCTTCGTCCACTTCCAACACTTTCACGTTTACATCTTGTCCAATGGCGAGGTAATCGTTTATATCGCGAACGAACCCATAGGTGATTTCAGAAATATGAACAAGCCCTTGCGTCTCCTCGTCCAGTGCGACAAACGCTCCATACGGTTGGATTCCCGTCACTTTACCAGAAAGTTCTTCCCCCACTTCATAGTTTCTTGCCATGTTGAAACAGCTCCCAATCTTTTAGGTATCGAATCTGCCTATACGGCCATCCGCAATTATACCATGTATTAAAATTAAGAGCAAAAAATTGACAAGTTTCAAACACTATTCCGGTTGTTTGGATAATCGGCTCATTGCTTGGTAAATCATAGGGTAGAAGCCGTCCCCTTTAAGTTCTTCATAAGAGGGTGAGTAGTACCAGTCATCCTCCTCCATTTCTGAAACGATTTTGGTCACGATGGATGCAGCTGGGGAGTCAGAACCGAGCGAAGCGATCCGCCGCCAAGCGTCCCGATATTCCTTTTTCACTCGGCGGTCGGAATTTACCACAGTCCGCTCCTCTATCCCTAATAGGCTTGCCAGCAGCCAAGTATACATTCCAGAAAGGTATTGCGGTCCATTTTTGCTGCGGTCTGATTTCACCAAAACGGTTTCCATTTCTGCAAGATAATCCACTGCCTCATCTAATGACATAGACGGAGAATAGACCGCCTTGTAAAAGTCATTTTGATATACTTTTATATAAATCCCAAAATCAGGGTGAAGAGAATGGATGAGCTGCTCACTATATTTGTTCGACCCAAATACAGGAGTTGGCTCCAAATATCCCGGGTGAGAAGCCAAGGTGATATTTTGCGACTCCATTCCTTTCAGCACGTTCTTCAGCTCAACAGATAATGAACCCTGCTTCTTAAGTAATGCTTGGATGTCCTGAACCCCTTCCAAGTTAGACAACTCAGGATAGTTATTGGAAGTTAACTCATACTTATATGCTACTATCATCGGTGATAGTTTTTCCATGTACCGTTCCATGAACTGCTCACTTTCTTCCCAATTTTTAGTCGTCGGATGAGAAATCAGTTCTTCTGCCAACTCGGACGGCAGTTTAATTTGCTCTATATAAGCATCGTACTCTTTACGCACGTCCTTCTTATTTACCATTCCTTCCTTTTCCAGTATACGATTCTGATTGAAGATGAACATATCAAAATCTGATGGAACATCCTTGCCGAAAATAAATTCAGCTATACTCGATTCCCTTTCGACCAATGGTGTCAGCCCGATCTGCTCAAGCCTGTCCTGATATTCCTTTTCAAAAGACTTTTCCAGCTTGGCGATAAACTTAGTGGAAGAGTCAGCTTTGTATTCATCGGTGGTTGTATACCAAAAATATGAAATGGCGGCGAGTGACAAGATACCGATCGCCCAAAGATAGATCGGTTTTTTATATTTTACCTGCTTTTCAGGCATGCTAGCTATAGCGTCGGGTTGGCGTGTTGTGAGATGGTCATAACGATAGGCAGGACGCAATCTGGCAAATGATGTTTGCAGCAAAGACAGCTTCTTTTCGATAAGCGGGTCTTGGAACTGTGCGATTCCTTCCCTCTCCAGGTCTTCTATGGCGTGCTCTGATAAGTCTATCACACATCCTAACTCTTCTATGGATAGCTTGTGGAAGCGGCTAAGTAGAATCACGCTTTTCATCTCGCCAGGCAGGTCTGTCAATCTTTCTAAGAGAAGATTATCCTCCTCAAATAGAAAAAGTTCTCTGCTTAGAATAGGTTCCATCTTGGAAAGTTGTTCATACGCGCGGCGATAAACATGTACTTTGTTCAAATCTTGATCTATTCCATTTTCCGCATGATATTTTTGAAAAAATGTTTCTGTCCACATGCCCGCGTCCTCGGTTGGAATCCCGAATTGGATGGCCATTTGTTCAATTTGATTTGCCAGTTGCACAAGGCTTTCTTTTTGATCTTCCATGGAATCCTCTCCCACCTTCTCCAATCTCTGTCCTCTTATCTTAACAAGTTATCCAGGTCCAGACAAACGAACGAAAGAGCTGCACCCTGATAGAGAGCAGCCCTTGACTTATCCTGATTACGACTCGTATTTTCCAAGCCAACCATCTTCCGTCCAGGTTATTAAGAATTCCATTTTTTTCTATACTTCCATCAATCTACAGTCGGATGACATCCTTCTTTGTCTCCTACTTAAATTCAGTCAGAGGCTCTTATTCAGACGATGTCAACGGCGGCAACGACACATCACCAATATACCAAACCCCATTTTCATGGATAACACTGAGCGCATACCGGACTTCGCCTTGATGAGACAAATTGACAGTGCCGTATAGAAGGGGATCATTACGAAAAACAGAGTCGCCGGAAAAGCTCATTTCGTCGTTGAGCGGTAATAAGGACAGCGCCTTTTGCCACGAAGCCTTATACTGATCCAAAGAGGTCTCATATCCACTTTCGGAGTATTTCCAAACGTTCTCATGATGCAAGTGGTACATCATTTCAGGATCGTTCTTTTCATTCGCCAAATTGTATAACGCGACAATGTCGATTGGAGAGCGTCCTTTTAAAACCGCCAAATCATATTGTTTTTTGAATGAATCATAAAGCACTCCAATGTTTTGATCAAATTCAGGATCCGGTAATTGGATGGCCTCATCTTGAAACACAGGCTGTTCCCCGTACATATACATATCCAATTGCCCTGCTCTTTGCACGACAAGGGCATCTTTGAGTGCGTCGTATCCAATCCGGTTCCATGTTTCAGATGCAGTCCAACCCGATGCTTCCATCTCTTCCACGATTGGCTTCATCACATAGCGCAAAGGTGTCGCACCATACCCGGACGCCATATTTTTCCATGCTTCCTTGTATTCCCGCTTCACCTTTCCTTGTTCGTCAAAGACCGGTGATTTCTCTGTGCCTCGCAAAATCGTGTTAAACATGGAGACGAAATAAGTTTCCAGGAGTTGATTAAGAGCTGAGTTGTCTTCAACATTTGTCAAGGTATGCTGCATGCCTCTCAACATATCAACAGACTCCTCCAACGGATACACCAACTCACCTGCAACTATATACGGCGCCTCCGTCATCATATCCAGATACCCCATTGTGTCAGGGTGCAGCAAGGGGATAATCTGTTCATGCGTTTTAGAAGAATAGTATTTAGCAAAGAACTGTTCGCCATACGAATTCACGTCAGATTGCAAATGGATCGACTGTTCCTTCATCGTATCCAATATGTTCTGCAGCCGTTCTGGGAATCCCCCCTTACTCATTCCGATCATATATGCTTTGTCGAGTGACGGGTCGACTTCATACGCTTGCAAAACGTCGTTATTTTCCTGCAGAATTTCATCATAGATTGCAGTGAGGCGGTCCACTTTTTCTTTGTAGGTGTAAATAAACTCAAGGCTGCCTTGTTCATCTTCTGTTAATGGAGCTGATTTCAGGTCCACCACCATTTCAGACGGTGTTTTTATATTCTCCACTGCTCGATTATAAACTTCCATTAGCCGACCTTCCGGATTGCCATCTTGCCCTACTGTCGACAAGTATGAATCAAGATTTATGATAGATAAAGGACTATATAGTTCGAAATTTTCAAAATCCCGCTTCTCCAATTTCAACAAAGCTCTTCTCTTCTCTCTCTCCGCTTCATAATCCTTTTTCAATTTCTCGATAAATTGATCGAGTTCTTCCGGTGTGACTGGTTCTTCCTCTATATTTTTTTGGTCCGCAACATATAATCCGCTTATTAAACTGATGATCAGAATGCTTGCGATGCCCACGATCCAAACTACGACTTGCTGATTAATCTTCTTACGCCTTCCATTCGGATTTTCAGGACTTTTTGTTTCAGCCTCAAGCTTTTGAAGTACCGTGTTTGGATCAAACGTCGAAGGAACGTGATCATACGACTTTTTCAGCAATTTCATCCGTTTTTCAAAACGCTCATTGTCCATTGAAAGCACCTCCTGATTGCAAGCTGATCTCTCTTTTAAGCAGTTCTTTCGCCCTGAAGATTCTCGTCTTGATAGCCGGCATCGTCATATTCAAGATATCGGCAATTTGTTGGTAACTAATATCTTGGAAATAAAAGAGGATAAGCGGAATGCGATATTTTTCATCCAACCGGATCATGGCTTCATGCAATTCCCGATCCTCTTCAAACAGAAAGACCTGGTCCTCTGCTGAAGGTTCGCTTGAATTGGACTGATTTGTCACGAACCGCTCCCGCTTCTCTGTTTCTCTTCCTTCTTTCCGATAATAGTCCCGCGCGGCATTCAAGGTGATCTTATAGAGCCAAGTTGTAAAGCGCTGTTGATTAAATTGGGGGAGGAATCGATATAATTTAATGAACACTTCCTGGGTGACATCGCTGATATCATCCAGCCGCACACCGCATTGAAACGCAAACTTCTCAACAGTTCTATAGTATTTCGTCATTAATTCGCCGTAGGCAGCCTGATCCCCCGCTTGGGCTTTGGCTATCAATTCAGATTCATCCATTATGCTTCCCCCGTTCTCTCTATTACAGGTGATACGACGGCAAGTGCTCAATTGTTTCACCATGCAATACAATAAAAAAAGCACCTGCTGGTTGCAGATGCAAAGTAATTAGTTTCTATATTAGACTAGACTATACATTTCGCTTCATATTTAATGGCCAACAACTTGTATGAAATTTGCATACAATGTTCGATCGGAATCCATAATTCATAAGAGTGTTCATAAATTTCCCGGATCCGTTTGGCCAAGTCTGTCGGATGATCAAGCACTTGAAGTTCTTCGACTACATTTGCAATCTCCAAGTCATATGCATGTGTACCGGCATCGAATGGGTCCCATTCTTCAAGAAGCGCCACTGCTTTTTTATTCATCTCAATTGTTTGCACGACAGGTCACCTTATTTTTCTTTTCTCCTATTTATGATAGCATAGTATAGTCAAAGAAAAAAGGAAAGAGGGATTTTCAATGAGTGTATTTGATCATGTAATCGATCGTCGAAATACCCGCTCCGTAAAATGGGGAAATATGGAGGCAGTTTATGGCGTGAAAAATGCAGATGACGTCTTGCCTATGTGGATCGCCGACATGGACTTCGCTGCACCAGAACCGGTGATCGCTGCCATGCAGGAACGGCTGGATCATGGCGTTTTCGGATACTCATACATATGCAACGGCTGTAAGGACGCTGTACGGAATTGGCTGGCCGCTCGTCATGGATGGGAAACGAAAAATGAGTGGATGCTGTTCCATCACGGGGTTGTCCCAGCCATCGCCACAGTTGTCGAGACATTTACGCAAGAAGGCGACAACATCCTAATTACACCTCCTGTATACCCGCCGTTCTTCAATGTGCCAGGCCATCAGAATCGGAACATTGTGGAGTGTTTGTTGAAAGAAGAAGACGGACATTACTCGATCGATTTTTCGGAATTTGAAAACTCTTTAAAACAAAATGTGAAGTTATTCATCCTTTGCAATCCACATAATCCGGGCGGCATTGTTTGGAAAGAGGAAGAATTGAAAGAAATTCTACGTCTATGCAATAAATATGATGTACTCATCTTATCGGATGAAATTCATGCTGATCTCGTATTTGCCGGCAGTCAACACATTCCATTGGCAAAACTGGCGGAAACGGAAGGCGGTCGCATCATTACTTGTGTCGCTCCGACAAAAACATTTAACCTGGCCGGCGTGCAAGCAGCGGTCATGATCGCCGAAGACAAAGATCTCCAGGATGCACTCGTGAAAAATGCCCTGACGCACGGCCAAATGGAACTCAACTCATTTGCTGCTTCTGCATTAACCGCAGCTTATAAGGAAGGCGGTCCATGGCTGGATGAATTGTTGGAAGTCATTTCGAGCAATATGGATTATGTCAAAGAAGAACTGGAAGCGAACGTGCCCGGTATTCAGATTGTCAAACCGGAGGCAACATATCTCCTTTGGATCGACTACCGAGGAACCGGATTAGATGAGAAGGAAATGATGGAGAAACTTCTTACAAAAGGGAAACTTGCACTTGAACCAGGCACGAAATACGGTGAAGCAGGAAGAGGCTTCCTCCGCATGAACGTAGCTACACCCCGTTCTGTAGTGGAGGACGGTGTGAAGCGGTTCATCCACGCATTATCGTGAGAAGGAATCAATCCGAAATGAAAACAGCATCCTCAAAGATGAGGATGCTGTTGCTGTTTTTCTCTGGCTTCCCGGCGCTCCTGTAATATCCGTTCTTCCAATTCCCTTGTCTCCGCTTCCTGTTTTTTTGAATTACGGCGAATCCACATGAACGTGAGCACAAGAAGTATCATGAAAAATACGAATGAGATCGCAGCCGGAATATATTCGGTCTTATCTTCCGGAAAGTAAAGGAACGGCATCAATATCGCGTTCAATTACGACACTTCCTTTTTTGATGAGTTTACATTATTTCTGTAGAATTTCGATTGATTGAATGGAAACATCCTCAACAGGCTTATCTTGCGCACCCGTTTTCACTTGTGCAATTTTATCCACAACATCCATACCTTCAATTACTTGGCCAAATACAGTATGCTTTTGATCCAAGTGAGGAGTGCCGCCCTGTTCTGCGTAAGCCTCGGCGATTTCATCCGGCCAGCCGCCTTTTTTCAATTGGTCAGCAGTGCCGGGTGCACGGTTTGACTGAACGATGAAGAACTGGCTTCCGTTCGTATTCGGGCCTGCATTCGCCATGGAAAGAGCTCCTCTAAGATTGAAAAGATCCATTGTGAATTCATCCTCAAATGAATTGCCATAGATGCTCTCGCCTCCCATACCAGTTCCGGTAGGATCTCCACCTTGAATCATGAAATCATTGATGACACGATGAAAAATAATGCCATCATAATAGCCATTTTCCGCGTGAGTTAAAAAGTTTTCAACCGTTTTTGGCGCTTTTTCAGGGAAAAGCTTGATTTTGATCGGTCCTAATGTTGTGTTCATAACTACAAGTGCTTCATTTGCAGCGACTTCGTTTGTTAATTGTGGATACATGCTGGTAGCCTCCTCAGAATTTGTATCTGTTTGTTTGGCAGAAGAATTTTCTTCCTCTTGTGGCTCGATCGGCTTAAGCTCACCTTGCCCACAAGCCGCCAATAGAATTGCCATGATGATCACCATAAAAAAGATGGTCATTTTCTTCACTTTTTCTCACCCTGACCAAGTTTACCATATTCATTGTTCTTTTTCGATTTATTAAGCATGTTATTTCCTTCGGCAACCGAATTGTTTTATACTATTGCATGTCAATAGGCCAAGTTTAGTTCCAATATGCAAAGGGAATCCTTTTTTTGATTGGGACATTCCAGGCAATAGCGCATTTTCTATGCGAAGAAAGCGGGTTTCCAAATGACAGCACAGAAACGGAATTTTATCATCATATGGTTTGCCAATTTCTTAGTCGCCGGCACGATGACAATGATCATGCCCTTCCTCTCTTTGTACATTGAAACCTTTGGAGACCATTCCGAAGCGTACGTACAGAAGTGGGCCGGGCTTATATTCGGGGCTACGTTCATCACCGCACTGATCATGTCGCCAATTTGGGGCCGTGTAGCAGACAAATACGGTTATAAGCCAATTTTGCTGATCAACGGCTTCGGGATCGCAACTTCAGTTTTCCTCATGGGCTTTGTCCATTCTGTCGAAACATTTTTCTTTCTCCGCCTTCTGAATGGTGTTGTGACCGGATTCATTCCGACCTCTCTGGCATTTGTGTCCTCTCAGACAGCTCGGGAAGAAGCGGGAAAGAGACTGGGCACATTACAAATGGGAAGCGTCACTGGTACGTTATTCGGCCCTGTTCTCGGGGGGTTGCTGGCAGATGCGTTTGGCTTTAAGTATACCTTTATCATTACCTCCATTTCCGTTGTCATTGCAGCGATCATTGTATTGGTCGGTATCAAGGAAGAAAAAAGAGTGAAGGATACGAAAAGCGCCCACTATTCCAGAAAAACAATTTTAAGCGGTTTACTCCATCATCGCCTCATGCTGAATATTATGGTCGTCACAGCCTTGATTCAAATTGGTAACTTCAGCATCCAGCCGCTTCTATCCTTATACGTAGCTGATTTGAGCCATACTCAAAATGTCGCATTTCTAGCGGGCATCACATTCAGTGCAGCCGGGGTCGGCAATCTCCTGTTCGCCCGTCGGTGGGGCAAGCTCGGGGATGACATTGGATATGAAAAAGTGCTTGGTGCATTGCTGTTGTTATCATTTGTATTTATTATTCCGCAAGCGTTCGTCACGAACATCTGGCAACTCATCATTTGTCGATTGTTATTCGGGATTTCCATGGGGGGCATGATTCCAATCACAACGGCATTGGTTCGTCGGGAAGCACCGCTTAACATTCAAGGTGAAGTGATGGGCTACAACACAAGTTTTCGTTTCCTCGGGAATATTATCGGACCGATGTTCGGAGGCGTAGTCAGCGGGTTCATCGGGATCTCTTCCGTATTTGTTCTGACAGGCGTCTTGTTTCTGCTCGGATTTGCATTTTTATATTATGCTAAACGCAAACCAGTTCAGGATTTTGAAGATTTTCTTGCACAGGAAGAAAAAAATCGGGCAAAAGCTTAATAAACATTTCCGTAAAATGAGCACACTTCGACCATTGAAGTGTGCTATTATTTTTTATATGTATAAATTGGAATGGAGGCTCGCGATTGAAGCAGTTTATTGGAGTGGGATTCATCTTTCTGTGCATCCCTCTGTTATGGGGCGTCCAACATTCAATCATGTCAGAGCTATCAAAAGCGCATGCTGCGCACGATGAATTACAAGGTTCCCTGAAATTAGAGGAACAGCAAACGAATTTGCCGATTATTATTAAGGACCGCAACGGAACGACTGTTTCGGAACAGTACGTGGAATGGCGCAATCCACTTGAACTTTCTTCCATTCCTCTTTTCATCCAACACTTGTTTATTTCGAGTGAAGACAGAGGATTTTATGAACACTGCGGCTATGATGTATCGGCGATCGCAAGAGCGTTCGCTGTAAATGCCGCTTCGGAAGACAGAAGACAAGGCGGTTCGACGATTACACAGCAGGTCGTCCGGATGCGCTTTTTAACGACTGAGAAAACATATGAGCGGAAATTCCGTGAACTTCTTTATGCTGCTGAAATTGAAAAACAGTCATCGAAAGACGATATTTTAGAGATGTATTTGAATGAAATGTACTTTGGGCATCAGGTATATGGCATCGGCGCAGCTGCCACTTACTACTTTAGCAGACCTCTTGATCAACTGAATGAAGCGGAGATGGCTTTTATTTCCGCCATTCCAAATAATCCGTCTCTCTACGATCCATTACGTCATTTTGACAAGACGAAAAAGAGGCAAGAGCTGTTGCTCAGTCTTCTCGTGCAAGATGGCACGATTACAGCCGAAGAGTATGAAGCCTACAAACAATACCCCATCAAGCTAACTATAAAAAAGAAGGCGCAAGGATATGATGCGTATAGTTCTTATGTGCTGGCGGAGTTGGAAGAATTGGTTTCCCAAGCGGAAGGATACGACAAGAAGATTCAAGATGCGACTTCAGCAGAGGAAAAGGAAACATGGGAAAGCAGTTTGCATAATCGGACAAGCGAAATAGCCCAAAGTGGGATTATTATCGAAACAGCTCTTGTAGGAAACAAACAGCTACATGATGAAGCTGCTCTTGACGCACTGCTCCCTGCCAACGGTTTACAGGCCGGAGCGGTGGTCATTGACAATGACACGCGGGAGATCATCAGCCTGTATGCCGGCAAAGGGTATCGGAAAGCTGATTTTAACCGGGCATATCAAGCCTACCGCCAACCTGGTTCCGCCATTAAACCGTTGTTGGTCTATGGGCCTTTTTTGGAAAGCGGGCCTTACACAGAACGGACTCCGATTGATAGCAGCAATATTTGCATTGGATCCTATTGTCCGACAAATATTGGTGGCTATCGATATGGTTTTACGACGTTAGGCGAAGCATTTCGGTACAGCCATAACACTGCCGCGGTCCGCCTGCTCCGAACGGTCGGCCTTGAACGTGCATTCGAGTTCCTGGAGCGATTTCACTTTATGAAAGTAACAGAAGAAGACAAGAGCTATTCCGCAGCGTTGGGAGGTTTTTCTAAAGGTGTGACACCTCTTGAAATGGCATCGGCTTACTCCAGCTTCCTAGATGGCACGTTCCAACCGGCACGCGCTATCCGTACCGTCTCGACCTATGATGGAGAACCTCTATACCAATGGAACGACAAGCGGGAAACCATCTGGAGCACTTCCACTACCGCCACTATGCGGTCCATGATGCGTGATGTTGTTAACAATGGCACGGGACAGGGCATCCGATCGGCGACATCCTACACTGGGGCTAAAACAGGAACGACCAATCACTACAAAGATATATGGGTGGCGGGGTTCAACGAACGCTATACGACAGCCGTCTGGATCGGACGTGATAACCCACAGCCAATTAAATATGCTAGTGACCAGAAAATACATTTACGCGCATTTAATGCATTATTAGAGGAGTAGCCCTTAATCGGGCTGCTCCTCTCATTCTTGCGGCAAATTCCTCCACAAGGTATTGTAAACCCGCGTAATGCGGGATTAACAGCTAAACAGCGAAGACTTCCTTGCAATGCTCTTTGCAAAAGTT
Organism: Sporosarcina luteola; assembly: GCA_014204635.1. GTDB lineage: Bacteria > Bacillota > Bacilli > Bacillales_A > Planococcaceae > Sporosarcina > Sporosarcina luteola_A. Next base: position 21,086 of record JACHLS010000021.1, on the reverse strand, counting down.
CCACCAGATGGCTGGCGGACTTGCATTAGATTGAATAAATCAACGCAAACGCAGCCCCCTCTTAATGCGCGAACATGTTTAAACTAAGCTTAGGCAGGGGCTAAATTGTCAATAAACCATAGAGATAAAATGTGCACCCTTACCTCTTTATACTTTTGGCAGACTGGCCATGACGCCATTATATAGTTTTATTAAAATATAAAGAATACAGGACAAAAACAAGCTCCAGATCAGTATTTCAAAAGCAATTAACCCAACTGTGCTGCCCAGTGTCATGAATTTTGTCAATTTGTATACGATGTAAACAAAATAGATGAGCGTAGTCAAGACAAAGACAGCCAGCAGAATAGTGATGGATTGAATGCCGACGACTGAAGCAAGAGCACCAAAGAAGTAGATGACATTGCCGCCTCTCGCCTCGCTGTATGACTCCCCCTTCGCATCTTTTGAAAAGAACAGCATCGCCGTTTCATGTATCGTTTCTGCTATCAGCTTCAAAGCAGAAAACACCATGAAAAAAATAAGTGCATAAATAATGAGCAAGAACAGCCGAAGCTGCGCATCCGTCAAAAATTCCCGCATTCCGGCATACAGCCCGATTTCCCGAAAAAATCCAACAGATGCACTTACCGTATAAACGCCAAACGTTAAACTGAATAACGAAATCGTAACAAAAGGCAAATAACCGAATAAATATGGATTCCTCATTTGACACCCCAAACAATTTTCTCTTTTTCTATAATATAGGAAGAAAGACGAATTAAGCAATAAAGTGTCGGCATCGCCTATGCAAATCTGCCCGATTTACGTTATACTTTTAAGCAATGTAAGGAATTTTGATTTAATTGTTGGAAGGAGGATTTTCTTGGAATTCGTATTGTTGATTTTCTTACCGATTGTGGCTGCCCTATTCATTCCCCTATTATTTAAAAGAATGAAGCGTATACATACAGGTTGGTTTGTACTGGCAGTCCCTCTCATACTGTTTCTCTATTATGCAACATACATCTCATCCACAATGGAAGGCGGACATGCCGTATCAGAACTGCGGTGGATTCCATCCATGGGCATCTCATTTGTCTCCTACATTGATGGGCTCAGCCTGCTTTTCTCGTTGCTGATTACAGGAATCGGATCACTTGTTGTACTCTATTCCATCTTCTATTTAGATAAGAACAAGGAGAAGCTAGGTAACTTTTATGTCTATCTTCTCCTTTTTATGAGTGCAATGCTTGGTGTGGTTCAATCTGACAATGTCATCTCCCTCTATCTGTTTTGGGAATTGACATCGATTTCTTCCTTTCTTTTAATTGGCTACTGGTATACAAGGGATCGATCTAGATTTGGTGCATTGAAATCTATGATGATCACTGTATTCGGCGGCTTGATGATGCTTGGGGGCTTTGTCCTTCTCGGTATAATGGGGGATACCTATTCCATCCGTGAATTAATTGCAGCCGCTCCGAATTTTGTGGGACATGACTATTTCACTTTAGCGCTTGTCCTTTTATTGCTCGGAGCGTTTACGAAATCCGCGCAATTCCCATTCTACATCTGGTTGCCGGATGCTATGGAAGCGCCTACTCCCGTCAGTGCCTATTTGCATTCGGCAACAATGGTCAAAGCGGGTCTTTATTTAGTGGCACGCTTCACTCCGATCTTCGCTTTTTCAGAAGTATGGGTTTGGCTAGTGACCGGCATCGGTTTGCTGACTCTTTTCTGGGGTTCCTTTTTTGCAGTGAAGCAGACAGATCTGAAAGCGATATTAGCTTTCTCGACTGTCAGTCAACTCGGTTTGATCATGTCCCTTCTCGGCGCAGGAGCGATTACGTTCCACTCCGATGATGCGGTTTTTAAATTTGCTATGTTTGCAGCGATTTTCCATTTGATCAATCATGCTACATTTAAAGGAAGCCTTTTCATGATCGCAGGCATTGTGGATCATGAAACAGGTACCCGGGATATTCGGAAACTCGGCGGATTGATGAGCATTATGCCTGTCAGTTTCACAGTCGCATTTATCGGTTCGATGTCCATGGCTGGACTGCCGCCATTTAATGGATTTCTCAGCAAAGAAATGTTTCTGCAATCCATGTTGGCAATAAGGCAGTTCGAGCTGTTCCAATTCGATACATGGAGCATCTTGTTCCCTGTCATCGCGTGGATTGCCAGTGTTTTCACGTTTGTCTATAGTTTTTACTTTGTGTTCCGGACATTTGCAGGCAAACGAAAAGAAGGCCAGCTGCCTCAGGAACCACACGAAGCACCGGCCGGAATGCTCATTTCTCCTGTCATTCTCGGAATTTTGGTCGTCGGAATATTCTTTATTCCGAATCTCGTGGCGAAATGGCTAATTAAACCTGCTGTAGCGGCGATTCAACCGAATCTATATCAACAACCTGCTGATGTCGACATCCATGTAGCGGCTTGGCACGGATTTGATTCTGTTGAATTATGGTTGACTGTTGGCGTCATTTTAATCGGTGCCTTGCTCTATGCTTCGCTAACTAAATGGCAAAAGTTTTACGGCCTGCAGCCGGCCAACTTCTCTCTCAATGCCTTGTATGATGGCATGATGAATTTTAGTGAAAAAGGGATGAATCGAATTTCCCGATTTTATATGACAGGCCTCATCCGTACGTATATGATTTACATTTTCTCATTCATATCCGTCGCGGTGCTCGTCATTTTATTTGTTCAAGATGCTTTTGTAGTTGATATGGACAGCTTTGCACATATCGGTGTATATAGCATTATCAACGCTGTTGTATTGATATTGGCCGTTTGTTTCGTCCTGTTATCTAAAACAAGACTGGCAGCCATCATCTCTCTTGGAGCTGTCGGATATTCTGTTGCTTTGTTCTTCGTCATCTTCAAGGCGCCTGATTTGGCTCTGACACAGTTGGTCATTGAAACAGTATCAGTCGCTTTGTTCCTTCTAGCTTTTAAATATTTGCCTGCATTGAAGGATCATGGAGAATCTGTCAAAACTAAAATGACGAATGGCATTGTAGCATTAGGAGTCGGCATAACCGTGACATTGGTCGCTTTATCAGCACACTCTCAAAAGCTGATTCCTTCCATCGCTCAATTCTATAAAGATACAGTAAAGACCGAGGCAGGCGGCGGAAACATTGTAAACGTTATCCTAGTGGATTACCGTGGGTTTGATACATTGTTTGAAATTGCAGTTTTATCCATTGCCGGCATCGGGGTTCTAGGCATGATTAAGCTGCGCCTTGCAAGAAAGGAGAATTCAGATGAGAACAAATGACGTCATATTGCAAACGACGACGAAGGTTGTCTTTTTCATCATTTTCCTTTTTGCCATTCACATATTCTTTGCTGGCCACTATACGCCCGGCGGCGGATTTGTAGGCGGTTTGCTAACAACAGGAGCTCTCGTACTGCTGTTGCTCGCCTTTGACTTAAAGACAGTTCAGAAAGCATTGCCTTTCAATTTTGTCATTGTCATCGGCATCGGCTTGCTGCTGGCTCTAGGTACCGCAGCAGGCTCCATCTTTTTCAACGTTCCATTTTTCACGCATGCTTTTGACGATTTTACACTTCCGCTTTTTGGAGAGACTGCCCTCCATACAGCGATGTTGTTTGACGCGGGCGTCTATCTGGTTGTTGTCGGATCGGCCATGACCATTATCCAATCGATAGGAGGGGATGCATAATGGAATTACTGATGGCGATTCTTATCGGGATCTTGTTCACAGCAGCTGTCTACCTCATCCTTTCTAGAAGTCTATTGAAAGTGATTTTAGGCACTGGGCTGTTAAGTCACGGAGCCCACTTGCTCATTTTGACAATGGGCGGCTTGGGAGGCTCCTCCCCTCCTGTCCTTGATAAGGGGGCATCCAATTTTGCGGATCCTTTGCCGCAAGCTTTGATTTTGACAGCGATCGTTATCAGTTTTGGTGTGACAGCTTTTATGCTTGTCCTTGCTTACCGGACTTACGGGGAGCACAAGACGGATAACATGAATTTGATGAGAGGAAATGACGAACATGATTAATTTACTTTTGTTTCCTATCATAATTCCATTTCTTTTTGCCATCGTATTGCTATTTTTCAAGGAGCGAATTATGTTGCAGCGGGGACTGGCTGTTGTCGGCCTCCTTGCGGCCCTTGCCGCTTCCTTATTTCTTGTTCACACCGTCAAACAGGATGGTGTGCAAACGATTACGCTCGGGAGCTGGCCTGCTCCTTTCGGCATTACGATGGTGTCGGACATGTTTTCAGCCTTGCTTGTCACGACGACGATCGTCATCACGCTGCTCGTCGTCATCTATAGCTTCACTTCCATCGGCGAAGCCCGGGAACATTATTTCTATTACTCGGCGATTCTCTTCATGATCACCGGTGTAAACGGTGCTTTTACGACAGGCGATATTTTCAATATGTTCGTCTTTTTCGAAGTGCTGCTCATTGCTTCTTATGTATTGATTGTTTTAGGTGGAGAAAAGAGACAATTACGGGAATCCATCAAATACATATTGATCAATGTCGTATCGTCCGCGCTCTTCGTCATCACGGTTGCCTATTTGTACTCAGTAGTCGGAACCTTGAATATGGCGGATATTTCGGTCAAAATCACGCAAGTTGGCCAACCGGGCATTATTACAGTTATCGCCGTCTTGATGCTGATTGTGTTCGGAATTAAGGGATCTATCTTCCCTCTTTACTTTTGGCTGCCCGGCTCCTATGCGGCACCGCCGATACCTGTCCTAGCACTGTTCGGGGCCCTGCTGACAAAAGTCGGCGTCTATGCCATTATGCGCACGTATACGTTATTCTTTGTCCACCATACAGACTTTACACACGGGCTCTTGATGATATTGGCCATTTTGACAATCATCGCAGGGTGTATCGGTGCCCTTGCCTATTTCGATTTGAAACAGATTGTCATTTACAATATTGTGATTGCGGTCGGCGTCATTTTGTTTGGCGCTGCGCAGATGAACGAATCGGGACTATCCGGTGCTGTCTTTTATTTAATTCATGACATGTTGATTAAAGGGGCTCTGTTTTTCTTGATCGGCATCATTATCTATGTGACAGGCACCTCCGATTTACGAAAAATGGGTGGATTAATGAAAACACATGCATCACTCGGATGGTTTTATTTGATTGCAGCATTTGGACTGGCCGGCATTCCGCCTTTGAGCGGCTTTATTGGAAAACTGCTCATTGTGGAAGGAGCTTTCCAAGCGGATCATATCTGGGGAAGCATTATCATTTTGGCTTCCAGTCTCGTTGTGTTATTATCTGTCATCCGTATTTTCATTTACGCTTTCTGGGGAGAGCCTCAAGCATTGCCAGCAACGGCCAGTCAACCATATAAAAAGATGATGGTTCCTACGGTCTTGCTTATTGTCCTATCGGTCCTTTATGGTATCGGGACAGAATGGCTGGTCCCCTACATGACGGACGCATCGAATGTATTACTACAACCATCCATCTATATTGATGCGGTGTTAAAGGAGTAGATGTCGATGGCCTTTCAAATTTTACTCAATGTCTTTATCGCAGTCACTTGGATGTTCATGACGTCTTCCTTCAGCGCTTCGACTTTTGTGATCGGATTTCTGATTGGATTCATCCTTCTCTTTTTGACTCGGCGATTCTTTAAAAGCAGGCTATATTTTTGGAAACTGTGGGCAGCGCTCAAGTTGACCTTGCTTTTCCTGAAGGAATTGACGCTATCCAACATTTCGGTTTTCATGCTTGTCATACGGCCCAAGATGAACTTACAGCCGATGATTTTCGCCATGCCGACCGAATTGGAACATGACTGGGAGATCACCCTGCTATCCAGCCTGATCACTTTGACACCAGGGACGATAGTCGTCAATGTGTCAGATGATCAACGGACGCTCTATATCCATGCACTGGATGTGGACGATGTCGACGAAGCGATTGATTCGATTAAAAATTCATTCGAGAAAGCGATTATGGAGGTGAGCCGGGCATGACGATATTCATCTGGATCTGCATGATCATAGTCGGTCTTTCCATGGCCGGCTTGATGTACCGGGTATTTAAAGGCCCATCCGTGCCCGACCGGCTTATTGCGCTGGATGGCATCGGTGTCATGCTCATTTCGGCTATTGCCCTGCTGTCAATTTTGTTTGACACAAGGTTTTATATCGATGTGATCTTGCTCATCGCCATTATTTCCTTCATCGGTACTGTGTCGTTCTCCAAATTCATTGAAAGAGGGGAGATCATCGAACGTGAGCGTAATCGTTAATATTCTCATCGTCATTACGATAGCTGTAGGCGTCCTTTTTACCGCTGTTACGACTATCGGGATACTTCGTTTCCCCGATGTCTACACAAGGGCGCATGCAGCCTCTAAGAGTGCTACATTAGGTGTCATGAGCATCTTGCTAGGGGTATTCATTCACTTCTGGTACAACGAGGGGCATTTCAGCATACAGCTTCTCCTTGGAATCGTATTCCTTTTCATCACATCACCAATCGGAGGGCATCTGATGAGTCGCGCCGCATACATGGCTGGTGTCAAACCGACTGAATTGACAGTTGGGGATGACCTTGCAGAAGTGGTACAGAAAGCGAAGCGGGAAAACAGTAAGCTGAAGCCTGAAGATCAATAAGAAAACGCGCGAAGGGAACTATACCATTCCCATCGCGCGTTTTTCTGTTACCAATATGGATAATATGGCGGTGGGTAATACCCCGGGTATCCATATGGATAATAATTATACGGATAATAAGGAGTTGGATAGTAAGACTGTGGGAAGAAAGCATTTCCTAGGAAACTGCCGACCAACCCTCCTAAAAACGGTCCACCAAATCCATATCCGAACCCTCGATTATATCCAAAATTATTGCGTCCATACCTACCTACATTACGTGGCATCGTCATCCCCCTTTCCCACTTATCCTATTCAATCTGGACATTTAGTGGAGGGGCAATGGCCTATTCGGTATCCTTTTCTGCCATTCTTTCAATTAACGTCGCCAATGTGCGCACCATTACACCTGTGGCCCCTTTTGGACCAAGATCGTGGGCAGCGGCCGCATCAGAAGTACCGGCGATGTCTAGATGGATCCATGGCGTGTCGCCAACGAATTCTCCAACAAATCCGCCGCCAAATATCATATGGCCGTCACGTCCTGGCGAATTGTTCAAATCGGCAACATCGCTCTTGCGAATTCGCTTCTTATCACTCTCGGTCAATGGAAGCCGCCAGACGAATTCGCCTGTTTCAAGGGAGGCTTCCATGAATTCCTCAAAAAACTCCTCATTATTCGTAAGTGCACCCGTTTTATCATTACCCAGAGCTACGATCACACCGCCTGTCAATGTGGCAACGTCAATCAGGTAGTTCGCCCCGCACTGTTTCGCATACGTGACCGCATCAGCCAATACGAGTCTTCCTTCGGCATCCGTGTTTAACACTTCAATTGTCTTGCCGCTTAATGAAGTGATCACATCATCCGGCTTGAAGGCTTCTCCTGAAATCATATTATCTGTAGCACCGACAACTGCGATGACATTTTGGGCAGGCCGCAATTCGCCAATGATAGCCATTGCTCCCAGAACAGCAGCAGCCCCGCCCATGTCACCTTTCATTCCGACCATGCTTTCTCTCGGTTTTAAGGAATAGCCGCCCGTATCGTATGTAACGCCCTTTCCAACCAAACCGACAACGTCTCCCCATTCCTCAGTTGCGGTATATTTCAGCACAATCATGCGGGGTTCTTCGGCAGACCCTTGATTCACTGCTAGGATCGCCCCCATCCCCAGCTCCTCCATCTCTTGCTTGCCAAGTGTTTCAATTTCAAAATCATATTTTTCAGCCAGTTCAATGGCATGTTCGGCCAACTTGGATGGAGTCAGCAAGTTGGGCGGCATGTTCACAAGATGACGAGCTCCATTTACTGCCTCTGCGTAGGCTTTTCCGACGGCATAAGCGGCTTTCAATTCCTCTTCATCAAATGTGGAGATAAACTGCAACGCATCAATCGAGAAATCTTTCTCATTTGAATCCGTCCGGTAGCCTTCAAACTTATAAGAACCTAACACAATGCCCTCAGAAGCCGTATACACCACATCTGCACATGTCAATTCATCCGTTGTGAATGGCGCTGTCCAGATAGCCACGTTGCCGTACTTGCTTGCAAGGAGTTCCTTCCCGACCGATGCAAACACCTGGCGCAATTTATCCTCTGTCAGCTCTTTTGGTGAACCAAGGCCTACAAATAAGACTCGTTGATAGCCTTGTTCTGACATTGACGGCATTTTGACTATTTCCTTGAAACCGGTGCGAATATCTCCGGACCTTACCCAGTCCAATACCCGGCTGCTAAATGATTCAGTAAAAGCATCCCAGCCGGCAATGTTTTCAGGATGTTCGGGTAGCCCGACAACTAAGACGTCGGCTTCCACTTTACTTAATTCTGTTTCAAACGATAGCGTTTTCATTTGACTCCTCCTGACTTTTTATACATCTTGTATTATATACCATTGTACCGTTTACTTAAAATTTAGGAATAGAAAAGTTGTAATTTTCAAGCCCCGTCCCATCCTCTATGGTATACTGAATAAAATGTTTGTTGATAAGAACTGGAACCGAACCATCGCCCGATAAGAATTTACATCAGGCAATCATTATTTCACAAGGGAGTGTAAGCAGATGGGCATATTACAAAACACTCCGCTCTTGGCGGCTTTATTTGCCATCTTATTTGCGCAGTTCATCAAAATTCCAATCCACTACTTATTTTCCCGAAAACTCGATTGGAAACTGATGACTTCGACCGGAGGCATGCCGAGTTCCCATTCGGCAGCCGTATCAGCATTGACAACAGCCATTGCATTTGAAGCTGGTTTGGAATCTCCATTATTCGCTGTGTCAGCAATATTTGCAGTCATTGTCATGTTCGATGCGACAGGCATCCGCTATCAGGCTGGACAGCAAGCGCTGATCATTAATCAGATGAGATTGGACTTTCAGACATTTGTCCAGGAAATAAAAGGCTGGCCGCAAAAAGACGGACAGCAAAAAATACAGGAACTGAAGACATTGCTTGGCCACAAGCCGAGCGAAGTGTTTGCAGGATCTGTCACTGGAATCCTCATTTCCATTATCACTTACACAATCATTAAATGAAAAAGGCTCATCTGGAAGAGTTTTCTTTCCACGATGAGCCTTTTCCCTTGTAAACATATGGCTTCCGAACTAAAACATTTGATAGCCTTGCTTCCGCAACGCTTTAATGACGATTCCAGAGATGATGGCACCGACAAGACCGCTCGACAAAATGATGATATCCACTGCATGCAATGCCATAATTTTATGTCCGAGGGCACTGAATGCATATGCCGGCTTCGTAAAATATTCATAGAATTTCACTTCATCAATAATTAGTATGACGACAATCGGATATATGATGGCCATGAGCCACGACATCCGCAAAAGCATATTTAATAAAAAACCGATGCCAAAAAACATGACAACGAAAAGTAACACGGATAAAATGACTTCCACCAAAGAAATTTGTTCCAATTCGACTACCCCCGTTTTCCAATCACCATTTTACAGGAACATCGGCAGCCTTTCAACAGAATGTCCTACAGTCACCGATTTGTCAAAGATCATTCCGTGAAAAACAACTTATACGCAGTGTAGCCAAACCATGTTCCAGGGTCTGTCTCCTTCATGCGGAGCAATCCTGACTCTATCGTTTTTTCAGCCATCTCTTGGATCATCAAGGAAACATCCTCCCCTTTCGTCAGTTCAAAGGGTGTGGCCCAGGCAGCCTCCGCAATCTCGGTTGGATCATGCTGGATCATTTGCCCATCCTGAATGGGCTTCAACAAAAATATGCCCATGTTATCACTTGTAATACCATTCAGGACGCCTGTCCGAAAGCCGATCATGCCGACTAACTCACTTTCAATTCCGGTTTCTTCCTTCACTTCTCTTATTGCTGCCTGATCCGCCGTTTCCCCGCCTTCCACAAAGCCTGCAGGAAGAGACCAGAAACCTTTTAAACCGCCGTACGTCTTTTTAACGACAAGCCATTCTCCATTTTTGTTGATCACCAGTCCGGCAGCACCAAGCCATACGTTGCCTCTTGATTTCATTGGCAGTTCCCCCTGTCTTAAAAAAAGCACCTGCCCAGTAGAGAAGGCAGATGCTCAGCATAAATTTGTTTTATTTTAAAAGGTTGAATTTCCCTTTTTTCAATGTGAGGCCAAGACCGCCAATCAGGAACAATGCACGGTTGTCGACCATCTTCTTCATGAAGGATGCTTTTTTGCCCGTCATCTTCTTGCCAAATGCGACGCCAATCGCATCGTCATCGCCTAGAGAAGCAATGCTTCCTTTTAAATCAGGAACAAATTCCGCTGTCGGTTGTCCTTTTATAAGAGCGATAATATTATTTGCACACATATCGCCCTGCTGCATCGCGATTTGAGCCGTAGGAGGATATGGTCGGTTTGTCTCCTCATTGATCATGAGAGCGCAGTCGCCCACGATGAACACATCAGAAAAGCCAGGTGCACGAAGGTCCTTCTCAACTTTGACACGAGCACGCATGTTTTCAATGCCAGTTTCCTCGATCAGGCGGTTGCCGCGGACACCTGCTGCCCAGACGACTGTACCAGCTTTGATGAATTCGAATTCCTCTTCACCTTTTTTAATTTTGACGCCCTCTGGAGTCGCTTCTACAACCGGCGTTCCAATGGAGAATTCGATGCCTTTTGATTTGAGTTGCCGAACTGCATAGTCAACAAGTTCCGGATCGAATCCAGGAAGAACCATAGGAGCCGCTTCTACACAGATGACACGGACTTTCTCGCGAGGCACGTCGAACTCTTTGCAAAGTTCCGGTACGCGATTTGCCAATTCACCAAGGAATTCAATACCTGTGAAACCTGCTCCGCCTACGACGATTGTCAAACGGCTGTCGTCCTTTTCATCTTCCAATGACCAAGTAGCGAATTGATATTCGATATGTTCACGGATTTGACGGGCTGCATTGACATTCGCGATGGAGAGTGCATATTTGTCCAATCCAGTAATGCCAAATGTTTCCCCTTCAAATCCTAATGAGATAACTAAATAATCATACGTATGTGTACCGACATCAGTCGTAACGACTTTGCCTGTTACATCGATCGCTTGGACTTCAGCTTTAATAAATTTGACTTTATCTTGGCTGATAACGCTTTTTATATCATAACGGACCTGCTCAGGAGATAATGTACCAGCTGCCGCTTCATGCAGCCAAGTCGACTCATAGTGATAATCGTTCTTGTTGATAAGTACGATATCCGCCTCATCAGTTCCAATCGATTTTTGCAAGTTGACGACTGTAGACAAACCGCCGTAACCCGCACCTAGTACTAAGATTGTCGGTCTTTTCACGAAAATCGAAACCACCTTTGAATGTATTAACCCGCAAAACGGGCGGTATGCCCCCACTCAAAAAAAAACGTTACACCAACAGGCTTGTCAGGATAGCTGGCTATCCTTCCCGACCAAAGGTCCAACATGCAATCGGAGGGTGTGGAGGACCCCCCTTCGACTGAAATATCACTTTTTGCGCCCGGCCCATAGGAAACAATTCTCTCAGTCCTGGCATTTGTCCATTTTCGACAAACTTCTATACTAATACTAGCCCTTTTGATAAGGGTTTTCAATACTATAATTAAAATAGTTATGATTCGAAAATACTGAAATAGGACAAAGTTTTATCTATGCTTGTTGGCACTCAAAGTAGTTGAACGGATTCAATCGCAACACTGAAGTATTCATTCTTTTTAGCATTCACGGTGGATGAGCCGATATTGCAGAAGTCAAAGGGATTTGGAATTGTAACTCGTAAAGCCTTACCCAGCAGTGAAATCTATATAGCGTTTATTAAATTAACATGATTGGTATGTAGAATAAAAAAATGACATCCTAAAATTGTGTATTTTTTGTGTACGTTGTAATTTTTATTGTATCCTAATGACTTCCAAAAATCCATCCTAAGTTTCATCCGTGTTGCCATGTCCCATTCGACCTCTTTACCCCTTTGCGTAAAGAAATTCGAACAGAAGTTTTATGTAGAGCCCATTTTAAATAGTTTGACACTTGAGTCTGCATCTTCTACTCCTTCGTTACTATCTTTTCGAAATTTAAGATACCATCAATGTATATGTTCCAATAATGGCTTTTTAAATTCATTGTATCTTTTTTCCAACTGCTGCACGTTTTCTTTTCTTTAGTGACATAAAAAAGCCTCCTCAATTTGTATTGTTTTAGCAACATACAAATCAAAGAGGCTCGGCATTCACAATCCTAAAAGTTGTGCTTACACTATTCAGGGATTGTATACACATCAAACTCAACTGGTATCTACAATCCCCATTCAACATTTACAAAACGTTACTTCAATCACATGCTTGAGGAGTTCCCTCTTTTTTAGCAGTTTTGAACGATGTTCCACATCCACAAGAAGCGATGGCATTCGGATTATCAATCGTGAATCCTCCGCCCATCAGAGATTCCTTATAATCCACTTTCGTTCCTTCCAGAATAGGAGCATCCTCTGCTGAGACGAGCACATTGATGCCGTGTTGAGTGGACAAGAGATCGTCTGCTGCTTGTTCCTCGGAAAAACCCAATCCATAGGTCAATCCGCTGCAGCCGCCGCCATTTACTGACACACGCAAGAATGAACCTTCTTCCCCATTATGCTCCATCATTTTCTTCACCTGAAATGCCGCCGTTTCTGTAATTACCACATATTGAGTCATATTATTCACCTTCCTGCATTATTTTCACCGATATGTATCGGCTTTGCTCTATCTTAAAATGTTATTTTCTTTATCATATCAATGTTTTTTAGGTCTACGCAAATATAGTTGCTTCCAGTTCTAAAGATTTAGGTTATAATGAAGATAATAGTTCGAAAGGATGGTGCGCTATGGAGATAAATCCTACCTATGAAAAGAAAATTGAGTGCCTTCATTGCAAGGAGAATTTTACTACGACCAAAATCCGTTCCCGTTTCGTGCGCGTCATCAAGCATGAGAGTGATTTCAAGCCAATCTATAACAACTCGGAATTGCATCCGTTATTTTATAATGTTGCGGTTTGCCCGCATTGTGGTTTTTCCTTCACCGAAGATTTCACGCCTTATTTTGGTCCAGGCGTCAAAGAAGAAGTTGCCCAAACCATTACTTCCCTCTGGAGCGGCAGATCATTCGGCAACGAAAGAACCATTGACGAGGCAATTGAGACCTATAAACTCGCCTACTTGAGCGCCAGCATCAAGAAGGAAAAATCGCTGACAATGGCGGGCATCACTTTGCGGATTGCCTGGTTGTATAAAGATAAAGGCGACCAAGCTTCGGAAATACGATTTAAGGCAATCGCCCGTGACCTCTACACTGAAGCCTATTCAAATGGTGACTATGCGGGAACCCAAATGTCAGAAACACGTGTTGTCTATATGATCGCCGAATTGTCTTGGCAAATTGGCGACCAAGAAGAAGCGATTCGAAATTTCTCCCGCGTAATTGAGAATCAACGGACTTCCACAGAACCTCACCTGATCCAACTGGCAAAGGATCGCTGGCAGGAAATTCGTGAATTAAAAGTACAATCATAAAAAAGCGGCCTATCACACAGGCCGCTTTCTCATGTAAACAAATCCCTTAAAATACTTGTTCTACTTCCACTACACCGGGAACCTCTTCAAGCAAAGCACGTTCAATTCCGGCTTTCAATGTGATTGTGGAACTCGGGCATGTACCGCAAGCCCCTAATAGACGGAGTTTTACAATACCGTCTTCCACATCAACCAATTCACAGTCACCGCCATCACGCAGAAGGAATGGACGCAATTTATTTAAAACTTCTTGTACGGAATCAATCATTGTTGTATCAGTCATAGTCGTTTCTCTCCCCTTTCATTATACTTATTATAAATAAAGAGCACCGTAAATACAAATGAATAAATTCAAAAGGATCACCTGTAGTCTTTACCGCTTTTATTTTTGTATGCAGGACGGGGGTAGATGTATTTCATACCTGGAACAATGAAGTCTTTTTAACTTTCATCACCCTGACCACTTAGCGGATAAACTGTTCCAGCAAAAAATTGAAGCGATTTTGTTCTTCCCAAAATGCACCGTGACCACTATAGTAAAATGGTACCAGTTGCGACTGAGGGATCAGCTTATGCACTTCTTGTGCTTGAGAGAATGGAATTACTTTGTCATGTATTCCGTGGATAATTAAAGTTGGTATGTGAATGTACGAAAGATCCTGAGTCAAATTCAGATCTCGCAGTAAAATTATGATTGCCGCTGTCGACCACCCTGCAGCTTGCATGCCTATTTGAAAAAACCAGTCGGAGAATGGGGCGGTTATATACCGAAAGAAAAAACCATCTATTACTTCCTGCATTAATTTAGGACGATCATGAAGAGACAGTGCACGATAGCGCTCAGCTGTCGGTTTAGTAAATCCCGTGGGAGCTGCAGCGTCAACGAGTACAAGGCGAGAGACGCGATCCCCTTTATGCCGGGACATATACCGCACGGCAATGGCCCCACCTGTAGAATGCCCCACAAGAACAAAACTCTCTAACTGAAGCGCCTCCACTACAAAGTGAATATCATCAGCGAGTCGATCCAATGTGTAGCCGTTATAGGGCTTATCTGAATTGCCAAAACCACGCCAATCAATACCGATACAACGGTACCCCTTTTCGGGTAGAATCGTAAACTGATACTCAAACTGTTTGTGACTTAGTGGCCAGCCATGCAGAAAAAGAATGGTCTTATCCCCAAGTGGGTTCAGGTCTTCCACGAACAAATTCACTCCCGGTTCAACATTTACAAAGTAACCGATAATGGTTCCTCCTATCCCAATTAGGATGTCAACATAACAATATTCGACTGTAGATGGATATATACACTGGCAACTTGTCTCATTTCAACAAGGGTCCAGTTGTTGCAAAACCAATGTTTGCTAATATCTCACAATTTACTTATCATTAACGGAGAAGGAACAATATTATTGGAGGGGATTCGTTATGGGGGAGAATATAGTCAAAATCGAGATTTATGGAGCTGATGTCATATGTGCCAGCTGCGTCAACGCACCTTCCTCGAAAGATACGTTCGAATGGCTACAAGCCGCCATCGATCGGAAATATCCTGGATTTCCGTATGAGATCGAGTACATTGATATTGACTCGGATCTGTCAAATGACGAACAAAAAAAGGTTGCTGAACAAGTGATAAACGATGAATATTTTTATCCCCTTGTCCTTATTGGAGGAGAAGTGATCGGCGAAGGATATATTCAATTAAAACCTGTTTTTGCCGAACTGGAAAAACACGGATTCATCTCTCAGGATCAAGAATAAACTCAATAGTAGATTAGAACAATTCGTTTTAAGGAAAACAACGTGTAGAAACTTCACATAACTTGACCGCAACCAAAGAGGCCTCCTCTTAGGTTGCTTTTTTTGTTGGCTTCAGAAGTGAAACGTACACTTACACAAACATGATTCATACAATCTATTCTTCACTTTATCTCTACATTACTACACCTAGATGTTTCGATTTACTTGTGATGCAACAACCAAACTACAGATATGCTCTTACCAATGACCTGCTTATTTTAGCTTTTAAGTTGACTATCTTTTAACAGTCCCTTACTATTACGTTATACGTTATATCGCGAAACGTAATAAGGTAAAGGAGTGAGAGCATGGCTAAAAAAAGTAAATTCCTGGAGCCTTCCTTGTTCATTTTAATTAGTCTGGCTGAGAAAAACCGACACGGCTATGGAATTATGGAAGACATTGAGAAAACCTATGATATTAAGTTGGGGCCGGGCACTTTATATGGTGCAATTTCACGATTGGAAAAAGCAGGCTATATTAATGTGATGGAATCGCAGGACCGTAAAAAACCATATAACCTTACTAAGGAAGGGCAACTCTATTTAACGGAGCAGATAAGGGATATTCAAAAAGTAACATCCATTGGCTTAAAAAGGCTTGGACTCGTATGAAGTGGCTTGTCTATTTGTATCCAAAATCTTGGAGAAAGCGGTATGGCGATGAACTCATTGAGGTGTTAAGACAAACAGGTTGTTCGTTTAGAATTTTATTGGATTTACTTTCAGGCATTATTGACGCTTGGAATATCGAATTAACCGAAAAAGACCTGTATGGGTACCGGATCAGCCAAATAGTAGTTGTAGTTGCCTTATTCAATGCACTGATCCTTTTAAAATTTATTCCCCTAAAGGAGGTGATTCTCGTGGAACAAATTGCTACTGCAGCAGTGTTGATAGCTATGATTTGTTTAGCCTTATCGATTGGCGCTTTTTTTATGAGTTTAGTTCGTTTTGGAATAAAGGATTGTTTTTCACTTAAGACGAAATTAAATAAAATATCTTTCGGTTTAATGGGAGCCTATGCGGTTTTCATGGCTACTTTTATCATATTAATCAATTAACGCAGATGACTGATGTAAATGACGGCTGATTTTAATAGAAGGGTCCGTGTAGGAGGGAGTAGTGAAACTCCCGTCCTCCACACCCTCACAAACCATTCTGTAAATGGGTTCAACCACATAAAACTCTTTGTACTTGCAGATCGAGTCAGCGACTGGCTTATTGCATAATTTGGTTCGTCATCACTCTTCACTTTGCGCTTTGATTTATCAGGTGTTACCCGGTCCCCTCCAGTGTTGCTGTAAAGAGGAAGTTACTGGTTATTATTACGATTATCTTGTCTCTGCTCTGAAGGTTCTTCTGTCGGATCCGGCTCATTTTCGTCAACACCATTATTACATCCCGCGAGAAGTCCTACTGACAATAGAACGGTCGCAAAAGTCCAAGAAGCCTTTTTGTACTTCAATTAAATCCCTCCTTTTTCATATGTTGCTCCCAAGTATTTTTATTATGTATTTATATTCAAACCTCAGTCTTTACAGTCAAGACAATAAGCAAGCAACTTCTAGATAATTAATAAATGGCCAATAAAGAATACAATCTTTACAAATTGCCTTCCTGAACCAATTAGAACCCCCTGAATGATTTGTGATGAATACATCAGGACTACAGATTTCGCTTAATCATACAAATAAAATTTTACTTGTTCTTCATTCCCCATGGTTGCAATTACAATGTCTTTTGCATCTAAGTTTAAATTTGATAGTTTATTTTCTAACCAAGTGATGTCCTTTCCTGCTTGGTCTAATTCCACAGGATCTATTTTTCCTTCTCTAATAACGATTCGGGGTATAAAAAAAGAGTCTTTAACTACTTGAATATCTGCCGGGGTTAAAGCCTTGAGTTGTGGAGATAAGAAAAATGAAATGGTTCCATCGGGCTCCCACATTGCGAGTGCAACTTGATCAATTTCTGTAACGTTTGCTTTCCTAGCTTCTGATAACAAGTGGTCAATTGTAATTCTTGCTTTCCCTAATTCTTTATACAAAACTTGTCCGTTTTTTATTAACGGGAAAGGAGAAGGTTCCAACCATCTTCCAAATCCACTCCACTTTAAACCTAAAAAGACACTTAACAAATAAAGGACAATTAGCACCCCTGTTGTAATAATTGATCCTTTTAATCCTAACTGCTCGTCCGATAAGGGGTGTGCAAGAATATTTCCAAGTATTAGAGCCATTGTAAAGTCAAGAAGTCTTAATTGTGCAATTGAGCGCCGTCCCATTAATTTAGTTGCCAACAGTAAAACGAAAAATGAAACTACGGCTCGTAATACCCATTGAATAACCGTAAGATTTTCTTGGCTATAAAAAAAATCCATCCTTCTTTCCTCTCCGCTTCTCTTTCATGATTTTACTTATTATTGCCTCAAAATTAAAAATCATGAAGAAAACTTACTGCGCTGCGATGATTGCAACTGCGCACCGAAAGCGTCACTCTTTAAATCGAGCATGGCCAAAAAAAAGAAGATGCCACCGTATAAATGAAAAATCGATACGGTGACATCTATAAATTGTCGGTTCCAAAGGAATGTATGGTATTTTATGATTTCTTTTATAGTGAATTGTTTGTAAGTTCCTCATGAAAGGACTTTGTAAACAAATTAACCATTATGCCACTTATACATCCAAAGCACACCGGATTTTAATAATCTGGCAATACGGCCAGTCACTGTCCGGTCGGCCAAGTAGGCGAATCCTTGCTTCTTCCCAAGGGAGCCCATGAATCCTTTTAGTTTAATTTCCGGCATTTCTTTTGGAAGCGGTTCGCCGTTCCATTCCATGCGCAGAACTCGGACGATCTGTTCTGCCTGCTCTTCAGCAAGCTGTGCGCTCGGTGCGTGCGGCAGTGCAGCGATATCACCGACGACATACACTTCGGCATGCCCAGGGATTTGGTGATACTGGTTTAAAACAACTCGTCCCGAACGGTTCTTTTCGACATCGAGATCTTCAATCAAATCAGCCGGTTTAATGCCAGCAGTCCAGACGACTGCATCGACCTCTATCTTATCTTCATGGTTATATAGGGCATTCGGTTCCACCTTCGTGATGTTCGAATTGGAGACCACTTCGACATCATGTTTGATGAACCACTCCTTCACATAGTTGCTGAGCCGCTCTGGGAAGTCTTTTAATATCCGCGAACCGCGATCAAATAGCTTGATTTTTAAATCGGGACGGCTTTCCCTTAGTTCACTCGCCAATTCAATACCGCTCAGTCCAGCTCCGACAATACCGACTGTAGCGCCTCCACCGAGTCCTAATAGCTTCTTGTACGTCACTCTCGACTTGCCAATGGTTTGAATGCTGTACGTGTTCTCCGCGGCTCCTGGAACGCCGTGATAATTGTCCTCACAGCCTAGTCCGATCACCAATTGATCGTAGGGAATTTCCTTGCCATCCTGTAGAAGGACCAGTTTTTCGTCCAGCTCGATGTCTTCAATCTCCCCTTCGACCACGCGCAGTCTTTCATGCACCGGCAATGCGACCCGCACTTCAGAATCCGGAACTGTACCGGCAGCCAGTGCATAGAACTCCGTTTTTAAACTATGAAAAGGGGTCCGGTCTACTAGTGTAATCTCAACGTCATCGGGTAGTTCTTTATTCAATAAGCGTAGCAAGATTCGCATGTTGCCGTATCCTGCACCTAATAATACAAGTTTTTTCATAGTATTCTCCTTCGTCTGTCAGTTTCCGTTATTTTTCCATCCTATTATAACAGTTTGTGATAACTTTCACAATAAGACTTCAAAATTGACGCCGTACGAAAAAAAGAGTAGGATGCCACTTAGGTGAGGTGATCGTCGTGAATCCGATAGTGGAATTTTGCATGAGCAATCTTGCGAACGGTTCACAGAAAACATTGGAAGCATTAGAAAAGGATCCTAACATAGATGTGTTGGAATATGGCTGTCTTAGTTATTGCACCGCTTGTGCCGAATCGCTCTATGCCCTTGTGAATGGAGAAATTGTAAAAGCGGATACGCCTGAACAATTGACAGAACGAATCTATGAGTTTATTGAAGATAATCCGTTATTTTAGGATCTGATCCGATAACAATGCAGGCAATCCCCTTTGTACGCGGGATTGCCTTTTATTTTGAAGAGATGTTGTTACTTATTCCAATCAGTCAGCTTGGAAAACAGATAAGTCGGTTGCTTTGCTGCTTTCAAGACGATCTCGCGGCTAGTTACTCCGCCCTCCACATGAATCGTATCGATGCCAAAGCGAAGGCCGGCTTCGATATCGGTCTCGTAATTATCTCCGATCATCACCATCTCGTCCTTCTTAAATCCTCCTGCCTTTTGGATGAAATGCAGCATATGCGGCTCCGGTTTGCCTACAATTACCGGGACAACGTCTGTCGCAAACTCCATCAGTTTTACGAACGAACCGTTTCCTGGAACAAGCCCCCGTTCCGTCGGAAATGCTTTATCTCCATTTGTTGCGATAAAGGCGGCACCCGCCCGGATGGCTAAGCAAGCTTCTGCCAATTTTGCATAGTTTGCCTCCCGATCAATCCCCATCACGACAATATCCGGATTTCGATCAGTCAAAGTAAACCCTTGCTCCAGCAACGCAGCCCGCAGCCCTTCCTCACCAATCATCATGACAGAAGCGCCGTCAAAATGTTCCTTGCAATACGCTGCTGCTGCGATAGCAGACGTCATGATGTGATCCTCTTCAGCCTGGATTCCGAAGGAACTTAGTTTCGCTTTCAGCTGCCCGGTCGTCATGGACGAGTTGTTCGTCACATAGTACGGGACTGTTCCCATTTTTCTCAAGGTGGAGATGAGCTCGGCCGCTTCCGGAATTACTTCCTTCCCTCGGTAGACTGTCCCATCCAAATCAAAACAGACGGCTTTATACTTGTCCATTCTCTATTACTCCTGCTCCGAAGGTAAAAAAGCGGAGACAGGACCGAGTTCATTTTCCAAATAATCACGTACTTTTTGCGGGAACGCCGCTAGTTCCGACAAACATCCATTCAATACAGCATCCAATGTTCCAATATCCACTTTCGCAAAATCGCGGACAATCATTTTCCGCAGCTCCACTACACGTTTTAACGGATCAGCCATTTGTGGAGTGACCACTTTTTCATCCTCTAAAATATCAATGATATCCTCATAGCTACCCGGATCCCGCATGATGAAACCGTCAATCATAGAATTTCCGACATCAATGATGGATTCGACGATTCCATGCGAAAGCCTTTCTAATGCGAGCGAATGGACTCGATCCTCTCCCCATTTTGTCTCCTGACGGAATAAATCAAGCAATTGCTCCATATACGTTAGTGTTTCATAAATTTTGTTTCGATCAATGAAATACAAGTGGGTTTCCTCCTAAATCAACAATATTCATGCTTCCATCATATCACAAATCCCATTATACTCTTTTCCATCATTACTGGGCCAATAGGCTTCTTCAACGAAACGTGAACACGAAAAAACGCATGTGTATGAGTTTGAAGTGACCCCTAAAAGTTAGAGTTTTATATTAAGCAGCTAGTTGGTTGGTGTGAAGACGGTATTGAACCGGACTCATACCAGCCAATTTCTG
>JACHLS010000020.1 GCA_014204635.1 Sporosarcina luteola | reverse complement strand
AGACCGAACGAAGGAATGTAGGCGCACAAGACGCCAAGAGACATGGGAGGGTACGTCATCATAAGCAATGCGGAGATCCAGAGTGCATCGTATATGGAGCCATCATCGCAACCAGCATTATCCAGCGATGACCGCGTAGCGCACCCGAGGACGTTTGAAGATTCAAATATCTAATCACTAATATTAAAACGAGTGTCAAAAAAATATTTTTGGCATCCTTACAACGGCTTAAACCGTTGATACATCAACATTTATAGAGGGAGGTTTTTGAACTACAATTTATATCCAGCCCTTTTCAGTTGCTTTTTGTACAGCCTGCTGCCTTGTTTCAACTTCGAGCTTTTGAATGGATAAAGATAAATAGTTGCGAACTGTGCCTTTAGTCAGGAATAGACTTTTACTAATTTCATTTGTCGTATTGCCATCCTTTACGAGCTTCAGTACATTGATTTCCCGGTCATTTAGAGGATTTTTTTCATTCATAAATAATGCAGCGGCAAGATCCTGACTGATTACCCTTTCACCTTGCATAATTTTGCGTATTGCACCAATTACATATTGGATAGGCTCGTCTTTCAGAACATATGCTTCAATATTCAGATCCATTGCTTCCTGCAAATAACCGGCTCTCGCAAAGGTTGTCATAATCATAATTTTGCACGGATAATTGTGATCGCGTATTCTCTCAGCTACTTCCAACCCGGACAAATGCGGCATTTCAATATCCAAAATACATACATCCGGCTTTTCCTTTTCAATTAAAGCCCACGCTTCTGCTCCATCTGCCGCTTCACCCACAATATGTAAATCTTCCTCAAGCTCCATAATGGATATTAAGGCACCTCTCAGCAGTTGCTGATCTTCAGCGATACTAAGTCTAATCATTTCATGCCCTCCCGAATCGGATTCAGTGGTATAGTCAGAAGCACCTTTGTTCCTTCCTGATCATACGTCACTTCGGCATTTCCCTTTAATGACCTCATCCGTTCCTTCATTGTAAACAGTCCATTGCCATGCTGCTTTTCGGATAAACCGACTCCGTTATCGATAATAGCTGCTTCTACCCGGTCTTCATTCTGATATAGATGTATTCTGCAATCAGCAGCATGACTGTGCTTTACAACATTCGTTACCGCTTCTCGGATACTGTAGGCAAGCATCGTTTCCTGCACACTTGACAGCAGAATATTGGTAAGCTGATGATCAATCTGCACATGGATACCGGCATTCTTAAGCAACCGCTCACAAATCTTAATCTCTTCCTGCAAGGATAAAAAATTTATTTCTGATATAATTTCACGCACCTGCTTATGTGCGGTTCGGACTGTTAGAATCATATCATCAAGTTCATTATGAATCCTGTGTTTGTCGTTTGGCACCAGCCTGGAAACGAGCTCTGTTTTTATCTTTATGACCGTCAGCGTATGCCCTAAAGTATCATGCAGATCGCGGGCAATCCGCTGACGTTCCTGCTGCATCGCAATATGAACCGAAGCTTCATCAACCTCACGCTGAAGCAGCTTGGATTTTTCAATATAATAGCGTAACCACGGTAACAGCAGTATAAAAAGCATGACCGCCAGAACAATTGACTGAGCATTTGAAAACAGTACCTCCTGATAGCGCCAAACGAGACTGGCTAGGAGGATGAAATTTACGCACGTAGCAATCCATAAAATATGCCGGTTGACAGCGCGCCCGACAAAATCTGCAAAGGCAAATTGAAAGAAAATCCACTGTGGTCCGCTTACATAAGCCAAATATGCTGTCATAACAAAACCAAGCACAACAGCAGGAAGCAACAGACCATCCTGATACCATAGTGCCGTGTAATAGGCGCCTATATAAATGCCGATTAATACAACCTTAAAAACAGGTGACGGAATCTGCTCCGAGACGACAACCGCATAGCTAAATAGCAGGACGGTCAGTACATCAATCAGTAAATAATATCTTGCCTGACTTTTAGGATACCATTCCAGCGTCTAACACCCCTATCTTTCCAGCCTCTGCAGCATTCCCTTCCGCAGCCATTCAACCGGTCCATAAGGAAATTTAATTAACCATAAATTCGCCAGTATAATTTGCCCTACTACTATCACACAAAAAATCCCTATAATTTCCACACTATTTAGAGTACCTCCAAGGCCTAAACCCCATCCGTAGAAAATAGCTGTAGCAGTAATGTTTTGCAGAATGTAACAGCTTAAAGACATACGCCCCGTTTTCTCAAGCCACTTCCACATTCCCCACGTACTGCACTTCCGTACAAGAAAAGCAATCAGTCCTATATAGCCTAATGCCAGAACAGGGGCAAACAGATAACGGACAGGTAAATCAAATAGACCGCCTGGTACAAAAGTCAACATATTCAAAGGGAGACCAAGACCTAATCCCCAAATGAGCAGTTTTCTTTGAATGGCAATGCCGCGCTCAGTAAAAGAGAACGCACCACTGCGCATCAGCTTTATGCCAACAATAAATAAAATAACATTTAAAGGAATAATAAAGATTGCCTCTGCTCTAAAGAATATAAAATTCATGAGACGATTCTGGACCTGATCCAGCCATGTTCCCTCTGCATATATTGCAAGCATCTGTGGCGAGCTTTCCATTGAAAACGCCGGTCCAAACAGCATGGAAGTAAAAATTAGAGCAAGCAACCCTAAATGAATAGCTCCTGCAACCCATAACGCCCTTTTCACCACCCGCTCTCCGCGCTTTAGGATGACCGCAATAATTCCTGCAGTGACGGCATAGCTCATGAGCACGTCGTACTCCATTACAAATACGTAGTGTAGAAGACCTTCCACCATTAAAAATACGATTACCCATTTATACATACCGATCCAAGGCTTATTGTGCCTAATGGACTGCTGATATTTAATCTCCATTCCTACTCCGAACATTATCGTTAACATGCCAAGCAGCTTGCCGTTACATACGAATAGTACAAGGAGGCGTAAAATATCATCCATACTCGACCAACCGAAAAAATCCGTAGTCGTTATATACTTAAGATCCCCTAAATGGGCAAAAATCCAAATATTCGTTCCAAGTGTCCCTAAAATAGCGATTCCTCTTAAAATATCGACCAATGCTATACGTTTCATATAAATGCCCCTCCATTTCTGTACCTTTATCGTACATTACAGGGCATCCATGAAAATATCGACAGGCGTCAATAGATACAGATGACACTTGTCATTTATAAAACGTGGAAAAAATCGCATTTACTTATGATACGGTTCAGCGAATGTCACCAAAGAACATAGTTAATTTTACAATAAGGTATATATATCAATTTAGTCCCCACTATTTGTGGGGGTTTTATATTTTTAATCAACTTGTGGGAATGGAAGTGCTATTACACATTTCAAAATATTATTCAATGTAATTGGTGAATAAGTACCCCCACTATGTTTTATGAATGTAAAAAAGCCTAAATCGTTGAAAAAGAGGTGTACCAAAATATAGCACACCTTACATTAAAATTGCATCATATTAGTAAGCCATTTCTATTATTTTTTTGATATGGTCTTCATTTTCTTCAATATTAACCTGCTTACTCAGGTATTTGTTCAGTCTAAGAATTTCTGGAACCAAACTGACCATTGTTTTCATAATTTGATTAGTATTACGCCCGCAATCCCAACGTTCCAAAAGAGATAATTGCCAATGATTTAATTTGCTTCTTTTACCCTCAATTTTTGACCAAACACCGTAAGGACTATCTAAATGTTATTCCGTTTCCATATACCAACCAGAAACGACTAGCCATCGTACCCTATCTAAATTAGATAACGCATAATATATTTCATCCCTCATAACAGCACGATAAGTTTCGTGTATAAAAGCAAGAATTTTTCCTCTCCAAAATTCAACTTCGTCCGATGAAGGTTTATACACTTCAAATGATGATTCCTTTATGACCATACTAATAATGTTATTTGGGTCGTAAAGAACCTTATATCCTTTTAACCAAATAGAAGGTGCAACTTCTTTAGGTGAATGATACCAGCTATCTACTTTAACAAAAGAATCATAATGGGTAACTAAAACGGGGGAAGAAGGATTAAAGTCTTCGTAAAATAAAACATCTCCCCATTTGCTTGCCCTATGCCGTTTGTCTTTAATAAAATCGGCTCTCTTTTCAGGAGTAACAATAGTATGTAAATCAATATCAGAGTAATTGTCAAAGTTTCCTCTAGCCAATGAACCTGCTTGATAAATAGCCAAAACATTAGTATCTGATGTTAAATCATTTAATGCTTTTTTCAAGAGAATATCACGATGTTTTGGTAAAGATAAATCCCTTTCTAAATGTTTACTTACAAATCCCACACACAATAACCATCTCCTTAATATTTTTGAGAACCTTACAAATTAAATATTCTATATAAGAAAAAGAAATCCTTCTTCAACTAACAAATCAGATATATACAGTAATCAAATCTTTATAAATATGTATAAACATTAGCTTATAAGATTTTCTCTTTGAGTAATGTTTCAAAAGATTAGTAAACATACAGCCATTAATTGCCGGAAACTCCCACTAAATGAAAAAGCAAAAGACACCCCTAGAAAGATGCCTAAATTGTTTGTTCATATTCTCCGATGATTTTATAAAATGAGTTCTTTTTTAACTTTAACAAAGTCATAAATTCAACCCCTGTTATCTCTTTTCTTTTCCATTTAGGATAGTTGCTATCTAACTTTTGTCTTTGTTCCTTATTTAATGTGCTTAGATTTAATTGTGGTCTACCTAGATGCTTCCCTTAAAACTATGTGCTTACTTATGATACGGTTCCCCCCGCATAATCCGAAACCCCCGATACACCTGTTCCAACAACACCAGCTTCATCAACTGATGCGGAAAGGTCATTTTCGAAAATGACAGCAATTCATCCGCGCGTTTTAATACCTCGTTATGTAAACCAAGCGATCCGCCGATGACAAACACGACTTTGCTTCGGCCATATGTCATTAGTGATCCGAGTCCTGCAGCAAGCTCTTCACTCGTCTTCATTTTCCCTTCAATTGCAAGGGCAATGACATATGCGTCTGCTCCGATTTTGGCCAGAATCCGATCGGCTTCCTTTTTCTTGACGATTTCCATGTCCGCATCGCTTAGTGATTCGGGGGCTTTTTCGTCGGCCACTTCGATGAGGTCGATTTTGGCGTAGGCACCCAGGCGTTTGGCATATTCATCGATTCCCATTTTTAAATATTTTTCTTTTAGTTTTCCTACTGACACAATTGTAATATTCACAGGTTGTCCACCCTTTTCAAAAAGTTATAAACATCACTTATGCACATATCCACAGAACTTATCTACATCTTGTGCCCGATTATTCGTTCGCCACAAGATATGAAGCGGGCGTATCACAATACTCGCATTTTGTGGATAACTTTTCTTCTTCTTTCACCTTTACCATGATTGGAAAGGTTTCCTCTTCGGCTACGAAGACGTCTAGTGCTTGATTTATATGTATTTCACAGCTATACATTTTCATTCGGCTCATCCTTTCGCTCTTCTTCATTTTACACATAGTTATGCACAAAAACAGCAAACTATCCACATTGTTAAAAATCAGATAAAAAAGCAGGCAGTTGTAGCCGATGTTCCGCTACCCTGCCTGCTGTGGATAAGCTTTCTTTACACCTTTTGTAATGAGTGTAACATTAGAAGGTATTCCCGTCCCGCAATTCCATTTCAATTTCCACTAACTTGCCGTTTCTGTATACCTTCATCTGCATCGCATCGCCGACTTGTTTCTCATTATACAGGTGCTTGCGCAAACCAACCATGTCTTCAATTTTTTTGCCGTCCATCTCTACAATGACATCATATTTTTGAACCCCTGCCGCTTGAGCTGGAGTATTTCGGAATACTTCTGTTACCACGACACCATCAGTGACATCTGCCGGGATTCGGAGTACTTCCTTTTGCTGCTGCGAAGGAATGTCACGGAGATTCAATAGACTGACACCCATGGTCGGCCGGTTTACTGTACCCGTTGTTTCCAAGTTTTCTATGATGGGTACCGCCACGTTGATTGGAATGGCTAAACCGATTCCTTCCACGGTCTCTTGCGTAATTTTCATTGAGTTAATGCCGACAAGTTGTCCGGCCAAGTTAATGAGAGCACCACCTGAGTTCCCTGGGTTGATTGCTGCGTCTGTCTGCAGGACATCTGCTTGCCAATCAATTGTACCGTTTTCATCCAGATCAATAGGAATGGAGCGATCCTTACCTGATACTACCCCGACCGTTACAGAACCGGCAAACCCTAGACCGAGCGGATTACCGATTGCCATGACGGTCTCTCCACGCTTCAGGGCATCGGAATCGCCAAATTCAATGACAGATTCCACATGTTTTGCATCAATTTCAACAACCGCCAAGTCAGTCCAAACATCGCTTCCGATCAGCTTCCCATCCACTTTTGTGCCATCATCGAACGTAATCTCGAGACCTTGTGAATCCGCCACTACATGATGGTTTGTGACGATGTACGCTTTGTCGCCTTCTTTTTTATAAATGACTCCAGAACCTGTTCCTGTTTCCCTAGTGGTCTCCGAAGCGGACCAGAAGTCCCGTACGGTCTGCAGGTTTGTAATACCGACTACCGCGTCTGCCACATCATCCACTATCTCTGTTATGTCTGTATTGATGTCGACGGATACCCGTTCGCTTTGCAAATTATTTTGTCCCGTTTCATCTTGTTTCACAAGAGTCGTCTGATCCTGCTTGTCAGTTGTTATATAAACTAGAAGCCAGACTAGAAACCCGCCGACGATAGCACCCAATAGGGCAGGGAAAAATCCCCCGCGCCGTTTGGCTGGCTTTGGGGCATGGCGATACGGCTCTTCTTTTCTTTCCTCCAGAATTGGTTTTTCCTCTTCCCGAGGTCCTTGATTGAATTCGTCCATAGTCCTCTCCCTTTCTCTAGACAGTTACACTCACTTTACCCTTATTCGATCAAATCAAAAACGTCCGTCGTCATTTTACGTTCAGAAATTCCAACCAAAGAAAAGAGCACCCTGACAGCCGCTTTTGCCTACTGTCAAAGTGCTCTTCCTCATTGTGCTTACACTGTCACGAGCTCCGTCGGCTTTTCAGCGTCCGTATCAAATAGATGTACATGTTCGCCCGTCACGATGCCGCAAGTTTGCAATGTTTGCGATACACTCATTCGTGCCAGGTCTTTCATATTGTTATCTTTGCTTAAGTGAGACAGGTAAATCCTCGTCTCCTTCAACGCGACAACCTCGCTCATGGCAACCGCCGCATCTTCATTGGACACATGGCCGACATCGCTTAGTATACGGCGCTTCACTGACCATGGATAACGGCCCATCTGGAGCATGCTGACATCGTGGTTACTTTCGAATACAAAAGCGTCTGCCCCTTGGATATGGCCTTTCATCCGATCGCTCACATACCCCGTGTCTGTAATGAGCGCCAGCTTGCGGTCTGCTTCGTGAAAGACGTAGAACATCGGATCTGCGGCGTCGTGAGAAACCGCGAAGGATTGGACCTCAAGCGTTCCGAACGATTGGACACTTTCCATATCAAAATGAAATCGTTGCTCTGTCGGAATTTCTCCGACCAAGCCATCCATCGCAGTCCACGTTTTTCGGTTTGCATAAATGGGCATGCCATACCGACGTGCCAGCACACCGATTCCTTTAATATGATCGCTATGCTCATGCGTGACAAAGATGCCATTCACTTGCTTCATAGAACGTCCGATGCTCTCCAATTGCTGTTCCATCCGCTTCGCACTTAATCCTGCATCCACAAGGAATGCATAACCGTCTGTTTCAATATATATGGAATTGCCTGTACTTCCGCTGGCGAGCACACTAAAACGCATTGCAAAAACTCCTTACTCTTCTTCGACTTCCTCCTCATCCGTTTCCTGAGGCGGATCCAGCTGGAACTCTATCACTTTGCCTTCAATCGCGTTAATAAAGTGATCCTCCACCTGTCCATCCTTTAATTCTACATGAACATTCCATGTTGGAGCAAACACTTGGGTTTCCTGTAATTGGACCAGTGTCGAGTAACCGAGCTTTACATCCCGTACTTTGGAATCGGGTTTTACATACCCTCTTGTTACAAGAGAACCGACTGCTTCAACTGGAGTCAACAATTCCTTATGATTATAATTCGAAAAGCTTTTCAGCATCTTCTGTGTATAACCCGTAATATTTCCTTCATCATCCCAATAGACGGTCAGCATGGCATTAGGACTGAAATAAATCGGTTCCTCTCCTGTCACTTGGAAGAACACCGCCTTTTGCTCTGTTTCATAGGTTTCCCATAATGAATATTCATTGCCGCCATATACATAATTGGCTAAAAAGTGATCGAATTGATACCGTTTATTGGAGTCTTTTACCGCCACGTCGGCTGTCATTGCAGATTGAATCATAGTATCATTCTCCAGTAGAATGATTGTTTGGTCTTTCAGCCCATCTAGCTCGTCCTTCGAGAAGGTGGTGATCTTAGCGGAGATATAGGACGATTTGGTTTTCACGTTTTGCGGGACATCATACGTAATATTATCCTGCTTTAGTACTTCCTCGATTGATGTTTTCCCGATTAACGTAACATTTTCCGCATCCGATCGTTGCTTAAAGTAGAGGGAGTATAGAAAAATATTCAGTATCGAAAAAACCACGATAAAAATTGTTTTTGTTTTATTCCAATCCAATCGATTCACCCCCGAACTGTTCAGGTGAAAAACGGGTCCATTTCCCCTTGGTTAAATAAAACCATCCCGGCTCTATGATATAGAGCTGGCGTTCCGTATCATGCCGCATAGAATAACCTAATGTGAGGTCGACCACGTTTTTTAATTCCGTTGGATTCGCATGATTCATAGTCTCCGCAATGTCTACACCGGAGGGCAGTTTAACATCGTCTTCTGTCAGCAACTCGTCCAGCGTGTAATAAGGCCGACTATATTGTTCAATCCGATTCACCCCATAATTCACCGTAATAGCAGTCATTTCCGAGGAATCACTATGCACAGGCAGTCCATCAATAAATAATTGGAATTTGACATAATGCGAACGAGAATTCATGTAACTATATCGGTATGAATCTGTCCAACCTCCATGCTCATTGATAGAATCCAGTACGTCCTTGAATAGCTCAGATGGATCGATAGGTTCTGTATATTGAGCATCGGGGTGGACGAAATTCAAGGTTTTCTTTTCCGTATCTACAATCATTTTAGCCACATTGTCTCCATACTCCTCATGATTCGAATCGACCGGACTCCGCCGGACCGCATTTGGATCATTAAATAAAGCATTACGAAAACGTGTCGGGCTCACTTCCTGTTGAAAGAATGTCTTCTCCTTCAACAAAAGCGGTTGGCTCGGAACGGCGAGATACTGATTGTCGTTGAAACCAACTTTCTCAAAATCAGGCAACTCCTTGCTGTTCATTGCAATCACCTTAAAAGAACGCTTAAAGTCGTCCGATATGACTTTTCCCTGATAATGATCTCCTGTCGAATGATTGATGAAATGAATCTTAAAGCTGTTTTCCGCCGTCCACTCTACGACCAAACGATCAAAGGCGGCCTCCGGAAGATTCCGTTCCTCAATGTTCAAAATGGCATCATAGCTTGGCACGGGAATCGTACCTTGAAAATACAACGTCATGCGGTTCGGCTGGCTAAGGAATTCATTGAAATTTTTCTGGTCCATTACTTGAGGAGCCGGGGCAAACTCCGTCACTCGCCAACGGGCCATTTCATTCAGAAATACGTCGATCTCTTTTTCTTCCATCGACCCTTTCAATGCTGTTTCCGAGTGGACGAGCACTTTATACGGCTTGACCAGTTCCCGTATTGTCAGCTGTTTCGCGATCGATGTATCAACGGTGGCAGTTGGTTCTATCGGGTCGTAATTCGGCGTATACGTCCAGATGGAGAATGTGAACGCAATGCTCAATAAAACGAGCAGCAACAAGACGATCGATTTGATCGGCTCTATATATTTCAACCCCACTCACCGTCCTCTTGTTGTTGTTCGTAAGGTAATGTGAAAAAGATCGTTGTTCCTTTGCCTTCTTCACTTTCTGCCCAAATGTCACCGCCATGTGCGTTGATCATTTCCTTTGCAATCGCAAGCCCAAGACCCGTCCCGCCCATTGCACGGGATCTGGCGCGATCTGCTCGATAGAAACGCTCGAAAATCCGATTGACATTCGCTTTTGGGATTCCCATGCCGTCATCTGAAATCATAACTTTAATAAAATCACCGGATGTCGTTACGCCAAAACGGACGTCTCCTCCATCAGGCGAATATTTCAAGGCGTTAGAAATGATATTATCGATAACTTGTGTCAACTTGTCAGTATCTATCTCGACAAACAGATCCTCTCTCGGCAACAAGCGCTTAAAATGGACATTTTGAGACTTGGAGAATTCAAAACGCTCAATAATTGAATTGAAGAAGTGATTGAACTCTACCCACTCCGTATCCAGTTCATATTCTTTGCTGTCCATCCGTGACAGTTTCAATAAGTCATTGACCAGCCGAATCATCCGCTCAGTCTCCGTTTGGGTGACGCGAAGGAAATTCGGGGCGATATCTTCACTTTTCCATGCTCCGTCCGCGAGGGCATCCAAATAGCTGCGCATCGTCGTAAGCGGAGTCCGTAATTCGTGGGACACGTTTGAGACGAATTCTCGACGTTCCATATCAATCTTTTCCTGCTCAGTATTGTCATGGAGCACAACGATCAATCCGTTAACAAAGCCCGTTTCCCTTTGAGTAACTGAGAAGGTCGCCCGTAGGATGTAAGGCTGTTCCTCTGTACTGAAATCGAGTGCGATCGATTCCTTCATTTGGATCAAATCCTCAAAGGCATAGTCCTGCTCTAGACCGAGGACACTTGTGATCGGCCGATTTAAGACAAGCTCACGGGTTACACGCAGCATCATCAATGCAGAATCATTAATCAGGCTGATACGACCCTTTCGATCCGTCGAAATAACACCGTCCGTCATATTCTCAAGTACGGAGGCAAGCTTGCGCTGCTCACCCTCAGTTGTCGATTGTGATTCTTGCAGCTGATTCGTCAGATGATTGAAGGCAATGGCCAGCTGGCCCATTTCGTCATTGCCATAGACATGAACTTTCCTGGAGAAGTTCCCCTTGGCCATCGCTTGTGCCTGGCGTCTCATATCGGAAATCGGCCTTGTGAAGGTCTGGGCGATGAAAATACCGATAATGACAGTGATGGTCAAGGAGACAGCCACACCACCCGCGAGAATCTGGTTGATCTCATCGATCTGCTTGTACACTTTTTCAATGTTTGCCTCGACATACAGTGTTCCTAACACATCGTTGCCATCCATGATCGGCTTCACTTGCACAAAAACCCGGTTTCTCGTCTTCGCAAGATTGGTCGATTCTTGAACCGATTCGGTCGTCATTGCTTTTCGGACGATATCCTCTTTCATGCTTTGCCCTTCTAAACCACGGTTTTCAAGCACGGATGTCGCCAAAATCTGATACTTGGCATTGATAACCCGGATTTCGTTGATATCTTCTGAGGTAAAGCCTGAAAGGACCGTCCGGAGGCTCTTTTGAGGCGTCGGATCCTCCGCAGACCGATCTTTTAATAATTCTTCCCGCACGCTGAATTCGACTAGATTCATCCGATCCTCCAGGGAAGTCGTAAAGTTTGTCTTTAACGTCTGCTCCAGCTCCCGGGCAAAATAAAGCCCGATTACTTCCATCGCAATGATGATGAGCATGATGTAAATCAGGACGACCTTTGTATGGATGGAACGAAAAAAACCGACCTTTTGCATGAGTTACTCCTGCTCTGGGTCACGCAAATAATATCCGACCCCTCGCCTTGTCACAATCCATGTCGGATGGCTCGGCGTATCTTCAATCTTCTCGCGCAGACGGCGGATCGTCACATCGACTGTCCTTACATCACCGTAATAATCATAGCCCCACACGGTTTGCAGCAGGTGTTCCCGAGTCATCACCTGTCCGATATGCTTCGCCAAGTAATGGAGCAATTCGAATTCCCGGTGTGTCAACTCGATCGTTTCGCCTCTTTTTTGCACTAAATATGCATCCGGCTGAATGACTAGACTGCCGACCGCTATATCATTGGATACCTCTTCCTGCTCTTCGGATGCAGACTTGGAATGCCGGCGCAAGTTCGCTTTCACCCTCGCGATGAGCTCCCGTGTTCCGAATGGTTTTGTCACATAGTCATCCGCTCCAAGTTCGAGCCCGAGTACTTTGTCGATTTCAGAGTCTTTGGCAGTCAACATGATGATCGGGAAATCATACTTTTTCCGCACTTCCCGGCACACTTCCATGCCATCACGCTTCGGAAGCATGATGTCGAGCAGCATGATATCCGGCTGGATTTCCTCCACCTTTTCCAATGCCTGATCTCCATCGTATGCACAGTGGACGGTGAACCCTTCCTTCTTTAAATTGAACTCTATTATATCTGCAATTGGTTTTTCATCATCTACAACTAAAATCGTTTTATCTTGCATGGCCCCTACCCTTTCCCGCCAGTTGGCGATGCTCTCTTATAGTTTACTCTATCATTGTTCCATTGAATTCGCACGCGCTAATCATTGCCATTGATAGGCTTGCTGTCTAGTTACCTTCCCTAGTATTTCCCGGGGAATATTTTCATCAAACTTCGCTAGGAAATGACAACGGATGTTGGAACAAATAAAAAGGAGGACACGCATGCGTTGTCCGTCCTTGCTGTCCTCTTATTATTCTAGCACACTTAACGGATTGACGTTGCTGCCATCCTGGAACACTTCAAAATGTAGATGCAAGCCTGTAGAGCGTCCTGTAGAGCCCATTACACCGATATGAGATCCTTGGGGTACTGTTTGCCCCACTTTCACATCTATGGATGAGAGGTGGGCATATAATGTTTCGTAGCCATTGTTATGTGTAATGACGATTCGGTTTCCATAGGTGCTATGATACCCTACATCCGTGACGACGCCATTGTCTGCAGCTAGAATTTCCCGGGAGGATGGCCGTGCGATATCAATCCCTTCGTGCACTCGCCCCCAACGGTAGCCCCGCTGGCTGGAAACATATCCGCCGACAGTCGGCCAAATGAATTCCCCGGTTCCTCTGGAAGGGATGACCTTCGTTCCGACAACGGTCACTTCATCGACCGGTTCTTCAAGAATATGTTCCTCCGTTACGGAAGAGCCGACAACAGTCCCGTTCTGCTTGCGGATTAACCGTGTCACCATCTTCTTCCCATCGGCACCTGGTTGCTTTAATCGATCTTCGCCCTTGAAAGCTGTCTTATCCTCTTCGGTCACTTTTTTAAATGCAATCGGTTCCATCTGTTTTGCTTCATAACGGACTTCAACAGTCACAAACGGCTCTAGTACAGTTACATTTATCTCATCGCCAATGTGGAGCAGTGTATCCTCCTTCATTGAAGGATTCAGATGCATCAAGTCGGTCGTCGAAAGATCATGGGCGAAAGCTATAGAGCCCAGTACATCGCCGGATTGTACTTTGTACTTCTTTTCTTCCAACGTCCCTTTATTCAACAGCTTCAGTGCTTTGTTGACGCTTAACACGTCTTCCGGATCCGTCAAGCCATCAATAGGCTGGATTTCTGAACTAAAGACAATTTCTGAGATCCTGGTTTCATTTTCCTTTAAATCGGGTATTGGTTCTTGTGTGGAGGTACGAGCGTCAAACTCAGCAAGTTCTTCCTCCGTGACGGCTTGGAGTTTCATTTTACGAAGCACCTCATCGTAAGCCTGTTGATCTTTTACATAGAAAGCAATTTCATCACCGATTTGAACACCGACAGCTTCGGATTGGACTGTTAGAACGTCATCCAATTTATCGAGTACAGCTTCCTCCTCTGTTCCAATGGTGAACACTTTTTCAGGAACGATGGATAGTTCAGTCCCGATTGTCAGAGGAAGATTCCCGAAATCAGCTGCCACTTCTTTGATCTTCATTTCTTTTAATCGATCGAGCTTATCCTTATCCTCAATCATCCCTATATATGTTCCATTGGTATACACATGGTAAACCGTATGAAGACTTCCTTCTTTTGCTGCGGCATATCCCGTTGTCAAACTCCAGCCACAAAACAGGATAGATAATATAAAAAATTTATGTAATGGTTCTAGAAAACTATATTTCATTTGGAATGGACGTTTACTTTGTCCCGTCTCCACCTTGCGTTTCATCCTACTAGACTCCTTCCACCTAACGACAAGAAGTCGATTTTCAAACTACGACTCCTACTTTTATCACACTTCTCTAATTTAACATACACGATCTATCTCTTGTTCAATTGGCCTTTTTTGTAATGAATTTGTATTATTCCAACCAATTACTCTTAGTTTTTACCAATTACTGTTATATATTAAAAAAGAGACCGCAGGCAAACTCGAGAAAACTCGAACTTATCTGCGGTCTTTCATATTATCCTGAATAGGCTGGAGCTTGGTGCTGACTCCAGTCGATATTCAAAAACTTGTTATATTCTTTCGCGAATGCTAGGCTCACGGTGCCTGTTGGGCCGTTACGCTGCTTGGCAATAATGATTTCAATTATATTCTGATTCTCTGTTTCCTTGTCATAGTAATCCTCACGGTATAAGAAGGCTACGATATCGGCATCTTGCTCAATACTTCCTGATTCCCGCAAGTCAGACATCATCGGACGTTTGTCTTGCCGCTGTTCGACGCCACGAGATAACTGGGATAGGGCAATGACCGGCACTTTCAGTTCACGTGCGAGCGCTTTAAGGGAACGAGAAATCTCGGAAACTTCCTGCTGACGGTTTTCTCCCGATCGTCCACTTCCCATGATCAATTGCAAATAATCGATCATGATCATGCCAAGCCCATGCTCTTGCTGCAGTCGGCGGCATTTTGACCGAATCTCATTAATCCGGATACCGGGAGAATCGTCGATGAATATTCCCGCATTCGAGAGGCTTCCCATTGCCATCGTCAGCTTGCGCCAATCTTCCGCTTCCAGGTTTCCGGTCCGCATAACTGAGGCATCGATATTACCTTCTGCACAAAGCATACGCATGACGAGCTGATCCGCCCCCATCTCCAAACTGAAGATCGCTACGTTTTCATCCGTCTTCGTTGCGACATTTTGCGCTACATTCAGAGAGAAGGCTGTCTTACCGACAGATGGACGAGCCGCTACGATGATCAGATCATTGCGCTGGAAGCCGGCTGTGATTTTGTCCAAGTCACGAAAGCCCGTCGGAATCCCTGTTACTTCTCCACGTCTCATATGAAGCAATTCGATATTGTCATATGTGTCGACAAGAACGTCCTTAATATGTTTAAAGTCTCCTGAATTTTTTCGGTTGGAGACCTCCATCATTTTCTTTTCGGCTTCTGCCAAGACCGTTTCCACTTCATCTTCTCTCGTAAAGCCGTCTTCTACTATGGTTGTGGCCACCTGGATCAATCGGCGGAGAAGTGCTTTCTCTTCCACGATTTTGGCATAGTATTCAATGTTTGCTGCAGTCGGGACCGAATTTGCAATTTCAGTCAAATAAGAGATCCCGCCGACATCTTCGAGTTCCTTTTTCGCAGACAGTTCCTCGGTCACTGTAACTACGTCGATCGCTTGTCCCCGATCACTTAAGATGACCATCGTATTAAAGATTTTTTGATGGGCAGTCCGATAGAAATCGTCAGGCAACAAGATTTCGGACGCAGTGATTAGCGCCTGCGGATCAAGGAAGATCGCACCAATGACTGACTGTTCCGCTTCATTGTTATGGGGAGGTACCCGTTCGATCATCCGATCCATTCTGATTAGGTCCCTTCCATCATTCTTCGGTTACATGCACTTTGAGCGTAGCTGTAACTTCAGGATGTAATTTGATTGGCACATTCGTATATCCAAGGGAACGGATAGCATCCGGTAATTCCATCTTGCGCCGGTCCACTTTCAGCTTCTTCGTCTTTTCCAGTGCATCTGCAATTTGTTTTGTCGTGATAGAACCGAACAATCGGCCGCCTTCCCCCGATTTCGCTTTCATCTCAACTGTAATATCATCAATTTTTGCTTTCAAATCTTTTGCCGCTTGCAGTTCCGCAGCGGCATCTTTTTCGGCCCGTTTCTTCTGGCCCTCCAATTGGCTCATGTTGGCTGATGTCGCTTCCACCGCCAACTTATTTTTAAGAAGGAAGTTCTGCGCATATCCGACAGATACCTCTTTCACTTCGCCCTTTTTTCCTTTTCCTTTGACGTCTTGCAAAAAGATTACTTTCATTCTGTATTTCCCCTTTCTACTTTATTGGAAATAGCGGTCTGTAATAATTGTTCCGCTTCCTCTACTGTTTCTACACCCAATTGGCAGGCGGCATTTGTTAAATGGCCTCCTCCTCCGAGCTCTTCCATGATGAGCTGGACATTCAGCTCCCCGAGTGACCGGGCGCTAATGCCAATCTTTCCATCCGCCCGCGGTGCAATGACAAATGATGCGATGACATCTTGCATTGTTAATAGTATGTCAGCGGTTTGCGCAATCAAGACCGAACTATAGGTCACGTCATTCCGGCCTTTGGCGATGGCAATTCCACTCTTTGATAAATCAACCGTCTCAATCAATTTGGACCGTTCAATATAAGTGGAAATATCCTCTTTCAACAACCGTTGGACAAGTACTGTATCGGCGCCGTTCGTTCGCAGATAGGATGCTGCCTCGAATGTGCGCGAACCGGTCCGCAATGTAAAGCTTTTTGTATCGACGACAATTCCAGCCAGTAATGCTGTTGCCTCTAGCATTGTCAACTTCTCATTCTTTGGCTGATACTCCACCAATTCTGTTACTAGTTCTGCTGTGGAAGACGCATACGGCTCCATGTAAACGAGCATCGTGTTGTTAATAAACTCCTCACCGCGTCGGTGATGGTCAATAACAACGAGCTTCTCCGCCCGTTCGACTAACCGCTCATCAATGACCATGCTCGGCTTATGCGTATCGACTACGACGACAAGCGATCTCTCGGTCAGCATCGACAGTGCGGCATCCGGATCAATGAAATGGGCATGCAATTCTTCGTCCTGCTCGATTTCCATCATTAATCGGGTGACACTGCCATCCAACTCATCCGGGTTGTAGACGACATATCCTTCGATATTGTTCATCCGAGCCATTTTCCGAACTCCGATAGACGCGCCAATGGCGTCCATGTCTGGCATTTTATGACCCATGACAAATACTTTGTCACTTCCTTGGATCAAGTCACGCAACGCGTGGGAAATGACCCGGGCCCGGACACGCGTCCGTTTTTCCACTGGATTTGTTTTCCCGCCATAAAATTTCAACTTTCCGTCCGCACGCTTGATTGCAACCTGATCGCCTCCTCGTCCGAGAACCAAGTCCAAACTTGATTGTGCAAGCTCACCAAGTTCTGTTAAAGAAGCTGATCCCGTGCCGACCCCGATGCTTAACGTCAGTCCCGTGCTCTGTTTAGCAGTTTTCTCCCGGATATCATCCAAAATGGAAAATTTCGCTTTTTCAAGCTTCGCTAATGAAGCTTCATTGAAAACGGCCAGAAAGCGATCCGAAGCGATCCGTTTAACAAAGATTCCATTTTCATTTGCCCAACTATTGACAAGCGATGTGACAAGAGAGTTGATTTGGCTTCTTGTCTGGTCATCCATCGTCTGGGCCAACTCATCATAATTATCGACGAGCAAGATGCCTAGTACAGTACGGTCTGCATAATAAAGCGACTCGATTTCGACTTGCTCTGTCACGTCAAACAGATAGATGAGTTTTTCTTCCGCCTTATAAACGACATTATACGAACCATCATCCAAATGGATAATCACTTGATCGGGCGATTCGTTTTTTATAATAGGATGGAATTCATCAGAAAGGTCATAGATATCCTCCCCGACCAACGTTTCCTTGTGAAAGACTTTCATCACATAGGGATTCGCCCATTCGACGACATGTTTATCATTCAACAGCATAATGCCGATCGGAAGTTCAAGCAGTGCTTCCTCCCCGACCTTTTTCATTCTGTAGGACAAGGACTCAATATGTTTTTCGGTTTCTATATAGGTTTGGTCCTCGAATTTCCATGCGCTCGCAATAGCAGCCACATAAAGGACCGTAAAGAAAAGCCCGAACCAAAAATTGTATAAAAACAGCAGTATGGCCGCTATGATTCCCAGAAGAGATAAGGCCGTCAATGGATAGCGGATTGCCCTTTTCCTAAAAAATGAAGTCATTGTCTCATCCCCTTACCTCGTCTGGTCTTTGTCAATCCATAATCGTACATTGGCAGCGGCGTCAAATAAACCGAGCAGAATTGTAATAGGGCTCATGACGATGCCCATACATATCAGGAGTACCGTCAAAATTCCAGGTGTTTTTAGTTTATGCATGAAGTAATGAATGAGCGATAGCCCTTGCAGAAGAAAGAGGAATCGCAATAGGAGTGTCGCGTTGATGTACAGTATATACATACCCGAACTTTCATCCATCTTTCCTAAATAGGAATATAAAAGAAGCAACCCGTAAATGAATACGGTGATGACAGGCAGCCGCAAGTCACGCAATGGTGGAAACTGCGGTACCTCTACTCCAATCCGTCTCATTACGAAAAAGTTGAACGTAATGAGGAAAAACGAGAAAAAGAAAATCGCAACAATGAACATCATCGGTATAGTCGCCCGGTAATAGGCGAATAGGTCGAAAACCAGGTCCTTATATTCGCGGGACATGGTACCAGTCTGTGGACCAATATCCAATAGTGTTTTCTGCCAGCTTGACAGAATGGCGAGCACACGGTCAACCAGATTGATTTGAAATAAAAAAACTCCTGCCAAGTAGGCCAGCATACCGAGTACGAGCAATGTTAAGGCCGTTGCCATGAAGGTATAGAGCTTTGTTTTGCCCTTACTGATCAGCTCACCGACCAATAGCCCGATGACCAAAAACAGCAATGCGATCGGTAATGCGGCAATTCCCGCTATCAGCATGGATATTAACAGACCGGCCACAGCCAGCATAATGGAAGCTGTTCTATCCGTGCGCAGCCTAAATAACATGATCGGCAGTGGAATGAAAAAAGCTGTCACGAAACTTAATATTGTATATGTTGATACAGCAAGCAATATGGCAAAAAGAGCGAGCATCATCGCCCCAAATGTTATTTTCCGTGCACTATCTTGCATGTTCATTCCTCCGGAGCAATAGTGGACTTCTCTACTGTTGAAAGAACTCCAATTCATTCGCTAAGATTGACTCATCCTCCTAATTGTATCATGAGTACATGTGTTTCTACAAAGGGAGCGGGCAGGAAAAGCAAGTCAGTGGACAGGAAAAGTTGCCAATCCGTACAGATGGCACCAACCATACTGGAGCCGCCTTTCCGTGCGCAGTATGTATTCCCCTGAGAGTAAAAAAAACCGCCTTTGCACCAGTAAGACCGGTTTCACAAGGCGGTTCATGTTTAAAATGTAATTATCTTTCTTCCGCTACGAATGGAAGAAGTGCCATAATACGAGCACGTTTAATAGCAGTCGTTAATTTACGTTGATATTTCGCGCTTGTGCCAGTTACACGGCGAGGCAAGATTTTCCCACGTTCAGAAACGAATTTCTTAAGTAGATCTGTATCTTTGTAATCGATATGTGTAATGTTATTTGATGTAAAATAGCAGACTTTACGTCTTCTTTTACCTCCACGGCGTGGTGCCATATCGCTTTCCCTCCTCACTTTTACGTACGTTCATCCAATTAGAACGGCAAGTCGTCGTCCGATACTTCAATCGGGCCGCCGCCTGTCGAGAATGGATCATCATTCGTACGCGTATAGTTTTGTTGATTGGATTGTTGATACTGTTGGTTCGGCTGCTGATTCTGATAATACGGCTGATCGTTCTGAGATGTGCCATAGGCAGCTCCAGACCGATCTGCGCTTGCATTATTCCGCGGTTCTAGGAATTGAACGCTGTCCGCCACGACTTCCGTCATGAAGACCCGCTTTCCATCTTGTCCATCGAAGCTGCTCGTTTGAATACGGCCTTCCACTCCGGCAAGACTTCCTTTGCGCAAAAAGTTCGCAGTATTTTCAGCCTGTTTTCTCCAAGTGACACAGTTGATGAAATCAGCTTCCCGCTCTCCCGATTGGTTCGAGAACGTCCGGTTCACCGCAAGTGTAAAGCGAGTGACCGCAATGCCACTCTGTGTGTACTTGAGTTCAGGATCTTTTGTCAATCGGCCAACTAAAACGACACGGTTAATCATCAGATTGCAACCTCCCTCATCATGTTCGAACTTTACCCAGTCACGGTTACGTCATTTATATATATGGATCAGTTGTCAAGACGAACAGCCATATAACGAATGATACTTTCGTTGATGTTCGCTAGACGATTAAATTCATCGATCGCTTCAGTTGTTGCATTCGCAGTAACGAGTTGGTAATAACCTTCGCGCAAGTCGTCGATTTCGTAAGCAAGACGGCGCTTGCCCCACTCTTTCGACTCGATGATTTCCGCTCCGTTGGAAGTAAGGATTTCATTGAAACGTTCGATCAACGCTTTTTTCGCTTCATCTTCCACTGTTGGACGGATGATGTACATGATTTCGTACTTTCTCATCTTCAGTCACCTCCTTATGGACTTTGGCCCGGTGAATGACAACGGGCAAGGAGTAAGTAAATTTAATTTTATTACTCACATCATCATATTTTAACATGACAAAAGCTTTTTATCAACTAATATTTGATATACTCAACATAAGGAGTGATGTTATGAGTCAGTTGCCTGAACCGGATCGTATCATTGAAATTGATTTGCCAAAGGTAGCAAAAAGCGGAATGGTTTGGACCATTATTAGTTTTATCCTTCTCCTTGCCATCCTCGTTGTCCTAAAAGGAGAATTTGAATTTACCTTCTCCTTTCGGGACCTGCTATTGTTCGTCGGCGGTTACACAGCATTGATTATCCTGCATGAGGCGTTCCATTTGCTCGGCTTCCGCCTCTTCGGCGGTGTCCCCTGGAAGAGGATGGTCGTAGGCATGAACTTAAAACTTGGCATTGCCTACGCAACGACTGACAAACCGATGACGAATAGCGCTATACGAAAAGCGCTGCTGCTTCCTTTCTGGACGACCGGCATTATCCCTGGCTTGCTTGGTTTATATATGGAGAGCGGCATTCTTGTCGGACTGGCCGCTTTTTTGATTGGCGGTGCTGCGGGAGACTTCACCATGTATAAGGAACTGCGTAAATTTCCGGACGACTGGCTTGTTAAAGACGATCCCGAGCGTCCGAAGCTCTACCTATTTCAACCCGGACGAATCGGCGATACAATAGTAAACTTTACGGAATCCAACGAAACCTAAAAAACGGCCAGGAGAATGTTTCATCTTCCTGGCCGTTCTTCTCTATTTCTTACGTGACGATGTGCGATTGAAATACACAGAGTATCTTATTTCAGTAAAAAACATTCTTGGTTTAAACCATCAAACATTGAAGCGGAAAAGCATGACATCACCGTCTTGGACGATATATTCTTTCCCTTCAAGCCGGACTTTTCCAGCCTCTTTAGCAGCTGCCATTGACCCGGCTTCAACAAGTGCATCATATGAAACCGTCTCAGCACGGATGAAACCGCGTTCGAAATCTGTATGGATAATACCGGCACATTGAGGAGCCTTCATTCCTTTTCGGAACGTCCAAGCACGGACTTCTTGTACTCCTGCTGTAAAGTAAGTGGCGAGTCCAAGCAGGCTATATGCAGCTTTGATCAATTGATCCAGACCAGATTCCTTGATGCCCAGTTCTTCGAGGAACATTGCTTTCTCCTCATCATCGAGCTCTGCCATCTCTTCTTCGATTTTTGCACAGACGACAATCACTTCTGCATTATCTTCTTTAGCAAAATCACGTACAGTCTTTACATATTCATTGGTATCGGCATCCGCAATTTCCTCTTCAGATACGTTGGCTACATACAGCATCGGTTTGATGGTGAGGAGATGCATCCCTCTAATAATTTGAAATTCTTCTGGCGTCAGCTCAACCGAACGTGCCGGCTTTTCGTTTTCGAACGCTTCTTTCAATTTTAAAAGAATTGGCTCTTCTGCCAACGCTTCCTTGTCCTTCTGTTTTGCCATTTTGGAAACACGTGTCAAGCGTTTCTCCACACTTTCCATGTCTGCCAGTATCAATTCGAGATTGATAATCTCAATGTCCGCAATCGGATCCACTTTCCCAGAAACATGGGTAATGTTTTCGTCAGTAAAACAACGGACAACCTGGCAGATCGCATCCACTTCCCGAATATGAGAAAGGAACTTATTTCCAAGTCCTTCCCCTTTGCTTGCACCTTCAACAATTCCAGCGATATCGGTAAATTCAAATGCAGTCGGTACTGTCTTTTTCGGTGTGACGAGTTCAGTTAATTTTTGTAATCTTTCATCGGGAACTTCCACAATTCCGACGTTCGGGTCGATTGTACAAAATGGGTAGTTGGCAGCTTCCGCACCTGCCTTTGTTATTGCGTTAAAAAGTGTCGACTTCCCCACGTTTGGCAATCCGACGATTCCGGCTGTTAATGCCATGGTTTCCACTACCTTTCATATATCTGCACTTCTATTCATTCTTATCCAATTCAACTTCTCTATTATAGGAATAGAATATGGTTCTGTCTATTGTCGGTTCAAATTTCTGCCTTTCCAATCACTTTCTTCATCTTTTTAGTGAACTCGTTGCGCGGAAGCATGACACTATGTCCGCATCCTTCACATTTAATTCGGATATCCGCACCCATCCGAATAATTCTCCATGCGTTCATTCCACATGGATGGGGCTTTTTCATTTCCACAATGTCATTCATCTCAAATTGTTTGTCCTGCATATTATCACCGGCCCTTTTATGTTATGCGTCATTCGATTTGGTCACCAAAGTCGGATACGGAATTTCAACATTTTGTTGTTCCATATATTGTTTCAGTCCAATGCTGATCTTTCGGGTCACTTCATACTGACGCATCGGTTTTGTTTCAGCCAAAACTCGCTCAATGATAGCTGTATCTGTAAAGTCATGCGCGCCAACCAACCGTGGCGTGCCAATCAAGTCTTCGTCTTTTTCAGCCATCTGAGCCAAATAAGCATTGATTGACTTTTCTACCTTTTCTACGCCGAGTTCAAACGGAATGGTTACGTCAACGATTGCCAAGGAGTTTTTTACTGAATAATTGACAACTTGTGCAATACTGCCATTCGGTAAAATAGTGAGTTCACCTGTAAAGCTTTTAATCTTGGTCGTCCGTAAGCCGATTTCTTCGACTTCCCCTTCTGTACTTCCGATTTTCACATAATCCCCTACAGAAAATTGATCTTCGAAAATAATAAAGAAGCCGGAGATTACATCCTTCACTAAACTTTGTGCGCCGAACCCAACTGCTAGAC
The DNA here is from genome assembly GCA_014204635.1 of Sporosarcina luteola. GTDB lineage: Bacteria > Bacillota > Bacilli > Bacillales_A > Planococcaceae > Sporosarcina > Sporosarcina luteola_A. Next base: position 22,960 of record JACHLS010000020.1, on the reverse strand, counting down.
CAAGGACACCAGCACCTGCCAGTATTCCTTTTAAATCAATGTTAAATTCAGAAAGTACAGCCACAATCGCAGAGAAATAGACAACGTATGATAATACATTCTCCAGCAATCTTAATAATGTTTGTTCTCGGCGTGCATCCTTCCGTAAAGGACCTTTTAGTTTTATCCCGAACACACGACGGATAACTACTTTTCCAATTCGAACAACTATGGCAGCCAATAGGATAATGAATAAGATCTTTAATGCATGGAAGCCCACGTTAATCCATAGTTTTTCATCGAAAATGAAGTCTTCTATTCTTTCTATAATGGTTAAAGTCGGTTCTTTTACCGCAACCATTCAATCTCTCCTTTCATCCGTATAAATTGTTTCCATTTAGCGTATACTGCCTACACCATTAGTAATTTAAAAATAGGCCGGAGATATGATATCTCTCTCCCATTTGCCCGAAAGGAGTTTTCCAATGTCTATCGCTTTATCCTCCGCATTTGATTATCGAGTCCATTACAAAGAGACAGGCATCGTTTGGAAACTGAGCACGTTCTTTTTGGAACATATTCCGTTTGATAATCAATCTCTTGTTTTCTATTGTATTGGAACAGATCGTTCCACAGGGGATGCACTTGGACCTTTAACCGGTTCACATTTATCTGAATCCCTTATTTTCCCCTTCCCTGTTATCGGGACATTGGAAAACCCACTTCATGCCTTAAATTTGCAAGAGCACCTGGATAAAACGATGAACACGCACTCATCACCTTTCATTGTGGCCATTGACGCCTGTCTTGGAAAAAGCGAGTCGATTGGTCATCTATTAGTTCAGGACGGGCCACTGCTTCCTGGCAAAGCAGTCGGTAAAGAACTTCCTCCTGTCGGCAATCTGTCAATTAAGGGTGTGGTCAATCTTTCAGGTTTCATGGAGCATGCGGTCCTCCAGAGCACACGACTCCATTTATCCTTTGAAATGAGCCGTATTATCGCCCGGGCACTTCAGCTTGCATATGGCCGACACTCAATGTAGCATATGAACAATTGTCACAATAACGCCGACAACTACAATCCCAGGAATGAAATTTGCTACCCTCATCTTGGTGATGCCAATTAAGTTCAAACCGATGCCAACGATCATTAATCCCCCAGTGGCTGTCATCTCCGATATAAAAAAGGAAAGCAATTCATCGGATACAAAACGGCTGATTTGCGTGGCACATAAGGTGATAATCCCTTGGTATAGTAAAACAGGGATTGCCGCAAATGCCACGCCGATGCCAAGGGTGGAACTTAAAATGATGGATGTAAATCCATCATTGATCCCCTTCATAAGTAGCACATCATGATCATTTCGCAATCCACTATCGATAGCTCCGATGATGGCCATGGACCCTACGACAAATATGAGGGTTGCTGTTACGAATCCTTGGGCAATCCCAGGTCCTTCATTTTTAGCAGGCAGCTTCTTTTCAATCCATTGACCTAATTGATTGATTTTCCCTTCCAAGTCCATCCACTCGCCAATAACGGCTCCGATGACAATACTTATTATGACGATTAAGATTTGAGTGCTTTCGAATGTCATTTGGACTCCGATTGCCGTGACTGCCAGACCGATGCCATACATAACAGTCTCTTTCATCCGCTCGGGGATGTTATTTAAAAACCTGCCGATGAATGCGCCCAGAACAATTAATAGCGCATTCGTAATTGAGCCAAATAATATCATGGTGTCCTCTCTCTCATTGCAGGATTTACGACTTATATATTGTCTCTCTAAAAATAATACCTATTTTGCATTCACGCAAAATAGGTATTGATTTATTCACTCAGCAATTCAAGGATTCGTTCTAAATCTTCTTCTGTAAAAAACTCGATCTCAATCTTTCCCTTATTTTTCGTTTTCTTAATAGAAACGTTTGTGCCGAAGTATTCACGCAAGTTAGATTCCTGTTCCGCAAGAAAAATATCTTTCTTTTTTTCTTTCTTTGTTTCACGTGGAACATCTTCATTCAATTTTTGAACTAGTCTTTCAAGTTGGCGGACGTTTAGTCCTTCTTTCAAAGTCCGTTCAGCCACTGCAAGAATCTGTTCCTTTTTTCTAAGCCCCAATAAGGTTCTTCCATGTCCCATGGATAATTTACCTTGTGATATGTAAGAACGAATTTTATCCGGCAATGATAAAAGTCGGATATGATTTGCGATATGCGGCCTGCTTTTTCCTAACCGGAAAGCTAGCTGTTCTTGTGTGAGATGCAGATTGTCCATTAGCTTATGATACGCTTCTGCTTCTTCAATTGGTGTTAAATCTTCTCGTTGCAGGTTTTCGAGGATGGCCATTTCCATTGACTCTTCATCGCTCAGCTGACGAACAATGGCCGGTATTTCCTCAAGCCCCGCTAACTTTGCTGCACGGAATCGCCTCTCCCCAACAACGATTTCATGAGAAGTGCCCACTTTCCTGACAATGATTGGCTGCAAAATCCCGTGTTCTTTAATAGAGTCACTTAATTCCGCAATAGCACTTTCATCAAACACTTTCCGTGGCTGATATGGATTCACTTTGACGCTCTTTAAACGGATATGCTCAATCTTTTCCGCATTTGACAGGGACTCTTCAGGAAATAAAGCATTTAACCCTTTTCCAAGACCTTTAGCCATTGTGCACCACTTCCTTTGCCAGCTCTAAATATACTTCTGCACCTCTTGACCTGGAATCATAAATGATAATGGGTTCTCCATGGCTCGGTGCTTCACTTAATCGTACATTCCGAGGAATTATTGTTCCGTACACTTTATCTTGAAAATACTTTTTTACTTCTTCAATCACTTGGATTCCTAAATTCGTTCTCGCATCAAACATGGTCAATAACACACCATCAATTTGTAAGTTCTCGTTAAGATGTTTTTGGACGAGACGGATTGTACTTAACAATTGACTCAATCCTTCAAGAGCATAATACTCACATTGCACCGGGATGATAATTGAGTCCGCAGCGGTCAAAGCATTGATTGTGAGCAGCCCAAGTGAAGGAGGGCAATCAATAATGATAAAATCATACAATTCTTTTGCTTCTTGAATGGCATGCTTCATACGTACTTCACGAGAAATGGTAGAAACCAATTCGATTTCCGCACCTGCCAATGAAATGGTTGCCGGGATGACCTCCAAATTTTCCACTTTGGTTGGATAAATCACTTCTTTTATGTTCACATCATCTATCAACATATCATAGATGCATTGATGGACATCCCCTTTATTGACACCCACCCCGCTCGTTGCGTTTCCTTGTGGATCGGCATCAATCAATAACACCTTTTTGCCGATATGCGCAAGGCAAGCACTTAAGTTAACGGAAGTGGTTGTCTTTCCGACGCCTCCTTTTTGATTGGCGATCGCTATTATCTTTCCCACGCTTGCACCTGCTTTCTCACTCAATGTACACCGTTCAAATTAATGTATTTCTACTACGACTAACAAACCGCAAACCTTCTGGTTTAATGAATTCATTATGCTTACAATCCAATAGGCTAAATAATCAGCGATTCGCTCTTTTCTAGTTTAACAAAAAAACAGTTGTCATGGTAACGGTTCGCGCAAAAAAACTCCTGCTTTCGGTTAGCAAGAGTATCTCGCAATGACAACGAGAGTCATATCTTCATAGAGTTTATTTTTTCTTTGGGATTTTCACCGTGATGGTGTAAAAGTCATCGGAGTCTTCTTCTTCCGTTTTCACATCAATCCCGCTTTTCGAGACTAGAGATAACGATTGCCGAATCGTATTCACAGCAATACGTACATCCTTGCTGACTGACTTTCTTTTGGGAACCGCTCTTTTCTTTTCCTTCTTCTCTTCCTCGGGATTCATCAATTGTTGAATTCGTTCTTCCAACTGTTTGACGTTCATCTGTTTTTCTAACGCCTCTTGGAATACTTTTAATTGCAGTTCACTATCTTTAATTGGAATTAAGGCGCGAGCATGACGTTCTGACAATTCCTTCGATAGTATTTTGCTTTTTATTTCTTCAGGTAATTTTAGGAGTCGCAACTTATTTGCGATTGTTGATTGCCCTTTCCCCAACCGTTGAGCCAATGCTTCTTGCGTGAGCGAATGGAGTTCCAGTAGCTTTTCATATGCATATGCTTCCTCGATGGCCGTTAATTCTTCTCGTTGGAGGTTTTCGATTAAAGCGATGGAAGCCGTTTCCTTGTCATCTAGATTTCGTACAATTGCAGGAACTTCTTTCCATCCCAATTTCTTCATTGCGCGGAAACGGCGCTCCCCTGCTATAATTTCATATCCATCATGTTCCGTCTTTCGAATAACAATCGGTTGGATAACACCATGTGTATGAATCGTACGAGCAAGCTCTTCAATTTTCTCCTCTGAAAAAACCGTACGCGGTTGATATTTATTAGGGCGAATTGTATCTATTTGTATTTGTTGGACTTTCTCTTGTGGAACTTCCTCATTCTCCTGGAAAACAGGTTCCTTCTCTGCATTCCCGAAAAATCGTGAGAACGTATTTTTCATCCCGGCACCACCTTTATAAGACTGCTCACCAATAATAAGTTAGTTCGTCATAATTATTATATATCCTCTTTATTGGTTATTAAAGAGTAGAATAAGACCCTTCCCCACTCTACGCTCATTTTTGTTTCACGTGAAACAATTATTGAATCGGCGTTTTGTTGGGAATGCCTGGCTTCCGAGGATATTTCTTAGGTGTTTTTTTCATTTTACGGAAAACAAAAATATTTCTCTCACTATCTTCAATTGGCAAGGAGAACGAGAATTTATCTTCCAACTTAGCCCCCAATACTGAAATGGCTTTTTCTGCATCGGAAAGCTCTTCCTCTGCTGCCGCCCCTTTCATGGATATGAATCGGCCATTTTCCTTTGCCAATGGAACGCAAAGTTCGGCGAGTACGGATAAACGTGCAACAGCTCGTGCAGTAACCATATCATATTTTTCCCGGTAAGATGGGTTTTGACCAAATTCTTCGGCTCTTGCATGGACAAACGTCACATTGGTCAGCTCGAGCTGTTTAGCCAGCTCGTTTAAAAAGGTAATTCGTTTATTTAAGGAATCCACTATCGTAACGGAGAGATCTGGAAAACAGATCTTTAATGGAATGCTTGGAAATCCAGCCCCCGCCCCCACATCACATAAGGACAACTCCCCTTCCATCGATACATAAAATGCTGCGGTAATGGAATCAAAGAAATGTTTTAGAAACACTGACGGCTCATCAGTTATCGCTGTCAGATTCATTTTTTCATTCCATTCTACTAATAATTCGAAATATTGTTTGAATTGACTTCTTTGTCTATCGTCTAATTCAATCCCCTTTTCTTGCAATGCTTGTACAAACTGTTCTGGATTCAATTTGACCCTCCTAACATGAATAAAAAAAGACTGACACAGATGGTTCCCATCTGCATCAGTCTAGTGACTTATCCTGATATTTTTGCGATTTTTCCCTGTTCAATATATACGAGAAGAATCGAAATATCGGCCGGATTTACCCCAGAAATCCGTGATGCTTGTGCGATGGAAAGCGGCCGGACTTCACTCAAGTTTGCCTTGGCCTCTTTAGCTAATCCTGAAATGGCATGGTAATCAATATCATCAGGAATTTTCTTGTTTTCCATTTTTTTCATACGTTCGACTTGTTGCATCGATTTTTGGATATAGCCTTCATACTTGATGAATATTTCTACTTGCTCCGCCACTTCCTCTGGTTTATCTTCTGCCGGCGGAACGATGTGGACAATTTGACTGTATTTCATTTCCGGGCGTTTCAGAAGATCGGCAGCCTTCATTGGTTCCTTCAATTCGGTTCCTTCTGATTCCCGAATGATTTCTTGGACTTCCTCACTCGGTTTAATCGTTGCCTGACGCAGCCGTTCGATTTCTTCTTCGATCATTTGCTTTTTCACAAGGAACTTTTCATGCCGTTCCTCACTAATCATGCCGAGATGGTATCCGATATCAGTTAACCGCAAGTCGGCATTATCATGGCGCAAAAGCAGACGATATTCGGCACGTGAAGTAAGTAAACGGTAAGGCTCACTCGTTCCTTTCGTCACGAGATCATCAATCAAGACACCAATATAAGCGTCTGATCGGCTGAGAACCACTTCTTCTTTGCCAAGAACGCGGCTCGCCGCGTTGATTCCCGCCATAATCCCTTGCGCTGCCGCTTCTTCATAGCCAGATGTCCCGTTGATTTGTCCTGCTGTATAAAGATTGCGGATTTTCTTTGTCTCCAATGTCGGCCAAAGTTGCGTCGGCACGATAGCATCGTATTCGATCGCATAGCCTGCACGCATCATTTCCGCCTTTTCTAAACCTGGCACACTTTCAAGCAATTTCCGCTGTACATGTTCCGGCAAGCTGGTAGACAGACCTTGTACATAATATTCTTGGGTGTTTCTGCCTTCCGGCTCCAGGAAAATTTGATGGCGTGATTTATCGGCAAAGCGGACGATTTTATCCTCAATGGAAGGACAGTAGCGCGGTCCCTTCCCTTGGATCATTCCTGAATACATGGGTGACAAATGGAGGTTTTCATTAATGATTTCATGGGTGGCTGGTGTCGTGTATGTTAACCAGCAAGGCAATTGATCCATGATGAATTCAGTCGTTTCATAACTGAACGCCCGTGGAACATCATCCCCTGGTTGAATTTCAGTCTTGCTGTAATCGATTGTCTTGCCGTTGACACGTGGGGGTGTTCCCGTCTTGAAACGTACTGTTTCAAGTCCCAATTCGCGCAAACTGTCAGCAAGACCGATGGATGGCATTTGGTTATTCGGACCACTTGAATATTTCAAATCACCGATGATAATTTCTCCGCGCAAAAAGGTCCCTGTCGTGATGATTACCGTTTTTGCACGATAAATTGCACCAATTTGTGTGATAACGCCTTTCACTTCATCCTGTTCGACAATCAATTCCTCGACGATGCCTTGGTGAAGAGTCAAGTTCTCTTGCTCTTCCAACGTCCGCTTCATTTCTTGTTGATACAGGACTTTATCCGCTTGTGCTCGAAGTGCACGGACAGCTGGTCCTTTCCCTGTGTTCAACATACGCATTTGGATATGCGTTTTATCGATGACCTTTGCCATCGCCCCGCCAAGTGCATCGATTTCACGTACGACAATCCCTTTTGCAGGACCGCCGAGTGAAGGATTACATGGCATAAAGGCGATCATATCAAGATTCATAGTAAGTGCAAGTGTCGATGCACCCATCTTTGCTGAAGCCAAAGCCGCTTCTACACCGGCATGGCCTGCTCCGATGACAATACAATCGAACGTGCCTGCTTCAAATTGTGGCATGTTCGTTCATCCTTCCTATAGTTAAAATAGTCCTTGGCTTATGAGTAAACTTGCTATATATGCCCTGACGGAATGTCTTAGTTCCAGCAGTTATTTTCCTAAACAAAATTGGGAGAATAATTGGTTAATCAAGCTTTCTTGAACCGTATCCCCTACGATTTCCCCAAGTATTTCCCATGTGCGTGTGACGTCGATTTGAATCATGTCAACCGGAACATTCGCTTCAGCCGCCGCAATGGCGTCTTGAATTGTGGCATGCGCCTTGTGGAGAAGAGCGATATGCCGCGCGTTGGAAACATACGTAAGATCCCCCGCTTCAAGTGATCCTTCAAAAAACAACTTGGAAATGGCTTCTTCGAGTTCATCGACGCCTTCTTCCTTCATTAACGAAGTGGCCACAATTTTGGCATTTTCGTCAATTCCTTTGACTTCGGAAAGATCGAGTTTTCGCGGAAGATCCGTCTTGTTGGCAACAATAATCCGATCCATGCCCTCTGTTGCTTCAAAAAGCCGATTGTCTTCTTCCGTCAGTTCCTCGGAGCTGTTGAGAACGAGCAAAATCAAATCAGCTTCCTTTAATACTTGGCGTGACCGTTCTACACCTATCCGTTCGACGATATCTTCCGTCTCCCGAATTCCAGCAGTATCGACAAGGCGTAAAGGAACCCCTCGGACATTGACGTATTCTTCTATAATATCACGAGTCGTCCCCGCAATGTCGGTGACAATCGCTTTATTTTCTTGTACCAGACTGTTCAGCAACGACGATTTCCCGACATTTGGCCTTCCGATAATGACGGTGGATAAACCTTCTCGCAAGATTTTCCCTTGTGAGGAAGTTCGAAGCAGCTTGTCGATCTCCTCACTCACCCACGTACATTTTTCAATCATTAAAGGAATGGTCATCTCTTCGACATCATCATATTCCGGATAGTCGATGTTCACCTCGACTTGGGCCAATGTTTCTAATAGGGCTTGCCGTAATTCGCCGATCAATTTGGAAAGTTTACCGTCCATCTGATTCAACGCGACGTTCATGGCACGATCCGTTTTTGCCCGGATCAAATCCATGACCGCTTCTGCTTGAGACAGGTCGATTCGCCCATTCAAGAAGGCACGTTTCGTGAACTCGCCTGGTTCGGCAAGACGCGCTCCTTCTTTCAGAATGAGTTGCAGCACCCGCTTCACTGCAACTAGGCCGCCATGGCAATTCACTTCGACTACGTCCTCTCGAGTGAACGTTTTCGGGGCCCGCATGATGGATACCATTACTTCCTCGATTACCTCATCAGTGGCAGGCTCGATCAGATGTCCGTAATGGATTGTATGTGATGGTTCATCCGCCAAGTTTTTCCCTGACGGAGAACGAAAAATACGACTCGTTAGTTGGATAGCTTCGTCCCCACTGAGCCGGACGATGGCGATAGCTCCTTCACCCATAGGTGTGGATATCGCAGCGATAGTATCATAATGCACTTTTTTCACCTCTCCGACTTTGTTGTACACATGTGGATAACTATTTTGGACATGACTATCTAACGTAATATAATATCATAAAAGCCCGTTTTCTCCTAGTATCCACAAAAAGAAATGTGGATAATTTGTCTGATGGAAATAGAAAATAATTGGTGATGGCTTTCTCTTTTCAAACGGCATGGAACGTATCAGCACGAATGCCATGTTATACTGTAGAAATTGAATAATTATTCATCGATTGGAGGCACATTATGGCCATTGTTCTTACGATGTTATTGCTTGGTGCCATACTTGGTTTTATCGGAGCTGGCGGTGCCGGATTCATCATAGCCATTTTGACATTGATTTTTCATGTGCCTATCCATGCAGCCGTTGCCACTTCTCTGACGGCGATGGCATTTACCAGCCTTTCCGGAGCCTTTAGTCATTATCGAGAGGGCAATATTTCAATCAAAGCAGGACTCTTGGTCGGCTGCTTTGGCGCAATTGGGGCCTTTATCGGTTCCAAACTGGCAGTTTTCATTCCTGAGCAAGAACTTCATTACTATACAGGCGGCATGTTGCTTCTTTCTGCAGCTCTCCTTGTCTTCCGGTTGTTTTTTTTGACCTCGAAGAAAACAGAGCGTAAGGAAAACCGGCACTCATTATTTTTAGCGAAAACGATTGCGCTAGGCATTATTACTGGTCTTCTATCCGGTGCATTCGGCATTGGGTCGACACCGTTTATACAGCTGGGGCTGCTCACGTTTCTAGGGCTCAGTTTAAGGCAATCAGTCGGTACGACCATGCTGGTTATTGTCCCGATTGCGATCGGAGGCGGCATCGGGTATTCTACGGAAGGACTTCTTCACGCCAAGTTGCTGCTCCAAGTACTGATTGGAACTATGATTGGGGCATATATCGGGGCAAAATTTACAAATGTCGTTCCCAAACCGATTCTAAAAGCAGCGATGATCGCCACTCCAACAGTCAGCGGGTTGCTTCTGCTGTTTTAACATGAAAAGCCTGCAGGTAAACTCATGTAATCACGAGTCTTCCTGCAGGCTTTTATTTTATTTCATCGGCTCAATGACCAAATACCGGTTCGGATCTGTTCCTTCTGAATAGGTTTCAATGTCCAGCCGGTTGGACAATGCGTTATGAATGACTTTGCGTTCATAGGAAGGCATCGGTTCAAGCTGGACTTTCCGTCCTGTGCGAATGGCTTGATCTGCCATCCTTTCTGCAAGCTGCTCCAATGACTGTTCCCGTCTTTCACGATAATCGCCGACATCTAGACGAATCACTTTGAATTGCTCTGCATATTTATTCACAACCAGTTGGCAAAGCTGCTGCAGGGAGTTGAGCGTCTGACCTCTTTTCCCGATCAAGAACGCTGCTTTCGTGCTTTCCAAGTGAAACGAGATGTATTTTCCATCGTTCTCGTGCTGGATATTCAAATCATGGATTCCCATATCCTTTGCGATTGCGAGCAAATACTGTTTCGTCTCCTCAATCGCTTTTTGGTCAGACAACTTCTTAGCTAACTCCGTGTCCTCTGCAGGAACCTCTGTTTTAAAGCTAGTTGATTCAACAGGCTCTTCCATCTGTTCTGCATCACTTGCCGGTTCCGTCTCCTCCTGCATTGTCATCGGATCAGCAATTGCTGGCTCTGTCACTGGTTCTGTCACTTCTTCCACTTTGACTGTGACGATGACTTCTGCATCCCGTGCACCGATACCTAAAAATCCTTTTTTTCCAGGATCAATCACTTCAATCTCCACTTGATCCCGGGTTACGCCAAGTTCCCGCAAAGCCGCCTCGATTGCCAATTCGACCGAGGCTCCCTTCCGCGCTACCTTGTTCATTTCCGTTTCCCTCCTACTTTTACAGGTGCCACTTCTTTCTTCTTGAAAGGTTTGTAAATGAAGATGTTCTGGATAATTGAAATGATATTCCCGATAACCCAATACAATGCAAGTGCTGCTGGTAAAATTGTTCCCATGATCATGATCATGAAAGGCATGATATACATCATCACTTTCATTTGCGGATTGTCCATCGCAGGGCCTGTCCGCAAAACGATGAATTGCATAAGTCCTGCTGTGATGGCCAACGTAATACTCGGTGTTGCAAGTTCAAACCAAAGGAATTTTCCAAGCAAGATCTCAGGTGTGGCATTCATTCGGCTGATTGCATGGTACAAACCGATGATGATAGGCATTTGAATTATGACAGGCAAACAGCCGGCAGCTGGATTAATCTTCTGTTCCGACATCACTCGCTGCATTTCTTCCCGGTATTTCTGTTGTGTGACTGCATCTTTTGACTTGTACTTTTCTTTCAAACCGGCAAGGATCGGCTGGACTTCCTGCATCCGCTTAGAGCTTTGCGCTTGTTTGATCATAAGCGGCAAAAGAATGAGACGGATAATGATCGTTACAGCGATGATACCAAGGCCATATGTGCCTAATAGTCCCTTAAACGTCACGATCAAGGAGACAATCGGCCAAACAATATATTTATTCCAGAAGCCTTCACTGGTCGCGTAGATCGGCTCCTTGAATTCCGAACAGCCGGCTAAAAATACCGACAAAACTGTCAGTATTAATAGTAATGCAAATTTTTTCTTCAAATCGGTTCCCCCATATCTGTCCAAAATGCGTTGATTTCAGTTTATCATGAACATTTATAACGTTCTACTTCTTCCTGATCACTTTTGCAATCCGCAAGACGTGCTGCAAACTTTTTTTGGTTTCATGAAAATCCAAATTGGCCGCCTGATGTCTGGCGATGATGACGTAATCCACATCATTCTTCAATTCATCCTTCAGCTCGAGAAACGTTTGTCGGATGTATCGTTTGATTTGGTTACGCTTAACGGCATTTCCGATCTTTTTTCCAACGGAAAGGCCGATACGAAATTCGGACTGCTCCTCTTTCCGCAAAACATAAACGACAAATTGCCGATTCGCAAACGACTTGCCGCTTTTGAACACTTTCTGGAATTCTTCATTCTTCTTGATCCGTTGCCTTTTTCTCAAGTTGTTCACCTGCTTTTCGTCGATTCTTTCCTCGACCTATCATTACCTACCGGAAGTGAAATAAGTCGGCTTTCTCCCTAAACGAGAAAAAAAGACCACTGAGGACAGTGGTCTTATGCTGAAAGCACTTTTCTTCCTTTGCGTCGACGAGCTGCAAGAACTCTACGTCCGTTTTTTGAGCTCATTCTTGCACGGAAACCGTGAACTTTACTACGTTTACGTTTATTTGGTTGGAATGTACGTTTCATTTCAAAGACACCTCCTGCATTGTCCATCTACTATGTGACAGTCTTGAACAGTATAAATGGCTTGACAGATAAAGTCAACAAATTTTTCGGATCTATTTTAAACCTCCGCTCAAGTTGTATCTATCTTCTTTCATTCTTCTGCCCTTCCAACTGATTCATATCCCAAGTTAATTATCCACAATAGTAAAATTGCCTCTTTGGGACAATCTGTGAGCAAAAGAAAAAACCAATATTTTATTAACAACAGTTATCGACAAACTTTTCACATATAAAAAGCTGTGGATAATACAACTGTCCACAGCTGCCCGCATTGTGAATAACTTACGTAACGCCTTGTCATCCTTATGATTACTTGATACAATGAAAAAGATTTTGTTGTGAACATTATAAACAAGACAGCTCTTTATCCACAATTGTTAATATGTTGTGGATAATTTTTTCAACACTTTTGGATTTTTGTTATCCACAACGATGAAAACTGTGTATAATACATATTTCCGAGTATATTTCGATAGAAAAGGAGGCGCAAGATTGGACCAGTTAGAACATCTATGGAATGAAGTTTTGTCGAAAGTGGAAGAAAAAATTTCACGACCCAGTTTTGAAACTTGGCTGAAATCTACAAAACTCATCTCCTACGGCGAAGAAAATGCAACTATAGCCGTTCCCAATTCATTCGCGAAGGATTGGCTTGAAACCCATTATGTCCATTTGATTACAGGCATCCTGTCCGAACTGACGGGTGAAGACCGGCTTATTCAGTTTGTTGTTCCTGAAGAAATGGAACAGCACGATTTTCAGGTGCCAAAACCGGTTGGAAAACAGGTCGAAAAGGTTCAAACACCATCGGCATCTGTCATGCTGAACCCAAAATACACATTTGATACGTTCGTTATCGGCTCTGGGAACCGCTTTGCTCACGCTGCATCCCTGGCAGTGGCAGAAGCACCCGCCAAGTCTTATAATCCGCTGTTCATCTACGGCGGTGTCGGTCTCGGAAAAACGCATTTAATGCATGCGATCGGCCATTATATCTTGGAACAGAATCCGGATGCGAAAGTCGTCTATTTATCATCGGAGAAATTTACGAATGAGTTCATTAACTCCATTATGAATAATAAAGCAGGCGACTTCCGGAACCAGTACCGTAATGTAGACGTGCTTTTGATAGATGATATTCAATTTATTGCCGGAAAAGAACAGACTCAAGAAGAGTTTTTCCATACATTCAATACGCTGCATGAAGAATCAAAGCAGATTATCATCTCAAGCGACCGGCCTCCAAAGGAAATTCCTACTCTGGAAGACCGGCTTCGATCCCGTTTTGAATGGGGGCTGATTACAGATATTGCACCACCAGATTTGGAGACGCGTATTGCAATATTGCAAAAGAAAGCAAAGGCGGACGGGCTGATTGATATATCGAATGAGGTCATGTTGTACATAGCCAATCAGATCGATACAAACATCAGGGAACTTGAAGGAGCGCTTATCCGGGTCGTCGCGTATTCGTCCCTTGTCAATATGGATATCACACCAGATCTGGCCGCGGAAGCATTGAAGGATATCATTCCGAACTCAAGGCCAAGGACCATTACGATACTTGATATTCAAAAAGCGGTTGGGGAGCATTTCAATATCCGTCTAGAGGATTTTTCAGCGAAAAAAAGGACTCGAGCCATCGCCTTCCCGCGTCAAGTGGCCATGTATCTAGCTCGTGAACTGACGGATTCATCATTGCCTAAAATCGGCGCGGAATTTGGCGGTCGCGACCATTCGACCGTTATCCATGCCCATGAGAAAATTTCACAACAAGTGAAAGAGGATCAGGCTCTTCAACATGACATTCAAGATTTGCGCAACGCCCTCGGACGCGGTTGAGCTGTGGATAAAAAAGAATAACTGGTTCACACATGCAAACACTTTATACACATGTGAATATCTTTTCATAGTAAGAGGTTATGCCGCTTATACACATATCCACAGCCCCTATTACTACTATTACTGTTTTATTACTAATTAATTCATATATAAGCGAGGGATTGAGATGAAATTTGAGATTATGAGGGATCGCCTGCTCGATGGTCTGACAGATGTCATGAAGGCCATCAGTCAAAAAGTTGCGATTCCTATCCTAACGGGGATAAAAATCGAAGTCGATGAAAAAGGGCTCCGTATGACAGGCAGCGACTCGGACATCACGATATGCACATTTATTCCTGTTGAAGAAGATGGGGAGCAGTTAATTCGTGAGATTGTACCGGGAAGCATTGTTCTCCAGGCAAAGTTTTTTAGTGAAATCGTTCGTAAGTTGCCAACCAATGAGGTAACGATCGAAGTTTCAAACGGCACACAGACTCATATTCACTCTGGTAAGTCTGAATTCCATCTGATCGGCTCTAATGCTGACGATTATCCTATCCTGCCTAATGTCAAGGATGATCACCGTTTTTCATTGCCAGCTGATCTGATGAAATCTATTATCCGAGAAACGGTATTTGCCGTATCCCAACAAGAAACTCGTCCTATTTTGACTGGCGTCCATTGGGATGCAGCAGAGGATCAGCTTACTTGTGTCGCTACTGACAGCCATCGGTTGGCCCGTCGTACTGTACAGCCGGAACAAATGCCTGAGAGTCCGTTCAGTGTTGTCATTCCCGGAAAAAGTCTTCAGGAATTAAATAAAATTCTCCCGGATCATGCAGACCCTGTGGAGATTGTTATTGCGGACCAGCAAGTTTTATTCAAAACTAAAAATGTTTTGTTCTATTCCAGATTGCTTGAAGGCAACTATCCAGATACATCACGATTAATTCCTTCAGAATATAAAACTTCTGTCATGGTGAATGGCCGAATGTTATTGCAGGCCATTGATCGGGCATCGCTTCTTGCAAGGGAAGATCGGAATAATATTGTTCGCTTTTCTGCTGATGAAGGGAAAGTGTTGGAAATCTCCTCAAATTCCCCAGAAGTCGGAAAAGTGGAGGAGACGGTTGAAGCGATCGATGTAAAAGGCGAAGATTTAAAAATTTCCTTTAGCGCCAAATACATGATGGATGCTTTAAAAGCGATTGATGGACAAGACATCGCCATTCATTTTACTGGCGCCATGCGACCATTCATCTTAAAGTCAGCTGATAGTGATGCAATTCTCCAACTGATTCTGCCAGTACGAACATTTTGATCAGGAAGGGTAGTCAATGTTTTGACTATCCTTTTTACTTACGGTCGAAAGTTAGGTAAAATAGAGGGACCTATTACAATACGAAGGATGGAAGCGAATGGATAATTTGATGATCGAAACTGAATTTGTCACGCTTGGCCAAGTGTTGAAAATGACAAATGCCATCAGTTCTGGCGGCATGGCCAAATGGTTTCTAGAAGAAAACGCCGTCTACTTGAACGGGGAGGAAGAGCGACGACGAGGAAAAAAGTTATACGACGGTGATCTTGTTAACATTCCTGGCATAGGGCGTTTTAAAATAGTTTCGGCTGCAAGTGGTCAAGCGGATGTATATTGAACGGCTCGCATTGTCGAATTATCGGAACTACCCTTCACTCGATCTCTCATTTTCACCGAAAATCAATGTACTCATCGGCGAGAATGCACAAGGCAAGACAAATATC
This sequence comes from Sporosarcina luteola, assembly GCA_014204635.1. GTDB lineage: Bacteria > Bacillota > Bacilli > Bacillales_A > Planococcaceae > Sporosarcina > Sporosarcina luteola_A. Next base: position 7,245 of record JACHLS010000020.1, on the reverse strand, counting down.
ATGGAGGCGATCTATGTCTTATCCATGGCCAAATCCCATCGCACTTCCAATGATCGTGAACTGATACGCTGGGAGCAAGAGTATGCTAAAATAGAAGGAGAGATTCAGCGGAAGTATGGTCGGCTTCCCCTTGAATTGACTATTTCGAAGAAAGGCAAAAAAGCGAAGGTCAACCATTTGGAACAAAATCGCCTAAGCCTCTACATCGGACAATTGAATGTTGTCATGTTTGCCCCTGAAGATTTAAACCTCGTAAAAGGCAGTCCACAGATAAGACGAAGATTCCTCGACATGGAGATCGGTCAAATCTCACCTGTCTATCTACATGATTTATTGACGTTCCAAAAGGTGTTGAAACAACGCAATGCCATTTTGAAAGAGAATCGAGGCAAGCTAGACTTCCATGACGTCATGTTCGATATCTATACAGAACAATATGTTCAGGTTGCGGTGGAAATCATACGCAAGCGTTTTTATTTTATGGAACTACTTCAAAAATGGGCTGAGCCGATCCATAAAGGGATCTCAAGAGGCTTGGAGCAGTTAAAAGTTTCATATGGAACTTTAAAAGAACTTGATTCTGGGCAGACTGAGGAAGAGATGGAAAAGATACTCAGCCAAAAGTTACACGAAGCAAGACGGAGAGAATTGGAACGGGGGGTCACTCTGGTTGGCCCGCATCGGGATGATCTTCATTTCTTCGTGAATGGCTATGACATACAAACGTATGGTTCTCAAGGACAGCAGCGAACGACAGCGCTGTCCTTGAAACTGGCAGAAATAGAATTAGTCAAACAAGAGGTTGGTGAGACGCCAGTCCTGTTGCTGGATGATGTTCTGTCAGAACTGGACGACTATCGTCAATCCCATCTACTGAACACCATGCAAGGCCAAGTACAGACTTTTGTTACGACTACAAATGTTTCTGGCATCGACCATGAAACGATAAGGCAAGCTGAATTATTCGAAGTGGCAGCTGGCCATGTATGCACGAGAGAATAAGAAACAAAAATCCCCTTGCTGTAGCAAGGCAGGTTCATCGTTACATGTATCATGAGATGTTCTGAAAGGAAAGGTGAACACGTTGGCAATGGAAGAGAAAGACATGCAGACAGCTTATGACGCCAATCAGATTCAAGTGCTCGAAGGTTTAGAAGCTGTCCGTAAGCGTCCCGGCATGTACATCGGGACAACAAGTTCGAGAGGGCTGCACCATCTCGTTTGGGAAATTGTCGATAATAGTATTGATGAAGCGCTCGCAGGCTATTGCGATCATATAGAAGTCACAATCGAGAAGGATAATTGGATTCGTGTAGATGACAACGGGCGTGGTATTCCAGTCGGCATACAGGAATCAACAGGCCGTCCTGCAGTTGAAGTCATTATGACAGTCCTCCATGCGGGGGGGAAATTCGGCGGCGGAGGCTACAAGGTATCCGGAGGTTTGCACGGCGTTGGTGCTTCGGTTGTCAATGCCCTTTCAGAAGCGACAGAAGTATACGTCAAACTGGATGGCAAAGTCCATTCGATTAAATTCGAGCGGGGAGTGCCGACACAAGAGCTGACCGTCATTGGCGAGACAGATGAAACAGGAACGACCACCCGTTTTAAAGCCGATCCAGAGATTTTCACCGAAACGACTGTATATGAATATGACATCCTCGCCAATCGCTTGCGAGAGCTGGCTTATTTGAACCGTGGCCTGCGTATCAGCATTACAGATGACCGAGACGAAGAAAAAAGGATGGACACCTTCTACTACGAAGGCGGAATCAAATCCTATGTCGAGCATCTGAACAAAAACAAAGGACCGATTCACGAAGAGCCGATTTTCATTGAGGGTGAGAAAGATGGCATCTCCATCGAAATTGCCATGCAATATAACAGCGGTTATGCGGAGAACATTTATTCATTTGCCAATAACATCAATACGTACGAAGGCGGTACGCATGAGTCCGGCTTCAAGACTGCTTTGACACGGGTCATCAATGACTATGCCCGCAAAAACAATTTGTTGAAGGAAGCAGATCCGAATCTATCGGGGGATGACGTCCGCGAAGGGCTCACTGCCATCATTTCGGTTAAGCATCCAGATCCGCAATTTGAAGGGCAGACGAAGACGAAACTCGGAAACTCCGAAGTGAGTACCATTACGAACTCGCTATTTGCGGAAAGCTTCCAACGTTTCCTACTTGAAAACCCAACGACTGCACGTCTCGTTATTGATAAAAGCTTAATGGCTGCCCGAGCACGAATCGCGGCAAAAAATGCCCGCGAATTAACGCGCCGGAAATCTGTACTGGAAGTATCGAGTCTTCCAGGCAAGCTTGCCGACTGTTCTTCTCGGGATCCTGCTATCAGCGAATTGTACATCGTTGAGGGTGACTCGGCGGGCGGTTCGGCAAAAAGCGGACGGGACCGTCATTTCCAAGCGATCCTGCCTCTGCGTGGTAAAATTTTGAACGTAGAAAAGGCAAGACTCGACCGAATTCTGAGCAATGCGGAAATCCGCATGATGATCACTGCGCTTGGCACAGGAATCGGAGATGAGTTCGATCTTCAGAAAGCGCGGTATCACAAAATTGTCATCATGACCGATGCCGACGTCGATGGTGCCCATATCCGGACATTATTGCTTACATTCTTTTTCCGTTTTATGCGTCCATTGATCGAAGCAGGATATGTCTATATTGCTCAGCCGCCGCTTTACCGGGTGAAGCAAGGGAAACATGAGGAATATTGCTTTGACGAAGTGGAATTGAAAGAGATCCTGAGCCGTCTGCCAGAAGTTCCAAAGCCGGCCATTACACGTTATAAAGGGTTGGGTGAGATGGATGCGACCCAGCTGTGGGAAACGACAATGAACCCTGAGGTGCGCACATTGCTTCAAGTTCATCTCGAAGATGCCCTCGATGCCGATTCAACTTTTGAACAGCTGATGGGTGATGAAGTCGAACCGCGTCGCAGGTTCATTGAAGAGAACGCGATGTACGTCAAGAATTTGGATACTTGATAGGCTTGTGATCAGGAAATTCTAGAAGGATAAAGAGATTGCCTGAGTTGAAAGGAGTTTGACAACATGGCTGATATGCCGAACCGCGGTGTCCAAGGAATCAATATTAGTACGGAGATGAAGACATCCTTCCTCGATTATGCGATGAGTGTCATCGTGTCCCGTGCTCTTCCGGACGTCCGAGACGGTTTGAAACCGGTGCACCGACGTATTCTTTACGCGATGCAGGACCTAGGAAACACAGCAGATAAACCACATAAAAAATCCGCACGTATTGTCGGGGACGTTATCGGTAAGTATCACCCGCATGGCGACAGTGCCGTCTATGACACGATGGTACGGATGGCACAAGATTTCAACTATCGCTACATGCTGGTCGACGGCCACGGAAACTTTGGTTCCGTTGACGGCGACTCTGCAGCCGCGATGCGTTACACGGAATCAAGAATGTCCCGGATTGCAATGGAATTACTGCGTGATATTAATAAAGACACCATTGATTATCAAGATAACTATGATGGGCAAGAGAAAGAGCCGATTGTCCTCCCGAGCCGTTTCCCAAATCTCTTAGTAAACGGTACATCAGGTATTGCGGTCGGCATGGCTACCAATATCCCGCCGCACCATTTGGGTGAAACGATCGATGGAGTATTGGCACTTGCAGACAACCCGGCAATTACTACGGATGAATTAATGGAAATCATCCCAGGACCCGATTTCCCGACGGGCGGAATCATCATGGGACGAAGCGGAATCCGCAGAGCCTATGAAACCGGCCGTGGTTCCATTATCATTCGAGGAAAAGTGGAAATCGAGCAGCAATCGAACGGTAAAGAAACGATCATCGTGACGGAAATTCCTTACCAAGTGAACAAAGCGAAACTAATCGAGAAAATTGCCGAGTTGGTACGAGATAAAAAGATTGAAGGCATCACGCATTTGGCGGACGAATCAGACCGAACGGGCATGCGTATAGTCATCGAAGTGCGCCGGGATGCGAATTCCAATGTCCTTCTCAATAATTTATACAAACATACAGCGCTGCAATCGAGCTTCGGCATCAACATGCTTGCCTTAGTCGATGGACAGCCGAAAATCCTAGCGCTTAAAGAAATCCTATACCACTATTTAGAGCACCAGAAAGTCGTCATCCGCCGCAGAACACAATTTGATCTAAACAAAGCGGAAGACCGGGCTCATATTTTGGAAGGTTTGCGTATCGCATTGGATCATATCGATGAAATTATTGCATTAATCCGTGCTTCCAAAACGACGGAAGAAGCGAAAAACGGCCTGATGGAACGTTTCGATCTATCGGACCGCCAAGCTCAAGCGATTCTCGATATGCGTCTCCAGCGATTGACTGGTTTGGAGCGGGATAAAATCGAGTCTGAGTATCAGGAGCTTCTGGTCCTGATCGCGGAATTGCGGGCAATTCTAGCAGACGAACAAAAAGTCGTCGACATTATCAAGGAGGAACTGTTAGAAGTGAAACGTCGTTTTGCGGATGAACGCAGAACGGATATCACAATGGGCGGTTCTGAGATGCTGGAAGATGAAGATCTCATTCCTGTTGAAAATTCTGTTTTGACATTGACCCATAATGGGTACATTAAGAGATTGCCGGCTAATACGTATCGGAGCCAACGCCGCGGAGGCCGTGGCATACAAGGTATGGGGACGAATGACGATGATTTCGTGGAACATCTCCTGAACACGTCAACCCATGATACGATCCTCTTCTTCACAAGCAGAGGCAGGGTCTTCAAGAAAAAAGGATATGAGGTCCCTGAATATAGCAGAACGGCGAAAGGCTTGCCGATCATCAATCTATTGGATTTCGACAAAAATGAAAAAGTCACAGCGATGATCCCGATTGAAAAGTTCGAAGAAGACAAATACCTGTTCTTCGCTACTTGTGGAGGGGTTGTGAAACGCACACCGATTTCAGATTTTGCCAATATCCGATCTAACGGACTCATCGCGTTGACATTGCGCGGTGATGATGAACTCATCGGCGTTCGGATGACTAGCGGCGATGAACAAATTGCGATTGGTACAAGAAACGGCATGTTAATTAAATTCCATGAAGAGGATATTCGTGTGATGGGTCGAGTTGCGAGCGGGGTAAGAGGTATTCGCTTGCGGGAAGGCGACACAGCAGTCGGAATGGATACGGTCAAGGAAGGCGACGAAATCCTTGTCGTCACAGAGAAAGGGTTTGGAAAGCGGACCCCTGAATCCGAGTATCGAATTCAGACACGTGGCGGTTACGGTTTGAAAACCTTAAACGTGACGGAACGGAATGGCCAGCTTGTTGCCATGAAGACCGTCAACGGCTCAGAGGATTTGATGCTCATCACGATACACGGTATTCTCATCCGCATGGACATCGAAGACATTTCTTCAATCGGACGAAGCACACAAGGCGTGCGTCTGATCCGTCTTGGCGAGGATGAGCTTGTAGCGACCGTTGCCAAGGTTGAGAAGGAAGAACCCGAAGAATTGGAAGAGGCAGCAGAACATGCTGTGGAAGACATGCAAGAGTTAGATCCATTTCTAGATTCCTCGGATGAAACGCCGGAAGAAGAATAAAAAACTTTGGAAGTTGCTGATCTGCAAATTGCAGTAATCAGCAACTTTTTTCATAGTTTATTGCAAAAAAATGGACTATACTAGTTATAAAGAATAGTCGAAAGCGGTGAACCAATTGTAATGGAAGTTTATAAAAATACGAGCGACTTACGTCCCGGTATTCTGTTAAAAGAAGATGTCTTTGTCAAAACCAAGTACCCGATCATGCGCAAGGACACGGAATTGACTCCTGAACATCTTAATGCGTTACGAGTATTCGGAGTGACCAGAGTCAAAGTTGAAGAGCGTGTGGCTCCAGACAAGTTGACCAAGGAAGAAAAAGATTCCAGCGCATTGTCTACCGCGGACTTGCTGGAAAATATGCCGATTAGCCGAGAGACACTTCGGAAACAATATTATGAAACAGTACGAAGCTTTAAGAGAGAGTTCTTGGGATGGCGGTCTGGCGCAAAGGTGGATATCGCGAAAGTGCGTCAAACCGTTTTGCCTCTTCTTGAATCTTTTGCAAATCAAAAAGATATGTTAATTTCTCTAAATGAATTGTCCGATTCGAAAGACTATCTGTATCACCATTCGGTGGGTGTAGGAATCTTGGCAGCTGCGATCAGCAAACAACTCGGTTATCCAATCGGTGATGCAATGCAAATAGGTTTGGCAGGTGTACTGGCCGATGCTGGCATGGCTAAAATCGCTCCACAGGTGACAGAAAAGTCGGCCTTTCTGTCAAGGGAAGAATATAACGAGGTGAAGAAGCATACTATATTCAGCTTTCAGATGCTTCAAGATACTCCACTCTTGCGCAAAGAGATGAAGCTGGCTGTCTTACAGCATCATGAGCGGCTAGACGGCAGCGGTTATCCGAGGGGAGATAAAGCAGATAGTATTTCGTCTTATTCTCAAATATTGGCCGTATCTGATGTGTTCCATGCCATGACTTCTGAACGGATTTATCGATCCAAACAGTCACCATATAAAGTGTTGGAGATGATAAAGGAAGAGGAATTCGGTAAGTTTGATATTAAAATTCTTCAAGCGTTAGAAAGTTTAATAGGAGGTATCACCATCGGGTCCAGAGTTAAATTATCAGATGGTGAGATAGGAGAAGTTATGTTCATTCACCGGGATTCTCCATTACGACCGTTAATTAAAGTGCTGCCAAGCGGTGAAACAGTCGATCTTGCTTCCAAACGGTCTCTTTCTATAGAGAAAGTGTTGGTGTAACAGTTCCGTGTTTTCCTACGTCATTAGGAAAGCACGTTTTTTTATAGTCACTACTAGCTTGTATTCATGTTTCCAAGAGGAGTTTTTCTATATAGTAAAAAATCAAAGGTTTTTTCAAAAAAACTATTGCATAGAAAATAAGTAACTGGTATAGTAAATAACGTTGCGCTTCAGACAAACCAGCAGAAATCAATTAGAAATAAAGTTTTTAAAAAGTGTTGACATGAAACGGACAGAATGATAAGATATAAGAGTTGCTGATACGGCAACAGAAAACATGAACCTTGAAAACTGAACAGCAAAACGTCAACAATAAAGTCGGAACCCGACCCCGTCGGGAAGAAGACAAACACGAATCTTCGGATTCAAAATTGACATCTTAAATGATGCCAGCAGAAATCGAGCTACTCGAATTT
>JACHLS010000019.1:1022-69608 GCA_014204635.1 Sporosarcina luteola | reverse complement strand
GCTGGCCTCGCCTGCCAAGGCTAACATGTCTGCCACTCCACGTAAAATCTGCTGAGCAGTCAGCGAAGTGGTTACACATACTTTTTGACAGTACCTTCAATATTCCACAATTGAAATGCGAGCGGCATATGCCGATTTGGTGATCTTTCTTGATTTCCCGAATTGGCTCTGTCTAGCCCGGATTTTGAAAAGGCGATGGATGTACAGGAATAAAACGCGTCCTGACATGGCGGAAGGATGCCCTGAGAAAGTGGACTGGGAATTTGTCAAATTCATATGGACGTATCCAAAGAAGAAGCGTCCCGGCGTCCTAAAGATGCTGGGGCACTGTCATGCGGATATTTTGATAGTTAGGACTCCTGCTGAACTGAAGAAATGGCTTGAAAATCTGAAAGAGATCAGGTGAATGAATTGGAAAAAGAAACACATGCCAAAGGTTCGATGAAGGAATTTTTCAGTTTGCTAAAGCAATTGGATTGGCCGAAAGGAAAAACTGCGCTTGCACTCAGTCTTGCATTGCTTTCCACGATTGCGAGCTTGGTAGTGCCCCTCGTCACAAAGGAGCTTGTCGATTCATTGACAAAGGCTTCCTTCACTTGGCAAACCGGGGCATTTCTGTTTGTCGTTTTCATCCTGCAGGCTGTGCTCGGCGGTGTCTCATTCTATTTGCTGGCATATATCGGGGAGACGATTGTCGCTGATCTCAGGGGCAGGCTCTGGGGGAAGGTTCTGAGGCTTCCAGTTTCCTATTACGATGACAATGAAACCGGGGAAACGATGAGCCGGATTACGCAGGATACAACGCTGTTAAAGACGCTTGTGTCTGATCATCTCGTCAGTTTTATTACGGGCATCATTTCCATTATCGGGGCAGTCGCCATTTTGCTTGTCCTCGACTGGAAGATGACCCTTATCATGCTAATCAGTGTCCCGGTCAGCTTTGCAATTATTATGCCGCTAGGACGGATTATGCATAAAATTGCGAAGGCGACGCAGGGGGAAATGGCCAAGTTTTCCGGCCACTTGGGACGTGTGCTCGGTGAAATCCGCCTAGTGAAGGCATATCGTGCAGAACCGGCAGAGGAGGAAAATGGCCGGAAAGCAATTCGCTCGCTCTTTTCTTTTGGATTAAAGGAAGCGAAAATCCAGGCGATCATTTCTCCGGTTATGACGCTCGTCATGATGGGAATCCTCGTCGTAATACTTGGCTACGGCGGAGCACAAGTTTCGCGCAAAGAGTTATCTGCCGGAACACTTGTCGCGATTATCTTCCTTATGTTCCAGATCATCATGCCGTTTGCCCAGATGGCGCAAGTCTTTACCATTTTCCAGAAAGCTGTTGGCGCTACTGACCGGATCCAGCATATTTTGCGGATGGACAGCGAGCCGGCAACCGGTGGATCATTGCCAATGGACGGGGCTATCCAGTTTGACGATGTCAGCTTCTCTTACGAATCAGGGAAGGAAGTGTTGAAAGGAATCACGTTTAACGCTGCACCGGGATCGGTCACGGCATTTGTCGGACCGAGCGGGGGAGGTAAGACGACGATCTTTTCGTTGATCGAACGGTTTTATTCCCCTACAGATGGGCAGGTCCGGGTTGGTGCTCATCCTATTCATGACATGCCGCTTTCAGACTGGCGGAAGCAGATCGGGTATGTATCGCAGGAAAGTCCACTTTTAAGCGGAACGATTCTCGACAATATTGCCTATGGATTGGATCGGCGGCCGTCGATTGAAGAAGTGCGTGCGGCGGCGGAAGCGGCCAATGCTCTCTCCTTTATCGAGGAAATGGAAGATGGGTTCGATACACTTGTCGGTGACCGGGGTATGAAACTGTCGGGAGGCCAGCGCCAACGCATCGCGATTGCGCGTGCATTGCTTCATGATCCCGAAATCCTGCTTCTTGATGAAGCAACTTCCAACTTGGACAGCGGTTCGGAAACGCACGTGCAGGAAGCGCTCCAGCGATTGATGGAAGGGCGCACGACACTGATCATCGCCCATCGGTTAGCGACAGTCATCCATGCGGATCAGCTTATTTTCCTGGAGGCAGGCCGAATCACTGGTATCGGAACCCATGAGGAATTAGCGGCGAAGCATGCGTTATACCGGGAGTTTGCTGAAGGGCAAGGATTGTATGCATAAAAAAGGGGCGAAGCGGATTTTCTCCGATTCGCCTTTTTGCATTTAGGGTATCGTATAGGAAGGTCAGCTCGGGTTGACAGGAAACCGGGTTGCGTTCTTTCTCATTTTGGAACGCGCAGCTTCCTCCAAATCAATTCCAATGGCCTCGGCGAATTGCAAAAGGTAAATGAAAACATCCGCCGCCTCTTCGGCAATATCATCCTTTCGCAATGCGACTGCTTTTTCCGGGGCATCCCATTGAAAATGTTCCAGCAGTTCACTCGCTTCAAGCGATATGGAAATGGCCAAATTTCGCGCATCGTGATTTCCTGTCCAGCCCCGTTCTTCTGTGAAATGGCGGATTTCTTTTTGTAATTGTTTCATACTCAACACCCCTATGCATTTTCTTTGAGTATACGTGAAACATTTCCCAGAATGAAGTTGAATATTTTCGAAACCATCAAGACACCGGATGATTGGAGTGGAAAAGTTGTACAAGCCGATTGAGAAAGATTTTTTCAAAATGCCTGTTTTGGAACTGGCGCGTCAGCTGGTTGGACAATATATCGTTCACGAACGCCCGGAAGGATTGCTTGTTGCGCGAATTGTGGAAACCGAAGCATATCACGGCCCTGAGGACCGGGCTGCACATAGCTTTGGCAATCGCCGGACAAAGCGGACGGAAGTCATGTTTGGCGCCCCCGGTATGGTGTATACGTATCAGATGCATACACATACACTGATGAACGTCGTCAGCGGGCCCGTAGGAACACCGCATGCCGTGTTGATCCGCGCTGGAGAGCCGGTCGAGGGCCTGGAGTGGATGAAGGAGAACCGGGGCGAACACTTACGAATGATCGACTGGACAAACGGGCCGGGGAAGCTGTCGAAGGCGCTCGGTGTAACGATGAAGTATTACGGCCATCACTGGGGGGATGAACCGCTTTTCATTTCCGAAGGACCGGGAGCGGACCAAGTCGTAAGCGGACCTCGTGTCGGTATCGGAAACTCGGGGGAAGCGGTTCATTACCCCTGGCGCTTCTATGAAAAAGACAATCCTTACGTGTCGAAGTACCGTCCGTGAGTTTATTCTCTCAAGCTGAGGGAATAGAGAACAGTGAGGAAAAAGCATATTTTGAAGGAGCGTGGAATCAAATGGCAAAGATTGCTGCAGTACTGACAAACCTATTCGAGGACTCGGAATATACGGAACCGGCGGCCGCTTACAAAGAAGCAGGGCATGACGTCGTAACGATTGAAAAAGAATCGGGCAAAGAAGTGAAAGGCAAGCAAGGTAAATCAACGGTCACAATTGACAAAGGAATTGATGATGTCAATCCGGATGACTTCGATGCCTTGTTCATACCGGGCGGCTTTTCACCGGATCAGCTGCGTGCCGATGACCGCTTTGTCCAGTTTGCGAAGCGTTTCATGGACGAAAAAAAACCGGTATTCGCCATCTGCCATGGCCCACAGCTGCTCATTACAGCCAAAACGTTGGAAGGACGAGACGCCACTGGTTACAAATCCATCCAGGTGGATATGGAATATGCCGGCGCTAATTTTGCGGACAAAGAAGTGGTCGTCTGCCAAAAACAACTCGTCACGAGCCGGACGCCAGATGACATTCCGGCGTTTATCCGCGAGTCTACAAAACTGCTTGAACAATAATCTACTTGGAAGATCCGAGTTCGGTATAACTCCGAACTCGGATTTTTTTAGTTGGTCAGCTATTTATTCCAACTAGAATTTATTACCATTTAAGTATTTTAAAATTAAAATGTACTAACTTTTTAAAAAGATAGTTGAAATGAAATCAAATGCATGGTAGATTTGAGCAGGACAAAAAGAAGCACGTTGAAAATTCGAATTATTTCGTACTCATATTCTATCTAAACGTGCAACTATAGGGGAGGACATCATGAAAAGAGTTCTTAAAATGGGAAGCGCTTTCATCGGAATCATTGTCGGTGCGGGTTTTGCTTCTGGTCAAGAGATCCTGCAATACTTTACTAGTTTTGGTTTCATGGGAATTGTTGCAGCTGTTTTATCGACTGCCCTATTCGCTTATTTAGGGATGGTGTTGACTCGGCTTGGAAGCCGGATGCAGACGGAATCATACAAGGATGTTATTTATAAAATCAGTGGTAGATATATTGGCATCATTGTGGACTATGTCATCATTTTTACGTTGTTTGGCGTGGGAGCTGTCATGTTGGCAGGAGCAGGTTCGAACTTGAATCAGCAATTTGGATTGCCAATCTACGTGGGTAGTTTGTTAATGGTAGTGCTGGTATTCCTGACAATTTTATTGAATGTGGACAAGGTAGTTGCGGTTATCGGAAGTATAACGCCATTTCTCATTCTGGCAGTCATTATAGTGTCTGTTTATGCACTGGCGACAATGGATACGACCTTTGCTGTGTTAAATCCAATTGCTACCGCGGTTCCGACGACATTGCCGAATTGGTTTATTTCCGCAATTAATTATGTGTCCTTTAATATCGCGGTGGGTGCCTCGATGTCCATCGTTATGGGAAGTGCCGAGAAGGACGAGAAGGTCGCAGCCTGGGGTGGTTTTGTAGGAGGCTTGGGACTCGGAGCGCTTATCCTCTTAAGCCACTTGGCTATTTTTGCAAAAGTGGAAACTGTAGCAGATGCAGATTTACCGATGCTTGTCATTATTAATGAAATCTCTCCAGCATTCGGCATTTTCATGGCTTTCGTTTTGTATGGAATGATTTTCAATACGGCAGTCAGTATGTTTTACGCTTTCGGCGCACGCTTTGTGAAAATTGGCACGCCAAACTTTAAATGGTTTATTTTAATTTCGTTAGTGATCGGATTCGTCCTGAGCTTTGTAGGATTCAAAAATCTGGTTGCTCACTTCTACAACTTTATCGGCTATGTCGGACTCTTCCTTGTAGCTGCTCTTATTTTCGCTTCCTTCCGCTTGCCGGAAAAAGCGAAACGATAATGAAAAATGCGCCACCCTCGTTAGGGGATGGCGCGTTTTTTAAATTATGGCTTGACCAACTCAAGCTGTTCAGCAGGCCCAAAGAATTCGAAATGCACTTTTTCTTGTGGAATGCCAAGAGCATAAAGATGGGAGACGATGGTTTGCATGAATGGAGTCGGTCCGCAAACGTATATTTCGCTTCCATCGATCACATGCTTTTCCAAAAAGTCTTTAGTAATAAAGCCGTCGCCTTCTTCAGAATAAAGAACTTCGTATGTGGAATTAGGCAATTCGCTGTTCAGTTTACGCAATGTTTCATCGAACGCTTGGTGTTTGCGGGTCCGTGCAGAATGCAAGAAGGTCACTTCACGTTCTGGTGTATTCTTTGCAATATAATCGTACATAGCCACCATCGGTGTGAGTCCGACTCCACCACTGATCAATGTGACTGGGCTGTCGCTTTCCGTATCAAGATGGAAGTCTCCTGCAGGTGCACTCACTTCGAGTGTGTCGCCGACATTCATTTCATTGTGGAGATAAACGGATACTTTACCGCCAGGGGCGTTTTCGTCTTCTCTTTTGATCGAGAGGCGGAACCGATCGCTGTCGGGAGCTTGCGACAAGCTGTATTGGCGGTTTAAAATATGCTCTTCTTCAGGAATGCGGAAACGAATTGTAATATATTGGCCAGGTTTGTAGTTAGGCAATTTCTTGCCATCCACTGGTTTTAAGTAGAACGAAGTAATGACATCGCTCTCTTTCACTTTTTCGTCGATAATGAAATCCTTGAACGTTCTCCAGCCGCCTTCCGCTTGTTCCGCAGCATCATACATCTGTTGTTCCACGCCAATAAAAGCATCTGCGATAACGCCATAAGCTTCTCCCCATGCTTCCAAGATTTCAGGCGTTGCCGCATCTCCAAGCACTTCTTTAATGGCGCCTAATAGATGATGACCTACGATAGGATACTGATCTGGCTGAATGCCGAGCGAGCGGTGCTTATGCCCAATTTGAACAACCGCCGGCACAATCGCTTCCAAGTTGTCAATATATTTGGCGGCAGCAAGGACTGTATTCGCAAGCGCCGTCTGTTGGCGTCCTTTTGACTGGTTGGCATGATTGAAAATATCAAGGAGCTCAGGGTGTGCAGCGAACATATTTTTATAAAATGTAGTTGTAATTGTTTTCCCGTGCTGTTCGAGAACGGGAACTGTAGATTTAACAATATCAATGGTTTTTTGAGAAAGCATGTGAAGCACTACCTTTCTTGTTTTTAATAATTTCACTATAAACCTGAAGTTGCATTAAAGCTATATATAAAATATATGTTTAAATTGGTTGTACGATTTTGTACACATTTCTTTCACGGAAATGCCACAGTCGCTATAATAGTGTGAGAAAGTGCGGTGAGATTATGCGTTTAACGATGTATACAGATTTTTCATTGCGTGTTCTCATTTATTTAGGGGCAAAAGAAGAGGGGGAGTTATCGACAATCCAAGAGATTTCCGATAGCTATCAAATATCCAAAAACCATTTGACGAAGGTTGTTCATGAACTTGGAAAGATGGGACTGGTTGAGACGATTCGCGGCCGGGGAGGCGGCATTCGGCTGAAAGTGGACCCGAAGGACATCAATATTGGTGAGCTTGTCCGGAAGACCGAGGACGACTTTTACTTAGTCGAATGCTTCAATTCCGAGTCGAATCGATGCGCGCTTGCACCGGCTTGTCGTTTAAAGGGTGTATTGCAAGAAGCACTGTTTGCTTATTTGGCTGTATTGGACAACTATACGGTTGCTGATTTTGTCGTCAACCGGGATGAAATAGCCGCAATTTTGTTCAGTCGGCCTTTATGATAAACTAGAAATTGAAATGATATTTGCAGGAGGGACAGGCATGGGAAAAGTACTAGTATTCGGGCATAAAAATCCTGATACGGATTCTATTACAGCAGCAATCAGCTATGCATATTTGAAACAACAACTGGGAGTGGACGCAGAAGCAGTGCGTCTTGGATCGATTTCAGGAGAAACGGCGTATGCGCTTGCGCAATTCGGGTTTGAAGCACCGCGTTTAATTGACAAGGCGAAACCGGATGCATCGCAGGTGATCCTCGTCGATCATAACGAGAAGCAACAGAGCGTCGACGACATAGATGAGGTGCAAGTGATCGAAGTGATCGACCATCACCGGATCGCCAACTTCCAAACGAGTGATCCGCTTTTTTACCGCGCGGAGCCGGTTGGATGTACGGCGACCATCTTAAATAAACTGTACAAAGAACATGGTATTGAGATTCCAAAGAATATTGCGGGTCTGATGTTATCAGCGATTATTTCCGATTCGTTGCTGTTCAAGTCACCGACTTTTACAGCAGAGGATCGCGCGGCGGCGGATGAACTGGCTGCAATCGCTGAAGTGGATGCGGCAGTATATGGGCTTGAAATGTTGAAAGCAGGAGCGGACTTGAGCGGAAAATCCCTTGAAGAGCTTATCACGCTGGATGCGAAAGAGTTCACGATAGGCGATAAAAAAGTTGAAATCGCACAGGTGAATGCGGTCGATGTGGCGGATGTGCTAAGCCGCCAGGAAGAACTGGAAGTGTTGTTGAACAGCATCATCGAGGAAAAGGAATTGGATCTGTTCTTCTTCGTTGTGACAGACATCCTGAATAATGATTCAGTCGTCTTGGCATTAGGAACGGCTGCCGAACGCGCATGCGCGGCATTCCAAGTTGGTCTGGATAACAATTGCGCGACGCTGAAAGGTGTCGTCTCAAGAAAAAAACAAATCGTTCCAATCTTAACCGAAGCGTTGAAATGAAAAAAAGGAGGAGTGGCCCAGGCTGCTCTTCCTTTTTTGATGTGAACACAGATCAGCAATCTGCTACGTGCCGTAAATACCTTTCGTGTGCCATATTCAAAACTTTAAAGTCAATCACGTTCGTCACCTTCCAATTAGTAAAGGGGTTTTGTCTGTTCATAAAACAACCATAGATTATTTTTTATTTAATTTTTCATCAACCAACTTATCTAAGTTGTAGTATTCATCCTCGCATGACATTTCTTTATTTCCAATTGGCACAGCATACCGAGTTAATCGCACTCTTCCATTTTCGCTGTATTCCCCTAAAGTACCTTGGCCGATATGTTCTATTGGTATTTCTGAAGCTTTACCGTTTTTATTTACGTAATAGTATTCAGTTGTATGAAATCCGGAAGACGTTTGACCTTCCCAACCAAAATCAGCAGGTGAAGATGTCAATAGGATGCCGTCTTTATCAAGATGATATTGAATCGTATGATTCTTTACTTCAAGAGCGGACACACCTTGAATATCGTACACAATGCTAGCACAGCCCTCAAAGTCTTCTGGTACGTAAAATGCTTCGTCAAGGGGCCTTGATATCCACCAATAAATAGCCAAGGCAAAAAAAATAACAACCGATCCTGAAATGTGAAATCCTTTCCTTCTCATATATAAATCCCCTCTCAAGGTTAGATGGTCTAAATAGATATTCCTCTATGTATGAAGAGTAAGCATATTTCTTATAAAATGGTCGTTGTATACGAATACAAGTTTTGTAGTCGTTTTATTTTTCTCTTGTTAATACTATAAATGATTGTAATACCCCTTTTGATAAATCAATAAAGTAGTTTAGCAATCCCTGCTGAACATAAAGACGATACATGGATTATTTCTAAAAGGAGTAGAACGGATTGCAAAAGGAGGCATATTGCCATCTCTGTTCGTTATTTGACAAGATTCATTTGCAGAGGGTGTACAAAGTATTTGAGGATGTGACAAGAAACTCTGATGGCTGTTGCAGCTATTGGCATCCGCGATGATGGAGCAGGGGCGATCAGTAATGAAAGGGTAACGGCCGCTTGGGAATGTTCCGCATGCTTACATTCTTTTTTTTGCAGAAAAATACCCCTTTACACCATGATGATAGCGAAAAGGGGTATCTGTTATTTCAGTTCGAGTTGTGTTAATCCAAGTCCAGCGGTTTTGTCGCAGGGCCTTCCAGTACGGAACCGTCTTTGCGAAAGCGGGACCCGTGACACGGGCAATCCCATGTTTCATCGGCTTCATTCCAGCGCGTTCGGCATCCCATATGCGTGCAGATGGGCGAAGCGGTCCTTGTAAGATGACCGCCTGTAAATTCCTTCAGTACTAAACCGGTATTCCGCAACGCCTGTACGAGAAAGGAACCGAATTCCGTCCGGTTTGGGGCGTAGAGGGAAGCCGCCTTGTTTTCCCTTCCGACAATATGATCCGCCACTATCCGGGCAGAAACGATGGAGTTCGACATGCCCCATTTCCGGAAGCCGGTGTTCAAATAGACATACGGCATGCTGGAGTCAATTGGACCTGCATAGGGAACTAAGTCCGGGGTGGACGGATCTTGAGCGGACCATGCATTCGTCAAGTTATCCAGATGAAACGTGTTCCGCAAATCGGAGGACAGGATGTTGTAATGCACCTGCGTGTCTTTTTCCATCCCGGCTTGATGTCCTTGGCCGGCCAGCATGAAATAGGTCTTTCCGTCGATGGCTGCCGTTCGGACGGATCGTTTTGGGTTATCAACAGAGATATATTGGCCGGTAAGCGGCATATCGGCTTTGCCTGCTACAATATAGGAACGGTCGACAATGAGTTTCAATACTTGCAGTCCACGGATCGCTTCAATTGGGTAGTGGGTGCATAAGACGAGCTGATTGAACTCGATATGATGACCGGATTGCGTGAACAGCAGCCTCTTCTTCAAATCCATCGCTCTGATGTCTGAGTGTTCAAAAATCCGAGCGCCGGCCTTGACGGCGAGCTTGGCTAAATGTTGACCGAAACGGACAGGGTGAAGCTGTCCTTGTCCTTTGATTGTCAGCGTGGACTCTACGGGAATAGGCAACTCAGAATTCCATCCCAGTTCACCTGGTATGCCGATTTCTTCGTATGCCTTCATCTCTTCCTGCAATTGCTCTGTCCCCAGTTTTGTCTGGGAAAATAAAACGGCATCAGAAGTTCTGTATTCGTCACCTTCCGAAATGGATTGCCCAAACCGCACAGCTTCCTCATTCACTTCATAATAAATTCTCGCATTATCCCGGCCAAATTGTTTGATGAGGCTGGCGTAGACGAGATCGTGTTGAACCGTCAATTTGCCTGTCGAATTGCCTGTTGCCCCTTCCAAAATCATCTCTTTTTCAACAAGAATAACGTCTTTTCCTTCTTTCGCTAAAAAATAGGCTGTCGCTAAACCGCTTAACCCACCGCCAACAATGCAAACATCGCATGTCAGATCGTCTGTGACGGCAGGATAGGAGTCGCGGGGATAGGCGGTATCCAACCATAATGAATTGATCATTGTCAAACCTCCAAATGTTTCTCAATTTAAATAGACTAGGCATATACATTGTTGCCAGATTCAATTGATTCTAAAATTGACTTACATCAAATTCCGTCTCATGTCTCCCATTTGGCATATGAAAACTGCAATGAGGAGAGATGATCACACAATGGCGGATATTGGAAAGGTGCTGACAGTATGAAAATAGAAGTATGGTCTGATTATGTTTGCCCGTTTTGCTATATCGGCAAACGGCGCTTGGAAGAAGCTCTCCGATCAACCCGCTTGGCGGACCAAGCAGAAGTTGAATTCAAGGCGTTCCAGCTCGATCCAAACACACCGGAGGATTCCGATCAATCAATGGTGGAGGGTCTTGCAAAAAAATATGGCGTCAGCCAGCAAGAGGCGGAACGGATGGTTGAAAATGTGGCAGAGCAGGCAAAAACAGTTGGGCTCCTTTATAACTCGAAAGAGATGAAAGTGTCCAATACATTCAATGCACACCGGCTTGCGAAGCTTGCAAAGCAGGAAGGGAAAGCTGCAGAAGTGACAGAACGTCTTATGCAGGCTCACTTTATAGATGCTGAAGCGATCGGGAAGAAGGACGTATTGATTGGGATTGCAGAGGAAGCGGGCATTTCAAACAGCCGTGTCCTGCAGACATTAGATACGGACGAATTCAGAGATGATGTGAATCGGGATATTGCAGAAGCAGGCCAGCTCGGTATCCAGGGAGTTCCGTTTTTTGTCATCAATAGAAAATATGCGATTTCCGGCGCCCAACCCGCCGCTGTTTTTGAGGAGGCGGTCCGTAAAGCGGCACAGGAAGAAGGCATGCAGCCATCATTCCAAGTGCTGGGAGATGATGAGGAGGAAGGGGTTTGCAAGGACGACAACTGCTCCATTTGATGAATGGATGGAGCTCCTTGTCTTTTGCATGTCACTGGGCAATGACCAAGTTAGGGAGTTGAAAATGGGGGGATCATCCTGCAGAAGAATATGTTGAAATCAAGATATTGGTCGGCGATGAAGGAATAATTCCTTGTCAAAAGTGTTGATTGCACGCATACTTATATGTTGGAAGGGCCTATCATCCAAGCGGTTCTATTTCCGCAGGTGCAGCCCGATTGAGATATAAGTTTGAAGTTGACCCGGATGGTTCGCTCACCTAACTTGGAAAGGACTGTGGGAAGATGACAAAACATCAATGGTTTGATGAGCTGAAAAAAGAAATTAAGCAAGGGAACGTTCTAATGGATGAACCGTTGTGCAAATATACGAAAACAAAACTGGGAGGCGCAGCAGATCTGCTCGTGATTCCAGGGACTATCGAAGAAATGGAATTTGCTGTTACATATGCTGACCGTAATCGTCTACCCATTTTGTTGCTAGGAAATGGATCCAATATGGTTGTCCGTGATGGCGGGGTAAGAGGGATTGTTCTCCATATGGCCAAATTGGATGCAATACGGATCGAAGGAACTTCGGTGCATGCAGAAGCGGGAGCTCATATTATCGATGTCTCCAGAAAAGCGGCGGAAGCCGAGTTGACTGGGCTGGAATTTGCATGCGGCATTCCTGGGTCTGTCGGTGGTGCTATGGCGATGAATGCTGGTGCCTATGGCGGAGAAATTAAAGATATTATCGTCCGTGCGACTGTCATGGATCAAACAGGTAAGATCTTTGTCTTGTCAAAAGAGGAATTGGATCTCGGCTATCGTCATAGCGTCATTTCAGACAAAGGCTATTATGTTCTTTCCGCAGACTTTGAATTGGAAGTCGGGGATAAGGAAGCGATCGATGCGAAAATGGCAGATTTGACATATCAGCGAGAATCCAAACAGCCGTTGGAATATCCTTCGGCAGGCAGTGTTTTTAAACGGCCGCCCGGTTATTTTGCCGGCAAGCTGATACAGGACAGCGGCTTGCAGGGAAAAGGGGTTGGCGGTGCTGAAGTTTCAACAAAACATGCCGGCTTCATCATTAATAAAGACAATGCAACCGCCACGGATTACATCAAGACGATTGAAATGGTCAAAAAGGAAGTAAAAGCCCGGTTTGATGTAGATCTGGAGATGGAAGTGAAAATTGTAGGAGAAGAATGAGCATATAGAATAGAAATGGCGGATGACCCAAGAGGGGCCGTCCGCCATTGCGTGTATGTGTATTTATAATTGAATTTTACAGCTGATCATTGACGGGTCAGTGACGGCGTCATCTACGATTGGTACCTGACACATGTTATTGTTATGCATGAACTTGAATATACCATTGTTGAAGTCGGTGCCGATTTCTTTAAAGAAGATTCCTTCGAATCTTGCATCCTTTGAGAGGGTGAACATGATCCGGTACCCAGCACCATCTTCTACAAGATATGCGCGTACGCCCTTTTCAAATAGCCCCTCGCTTTCATCTTTAATATATCGCGCAACGGAAACGACATGGAAATCAACAAACGTAATTTCACGCAAGAGCACGTTCATGAAAGAGCCCTTTGTGATTTCTTCCCATCTGCTCTGCGCAGTTTGCCCTATGATGATTTGCGTAATGTTATGTTGGTGTGCAATTTCTTTAATGACTTTGGCGGTAGGACGCCTTTCATTATCGCGAATAATGAAGTCCTCCACTTCCAATTCTTCGGCAAGTTGTCGCCATCTATCGATGTACTGCGATTTTTCTGCATCGAAATCATCGAGCGGGAGCGGATCAACAGTTAAAATATATAAGGGACAGTCCATGATGCTTGCCATCTTATGCCCACGTCGGATGAGACGTTCACCGTTCGGACCGTAGTAGACACATACGAGAATGCTCTCGTCCATACGGCCTTTTACTTTGCCCATGAAAGTTTTCACCTCTTGATCATGTTATATAAAACGTATGGTAGTACATGAAAACCAAACTATTATAGCCGATAGGTCAATCTTACGCAAGTTGAAACTGATAGGTCGCTTTTTATGCACGCGTTTTGCGAGTCATGTATAATTAACCTAGTACCCGTTTGGTTTCCTCTTCTAAATGTTGCCTTTGGCTACCTATTATCCGCGTAGCGGTGGGAAGAGTCAAGTGGACTCTCCATTTTCATTCCGCTATCTTGAATCTTTTCCCCTCTAGCCATTTCAAACGCTGCATTCCGGGAAAAATGTCCTTTTGCCGAATGGATGGATTGGGCTCATTCCTTCTCTGGTAAAATCACGTTCTACCATCTATAGTCTGACCAAATTGTGTATTGGAGGTCTCTCTATTTTGATTGTCATTTTAGCAATTATCTTTCCCTTCTTCATGGCTTTCTTTGTACCGTTTCTTTATAAACGGGTTCAGAGCAAGCATATCGGCTGGTTTGTATTACTCGTCCCCCTTCTATTATTCATTCTATTAGCCAGTTTTGTGCCTTCGGTAGCCGGCGGCGCCCATTATACATATACGGTTCAATGGATTGATTCATTCGGAATCAACTTCACGACGAACCTGGATGGACTGAGCATGATTTTCGGCCTGCTCATTACGGGGGTCGGAAGTCTGGTCATCCTTTACTCCATATATTATTTGTCCGAACGGGAAGCACTCGGGCGCTTTTATGTGTATTTGCTCATGTTCATGGGGGCGATGCTCGGTGTCGTCTTCTCCGATAATGTCATGGTCCTCTATGTATTTTGGGAACTGACCAGTATTTCATCCTTTTTATTGATCGCATTCTGGTACCATCGGAAGCAGTCGAGGTATGGGGCAAAAAAATCGATGCTCATTACCGTGTCGGGCGGAGTAGCGATGCTGGCGGGTTTCCTTATGCTGCATACGCTGACGGGAACGTTCAGTCTTCGTGAGATGGTGGGCGAAATGGGAAGTCTGGATACATCGGATCCATTATTTTACATGGCGATGATTTTAATTCTCCTGGGAGCTTTTACGAAATCCGCGCAGTTTCCGTTTCATATCTGGCTGCCAGACGCGATGGAAGCACCTACACCTGTCAGTGCTTATTTGCACTCCGCGACAATGGTCAAAGCGGGGATTTATCTCGTAGCACGCTTTACGCCAATATTCGGCGGGGAAGCAGTATGGTTTTATTCGATCACATGCGTTGGAATATTCACTCTGTTTTGGGGTTCATTTAATGCTGTCCGTCAAACGGATTTAAAAGCGCTGCTCGCCTATTCTACCATCAGTCAATTAGGCCTCATCATGAGTTTGCTTGGTATTGGATCCATGGCCGTCTCAAACAGTAATGAATCTAATCTTTTGATATTCACTGCCGCTACTTTTGCAGGACTATTCCATCTCATCAACCACTCCACGTTCAAAGGGGCGCTCTTCATGGTCGTTGGCATTGTCGACCATGAATTGGGGACTCGGGACATCCGGCGCTTAGGCGGTTTAATGTCATTCATGCCTTTGACATTTACCGTCGCGTTGATCGGCAGCTTCTCCATGGCGGGATTGCCGCCCTTTAATGGCTTCTTGAGCAAGGAAATGTTTTTTGAAGCGGTCGTACAGTTAAGTCAATTAGATCTGATCTCAAATGGAGCGATTCGTGTCCTCATTCCTGTTGTAGCATGGGTTGCCAGTGTTTTTACATTCATCTACTCCATGATTATCGTGTTTAAAACGTTTCTTGGCATGCCGCAATCGGATCGAGTCGACAAAGAGGCACATGAACCGCCGGTCGGCATGCTAATCGCACCATTCGTGCTGTCGTTTTTAGTGGTCGGTATCTTTATCTTTCCCAACCTGGTTGGAAGGTTTTTGCTGACGCCAGCCATGGCAGCCGTATTTCCAATGCATCAGGGCCTGGAAGGACTGGTTCCACATATTTCCGCATGGCATGGCGTGAATCCTCAGTTGCTCATGACAGTGGGTGTCATTGTGGCTGGAAGCTTGATGTATGTATCATTCAAGCGGTGGAAAAGAGTGTATGCGATCGGACCGCTGCGGTGGAACTTGGATGCTCTTTATAATTTTGTATTGCTGAAAACTGAGAATGGGTCCAACTTGCTGACAACCCGTTATATGACGGGGTACCTTCGTGATTATTTCGTATACATCTTTGCCTTTTTCATTGCAGTGGCGGTGGGTGGACTCTTCTGGATCGGAAACTTGGAAATTGACCTGTCTAAGGATGCGGCTGTGACAGTCAACGAATATATCATCATTGCGGTCATGATGCTCGCAGGTCTCTCCATTTTGTTTGCGAAATCCAGGAAAACGGCCATTTTGCTGAATGGGGTGCTAGGATATTCCATCGCCATCTTATTTGTTGTGCTGCGGGCACCCGATTTGGCATTGACTCAAATAGTTGTGGAAACGGTGACGACTGTATTATTTCTTTTGTGCTTTTATTTCTTGCCGGAATGGAAGCGGGAGGACACGAAAAGAACGACGAAGCTGGTCAATGGCTTCATCGCTGTAGCGGTTGGCTCAATTGTAACTATCCTCGCACTGATGGTGCAGGGGGATAAACTGTTTACGTCGATTTCCTTTTATTTTGAAGATGCTTACCGTTTGGCGGGCGGCAAGAATATTGTCAATACGATATTAGGGGATTTCCGGGCCTTTGATACGATGCTAGAGGTAGTCGTCCTTTTTATTGCAGGCATCGGTGTCTTCTCTTTAATTAAATTGAAAGCGAAGAAAGGGGAGAAGGATATTGGAAATCAATGATGTCATTTTAAAGACGGTCACCCGCATCGTCGTGTTCATCATTTTGACGTTCGGGATCGAACTGTTCCTATCAGGCCATCATGAGCCGGGAGGCGGTTTTATCGGAGGTCTTGTCCTTTCTTCCGCTTTTGTCTTGCTGTATTTGGTACACGATATCGAAACAGTTCACAATGGAATTCCTTTCGATTTTAAAAAAATCGCCGCATTGGGCGCATTTCTTGCGGTTGGTTCCGGCATAGTGTCCGTCTTGTTTGGAACAGACTTCCTTGGACAAGGTTCGCGGGGGTTTGATCTTCCGATTTTCGGGGAGACGGAAATTTCCTCTGTCATCGTCTTTGAAGCCGGTGTTGCGTTGACAGTGGTTGGCGTGGTCGTCACGATCATATTAAGTATTAGTGAGGATGTGTAACGATGGAAACATTAATTACATTGCTCGTCGGAGTGCTCGTGACAATCGCAGTTTACTTGCTGCTTTCCAGAAATATGATACGGGTCATTTTAGGAACGGCTATTTTATCGCATGCCATCCACCTGTTGATCTTGACAATGGGCGGTTTGAAGAAAGGCGGCGTCCCGTTGATCGGGGATGAACCGGCGGATTACACAGACGCATTGCCGCAGGCCCTCATTTTGACAGCAATCGTCATCAGTTTTGCGGTCACCGCATTTTTGCTTGTCCTTGCATATCGTACTTATAAGGAAACGGGCTCGGATAATCTCGATACATTGAGAGGGGTTAATGATGAATAATTTCCTAGTCCTACCAATGGTTGCCCCATTACTTACAGGTATTATCTTGATTTTTTTGCGGTCGAATGTGATGCTCCAGCGGATTTTGGCGTTGGTTTCTATCGTCCTGACAGCAGGAGCTGGTGTTTACATATTGGAACGCATTCAACTGGAAGGCATTTTGCGTCTGGACTTCGGCGGGTGGATGCCGCCGTATGGCATTCTGTTTGTGGCGGATTCCTTTTCGACGCTTCTCGTCCTCACGTCATCCATCGTGACGGGCATCGTGCTTCTGTATTCTTTTGCTTCTACAGCCCGGGCAGAGGAAAAGATGTTTTATTACCCATTCATCTTCTTTCTGCTCGCTGGCGTGAATGGTTCCTTTTTAACGGGTGACATTTTTAACTTGTTTGTTTGCTTTGAAGTCATGCTGTTGTCCTCCTATGCACTGATCACGCTGGGCGGACGGAAGGTGCAATTGGTGGAATCCATTAAATACATATCGATCAATGTGTTGTCCTCCTGGTTCTTTCTGCTTGCGATCGCTTATTTATACGGAACCGTCGGAACGTTGAATATGGCTCATTTATCGGTACGGGTGGCAGAAGTCGGGCAAGGCCCTTTATTGACCGTCATCAGCTTGATTTTCTTGATCGTTTTCAGTTTGAAAGCCGGCCTCCTGCTGTACTTTTGGTTGCCAGGTTCATACAGTGCTCCTCCCACAGCAGTCGCTGCGCTATTCGGCGCATTATTGACGAAGGTGGGCATCTATGCCATGTTCCGGGTGTTTACGCTGATTTTCTATCATGAGCCGGAGGTGACCAATACGCTGATCGGCGTGATGGCAATCCTGACGATGATAGGAGGGAGCATTGGGGCGCTTGCCTTTCAAGATATCCGACAAATCGTTTCATATAATGTCATCATTTCAGTCGGGTTCATTCTAATCGGCTTGGTTGTCTCGACAGATGCGGCATTCCAAGGGGCCGTCTATTATTTGATCCACGATATGATCAGCAAAGCGCTCTTGTTCCTTTTAGCTGGCACGATGATTTACTTGACCGGCAAGGCGAAAATCGCGGAAATGAGTGGATTGATCCGAAATTATCCGATGATTGGCTGGTTGTTTTTCATTACAATGCTGGCGATCGCCGGCATTCCGCCGCTTAGCGGATTCATCGGGAAAGTGTTGATTGGCCAAGGAGCCATTGAGGCAAAGGCGTATGTGTTGCTGGGCGTCGGTTTTCTTTCCAGCATCTTCGTCCTCTACTCGCTGCTGCGGATCTTCCTGAATTCTTTTTGGGGCGAAACAATCATTAGTGAAGATGACGAACGCCCGCTAAAAAAAGGGATGGCAGTTCCTGTGCTGTTGCTTGGCGTTTTGCTAGTTGTCCTCGGATTCGGTCCAGAAATGCTTGCGCCGTATGTGAGTGACGCTGCAAATACGTTGGCGAATCCGGAAATTTATATCGAGGCTGTGATGAATGGGAAGGATTGACATGAAGAGGCCTATTGATTTGAAGAGAGGTGAACTGCTATGCCCGCCCAGCTATTATTGAATTTATTCATTGCTTTTCTATGGATGACGTTAATGGATGAAGATGAATTAAATTTTACAACCTTTGTAACAGGTTTCATCGTAGGGATCGGCATCATCTTTTTCATGCATCGTTTTTTCGGGACCCATTTTTATTTAAGACGGTTATACGCTTCGATAAAGCTGTTATTCCGGTTCATTTGGGAGCTGACGCAGTCCAGCGCGATTGTGCTAAAGCAGATACTCAGCCCCCGCTTGAATATCAAGCCGGGTATATTCAAATATGAGACCGAACTGAAGAGCGATGTGGAAGTGACGATGTTATCCATGTTACTGACATTGACGCCTGGTTCGGTCGTAATGGAAGTGACACCAGAAGGGAATGTCTTATACATTCATGCAATGGATGTAGAACAATCAAGGGAAGCATTGCTGAAACAGCTGAGGAATTTTGAAAAAGCGATCAAGGAGGTGACCCGCTAATGATCAAAGTGATGCTCGCCATATCTATCATTCTTTTTGCTATTACGATTGGCATCGCTGTCGTTCGTATCATACTGGGTCCTTCGATGCCCGATCGGGTCATTGCACTCGATGTCATCGGAGTGAACTTGATCGCGACCATCGCCGTATTTTCTGTCATTATGAAAACTAAAGCGTTCTTGGAGGTTATCCTGATCCTCGGAATCCTCTCCTTTATTGGCACAATTGCCTTTTCCAGGTCGCTGGAGAGGAGGGTTATCGTTGAGCATCGAAAAGATCGGTGAATACGCAGGCGCCATTCTGATTTTGACAGGCGGCATTGCCAGTGTCATCAGCGTGTTTGGACTCATTCGCATGCCGGATGTGTACACCAGGTCCCATGCGGCGACGAAAAGTTCCACGCTGGCTGTCTTGTTAACCTTATCCGGCGCATTTCTTTACTTCTTATCAACCGAGCACTTCATCAGTGTCCGCCTGCTTCTCGGAATCATTTTCGTATTCCTCACAGCCCCGGTAGCCGGCCATCTCATCATCCGGGCTGCCTATCGTTCCAACGTAAAGTTGGCGGACATTTCAACAGAAGATGAACTATATGATGTATTGCATAAAAAAGAAAACGGAAAGGAGACACCTTGATGTGTGTCTCTTTTTCGTTTTGTGTGTGAGTCGCAGGACAGGTGGAGAAGATTGTACTTAATCACGGGTGAGCTGCTTGTAAGTGGCAACAGGCTAATGCGAAGTGAGAACCGCTCGAATATATCCGGCGACCGCTCGTAAATCGTGAGAACCGCTCATATAATCCCGCGACCGCTCGTAAATCGTAAGGACCGCTCGAATAATCCGGCGACCGCTCGTAAATCGTAAGGACCGCTCGAATAATCCGGCGACCGCTCGTAAATCATGAGAACCGCTCATATAATCCGGCAACCGCTCGTATATCATGAGAACCGCTCATATAATCCAGCGACCGCTCGTAAATCGTGAGAACCGCTCGTATAATCCTGCGACCGCTCGTAAATCATGAGGACCGCTCGAATAATCCGGCGACCGCTCGTATATCACGAGGACCGCTCATATAATCCGGCAACCGCTCGTAAATCGTGAAAACCGCTCGAATAATCCGGCGACCGCTCGTATATCACGAGGACCGCTCATATAATCCGGCAACCGCTCGTAAATCGTGAGAACCGCTCGTATAATCCAGCGACCGCTCGTAAATCGTGAGAACCGCTCATATAATCCGGCAACCGCTCGTATATCATGAGAACCGCTCATATAATCTCGCGACCGCTCGTAAATCATGAGGACCGCTCATATAATCCGGCGACCGCTCGTAAATCGTAAGGCCCGCCGAATAATCCGGCGACCGCTCGTATATCACGAGGACCGCTCATATAATCCGGCGACCGCTCGTAAATCGTGAGAACCGCTCGTATATTCCTGCGACCGCTCGTAAATCATGAGAACCGCTCATATAATCCGGCAACCGCTCGTAAATCGTGAGAACCGCTCATATAATCCCGCGACCGCTCGTAAATCGTGAGAACCGCTCGTATAATCCGGCAACCGCTCGTAAATCGTGAGAACCGCTCGTATATCGATGCAAACCTCCCGTACAATTCCGCGACCTCTCAGAATCCCCGAAAACCGCTCGGATCCAAGGCCAATCCCACGTCTTCGTTCATTCTATCGTCACATGCATACTCATTCCTTCTCGCTTACAAACGGCCATCGCTTTACAATCCTTCCACGGCGCCCAGTAGTATTCTCGGCGTGAAGTAAGGATTGGTAGACGGCTTCTTCTGTCGAGTCAATTACTGCTTCAAACAGGTTGTTCATGATCGGATGGTCGTCTCGCAGGAAGGCGATGGATTGTTCCATCATGGAGTTGCTAGTATGAGAAACCGGGTGTGCGTTCGAAAAGGCGATGATGATGTCGCCGCTGCCGTTATGGACGTTGGTTCCGGTGCGACCCAGCCCGATGGCGGCTCGTTTGGCAAATCGTTTCAGTTGGCGTTCGTTTACCGGCGCGTCTGTGGCGACAACGATAATGACGGATCCATCCGGTCTGGCTGCCGGTTCATCCAAAGTGGGAACCTTTGCCTGGCTGCTTTCTCCGTTCCGAGCGAGCCATTCATTGATCTTGCATTCCTCGGGTTTTCCGAAGTTCGTTAATGTCAGCACCCCGACTGTATAGGGCTGATCCTCGGCTTGAACGAGGCGTGAGGAAGAGCCGATGCCTCCTTTCGCTCCGTAGCAGATCATCCCTTTTCCTGCCCCGACTGCTCCTTGCGAAAGGGGGCCATCTGTTGCCGATTTGATCGCTTCTATGGCGTGAGTGGGCTGTACAGCCAACAGCCTGATGGAGTTCAAGTAACTGTCATTGCACTCTCCTACGACGACATTTAGAGTACTTGTAGTGTCGCCGATTGCCGGATTTTCTTCCAGCATGTGCCGCAGCGTCCCTTCGAGTACGGCGGAGACGCTGAATGTGTTCGTCAGCATGATGGGTGATTCAAGAAGGCCCAGTTCCTCCAGCTGGATTAAACCAGCTGTTTTTCCAAAGCCGTTCAAGACAAAGCTGGCAGCTCGCACTTTTTGTTCGAATATATTCCCGCCATGAGGCAATAGGGCGGTGACTCCTGTGCATAAGTAGTCTTTTTCACGTTGCTCGTCTAGAGTAACATGTCCGACTTTGACACCCGGCACGTCAGTAATTGCATTCCACTTTCCACGTTCCATTTTATCCACCTGCATTCTATAAAATAATCTACTCCATTCAATTCTACATAGAAGCTAAAACCCCCTCCGTCAAAATTAATCAAATATTTGTTTGATTGTCCTTGCATTCCGAATCAAAGAAGCATACACTACATACAAACAATCATTTGAATGAGGTGGGTAAAGATGGTGAACCGAGATACTTGCGATGTCACAATCATCCATGAGGAAGTCGTCGAGGAAGTGAGAGAGACTCTTCCAGATGTTGCAGGGATGGTGCGGATTTTTAAGGCGCTGGCGGATGAGACACGTCTCAAAATTGCCTATTCCTTAACGATGAAAGAGGAGTTATGTGTTTGTGATGTGGCGGCCATCATCGGCTCTTCTAATGCAACGGCTTCCCATCATTTACGGTATTTGCGGGAAAATGGACTTGCCAAATCGGAAAAGAAGGGGAAGATGGTCTACTATTCACTTGCCGATCACCACGTCCATGACTTGCTGAACATTTCACACGACCATGCTGCGGAGGAGTGAGGACGATGACCACAATGGATAAGAAGGAATTCCGTCTGGAGAATCTTAGCTGTGCCAATTGTGCAATGAAGTTCGAGAACAATATTAAAAAGCTTCCTTCTGTTTCTGATGCGCAAGTAAATTTTGGGGCTTCCAAACTATCAATTAACGGTGAAGCATCCATGGAAGAGTTGGAAGCGGCCGGTGCATTTGACGGTATCAAAGTCGTGCCGCTAACGCAAAGGAAAGTGGAGAAGAAAGTGCCATTTTTCAAACGGAGGGAGAATAATGTCACCGCCTTGTCGCTCGTCTTCCTGTTAGCGGGACTGGCGGTCTCCCATCTAAGTGACGCTGCTGTAGCTGGTGTGGTTTTATATGGCATCTCGATTCTAGTTGGCGGGGTAGGGATTTTTAAAACAGGTTTCCTAAATTTACTTCGTCTTGAATTTGACATGAAGACGCTGATGACCATCGCCATTATCGGCGCGGCCATCATTGGCGAATGGCAAGAAGCCGCAGTCGTCGTTTTCCTATTTGCGGTGAGCGAGGCGCTGGAAGCGTATTCGATGAACAAAGCGAGGCAATCCATCCAGCAGCTAATGGATATCGCACCGCCAACTGCTATGGTGAAACGGAATGGCCAGTTGGTTGAGATGGAAACTGAACAGATTTTAGTTGGAGATATGATGCTCGTCAAGCCGGGCCAGAAGATTGCGATGGATGGCATTGTCATCTCAGGGAAGTCAACTGTGAACCAGGCCGCGATCACCGGTGAATCCGTCCCTGTAATGAAGGAATTGGATGATGAGGTGTTCGCTGGAACGTTGAATGAAGAGGGCGCACTTGAAATTAAGGTGACAAAGCTTGTCCATGATACGACCATTGCCAAGATTATTCACCTGGTGGAAGATGCGCAGGCCGAGAAAGCACCGTCCCAGAAATTTGTGGACAAATTCGCTAAATACTATACGCCAATCATCATTTTGATCGCATTCCTTGTTGCCATTGTACCTCCACTATTCGGCGGAGAATGGCATCAATGGATCTATCAAGGGCTGGCAGTACTCGTAGTTGGCTGTCCATGCGCCCTTGTCGTGTCAACGCCTGTCGCTATTGTAACGGCGATCGGCAATGCCGCCCGGAAAGGTGTCTTAATTAAAGGCGGAGTTTACTTGGAAGAAATGGGACGTTTGGATGCTGTTGCATTCGACAAGACAGGTACACTGACGAAAGGCTATCCCGAAGTAACGGATTTTGTGACGGCAGCATCAGTCGATACGGCCAAGCTGCTTGGGAATATTGCTGCGGTCGAATCCATGTCCCAACATCCTCTCGCCAGAGCGATTGTCCAATATGCAAAATCCGAAGGGGCTGAGCAAGTACAGGTTGAACAGTTCCAATCTGTAACGGGTAAGGGTGCGCAGGCCGATGTCGCAGGGAAAACGGTTCATATTGGCAGTCTCCAATGGATTTCGGATCTCACAGATGTCCCTCAGGACGTCTTGAAGCAGGCAAGTGCGTTGCAGAATGAAGGAAAATCAGTCATGGCTTGTGCGATAGCAGGGGATTTCCAAGCGTTAATTGCTGTTGCAGATCCAGTGCGTCAAGAGAGCCAGAGTGTTCTGGAACGGCTGCAGTCAGTGGGCATCCGACATACTGTGATGCTGACCGGCGACCATGAGACTACAGCGCGAGCGATTGCAGGAACCATTGGTGTAACAGATGTTCGAGCCGGTTTGATGCCTGAAGATAAGCTGACCGCTATTAAAGAATTAAAAAGCCGCTATGGACGCGTCGCCATGGTAGGAGACGGTATCAATGACGCTCCGGCGCTTGCTGCTTCGTCAATCGGTATCGCAATGGGTGGAGCAGGAACAGATGCGGCTCTTGAAACGGCAGACATCGCTTTGATGGCGGATGACTTGAATCAACTGCCCTATACGATGAAATTAAGCCGAAAAACATTGCAGATTATCAAAGAAAATATTATGTTTGCATTAGGCTTAAAAATTGTAGCGCTGCTGTTGATCATTCCAGGATGGTTGACGTTGTGGATCGCCATATTCGCGGATATGGGTGCAACGTTGCTCGTTGTATTGAATTCCCTGCGATTGATGCGCATCCAAAGGTGAGGAGCGGCAGAGAGACGGAGGGATAAGCAATGCAATTGAGAGAATGGACGATCGAAGAGCAGGAGCAGCTGATCCATTTCTTGACGACTAACACATGGCCGTTCCATGGCAATGCCCATCTGGAACGGGACTTGATTGAAAAAACAATTGAAGAGGGCGGGTATGAATCCGACCAAGTAAAAACATTTTGGGTGGAGAATGAATCCGGCGATATTGTCGGCATAGTAAAAATTTATGACCTGCAGGATGAAATTCCGCTTTTCGATCTTCGCATCGCGGATCGTTATCGTGGTTTTGGGTATGGGCCGAAAGCGTTGCGGCTCGTGACGGAGTATGTCTTTGGATTGCCAGAAGAGAAAATTCGCCTGGAAGGACATACGAGGCAGGATAACTTGGCGATGCGCAAGACCTTTGAACGGGCAGGGTTTGTCAAAGAAGCCCACTTGCGGAATGCCTGGTTTTCACCGAAAGAAAACTCCTATTATGATGCGGTAACGTATGGAATGACGCGTGAGGATTTCCTAGCCGGGACAACCACGCCGGTCCAATGGGAGGATGAACAATTCAGCAAGAAAACCGGCGTGAAACGGATACCTAGTTTTCCGGATTGTTTCGAATCGGAACGTCTGATTATCCGGATGCCGGAGATGGGGGATGCACTGGATGTGTGGAATGCCCAGCGCAATTCGTTGCCAGCCTTAAAAGAGTGGATGGTATGGGCACAAGCCATGCCGGAATTGGTAAACGTGGAGGAAAACTTACGAAATGCCATTGCGGATTTTATTACAAGAAAGGATCTGCGCCTGCATTTGTTTTTGAAGGAAACAGGTGAATTCATTGGTTCTTCCGGACTCCATCAAATCAATTGGGAGATACCAAAGTTTGAAATCGGATATTGGATTGATACGAGATTTGAAGGCCATGGCTATGTGACGGAAGCGGTAAATCGGATTACTCGTTTCGCTTTCGAGGAGCTCGGGGCCAACCGGGTGGAGATTCATTGTGACGAAAAGAATGTGAAGAGCAGGTCGGTTGCCGAGCGGTCAGGCTACGTGCTGGAAGGCCTGCACCGGCAAGATTCATTGTCTGCTGATGGAAAACAGTTACGAAATACGTGTATCTATGCGAAAATAGAAATAGATTCAAAATGAAAAGGATGCCTATTCAGGCATCCTTTCCGCTATACTGATCGTCGTCCGGTCAATAGTTGAATGACAAAGATGATTCCGGCAATGAGTAGTAATAGATGAATCAGCCCTCCTCCGATTTTCATAACAAAACCGATAAGCCAGAAGGCTAGTAAAAGAACGATGATGAACCATAATACTTTACCCATAATATTCACTCCTTTGAGTTGGTATTTTGAATGTACCCCGATCAGAGGAAATGTAAACGAGTAGGGCAGATTCGTCATTAGCGATTCAACAGTCGGCCGGAAGGGAAAGATACATAGCATAGGGGGTGACAGAGTGGCAACGCCTAGCATGGAAGATTACATCGAGCAGATTTATTTACAATTTGAGGCAAGAGGGGAGGCGCGGGTTTCGGACGTCGCCGAAGCGCTGGCAGTTCTCCCGTCATCCGTTACGAAAATGGCACAGCGTCTGGATCGGGAAGGCTATCTTGTATATGAGCGGTACAGAGGCTTAGAATTGACGGAAAAAGGTTTGAAATTTGGTAAGAAGTTGGTGCATCGCCATGAATTGCTGGAACAATTCCTGCGGATTATTGGTGTCGATGAACAAAATATTTATGGCGATGTCGAGGGGATCGAACATCATCTAAGCTGGAATGCGATGGATCGAATTACAGATTTAGTCGAAGCGATGAGCGAGGATGAAGAATTTGTCCGCAAATTAAAAGAGAAGCAATCCACTTGACGGAAGGAACGGATATATTTGGAACAATTACAATCAGGTTATATGACAACACTAGACGTGCTGAGAAGCGAAGGTTCCCGTTATGTATTGGACGGGCATGGAACAGAAATCTTGCTGAACGCGTCCGAGGTAGAAGCATCTATGGAGGCGGGGGATCAAGTCGATGTCTTTCTCTATAAGAACCGCCGCGGAGAGCTTGCAGCAACGACGAATATACCGAACATGACTTGCGGAACTTTCGGTTGGGGCCGTGTCCTCCGGGTGGATGGGCAGGAAGGCGTGTATGTTGATATCGGCTCTTCCTTTGAAGTGCTCATCAATCGGGCGGATCTTCCGAGACTTAAGGCGCTTTGGCCCCAAACGAATGATGAACTGTTCATGACACTGCGTACCGACTTGGGCGGCACAATTTTTGGCAGACTGGCAACGGAAGAACGCGTGCAAGAATTGATAGCGAATGCACCGGCATCGCTCCGCAATCAAAACCTGAAGGCAAGGGCATATCGGCTGTTGCCAGTCGGTTCGTTTCTGTTGACCCAGCCGGACCTTTATCGGATTTTTATCCATCAGACGGAACGGGAGCATGAGCCGCGCCTTGGTGAAGAAGTGGACGTGCGAATTATCGGTATCCGCGAGGATGGTACATTGAACGGCTCTTTAATGCCGCGTAAACAAGATCGACTTGGAGATGATGCGCAGGCCATCTTGGACTATATGAACGAGGTCGGCGGGAAAATGCCATTTGGGGATAAATCATCTCCTGAGGAAATACAAGAGATGTTCGGCATGAGCAAAGCTGCTTTTAAACGGGCACTTGGGAAATTGATGAAAGAGCGGCGGGTCAGCCAAGAGGATGGTTGGACCCATTTACAGTGAGGGAACTTTTTCATATCCATATCGTACTAATCGATAGATAAGGAGGGCACTGATCTATGAAACGATTAACAGCGATCATGGCAGCAAGTTTACTATTCTGTGGGACGTTCTTGACAACGTCCGCACAAGCTGAAAAAGTGGTGGATGAAAAACTAGGAGTACCGGTTGTCGTTTATGGCGCCAATTTATCGGACACCGAAAAAGAGAGCGTCAAAAAGAGCCTGAAGGTTGAGGATGAAGCGGAAGTCGAGGAAATTATCGTCGATGGCTCCGATTTAGTTAATTATATAAAAGATGGCGACCCAAAAGCGCGTATGTATTCGTCAGCCAAAATTACCCGGAAAGACGCAGGAAAAGGGTTGCAGATTTCCATCGTGACTCCGAACAATATTACACAAGTGACATCGGAGATGTATGCGACTGCCATGCTGACCGCAGGCATTGAGGATGCGGTTGTGGAGGTGGCATCGCCAAAACCGGTGACCGGTCATTCAGCGCTAGTCGGTATTTACAAAGCGTATGAAGTAACGGGAGAAAAACTTGATACGGAACGCACAGACGTGGCAAATGATGAATTGAATTTGGCAACGAAGTTTTCAGGAAATGGCATTGACGAGGGGAAAGTGGCGGAGCTTTTGACGGAGATCAAAAAGCAGATCGCCGAAAATAAACCTGCTACGAAGGAAGATGTTGAGAAAATTGTCAATGAGCAATTGAAAAAGTTGAACATTGAGCTGAGCGACGCCGACCGTCAACTTCTCATCGATTTGATGGATCGCATCCGGAACTTGGATATCGATTTTAGTAAATTATCGGATCAACTGAATGACATGGCAGCAACGATCAAAGAAAAGCTGGGGGAGATTGATCCTGGTTTCTGGGATAAAGTGAAACAATTTTTCGCGGACTTATTCGACTCGATTAAATCGTGGTTTCAATAAAGCGCCGCAACAACTTGTTTGACAATGGTTTCATCCCATCGGTACACTAGGGAAAAGGAGTGGTATGATGAGTTTTGACCTCACGGAGCTGGGTGGAGATGCTTTCGCTTTCCAACTAATTAAAGACGGTAAGATGCAGGCTGAAATTACATGGACGATGCTTGGCGACGTCATGGTAATGGATCATACATTCGTTTCACAGGAATTGCGCGGGCAAGGTGTCGCGAAGAAGCTGCTCGATCGCGCGGCGGAATATGCACGTGAGCATGACTATCGAATGGAAGCTGTCTGTTCCTATGTCGTGACTGCTTTTGAACGGTACAAAGATTACGACGATATAAAAGCATAATAAAAAGAAGGCGGTTTCCATTTAGCGGAATCGCCTTCTTCTATGTTCGATATGCATAAAGTGACTGCATCATAATCCCCAGGCCAATGTGACGACGTAGACGATACTCGTCAAGATGGATGCTCCTGCGACGGTATAAAGCATGTCCGTCTGTGTGAATGGTAGATTTTTACCCATTTGCATGCTCTCCTTTCGCTCTAAAGGTGAATTTTCTACTAGTTGTTTTATACCCTTTCTGTGAAAATATGAAACGTTCTACCTGAAAAATAAAAAAAGCGAAACTTACAGCGGAGGATGACGTATAATTGGTGTGCTACTACTCTAGATAAAGGAAGTGGAATTATGAATCGTACAGCGGAAAAGGTATTATCCGTTATTGCTGTTGTCTTAACGGCACTCGGAACGATTGGGGCATTTTTCGGTGTTGCCATATTAAAATTAATTACTAATGATCCAACGTTCAAAAGTGATTTTGAAATGGAGTTGCTCAGTGATCCTGCTTATTCCAAGGAAGACGTGGAATTGATCTTCTCGATTTTTGATTTGTTCAGCGGTTTCATCTGGCTGATCATTATTGCTTTAATCATCAGTATGGTTTTGAACATTATTGGTATTGTGAATGTCTGGAACAACAAAAACGCGAAATTGGCCGGAATTATGTTCATCATTGCGGGAGTTTTATGCTTAGTTATCTCAGTGCCATCCATTCTGTTATATGTAGCTGGAATCCTTTGCTTCACAAAAAAACCGCCGCTTCAAGAAGAACCGTTCGTAGAGTCGTCTTACTCCGACACCTCTGATACAATGAGGCCACTATAAATTAACGCGCTTCCCTCCTGAATGAAGGGGGAGGCGTTTTTGTACGGCAGGCAGTTGTGCTATATCAGTAAATCAGTAGAAGAAGGACTGTTCATTGCTGGAGAATGTATTGGAGGTAATACCGGCTCCCGGCTCCTAAAGAACGTAGTAAGAGAACATTCTGTACGCTATTTTGCCACAAAAGAAAACGCCTTCCCGAAAAGGGAAGACGCGGAGGCCATATCAAACTAAGACAGCTTCATGCATATAATAAACATATTGGGCGGTTTCGACAGGATAGCCTTCGAAGTATTCTTCGAATTCGTCAAGTAGTTGAAAACCTTGTTTCTCATAAAAAGCGCGCGCCATTTCATTGCGGCTATCGACGTAGACAAATAGTTTTTTTGCAGTTCGCAATGACTCCAGAGCATGCTCCATCATTTTTTTGCCAAAACCCGCATGCTGGTAGTCAGGAAGTATGTACATCGCTGTCAATTCTGAATCGCCGTCTTCATCCTTTTTCGTATAATTGAGGAATCCGATCGGTTTGCCTTCGTATTCGGCAATAAGGACACAAGTCTTTTCCATTCGCTTTCGTAACATGGCATCAGAGTAGGTACGGGTGAGGAAATTTATTTGAATGTCTTCCGGAATGATTTCTTTGTACGTATCATTCCATGTAATGCGTGCTATTTGCTGTACATGGCCGATATCTTCGGCCGTCATCGGTCGAATCATGTCACTGTCACCTCAGCAATCCTTTCTGCTATCATAACAAATAATAGTTTCAGAAACTATGCTTGTAATCATAATGAAATAAATATTTCTCATTAGTCATGATAGGAAGGAAGAGTGGGGATATGGAGTGGAACTTCCAAAAGCTTAGCCAGATGGATGGAAGCGAAGTGTATGATATGCTGCGGCTGCGAGTAGACGTATTTGTGGTAGAGCAATGTTGCGCATATTCGGAGCTGGATGGATTGGATGGAGAGGCGATACACGTAATTGGTAAAGATGCTGACGGCATTGCTGCCTATGCACGTCTGCTTCCGCCAGGTGTCAAATATGAGGATCCTTCCATTGGCCGGGTGATTGTCCGAGCAGGTCGTCGTGGGACAGGGCTTGGCCATGCATTGATGGATAAAGCCATAGAGCGATTGGTGGAAGAGTGGGCACCGGAGAGGATCCGTCTCCAAGCGCAGTATCATTTGGAGAAGTTTTATCGCGGTCATGGATTTACCGCGATATCAGATCCTTATAATGAAGACGGCATCCCGCATATTGATATGATTTGGGCAGATGACAGAACCTCATAAGTTTTTAATTGCTTTGGATAGGGTATACTAGTTCTATAATTGAACGATTAAAGATGAAGGAGTGATCGGCATGGCTCGTAAACGTGGAAACGGTTTATTACTAGCGACCATTGCAGCAGGTGCATATGCATATTTTAGTAAAAAAGAGAACCGGGATAAAGCCCAAGTTGCATTTAATAATATGAAGACAAAAGTGGAGTCGTTCATCAACTCCCAAAAGTTGAACCGTTCCGATGCCACAAAGCCAGGCTTTTCGGATCCATATGATCTTCAAGATAATAAAATGGTAAGTGAAGGATCGCAAACGAGTGTCCATTACTATAACCAAGAAGTCGAAGATAAATCCAAAGAATCGGAAGAGGATGGCCTTTACCGGAAAAAACAAACGGCCAATCTCACCGGCACGGATTCCGTTTCGGACGGATCCGGCGATTCCGAAAAGACGGAAACGAAAAACGATTAATTCATTAACAGCTACGCTTCCATAACGGAGGCGTTTTTTTGTGAAGTCGATTCGTTTAAACCTTGCCAGGCCGGGCGCGAATGCCAGCATAAGTAAGATCTGCAAAGGACGGGGGGAAGATTCATTGGTATTGGCGGCTATTTTCCTGTATAATTTTCTTTAGCTTAAATTAGTGAAGGTGAATCTATTGAAAAAAAGAATTGGTCTATTCACAATATTAACAACGGCAGCCGTTTTTCTGAGCGGCTGTGCAGGTGTGCAAAATCAGGAAGGTACGTTCTATAATATCTTCGTCAAACCGATGGAGTGGCTTTTGCATTACTTAGGGGATTCGTTTAATGGCAGCTATGGCCTTGCCATTGTCCTGATTACGGTCGCGGTCCGGCTTATTCTCATGCCGCTCATGCTGAAAAACTATAAGTCGCAGCAGGCAATGAAAGTGAAAATGGATGCGCTCCGTCCTGAAATGGAAGATATCCAAAAACGGCTGAAAGCGGCACGCGAAAAGCAGGATAAGGACGAGCAGATGAAGTTGCAGCAAGAAATGATGGGCTTGTATTCCAAACATGGCGTCAACCCATTAAACATGGGCTGCCTGCCATTGGTTATCCAAATGCCAATCATCATGGGCTTGTACTTTGCCATCCTATATGCTCCTCCAGAAGTGAAAGAGCACCAATTCCTTTGGTTCCAACTCGGCGAACCGGATTTAATTATGATGTTTGTCGCAGGAGCGGTCTACTTCGCACAAGCGCGCGTGTCTCTCTGGACGATGCCGGAGCAGCAGAAACAGCAGATGAAACTATTCATCTACATGTCTCCAATCATGATTATGTTCATTTCGTTCAAGGCGATGGCAGCATTGCCATTATACTGGGCGGTAAGCGGACTTTTGCTTGTGTTCCAAACCTACTTGGGCCGCAAGTTCTATTACAAGGAAGTCACACCAAGCACAGTAGAGAAGAAATAAGTCAACAGTTGGGCTGGAGAGCGATCTCCAGCCTTTTTGGAGGGATGGAAAATGAAAGCTAAGTGGGTATTGGGAATCGGAATTGCCATCGCTGCCTTAACGTCCCTATTTTTTATCATTAAACTGAATCTTGATTTTGCTATATTATCAATGATGGCGTTGTTTACCATGACCAATGCTTCGCGTGCGGTATCTTTCAAACAGCAAGGACTGGAGAAAGAGTCGAGATGGATGCGTTGGCTGGCCATCGTCTTTGGCATAGCGTTTGTCGTGATCCTAGCATTGATTGTCACATAAAAAGGGCGTTCTCCTGGAACCGAATTCCAACGAGAACGTCCTTTTTGTTTGTCATCCATCGATGAGCTTTCGGTTGCCCCAGGCGATGAAGAGGGCCGGCACGGAACAAACCATCATGCCAAGAAATGCAGCGCCAGGCGTTACGTCATACAATATACCAGCAGGGAAGGTTAGAATTGCCGTGCTGAGGCTCATGGCAACAGCAGCGTACAATCCCTGTGCTGCAGCAATTTGAGAATGCGGAAGCTGTTTCGAGATGAACTGGATGAATGCGTAATGGGCTACCCCAAAAGAAAGGGAATGGAGTATTTGCGAAGCAATGAATACGGCGGTTGTTGGAAACAGGTAAATCAGCAGCCAGCGGATGGATGAACCAATTGCTGAGATAATGAACATTTTGGACACCTTGACGTTTTCGAGCAAACGGTCTGCTTTTGTGAAAAAAAGAATTTCAAAGAGAACTGCAATATTCAGGATGATGCCGATAAAAAAGCCGTTTACACCGAGGTCATCTAAATAGATAAACCCATAATTATAATAAGAGGCGTGGGCGCCTTGTAATAGAATAGCCAGGATGACAACGGGCAAAAAACCAGTTGTCTTGAAGAGGGTACGGAGTCCGGCGCCTGTTTGCCGCTCTCCGTTCCTTTCCGGTGCAGCGCCCAATACTGCAGGCCCGGACCGAATGAAGAAGAGGACCATGGCGATCAGCCCGGCAATCATCAAATACAGGATGGATTGCTCGCTCCAAATGGCAGTCGCAGCACCGACCAATAAGAGGGCGATCGTGTAGCCGATGGATCCGAAAGATCGGCTCTTGCCATAATGAATTCGTTCATGCTGCATTAGAACGGAAGCGCCGCTTTCTACTGCCGGCAATATCATTGGATAGACCGCGCTGAACAGCACAGTAATCACGAGCAGCGGACCATATGACGAGTCTGGTATGTACAATAGGGTCAGGAGCAGGGCCACACCGGTTGTCCATTTTATGACGCGAATATAGGACAGTCGGCTTGTTAGAAAAGGGAAGACAAAAAAAGTTGAGAAGGACCGGGCTACCATGCCGGCACCCATAATGGCACTGGCAGCTGGAACACTTAATCCTTTTTCAATGGTCAGCCAACCGGTCCAATACGGCAGGAAGATGCCCCAGGTGAAGAAAAAAACTAGAAAGCTCATGGAGAGCCATCGTTGATTCATAGGAAAGTTCCTCGCAATCTGTAATAAAAAATAATAGCCGAGCCACACATAAAAGAAAAATGATGATAGACTAGAAGAGGTGATTCTCACCTTACTTTGATTTTACATAGTAATCGCTATAGAAGGAAGGCAAATAATTAATGAACCGTAGTGCAAAACATAAGAAAAAGTCGAAAACAGCGCTGACAATTACTTTAACTTTCACGGCACTCGTCATGGCTGCTGTTATCATTTGGATTGGAATGAATGACTGGGATATGGAAAAAAGCTTAGAACAGATTGGCCTGCGCCAAGAAACTGTACCGGAGACTCAACAGGACGAACCGGAGCAATTGGAAGAACAACCAGAAGATCAACAAGAAGAGCCTAAAGTGATCGAGGAGCCGGACGAGGAAGGGACGGTTGAAGAGGGCAGTCAGCAAGAGGTGAAACCGGAGGAGCCGGAAGAGCCAAAGGAACAACCAGCTGCGCCGGCTGTACCGAAAAAAACGGAACCACAGGAAACTCCAAAAACGGAAACGAAACCAAAACCGGAAACAAAACCGAATGTCACAAACAAACCTGCTGTGAAAAACGATAACGGCTATATTGAAGGGCAAACACTTCCAGACAAGCCGACATATATAAAAGGAATCTTGGTCGCTAATAAAAATTACCCGTTGCCGAGCACGTATGCACCCGGAGAAAGTAAGGACGCCAGAGCCGCATTTGACGAGATGGCTGCCGAGGCGAAATTGTCAGATATCCATCTGACCGCTTTCAGCACATACCGGGCGTATGATTATCAAGTGACGTTGTATAACCGCTATGTGAAAAAGGATGGCAAAGCGGCAGCGGACCGCTATAGCGCCCGTCCCGGCTATTCTGAGCACCAGACTGGATTAGCGTTTGATATCGGAGAGGAGAACAATCAAAAACATTGGGCGTCCTCCTCGTTCGGTGGAACAGCAGCAGGCAAATGGGTTGCTGACAATGCCCACCGATATGGCTTTATTTTACGCTATCCAAAAGGAAAAGAAGATATTACCGGCTACATGCATGAGGCCTGGCACTTCCGTTATGTTGGAAAAGACATCGCTGAAGAGATTTACAACCGTAATATTACTCTTGAAGAGTACTTAGGGATTAAATGAATAAGGAAACAGGACTACCGGCATGAAGTGCACCCCAAAAGTTAGAGGCGAAAACCTAACTTTGGGAATTACATCATATTGGTGTCCTGTTTTTTTAATTTATTGAAAAAGACCTCCTTCTCCAAGAAAAAGAGGTCTTTTTATTATAAAATTGGCGACAACAAACGGGAGACCGATTCTTTGATCTTAATGCCTCGGGACCGGTTTAAATAAAGATCATACGTCAATTCCGTACATAGCTGCATATCCTGTTCAAATAATTCCGCCAGCTCGTGTGATTTTTCCCGATCGTAAATGAAAGCATTGATTTCGAAATTCAATTTGAAGCTGCGCACATCGATGTTTGCTGTGCCGACTGTCGATAGCTCATCATCCACCACAATCTGCTTTGCATGAATGAAGCCATTTTCGTAGATATATACTTTCGCCCCAGCTTTGAGAAGGTTTCCGACGTTGGAATAGGTGGCCCAGTAAACAAACATATGGTCCGGTTTATTGGGAATCATGATCCGGACATCGACACCCGACAGGCAGGCGATCCGCAAGGCGTCAAGGAAGCTGACATCAGGAATGAAATAAGGCGTCTGGATATAAATATACTCTTTCGCCAAGAAGATCATTTTCAGATAACCATCCTTGATCTGTTCCCACTCTGCGTCCGGTCCGCTTGAGACGATTTGGAGGCCAACGGATCCTTTACGTGGAATGGCTGGGAATAGGCGTTCATCGTAAATGATATTATGCTTGTCGGACGCCTGGTTCCAGTCCAAGATAAATCGTGTCTGCAATGGATGGACGGCACTTCCTTCGATGCGGAGGTGGGTGTCACGCCAATAACCAAATCGCTTGTTCAATCCGAGATATTCATCCCCGACATTGAATCCGCCGACATAGCCGATCCGTCCATCGATCACCACGATTTTCCGGTGATTCCGATAGTTCATCCGTGGATTGATGAGTGGAAGAATGGCTGGGAAAAAGGCAGCTACTTCACCGCCTGCATCGACGAGTGCTTTTAAATGCCGCACATGCAGGCCGCGCGAACCGATATCATCAAAGAGTACCCGGACTTTCACGCCTTGTTTCGCCTTGCGGATCAAAATGTCAATAATCCGTTTACCTAATGTATCCAAACGTAAAATGTAATATTGGAAATGAATATGATCTTTAGCGGCTTCCAAGTCTTTGATCAGCTCTTCAAATTTGACGGCGCCGTCGTTAAAGATCTGCACGTCATTATCTTGGGTTAAGACAGCGTGATTATTGCGCAAATGCAAATAGATCATATCTTTATAGTGAGCAGTATCATCAAGCCGAAACTCGAAGGTATCCTCTTCAATTGCCTCAATTTGGTAGTTGATCAGCTGATCGATCCCAATCTTATTTCGATCTTCCCAACGGAACAGCTGTCTTTCCCTTAACTGCCGTCCAAGAAACAAGTAGATGAAAAACCCGAAGAAAGGTATGAAAAATAGAACGAGAAGCCATGCCCACGTAGCTGTTGGGTCCCGCCTCTCCAAAAAGATAAGAGCGATCGCCAGGATAATGTTCAGGATTAAAACCGCCGTTACAATAATGCTGATCAATTGAGCCATATGCGTCCCCCTTTCTATAAAAATCCCCTATGACACAGTATACCTGAAAACGATGGAATAAGAAGGTTATGAATCAGTCATCCAATACAACTTTTTCACTGCACTTCACTAAAAACCTACTTGACTGATTGGTTTTAGGGGTTTATAGTGTTTTATTATCATTTATTGCTTAGGAGGAAAAGAAGTTGGATACCCTATTACTTTTAGTGAATATAATCGGTTTGCTTTTGCTGGTCGGTATACTATATCGTATGCATCATAAAAAGGTTTCGTTTTCGAAACGTGTATTTACTGGATTGGGGCTTGGAATTGTCTATGGGATCATTTTGCACTTAGCCTATGGCACGGACTCGACCATATTGAAGGACTCCATGCCATGGTTCAATATTATTGGAACCGGCTATGTGAAATTGCTGCAAATGATTGTTATGCCACTCGTTTTCATTTCCATACTCGGTGCCTTTACCAAAGTCACCATCGGGAAGAACTTTGGTAAAACAGCTGCGACTATTTTAGGCATGCTGGTCGGTACCACTGCCATCGCGGCAATTATCGGAATTTCCGCATCTCTTTTGTTCGGGCTGGATGCTTCCGATATCGTGCAAGGTGAAGCCGAAGCCTCCCGGGGCGCTTCAATCGAAGAAACTTCTGCTTCCGTTGCAGACCGGGCGTTGCCAGACCAAATCATTGATTTATTGCCTGC
This sequence comes from Sporosarcina luteola, assembly GCA_014204635.1. Taxonomy (GTDB): domain Bacteria; phylum Bacillota; class Bacilli; order Bacillales_A; family Planococcaceae; genus Sporosarcina; species Sporosarcina luteola_A. The sequence goes on along the minus strand of JACHLS010000019.1, from coordinate 32,870 downwards.
CAATCCATTTCAAGATTTGACGGGGGCGCGGCCGACTTCCACAATCGGAGTCGTTATCTTTGCGGCATTCCTTGGCTTTGCCTATTTGGCACTCGTTCGACGTGATGAAGAAAATGCGACACTTGTGAAGAAGGGGATTGATGCCATCTACTCGTTGATCATGGGTGTCGTCCGAATTGTGCTCCGCCTGACGCCGTATGGAATATTGGCGATTATCGCTCGTACGGTGGCGACCTCAGATTTTGGAGCCATCTACAACCTTGGTAAATTTGTTGTCGCTTCCTATGTGGCATTGATCATCATGTTCGGCATTCATCTACTTATTATGACGCTATCCGGACTGAATCCGATCACGTATGTGAAGAAAGTATCCGAAACATTGCTTTTCGCATTTTCTTCAAGATCAAGTGCTGGTACATTACCACTTACGATTAAAACGCAAACCAACCGGCTTGGTGTGCCTGATGGAATTGCGAATTTTGCGGGTTCATTTGGTCTGTCGATTGGACAGAATGGCTGTGCAGGAATTTATCCGGCCATGCTTGCTGTCATGATTGCGCCGACTGTCGGTCAAAATCCATGGGATCCGATGTTCTTGCTCACCTTGGTCGCCATTGTGGCAATCAGCTCGTTCGGTGTTGCAGGTGTAGGCGGCGGGGCAACATTCGCGGCAATCCTCGTATTGTCGGCATTGAACTTGCCTGTAGCACTGGCTGGGCTGTTAATTTCCGTTGAACCGCTCATCGATATGGGACGGACGGCACTCAACGTCAGCGGTGCAATGACGGCAGGGGTAACGACTGCAAAAGTGACAGGGGAATTGGATAAGGATACGTACAATGATTCATTGGAGAAGCAACCAATCGAAGCATAAGAAAAAATCCGCAGAAGGCAATGTGCCGGCTGCGGATTTTTTAGGTCAATTCCTCATATGTTTGTTGAATGAACGTTTTGTACGGGGAATCAGGCATCGATGTAATATGGTGCAACGCAAGCTGCACACTTTCAACTGCCTTCTCTCTCTGCCCAATTGCTGCGTAGCATTTCGCCAAGTATGCCCCGCCTTCGTAAAAAATTGATAAATCGAACGGGTGCTTTGTGTAGTGGGCGATATGCATATTTAGAAATGATTCAATCGCCTCTTCGTATTTACCGACGCCATAGAGCGCCTTCCCTTGTTCCAATTGAAGATAGGGAATGTAAGCTACAGAAATTTTGTATGTTTTCTTAAACGCTTCAACGAGGGAGAGCGCCTTGGCATAATCATGACGATAAGAAGTCAGCTGATGGATTTCCAGAAACTTTGTGAAAAAAAATGGGTCATCGTCCTCTGAGAATTCGGCGAAATGAATTAATTTATGGCGATAGAAGTCCACCCTGTCTTCATCCTGTGCCATGAGTGCTTGGATGGTAGCAAGACGATATAAATTGTCTACATTATAAAAGACCCGTTGTTCTTTGGAATACTCTATGGCCCGCTCCATCACTTCCATGGCGGCTTCCGAATCATCTACGGCAAAATGGAGTATGGCTTCATGGTAGTCTAAATCGATCCGTGTCATCGGTTCGATAAATGAATGATTCATTTCAATGTATTTCCGTTCCTCAAGCAGCGTTGCCAAAGCTGCGGGAAAATCAGACATGGCAAACTTGACCAAACTCCTGAAAATACCAATTTTTGCCCGGCGATACATGATGTTTAGTTCATCGTATATGTCAGCGGCCCGGTTAATGTATGACTCCCAAGCGTCAGAATTTAAATAGTGCAACGTTTGACCGTATATATCCAGCAGCCGTGCAGACTCGTAATTTCTTCCTAATTTCGGAAGAATTTGCTCGATCAGTTCAATGATTTGCTCATTCTCATCTGTCTCTTCATCAAATGGCACAGAGTAAAGAGCATCAACACTTTCTAGAACTCTCCTCAATTCCTCTTTATGATTCCCTTCCAACAATTCAGAGATATCCACTTCCAGACGGCTTGCAATATAACTTAGGCTATCCATTGAGGGATTCGCCTTATTATTTTCAATTAAGCTAAGCATGCCCTTTGTCAGCTGATCGCCAGCCAATGCTTCCAATGTCATCTTGCGTTGCTTGCGCAATGTGCGAATACGTTCTCCGAGTGTATCGATCAGGCACACCTCCACTCTTTTGTTAATGTAGTTTAATTATATTAAACTTTTGCTTGAAAGGGAAGAGGGAGCATGTTATTATTTGTTTAATGAAATTAAACTTTACAAAATGGGGTGTTAGGAAATGGATCAAGCAATGAAGTTGAAACGGGCCACCTATCATATGTGGACCTTTATGACGAGTAAAATGATTTCTGCATTCGGTGCGCAAGTATATGCGTTTGCCGTCAGTTTTTATATTCTACAATTGACTGGCTCCGCGACGAACTTTGCGATGAATCTTATTTGTAGTATTTTACCGCGAACCTTGGTGGCGCCGTTCGCGGGCTATGCAGTGGATAAATATTCAAGGAAAACGATTGTCATTGCTGCTCAAATTGTTTCAACTCTGGCGATTGGAGGATTGCTGACAGTCAGTTTGCTATCAGGCCTGTCACTGTTTGCGATTTATGCGACAACTGTTGTGTTATCACTGGCTTCCACTTTTTCAGGTGTAGCATTCAGTTCATCGATTACGGGATTGATTGATGAAAATCGGATCCAACGGGCAATGTCGCTCAATCAGATGTCCGTTTCGTTCGCGGCAATCGGAGGGCCGGCAATCGGTGGAATTATGTACGGAACTGTATCGATGAGTACATTCCTGATTGTGTACTTGTCAGCTTCATTACTAGCTGTTCTTCTGGAAGCAACAATGAATTTTAAACTATTTGCCAATCGGAAGGAAAAGACGGAAGAAGAGCAGAAAGAGACCATGTGGCAAAGTATGAAGGCTGGCATTTCTTATGTACGCCAACAGCATGTCCTTGCCACAATTATATGGATATCCCTGTTCATCAATTTTCTGATTGGTGCTTATCAAGTCGGCCTTTCTTATGTGTTGATTGAAGAGCTGAAGATGCCCTCAACACGTTTTGGCTTTGTAGAAGGAGCATTTGCAATCGGCATGCTGCTTATTTCCATTTATTTCTCCATGAGAAAAGAAGTGAAATACCCACTGCTTGTGTCGAAGAGGGGGATCCTTGCGTTTGGAATCCTACTTATGTTCATCGCTCTTCCTTTACTGGTGTCTATGCAGCCGAGTGTGTATTTCGCATTTTATGTAATAGTCGTTTTTAGCATGGGGACGACTATTATGATCATTAATACGCCGATGCAAGTCATGTTCCAAAAGATTATCGATGATGATTTTAAAGGAAGAGTATTCGCTATCCTTGAAACAATGGCAATGGCGCTAATGCCGCTCGGTGTTGTCATTTATGGTTTCCTTTATGATGTCCTGCCTGCCGAATGGATATTAATCGTTTCTGCCGTAATATTAATCGGAGTTGTTCTCTTCATGGCGCGGCCTTCCGTCATGCGGAAAGCGCATCCGGAGCTAGGGGAAAAACAGAAGGTGAAACCTAACATAGCAACAGATCAGTAATCATGGGGGGAAGAGGAAATGTTGAGAATCGCTGAAGAAATCGTACACATCATGCACAACGATTATGCGGGCTGCCTGGATAAGAAGGGATGGGATTCATCTGATGCCTTTTTGGAAAAGGTTCAACAGGGTAATAACCTTTCTTCAAAGGAGTTTCTTGCACTGGTGGACGATTATTTACTTGATTTTAAAGATCAGCATCTTTACATGGTAGCCGACGGGAAAAGCGTGGAGAGACCGAGGACCCGGGGATTTAGTGTCAGGCGCTATGAAGATAGGCTCTATATCACGAAAGTGGATTCAGACAACAGGCTAGTTCCGGGCATGCATTTTATTTCCGTAGGGGGCTTCAGTATTCGGGAATTGCGGGAGAAGCATCATCGGCTGCTATCCGAAAATCATCCGGAACGGGAGAACTGGTCCCCAATTTTATTCCAATATGAAGAGGGTGTCGTAATCGATTCAAAAGGAAATCAGCAGCAAATCACCTTCCGTTTGTTCGATAAAACGCCGTATGTACCTGAGTATTCGATCCGCCGGCTGGACGAAGGACCGCTGCTTTTGACCTTCACGGATTTTATGAACCCGGATGCAATCGCGAATTTGATAGAGAAGCATAAGGATCTTCTGGATACGGTTGACCAATGGATCATCGATGTCCGTGTGAACAATGGGGGAAGCGATGCGAGCTATTTCCCGCTGATTCCGTATTTGATGACAGAAGAAGGCGTGGAACTGCAGAATCTAGACGAAACCATGTTGTTTAATTGCACAGAAGCAAGCAGTGATCGTGCGGTAGAGGTCTTGAAAAAAGATTTGGAGGCTGTCGAAGATGGACACTTCCGCGATGTCCTGCGTATTTTTGAACGGGAATGGACACGGCATCGGGGAGAAGGATTCGTCGAGTTTGATTTTGGTGACGTGGTAGAGAATACATTCGTGAAGGGTTATAGAAGTCCTTCTCAAATTATCGTTCTATCTGACAAAATGTGCGGCAGTGCGGGAGATTCATTTGTGGAACATGTGAAAAAATCGAGTAAAGTGACAGTCATCGGACGGGCGACAATGGGGCTGAATGATTATGCAAATCTCGTTCCGCAGAGCTGGGACGGTTACACACTGATGTACCCGACGTCCCGACTATCCCGAATTGATAAAGGAGAAGGGATGACAGGCGTAGGCATCACGCCGCACGTTCATATCTCTTGGACACCGGATCATAGTACGTGCGACCCGGATTTAGAGCGGGCACTCGACATATTAGGAAGAAGAGCGGGTGGGCAGGATCGAAACCGAGAATCTCGTTGCGAGGTTTCTGAACTTCTATGAAAACCTGTAATGCTGAGGATATTTTGGGAAATGTCTTCTCGTGCCCTTAACGGCTTGAAACCTTTACCAGACTGCAGCCGTATTTGTACTATCAAGCAAAGACGGGAGGCAGGAAAATGAACATCCTACACCGTTTGATCGAGCAAGCTAAACATCCACGTGGGTTCATTGGGTCTACTATGCTGAAAATCATGAACCGGGCACATACCGGGATGAACAAGTGGGCGATAGACAAATTGATGATAAATGAGGGCGCGATCATGTTGGACATCGGCACTGGTGGAGGCAAAACGATCCAGACCCTTTCCAAATTAAATAAGTCAGGGCACATATATGGAATTGACTATTCAGAACAAGCGGTAATTGATTCGATTCAAGCGAACCAAGCTGATGTTACATCAGGTAAAGTGGAGATTCGACAAGCGGGTGTTTCCGCTATCCCATTTACAGAAAATCAGTTTGATGTCATCACTGCAGTTCAGACGCATTATTTCTGGCCGGATATAAAAAACGATTGTAAAGAGGTATACAGGGTGTTAAAGCCGGATGGTCAATTGATGATCTTAGCCGAAACATATAAAATGAATTACCACATGAAAGCATATAAAACCAAGGACGAGATGAAGTAGTTGCTTACTGCCATCGGCTTTCAAAGCATTACGTTCTACGAGAATAAGACAAAGGGATGGTTATGTATGGTAGGGTGTAAATAATGGCATGAAACTTGCCGTACATAAGACAGACCGCCTGGCTGGATTGCCGGCGGCCTGTCTTATTTTGTGGTTGCCTTGATGGAGCGTAAAGATTTGGTTGATGTTTTGAAGAGAACTATAAAAACAATAGAAATAATCGCAAGCCCTGCTGAAATAAAATAAATATCGCCATTTATCCGAGTGAACAGCCATGCGAACAGGATTGGGGCAATAATCCGACCCATATTGTCCATCGAGTAGGTCATACCCGCTGCTGTGCCGTATTTACCGCCGGATTCCTTGGATGTCAAAGAAACAAGCACCGTTCGTGCCAAGGCATTCCCTGCCGTGAAGACACTGAGTGAAAGGCCGGCCCAGAACAGGCTCGATGTGAAGGAAATCATGATAAGCCCGATCGCCGTCACAATCTGTGCCCCTAAAATCCACTGTGCCTCGCTGCCATTTTTCACTCGCCTTACTACGCCGCCCTGAATAGCAGCATCAACAAACCCACTCGCCATGAATAAGTAGCCGATTTGCTTCGGGGTAATTTCAATTTTTGAGATCTGGAACAATTGGAACGTCGATTCGATCCCGGCTAATATGAATGTGACCATGAATGATAGTAAAAACAAATGGCGGATGCGATATTGCCACAGTACGACTCCGCCTTTCGGTAGAAGGGCCCGTTTATTCGCCTCACCTTGACGCTTTGGCTCCTGTAGAATAATACTTGCGTATATAAGAATTAGGAGTGTCAGTATCCCGGAAGTGATAAAGGGCGTTTGTAAACTGATGTCTCCCAGGACTCCTCCGAGTGCAGGTCCGAAAATAAAACCAAGCCCGATTGACATGCCGAGGAATCCCATATACTGATTTCGATTTTCTTCCGTTGTCATATCGCCGACAAAGCCTGTCACTGCTGTGTAGAGCGCACCAGAGAAAATTCCTCCAACGACACGGGATATATACAACATGGTCAGGTTATCAATGAATAATGCGAAAAGGAAGAAACTGAGGCTGAATCCTACCAAGCCGACCATAATCAACTTCTTCCGGCCCGTACGATCCGATAAGGAACCCCAGAGTGGCGCTGTGAAAAACGAAGCAAGCGAGTATACAGTCAACAGCCCGCCGACATGGACCTCGGACAACTGTTGCTGGACAACTACCTCAGGAAGAACGGGAATGATAATACCGAATCCAAGATACACAAAAAACTGAACAGACATTAATAGTACAATTGCCTTTTTCATGCGGACTACCTGCTTTCCATACAATTCAATACAGCCATTTTACTCTTGAATAGGTTTGTATACAAAGAATATCGCCTTATTTCTGAGGATGAGCCAAGAGGAGTCACCTACACCCTTTTCGTTACAACATACTTGGAAAAAATTAAATTAAAAGCTTTATCGGCTCGATGTATAAGACATTTACAAAAAACCTAAAATTGTAACATAATTGAAAGATTTAAATCCCTTAAGGAGTGGTATGATGGAGGTAACGATAAAATGGAACAATTTTCATTCACCCAATGAAACCTTCCATATGAAAAATACGTCAAAAACAGTAAGTAGAAAGGTCGAGGTGGAAAGATGGCTAAAGATAAAGTTGACTTGAAAAAGATCATCTCCAATTTGGCGAAACTCGGTGTGTCTGCTACCGTGACGAAATCCCGTCTGGATATGCTGAAAGCACTCGCGCCACCCATACAAGACCCGCATATACAGTCACAATGAAAGAAAGCAGCCTGTTCGAAGAAAATTCGATCAGGCTGCTTCTTTTTATGGATACATTGGCGACGGGAAGCCAGATTTAGTTGTAATCCAGCTGCACGCCGTAAATCATTCATCATCATTGGAACTGAACATATACGTCCGATGATGGAATTTCATACTGAACACGAGACCAATCGCAAGCATATTACCCATGAGCGAGCTCCCGCCATAACTGATGAATGGAAGAGGGATGCCCGTGATCGGCAACAATTGGATTGTCATGCCGATGTTTTCGAATACATGGAAGGTAATCATAGCGATGATCCCTGCGCAAATATACGTACTGAATGGATCCTTTAATTCAAGCGTGATCTTCGTCATATGATAGATTAGGAAAAAGTATAGACAAATGACGACACTGGCGCCAATGAATCCCCAATCCTCGCTGATAACGCTGAAGATGAAGTCGGTATGGCTTTCCGGCACATACACTTCTCGGCCCTTATAGCCTTTACCAAAAATCTCGCCGGACCCGATCGCGTTCAGCGAAGTGATTAAGTGGCGTCCCTCGTCCGATGCGTAGGAATACGGATCGAGCCACGTATAGATCCGCATGAATTGATACTTCTTGAAGCCCAGCTTGAACAGGAAATCCTGCGCATAGAGCGCCATCCAAAGCATCGCCGTTCCAAGTGATACTCCGACTGCAAAAATGGGTAAAATGATGCGCCATGTAATCCCTGCAACGACAATGAGAGCGGCCGTGATGGCTAGGAACACGAGTCCAGTTCCGAGATCGGGCTGCTGCATGATGAAAAATAACGGGATGATCAGAAGGACCATAATTTTCCCAAGCAACAGCAGATCGCTTTTCAACGTCTTGTCCAAATATTTTTCGTGATGTTTTGTGACCATCCGGGCCATGCCGATTATGAAAAACGTTTTCATAAATTCAGCAGGCTGGATACTGCCGATGCCTGGGAGATGGAACCAGCTCTTTGCATGATTCCGTGGTGCCACAAGCGACATACTGTCAGGCAGAACATATAATAAAGCTAACAGGAAGACGCCGCCTCCGTAAATGATCCACGCCGCCTTCTTATATTGCTCCGGTTCCAAATACATCGTTAGGGCGATAATAACCGCCCCCACTGCATACCATTGGATCTGGGATGGAATGAAGTTAATCTTGTATTGGCCGGTTGTCTGTGCGGAAGAAATGGCAATGAGGCTAATAACGCCGAATAGTAGAAGTATAAAGGCCAAGGTCCAGTCGAAGCGGTCCGACGGTCGATTATCTAATTTCATATGAAGTCACCTTATTAGTAAGAGGATAGAAAGCCTAAGAAATTATTATACAGGAATTTCTTCGACAAATGGCAAATGAAATTTTTCCAATGGTTCAAACATCATCATCGGAATCGAACATATACGTCCGATGATGGAACTTGATGCTGAAAATAAGGCCAATCGCGAGCATATTACTGAACAGTGAACTTCCCCCATAACTGATAAAAGGCAAGGGGATACCGGTAATTGGAAGCAGCTGGATGTTCATTCCGATATTTTCTATGACGTGGAAGGCGATCATGGCGGTAATGCCTGTGCAGACATACACACTGAAGAGGTCTTTCAACCCGAGTGCTACTTTCGTCAAGTGATAGATCAGAACAAAAAAGAGCGTAATGACTAGGCTGGCCCCGAGAAATCCGTACTCCTCCCCGATGACACTAAAAATGAAATCGGTATGATTTTCAGGTATGTACACGACCCGGCCTTGAAACCCTTTGCCTGTCATCTCTCCCGAGCCAATGGCGGTCATCGCTGTAATGAGGTTGTACCCTTCATCGGACGGATAGGAGTAGGGGTCCAGCCACGAATAGACCCGTTTGAATTGGTACCGCGAAAACCCGAGTGTCTCTTCCATAAAATCTTGGGCATATAGTGCCATCCAAAGCAGTCCGGCACCCAAGGCAGCTCCGGTTGAGAATAAAGGAAGAAGAATTTTCCATGAAATACCTGCGACCAGAACGATTGCTGCCGTAATTGCGATGAATACGAGCGATGTACCCAGGTCCGGCTGTTTGACAATAAACGCGAGCGGCAGGATAAGGATAACAAAAATCTTTCCGAGAAGCAGAAAATCAGAACGGAGTGTCTGCAATTCATTCTTTTCATGATGGGCGCTCACAAGTTTGGCCATCCCTAGAATGAAAAAGGTCTTGATGAACTCCGAAGGCTGGATCCGTCCGATGACAGGAAGGTTTAGCCATCTTTTCGCTCCCATCCGGACTTCGGCGATCTGTCCTTCTCCGCCGGGCGCCACCATCAGGAAGGCAAGGAGGCAGACTCCAAGTCCATACAGGATCCAAGAGATTTTTTTATATTGTTCGGGATCAAAATACATGGCCACTGCGACGATAAAGGCGCCGCATACATACCAACGAATTTGCAAAAGAGAAAAATTCACGCCATATTGGCCAGATGTCTGGGCTGAGGCGATCACAGTTACGCTGATGATACAAAATAACAACAGAATGAAGGCAAGCGTCCAGTCAAAACGGTCCGCAGGCCTGTTTGTGAGCTTCACTTGCATTCACCTTTTCTACAATTCCTATTTCCGGATGACTGCTTGTGAGTCCGGAGGGAGTTTCACGCTTCTCCAAAGGAGGCGGATATGAATCTAGTAAAATACGTCAACTATCAGTATAGCGTACCTGTTTAATGGATTCATATCAAACTATTGGACGACATGCACCCTTGAAAGTTGCAAAGTTCTAGAGAAGAGTTCCTATTGTGAAATAGGTTTGCAATGATTTGTTCATGAGCGAATTAATTCATGGTAAACTGGGAGAATGAAATCTAACGGTGAGCGAGGGAATCGAATGAAAAAACGACTAGGTTTATTATATGGCGGGAAATCGGCGGAGCATGAAGTTTCACTGTCAACAGCACGTGCGGTCACTCATGCGATCGATTTTGAAAAGTACGATGTCATTCCGGTTTATATCACCTATGAAGGGGAATGGCGAAAGGGTGAACCGCTAAAGTCACCGGCATCCACAATTGAGGAATTACGGCTGGTTCGAGAAACGACGCGCCCGGACAGCATCCATGACTTTCTGAATGGCAGTGCCGGCAATCCGGATATTATTTTGCCACTCTTGCATGGCACAAACGGGGAAGACGGTACCGTGCAAGGGCTGTTGGAAGTAATGAATATCCCGTATGCCGGAAATGGAGTACTCGCTTCTTCTTCAGGCATGGATAAAGTAGTGATGAAGCAGCTATTTGCACATGCAGGACTGAAACAAGTCGATTATGTTCATTTTCTTCGGAATGAATGGCAGGAACAAAAAGAAAAGCTTGTGGAAAAAATGGAGACCGAATTATCGTGGCCGGTGTTCGTCAAACCGGCAAATCTCGGGTCGAGCGTTGGGATCAGCAAAGCGGAAGATCGGGAAAGTCTCGTAGCCGCGGTAGAGTTTGCATTGAAGTTTGACCGCAAGATCATTGTCGAGCAAGGCGTCACCGCCCGAGAGATCGAGGTTGCTGTGCTCGGCAACGACAAGCCGGCTTGTTCAGTGCTTGGGGAAATTAAACCAGTCGCCTCATTTTATGATTATGAAGCGAAGTACCAAGACGGCAATACAGAGCTTGTCATTCCGGCACAAGTTGCAGATGCGGTCGCTGACCAGGTAAAAGAAATGGCGATCCGCGCCTTCAAAGTGCTCGATTGTGCTGGTCTTGTGCGTGCAGACTTTTTCGTCACGGCGGAAGATGAAGTGCTGATCAATGAAGTGAATACGATGCCAGGCTTCACACCGACAAGCATGTTCCCGCTCCTTTGGCAGCATTCTGGCCTGACGTATGCAGAGCTCATCGACCGGCTGATCGACTTGGCATGGGAACGGCATGAAGAAAAGAAAAAAATACAATATACGATGGATTGAGTGTGATAGAAGTGAGAAAGCAATTGACAGATATCGCAAATTGGCTCGGGGCCAAAGGACAGCATCTGGAGAATGTCACTGTAACAGGCGTTTCCATTGACACACGTACAATCTCGGAAGGGGAGCTGTTCATTCCATTCCGGGGGGAGCAAGTAAATGGTCACCGCTATGTACAACAGGCAATTGAAAAGGGAGCAGCTGCTGCCCTTTGGCTCATAGATGAACCGAATCCGCCGGCTGATATTCCGCTACTATTTGTTGAGGACAGCGAGCTGGCGCTTCAGCAAATGGCGAGAAGCTATCGGGATGAATTAACGTGTAAAATAATTGGGGTTACAGGGTCGAATGGGAAAACTTCGACGAAGGATTTGATTGCTAGTGTCCTGAGCCCTTATTTCAAAGTACGAAAAACGGAAGGAAACTTCAATACTGAACTGGGACTTCCCATTACGCTCCTCTCTCTCGATCCGGAGACCGAAGTGGCGGTTTTAGAGATGGGGATGAGCGGCTTTGGGGAAATTTCTTTCCTTTCTCATTTGGCTAAGCCGCATTTCGGGGTCATTACCAATATCGGGGAGGCACATTTGCAGGATCTTGGCTCGCGGGAAGGAATCGCTATAGCTAAACTTGAAATGATTGATGGGTTCGGAGAGGACAGTATCCTCTTTTATGATGGTGACGAGCCGCTTTTGAGAGATCGCGTCGCACAGATGGACATTAAATCAGTTTCATTCGGGACGGGGGAAGAGGCCGCATTCCGTCTCGTTTCGATGAATTCCGGCGATGAGGGAAGCGTGTTCTCCGTGGAAGGTAAGGTAACGGGCGACTTCATGATTCCGGTCTATGGCGCCCATCAAGTGAAAAACGCTTTAGCTGCCATTCTTATCGCGCACGAACTCGGTCTGGATAAAGGACAGATTGCAGAAGCGCTGCGCCAAGCTCGCTTGACTGACATGCGGATGCAGCCGGTATTGCACAGCAGTGGGGCCTTGTTCATCAATGACGCCTATAATGCAGCTCCAACATCTATGCGCGCCGCCATCGGTTTTTTGCGGGAAACACATTTGCGGGATGAAAAATGGCTCGTTTTAGGCGATATGTTGGAACTTGGAGACAATGAGCGTCATTACCATGAATTATTGGCCGATGATCTAGCAACACTAGACGTCAAGGGGATCTATCTGTATGGTCCTCGAATGAAATGGCTGTATGACGTGTTGCAGAAGCAAGGGAAAGAAAATCGACAACTGATATGGTCGGAAATGGACTATGAAACAATTACGGATGCATTGCGGAAGGTCATGAATGAACATTCCATCGTTCTGTTAAAAGGGTCGAGAGGCATGGCGCTTGAACGGGTTGTGGAAAGTTTGCTGGTACAATGAAAACGGGTGTGCTGGTCATCCATGGATTTACAGGCGGACCATTTGAAGTCCGCCCGTTCGTCCACTATCTGAAAGGCCAGACGGATTGGAACATTTCTGTTCCGACTTTGCCGGGCCATGGGCTTCCGCCAAATTTGCGCGGCATTTCAGCGGAAGCCTGGATGATGGAAGCGGAGCTGGCATTAAAACAACTGCTCAAAGAAGTGGACCGTGTAATTCTTGTGGGCTTTTCTATGGGCGGCCTCATTGTGATGTACTTGAGCTTGCGCTACCCGATTGACAAATTGGTTCTGCTGAGCGCGGCAGCCAAATATATCAGTCCGAAAGTGTTGCTTGGGGATGTCGTGAAAATGTTGACTGAATCGGTGACAAAAAAGCACTCGCCGAACACGTTTTATCATTTGTATGACTATAAGCTAGCCAACACACCGCTGCAATCGACCGTAGAATTTTTAAGATTGAACAGGATGGTCGTGCCTTATTATCATCAGATCACTGCACCCGTATGCATTGTCCAAGGAAAGAAGGATGAAATTGTCCCCTTTTCAACAGGAGAGCATTTGTACAAGTCGCTAGGATCTGAAGAGAAGCATCTGATCATTTCCGAATCAGGCAAACATCATATTTGCTACAGTGATGATGCGGATGAATGGTTCACGGAAGTCCTCGCATTTATGCGAAATAACACCGGCGTTTTCTGATTATTGGTTTTTAAGCGGATTGATTGCGGAACAGCCAATCGCGTGGTAAACTACTATGAGTATTGGATACATTTACATGAGACTCTTCCTGTGCGAAGAGTACTTTTTTTTGAATAAAACGGCTTGCTGCCCTTCATCAGGACGCCAAGCCGCTCGGCAAAGACCGGGCTTTCCTTTTCAATGAATGCCTCTGATTTTCTTGAAGTTCATATGCGAACTTCAGCCCACTCCAGAGATACCAAAATATCGGAAACGTTCCCATATCAGTTAAGGCTCGAATTTGCCGCGCTTTCATTTGCAAATGTAACCAATTGCTAAATGAAGAAATAAAAGGAGATTGAGTAGTTTGACAAAATTTTCAGACTTGAATATTAGCGAATCCACACAAAAAGCATTACAACGCATGGGGTTCGAAGAAGCAACACCGATCCAAGAAGGTACGATTACGTTCGGCATGGAAGGCCGCGACGTCATCGGTCAGGCCCAAACAGGTACTGGTAAAACAGCAGCCTTCGGTATTCCGATCATCGAGAAAATCGATATGAATGACCCATCTGTACAGGCGCTCATCATCGCACCTACACGGGAACTTGCTATCCAAGTATCCGAAGAGATCTACAAGGTCGGTTACGGCAAGCGCGCCCGCGTATTGACAGTATACGGCGGTCAGGAAATCGGACGGCAAATTCGCGCTTTACGCAACAATCCACAAATCGTTGTGGGAACACCGGGACGTATTTTGGACCACATCAACCGAAGAACATTGAAGTTGAATAAGGTGCAGACGCTTGTACTCGACGAAGCGGATGAAATGTTGAACATGGGCTTCATCGAAGACATCAACACTATCCTTGAAAACGTACCGTCTGAACGCCAGACGCTTCTATTCTCTGCAACAATGCCTGGACCAATTCGTAAAATTGCGGAAACGTTCATGAAGGATCCAGAAGTTGTCAAAATCAAATCAAAAGAGATGACAGTCGAGAACATCGAACAATTCTTCGTGAAATCACAGGAAAGCGAAAAATTCGATATCCTGACTCGTCTACTAAATGTTCACCAGCCGGAATTAGCAATCGTTTTTGGCCGCACGAAGCGCCGTGTTGACGAGCTATCCCACGCACTTAGCATCCGAGGTTACTTGGCGGAAGGGATCCACGGCGACTTGACGCAAGCGAAGCGGATGTCTGTACTTCGCCAATTTAAGGAAAACAAAATTGATGTCCTCGTTGCAACAGACGTTGCTGCCCGCGGACTTGATATTTCAGGTGTCACACACGTATACAACTTTGACATTCCGCAAGATCCTGAAAGCTACGTACACCGAATCGGCCGTACGGGACGCGCAGGAAAAAGCGGTGTCGCTGTCACATTCGTCACGCCGCGTGAAATGAGCTATCTCCGTGTCGTGGAAGAAACGACGAAAAAGCGGATGACGCCATTACAGCCGCCAACATCTGATGAAGCTCTCCTCGGCCAACAACGTGTGGCGATGGAGCAGTTGACAGAGATTGTCGAGAAAAACCAACTGGGCGACTACAAGCAAATGGCTTCCGAATTGCTCGAGAAATTCGAAGCGCAAGACCTTGTGGCAGCCGCTTTGAAATCGTTAACGAAAGAGCCGAACGATACGCCAGTGAAAATTACGGAAGAACGTCCATTGCCATCCCGCAAAACGCAATCCCGTGACCGAGGCGGCTACAAAGGCAGCCGCGGTGGCGGCAGATCCTTCGGTGGCGGCCGTGGCTACGGCGGCGGCGGCTCACGCCGCAACAGCCGTGATGGCGGAGGCCGTCGCGAACGCTCATCCAAACCTCGCTACGACAAATAAGCATAGATCAAATCCAGGGAACAGCTGAATGTTTCCTGGATTTTTTGCGTTTCATTGAGAAACTCCCGAAAATGATCGATAACCCGGGGGAAAGTGATCGAAAACTGTGGTCAACTGATCGATAAATCGTTTCAAGTGATTGATAAAAACCAAAGTGATCGATAAGACAGGAAGAGTGATCGAAAGCTGCAGCGAACTGATCGATAAACCGTTTCAAATGATTGATTACAACCTAAGTGATTGAGAAACTCCCGAAAGTGATTGATAAACCGGGGAAAATGAACGAAAACGGCCGCCAATTGATCGATAAATCGTTTCAAGTGATCGATAAAAATCAAAGTGATCGAGAACCTTCCGAAAGTGATCGATAAGACAGAAAAAGTGATTGAAAACTGCCGCGAACTGATCGATAAACCGTTTCAAATGATTGATTACAACCTAAGTGATTGAGAAACTCCCGAAAATGATTGATAAACCGGGGAAAATGAACGAAAACGGCCGCCAATTGATCGATAAATCGTTTCAAGTGATCGATAAAATTCAAAGTGATCGAGAACCTTCCGAAAGTGATCGATAAGACAGGAAAAATGATCGGAAACTGCCGCCAACTGATCGATAAATCGTTTCAAGTGATTGATAAAAACCAAAGTATCGATAAATTTTCGAAAGTGATCGATAACCCGGGGGGATTGATTGAAAACTGTGGCCAACTGATTGATAAATCGTTTTAAGTGATTGATTAAAACCTAAGTATCGAGAAACTTCCAAAAGTGATCGATAAGACAGGAAAAGTGATCGAAAACTGCAGCGAACTAATCGATAAACCGTTTCAAATAATTGATTAAAACCTTAGTGATTGAGAATCTCCCAAAAGTGACCGATAACCTGGGGAAAGTGATTGCCGGCCTAAAAAGAATCGACACTAAATATAGTTTTTACATCTGATTAAGGATTCCCGACATTACATTTCGCAGAGTTGAAACATTTTTGAAACTGAGCCGTATATGATGATAAGAAAGAAAAAATGAGGTGTTTTGATTATGAGGCCACAACCTGCAAATCAAATTTCAAGAAAAGGCCTGAAGGTATGGAGACTGTATGGAATCATCCAGACCAGCATCCTGACACTGCTGGCAATTGGTTTTGGGGTTCTTATTTATATAAATGACTGGTCGACGTGGTTATACCTAGCAGCAGCGGCAGTCATTATTATCGATTCCTATGTCTCGATTTATTTGATTCCGAAAATTAGATGGATGCGTTGGAGATATGAAGTGCGGGAGTCTGAAATCGAGTTGCAGCATGGGTTGTTTATTGTGAAACGTACTCTTATCCCAATGGTGCGGGTGCAGCATGTAGATACTTCCCAAGGTCCAATTTTGAAAAAGTATGGGCTTGCCGTCATCACGATTTCCACTGCCGCAACCAATCACTCGATTCCGGCGCTTGAAATGGAGGAGGCCGACGAATTAAGAAATCGGATTTCGATCCTGGCAAGGGTGGCGGAAGACGATGTCTGAGCAACGATATAGATTACATTGGGTCACTGCGATCATCGAAATATTAAAAGCACTGAAAGAAGCGATCCTTCCTCTCATCGTCGTATTTTTTGCAAATGGGCGAAGAGAAGGGGATACGGGTCTTTGGTACATCGATTATCTATCCATCATCATTACCGGCAGTCTCCTCATCATATTGTCAGTCAGCGGGGTCATCAAATGGCTGCGGTTCCAGTATTGGTTTGAAGATAATGAATTGCGCATAGAGTCCGGACTGTTCGTCAGGAAAAAACGATACATTCCATTTGAGCGGATTCAAAGTCTTGATTACACGGAAGGGATTTTTCACCGACCGTTTAAGCTAGTGAAAGTCAGTGTGGAAACAGCGGGCAGTTCTTCATTGAAAAAGTCAGAAGGAGAATTGACTGCCATCACGAAAGAGGCGGCCAGTCAAATTGAACGGCATATGACGGAGGCGAAACGGAAACGGAAGCAACCGATTTCAGATGACTCGTTAAATGGAGAGCCACTTTTGGAGGAAGCGTTGGAAGCAGTAGAAGAAAAAGCGGTAAAAGTCTTCTCGCTTTCCTCAAAAGACTTGTTCATTCTGGCGACTACTTCAGGAGGAATAGGAGTCATCTTGTCCGGTGTGGCCATCTTCCTTTCACAATTCGGGGATCTCATCCCGTATGAATGGATGTTTGAAGAATTTTCCTCGATTATCAAATTCGGGGCTCTTATAGTCGGACTTGCTGCATTTGCAGGATTAGTAGGTGTTTGGATTTTATCAGTCATTATGACGTTCTTTTCCTACTATGCATTTACCGTGACCTTGGAAGAGGAAGATATCATTATTACGCGAGGGCTGCTAGAGAAAAAGAGGGTAACAGTTCCGTTAAAACGGGTGCAAAGCGTCAGTGTCATCCAAAATCCATTGCGACAGCCCTTCGGCTATGCGTCTGTTTCTATCCATAGCGCCGGAGGAGGAGTCGGGGATGGGGCCAAGATTAACCTGTTCCCGTTAATAAAGAAAAAAAGAGTTCAAGAAAGATTAGAAGCCATTTTTCCAGATTATCTGTTTGAAGAGCCATTAACCAAGCTCCCGCCCCGGGGGAAGCCGTTCTTCTACCGAATCGATTTTCTCTGGATGCTGCCGGTAATCGGGGCATTGACATACTTCTTTTTCCCGTATGGGTTGCTATCGCTTCTAATCATTCCGGTCATTATCGCATTAGGCCAATGGCAATATCGATCCAGCGCGTACACGATCCATGACAACCAACTGACTATGCGTTTCCGAGGCATCAGCTTGCAAACGGCATACATGACGAGAAGAAGAATTCAGTCATTGGAAATGAAACAAAGCTACTTTAACAAGCGGAAACAGGTCGCTTCCATAGTTGCCAGCGCTAAGTCGGGAATGGGACAGCATCGCGGACACATCCACTTCATGGACGAAGCGGAAGCCGAACGCATTTTGACTTGGTACGAAAAGCGATCCACTCGAAAAGCAACGTCGTCTTTCCAACTGGCGGACGAATCGTTGGAAGTTGAATAAAAGGAAGAAGCGGCTCGGGTCATTCCAGCCGCTTTTTTGATTAGCACTTATTTGACGAGTATTGCTCGAATCATTCCGCTGCCGACCCGCTCATAACGCGATCCGACCCGCGCATACCCCTTCGGCACCCGCTCATAACGCGATCCAACCCGCGCATAACCCTCCGGCCCCCGCGCATAAAGCGAGTTGACCCGCGCATAACCCCCAGGCCCCCGCTCATAGTCTGGTCCGACCCGCGCATACCCCCCAGCACCCACTCATAACGCGATCCGGCCCGCGCTTAAACCCCAGGCCCCCGCTCATAACCCGATCCGACCCAATCATAACCCACGTCCACCCGCTCACTACCTAGGCCTTCCACCCAAAAGCTAAACAAAAAACCACCTGCTGAATTGAGCAGGTGGCAACGGTGTCATCGCCAGCGGACGATCCGCTTCGGATGGAAGTACCCAAGTCCAATGATGAAGCCGACGATGAGGCCGGTGAGGTGGCCGATGATGTCGATGTTCGGTTGCAAGAAAGTCATGATCACACTGATGACAATAATCGGCAACATGATTTGACGTAATTCAGGCAGTACCTTTTTTGTATAATAGACTAGAGCGCCGAATGCGCCAAAGATACCGAAGATCGCGCCGCTTGCCCCGACGTGGGAATATTCCAGGCCTTCCAAAAAGAACGCAGCGATGTTGCCGAAAATACCGGCAAGCAAATAAATGGTGATGAAACGGGCCTTGCCCGCAACCCGTTCCAATTCAGGGCCAAAAATGAACAAGGAGAACATATTGAACAACATATGCAAAATCCCGCCATGAAGGAACATGGGTGTAATGAGACGCCACCATTCCCCAACAGAAATTCCATAATTGAATCCGATGCCTAATAGGAAGAGACGGCTATCGAGAGACGTTGCAATGAAAATCACGATATTCAAAGCAATCAAAAAAGAAACGACAGGATATAATCGGATATATTGAGAAAAGTTTTCTCTGCGAATAAACATTATTTCACCTCAATCTTTGGATTTATTATACCGTTATAAAACACATATTGGAAAGGGGGGACTCTATATGATTACAGGAATCGGTTTGGATATTGTGGAACTTTCCCGTATTGCGGATGCCGATGCACGCTCGAATAAGTTTCGTGAGCGAGTACTGACGGCACGGGAGCTATTGCGATACGACGAGCTGCAGGGGAACCGGCGCATTGAATTTCTGGCTGGACGTTTTTCCGCGAAGGAGGCTTATGCCAAAGCGAATGGGACCGGCATCGGAAGTTCGTGCGGCTTTCTGGATATTGAAATTCTACCAGAGCCGAGCGGAAAGCCAGTGCTTTATTTTCAAGGCCGCCGGGTAGACGGCTTCGTTTCCATTACTCATACAAAAACAGTAGCGGCGGCTCAAGTCGTTTTACTTGGCTAGAAGCAGCCGTTCTCCCGCCTGACATTGAACTGCATTCCATGAAAATAAAAATGAATGAGCCAAGCTCGCATAATTGTTCGTCCATCCTCATAAGATGACCTACCTGATTGAAATGAGAAAGGATGAACAGTATGCGCACCCGGATAGTTGCTTTAATGTTGGTTATGGTCATGGTACTTCTCGCAGCATGTGGATCCCCATCAAAAGAAGACGTTATGAAGAAGCTCAGCGGAAAATGGAATGACACGAAAGGGTATGAATTGCAGGCGACGATGGAAATCAAAACAGGTGCGGAGCCGCGATTGTACGATGTAACGGTTTGGCATACGAAGCCTGATTTCTACAAGGTGAATGTAACACAAGGCGGGACGCAGGATTCGCAAATGATCGTCCGTAATGAAGACGGTGTGTTTGTGGTCACTCCTTCACTTGGAAAAACATATAAGTTCCAAAGTGACTGGCCGACCCAAAATAGCATGGGATACTTGATCGGCTCCTTGTCCGACGATATCAAGGCGGATAAGGAAGCGAAGATGACGGAAAAAGATAAGACATACGTGTTTGAAACGGCAACGAGAAACAATCACAAGAAAGTGTTGCCGACTCAAGAAATCCATATTGATAAAAAGACATTACTTCCAAAGCATGTTTCGGTACTGGATGCCAATAAAGAAGAGAAAATCCGTATCACCTTCTCTAAGATTACGCTTGGCGTGGAGCATCGTCCTTCCGATTTCCACGTAGAAACGGAAGACAAAGGAACGGACTCGAAACCGCAAGCCGATGAAAAGTCGTCGGATGAAACAGGTTATCAAACCTATTATCCAAACTTGAACTGGGAGGATACAACTTTATTGAGTGAGCAAACAGCTTCTACTGACGATGGAACCCGGTTCTTCTTAACATATGGCGGTGGGAAAAGAGAGTTTGTGGTAATTCAGGAACCTGCCAAAGCGCCTGAACGATTGCCAGTCTCTATCGAAGGAGACCCGGTCGATCTAGGCTTCACAGTGGCGGCCTTGACAGACACATCCATTCGCTGGGAGCAGCATGGAGTCGCCTTCTTTGTCGCTTCCAACACATTGACGAAAGAGGAGCTTATCGAAGTGGCATCTTCCATGGTGTCCGATAATGTGAAATAAATGGTTCCTGTTTTTTCTTAATTCTGTAATTCATTTGACGGAACAGCGGCGCAACAGGGATAATGGATTCAAACACTACAACAAATGAGGGATCATCGTGAAGGAAGCCAATTATCGTCCGACAGTCGCCGCTGTCAAACTCGATGCGATCAAGCGGAATGTGCAAAATTTGAAAGCGTACTTGAAAGAGAACACCGAGGTCATAGCTGTCGTAAAAGCGGACGGTTATGGCCATGGTGACGTAGAAACCGCCCGGGCTGCTTTGGAAGCAGGGGCTGCCATGGTAGCGGTCGCAACACCGGATGAAGCATTGCGTCTCCGGGAAGGCGGCATTTCTGCGGATATTCTGGTCATGGGCCCTTCACCGGAAGAATTTGCGGCCCGGGCATTACAAGAGAACATTATAGTTACCGTTTCCGATGCAGAATGGGTGGCTAACACTGCGGAAGAGCTTCAGGTTATTCCTGGGAAACTAAAAATTCATGTGAAAGTGGACAGCGGTATGGGGCGCATAGGGCTTCGGAGTGAAGACCAGCTCCATTCCTTGCTGGACGCAGTAGATAGGCATGGCCGTATCGAAATTGATGGTGTCTTTACTCACTTTGCCTGTGCAGATGAACCGGACCCGAGCCGGACAGAGGAGCAGTTTAGAACATTCATGAAGTTTGTTGATTTATTGCCGATCAGACCGAGACTCGTCCATGCGTCCAATAGTGCCGCCACTTTGCTGTATCCGGATTTTGCGCTGGATGCCGTCCGGTTTGGCATCAGTTTATATGGCGTTGCGCCTTCACCGTACACGAACACCAAACTTCCATTTCAGCTGGAGCGGGCTATGACGATTGAAACGGAACTTGCCTACGTGAAACTTTTGCCAAAGGGAAGCCAAATCAGTTATGGCGGAACCTATGAGACATCAGAAGACGAATGGATCGGGACCATTCCGATTGGTTACGCGGATGGATTGCGCCGAGGACTAGGCGGCCACGAAGTATTGATCCAAGGCAAACGGATGCCGATTGTTGGAACAATTTGCATGGATCAGTGCATGGTGAAATTGTCGCATGAGCTGCCGATTGGTGAGAGAGTCACACTTATCGGAAGGCAAGGCGAGGAGGAAATCAAGTTTGAGGAATGGGCTGCGGCGCTTGGTACTATTCCTTATGAGATCATGGTCTCCATTTCCAAACGCGTACCACGAATACATTAGGTCCAATGTGGGTATGATCATTTTATACGTACTTTCGACAAACTCCACTTCATTTTGAAGATTCTTGTCAATAAAATACCTTCTATGTCTTCTCATTGTCGAAGTTCAATGGTAAGATGAAGTAGAATAGAATCGATCGAGGGAACGGGGTCTGTCGGAGGTGCTAGTATTGCGAGAGAAAAAAAACATCAAGGAAGTCATTGTGAAAATCCCTAAGAGGATGTTAACCGAAATTGAACATACGGTCGTCCATCAGGAGCCGGAGCGTGAAGAATTCGTGTATGTTTCGACAAAACGCTACGTTACCGATTACGAAGCAGCAACAATTCGTGAAGTGATGATGAAAGGCTACGTAGAAATGTCGCAAATCAACTTGAAAATCGCAAAAGAATGCTTGCATGCGGAGCTCGAGGCCCAGCATACGATGGAACGTCTCGTTAGCGGAGGATGAAAATTTGGCGATAAAACGTGGAGACGTCTTTTTTGCAGACCTGTCGCCTGTCGTTGGTTCCGAACAGGGCGGTACGAGACCGGTTCTAGTCATTCAAAATGACATCGGCAACCGGTTCAGTCCGACAGTGATTGTCGCGGCAATCACTGCGCAAATTCAAAAAGCAAAATTGCCGACACATGTTGAAATCGATGCAGAACGGTATGGTTTCGAGCGGGATTCGGTCATCCTGCTCGAGCAAGTTCGCACAATCGACAAGTCTAGGCTCACAGACAAAATCACCCACTTGGATGAGCATTTGATGGAAAGAGTGGATGAAGCGCTCGAAGTCAGCTTCGGGTTGATCAAGTTTTAGCATACATATCAAAATGGTATTATTGGACTTTGTTGAGGAGGGTCCCATAATGCCATTTTATTTTTTTGTTCTGAGTTGGCATACGAACTGTGATCTAGAAAAGGTCCAAGTGCCCGATTTTGCTCATGGTTTATCGGCGTAGATTGGATTATTTTTAATTTATTTGCGTAAAAGATGTTTCATTCGCTAATTTTCGTTACAATGGTTATGTGAAATAATTAAATCTGCTCGACCGCGCAGGAATTGCCGGTGCGGTTTCACTTGCTTCTGCGTATTGGAAAGGAAACGACATACGGGAAATTCCCTTTCTTCCATTAGGAAGGGGCACTTAAATTTTGTCGATTTCTGGAGTAAACTTTTATGTTGCAAAGAGAGCGGAATGAGATTCATACAATCGCTAAGTCGCATTTCCGGAAATATGTCGGTTTGCGATTTGCATAGATGTTGGCAGGAGATTTGCAAATTTGCTTGAAAAATTAGGACGTAATGCATCGCAATGCTTGAAGTTTCACGATATTTGACAAGGAGGCATATAGAGTGTCATGAATAAACTCATGGTAGATAGTATCAATCAAAACATGGATGAAATCATTGAGTGTTGGATTGCGCAAATGAAAGAGGAGAAGGGGGAGCGTTTTTTCCACTTTATGCCCGAGCATCTTGTGGAAAAAACAAGCCGGGAATTTGCGGAATTGATGACATCCAATATCATGGAAACCACTGCTATTGATAGTGACAAACTCAATGATTTTACAGAGAAGATTGTCCGCTTTGGCTGGTCAATCAAATTTGTCAATAAAGCGATCGACAACTTTTCCTTTGTCGTATTTGGATTGTTAGAAAAAAAAGGCATTATGAATGACAGCAATCTGCGCCAGTTCGTCGAAACAATCACAAGGTGGATCAGTCCGCTTCGTGAAAGCATCATCGACGCCTATTCGGCCGAGTGGGAACGTACCGTGAGTTTGCAAAAGATCGCGTTGCAAGAGCTATCGGCTTCTCTCATACCTGTATTCGACAAAATCTCGGTCATGCCCCTTGTCGGAACCATTGACACGGAGCGGGCGAAACTGATTATGGAAAATCTATTGGAAGGGGTCGTCAGCCAGCGTGCTGAAGTCGTCCTTCTTGATATTACAGGCGTGCCTGTCGTCGACACGATGGTGGCACATCATATTATCCAAGCGGCGGATGCAGTCCGTCTGGTCGGAGCAAAATGCATGTTGGTCGGCATTCGGCCTGAAATCGCCCAAACAATCGTAGCGTTGGGCATCAACTTGCATGATTTTACTACAAAGAGTACGCTGCAAAAAGGAATGCAGGCAGCATTGGCAATGACTAACAGAGAAATTGTGGAGGTGGATGGTGAATGAAAACCCGGATTCCAATATTAAAATTGAACGACGTTCTCATCGTGTCCATACAATGGGAATTGGATGATCAGACCGCTATACAATTTCAAGAAGATTTGTTGACAAAGATGCATGAAACATCAGCGCTGGGTGTCGTTATTGATTTGACACCAATCGATTTTATTGATTCCTTCATTGCAAAAGTGCTAGGTGATGTGATCAATATGACAGGACTGATGGGGGCAAAAGTTGTGATAACGGGTATCCAACCTGCTGTTGCCATTACACTGATTGAACTAGGAATCCGTATGGAAAATGTCATGACAGCCCTTGACTTGGAAAACGGATTGGACAAACTTTATAAAGAATTGGAGGCCTGACCATGAGTTATCGGTCTTCTGTAGAGATATACACGGAGTGGGATATTGTTGCTGCACGGCAATTGGGCCGGAATGAAGCAAAAAAGACCGGTTTCGGCACTGTTGACCAGGCTCGTATTACGACAGCAATCAGTGAATTGGCAAGAAATATTTATCTGTATGCTGGCAAAGGGAAAATCGAAATTGAAAGAATTAGTGAGAATGGTGCGTTTGGAATTAAAATCATCGCATCGGATGAAGGTCCTGGAATTAGCGATCTTCGAAAAGTAATGGAAGATGGTTATTCCACTTCAGGAGGGTTAGGTGCAGGCATGCCGGGTGTGAAACGGCTGATGGACGAATTCAAAGTCGTCTCTGAACCGGGCGTGGGAACTACTATAACGGCAAAGAAATGGCTGCATTAAGATAGGAGGATGAAGGATGCCTCGGGAAGTCGGTCGGCAGTATAAAGAGATTTTAAAGAAGTACATTGACAGTCAGAGTGAAGAGGATTTATACGTCGGGCAACAATTCAGCAGGCGGTTCATCGAGAAGCAAATTGCGCCGGAAGATGTCATAAGTATCCACAAAACAGCACTGCTTGAACTGCTGCCCGACTTGCGAGATGAAGTTTGGATTTCTATGGATTTTCTCATCGAGATGATGATACATTACGGTCTTACATTGCGGGAACATCAAAGCCTGATCCGTAAACAGGAAATTTTGCAGATGGAAATGAACGTCGCTACTAAAGTGCAGGATACACTATTGCAAACGACGTCGCCGAATGTGAAAGGGCTGGATGTCGGGTGGGTTTCACAACCGGCCCACCAGATGAACGGAGATTATGTCTATTTTCTCAATGAAAACCAACACGTAGCGAGTGTTGCAGTCGCAGACGTGATGGGTAAAGGCATACCTGCTGCGCTCTGTATGTCTATGATCAAGTTCGGGATGGATGGATTGGAAAAAGGGGACACTGACCCGCGGGCCGTACTAGATATTATTAATCGAATCGTGGAAAAAAGCGTCGATAACTCCATGTTCATTTCTATGTTCTACGGGAAATATGATGCCCGGTCATCCACCTTTTCTTATTCGTCCGCGGGTCATGAGCCAGCCCTTTACTTTAATGCGGCAAGCGGAACCTTTATGGAATTGAATGCGAAAGGTCTGCTGCTTGGAATCAAAACGGATGTCGTTTATGAAGAACACGCTGTGCAGATGCAGGATGGCGACTTCATTGCAATGATGACGGATGGCGTCACTGAAACCCGTACGGAGGAAGGGTTCATCGAAAGTGAGTCAATCCAACAATTGCTGGAAAGTGTAAGGGATCAATCCGCCCAAAAGATGGCGGAACACCTATATAACGAACTTGCCGGTCTTCAGGAATACCGTTTAGGAGATGATTTTACTATCGTCATTTTCAAAAAGAATCCGGAAGAGGTTTAACATCTTTGCATATTGGGTATTTACATAGTTAGTACTATATGTAGAAGAAATCAAAGATTCGGGGTGCGAAAATGAACTTACAAGTTGAATTGTTGGAACAAGATAGTATTCAATACTTTAAAGTTATCGGAGAAATTGATGCGTTTACCGCACCAATACTCCGTGAACGCTTGACGGCTGTTGAAGGAACGCCGAACCTGCAGGCGGAGTTGGATTTGTCTGAAGTCGATTATATGGATAGTACCGGTCTCGGTGTGTTCGTCGGTTTCTATAAAGCTGTGAAAGCGAATGGCGGCCATGTGAAGATTACGGGTTTGAATAGACGCTTGAGCCGACTATTTGAAATTACAGGACTAAGCGAAATCATCGACATCGAAAAGAAGGAAAGTGAGGACCACGATGCAACCATATGATTATATTGAAATCAAAATTCCCGCTAAGGCGCAGTATGTTGGTGTAGCCCGTTTGATGATCTCTGGAATTGCTAGCCGTCTAGGGTTTACATATGATGACATCGAAGATTTGAAGATTGCTTCCAGCGAGGCGATAACCAACGCAGTGCAACACGCTTATAAGGAAGAAGAAGAAGGGGAGGTAGTCGTCGGGTGTGCACTTTTCGAGGACCGGCTGGAGATCATGATCGCGGATCATGGGGAAAGCTTTGACTTCGAAGAGACAAAGAAGCACATTGGACCCTATGACGAAACTGCCGAAGTCGAATTTTTACGAGAGGGCGGATTGGGCCTTTATTTGATGGAAACGCTCATGGATGAAGTGAAATTACATCATGAGGAGGGCGTGACTGTCTTTATGACCAAATATCTCGGCGGAGAGCGGGGCGAAGAAGATGTCAAACGAACAGCCAACTCATAAGCCAGATACAAAGGAGAAAGTACTGGAATGGATTCGAAACTTTCAAGAAAACAATGACGAAGAAGCGCAAACAAACCTTGTTTTGCACTATGAGCGTCTCGTCCATTCCATCGCCCGGAAATATTCCAACGGCAAACCTTATCATGAAGATATCGTCCAAGTCGGCATGCTCGGACTCCTCGGCGCCATTCGCCGATACGATCCTGAACTCGGACGTAGTTTCGAAGCATTTGCAGTGCCGACCATCGTTGGAGAAATCAAACGGTTCCTTCGCGACAAGACATGGGCAGTCCATGTCCCACGACGTATCAAGGAACTCGGACCCAAGATCAAAGCCGCTGCAGAAGCATTGACGACCGAACTGCAACGATCTCCGCTCGTCAGCGAAATTGCAGATTATTTGGAAACTGATGAAGAACTTGTATTGGAAGCGATGGAAATGGGTAGAAGCTACCAAGCGCTTTCAATGGATCATACACTCGAAGCCGATTCAGAAGGGGGTACGGTCACCCTGTTCGATATTATTGGAGAACCGGACGAGGAATTCGAAAAAACGGATCACCGTCTAGTCGTTGCAAATGCGTTAAACGTCTTGTCCGAACGCGAAAAGCAGATTATCCAATATACATATATTGAACAATTGAGCCAAAAAGAGGCGGGTGAACGGCTAGGCATTTCCCAAATGCACGTTTCGAGGCTGCAGCGAAAAGCGATCAAGAAACTTCAGGAAGCAATATTATCAGCTGGTGGTGCTTCATAGTGGAAACTTTTAAGAATCAATACGTGGAAGCTTATATTTATAATTCGGCCAAGCATGGCAATACCGAATCAGGCGATACCTATTTCGTCCATTCGGAAAAGGATTATTTCATCTGCGCCATTGCGGACGGGCTCGGCAATGGAGTCGTTGCCCGCCAGTCGGCCGAAGTAATTCCACGTGTGCTGGAGCAGTATCATCATGAATCCCTGGACGAATTGCTAAATCGCTGCAATGAATATATGGTGCAAAAACGCGGGGCTGCGGTCGCGATTGTAAAAGTGGATTACAAAGAATGTACAATCGAATATAGTTGCGTAGGCAATGTTCGATTGTATATTTTACATAACGGCCAAAAGATGATTTACCCGTTGCCGGTAATGGGCTACCTTTCCGGTCGGCCACAAAAAATGAAAACCCAAAAGTACGAATACCAGAATGGCGACATGTTCTTTCTTCACTCAGACGGGATCATTATGAAAAGCCCGAAAGCCAGCATGCAGGAAAGCGTGAATGCCTACGAACTGTATGAGCGAGTGAGAAAATCAACGGACGGCGTCGGGGACGATGCTACCTTTATCGCCGGGGACTTGCTTCGATCGGATTGCTGAATCCTGTATTCATGAATAGAAGATAGTGTACTGCAGAAACGGAAACGGAATCTGCAGTTTTTTTATGTTTTGAAAGAGCAAATAGGTCTCGTCTGTCACTTAAGCGTGCTTGTGAGTTGTTAACGTTTGCACCAATCATCCATACGTCAGTCTCATGATTTTACGAACCTCCCGCTACGACTTCAACACTTTCCTTTCCCTCTGCTCTTATCTCCCATATTAGAACTTTTACATGCAGGTGATCGCAAGACCAATGGCGAACTAAGCAGGAATGTAATGATTCTGCTATGATTTAAGTAAGAAAGGAAGGATGACATGTCAATTGCAATTATAGAAAAAGCGGCCAAGCGTGCGGGAACCAACGTACGGCAGACGGCCAGTGTCATAGAATTATTAGAGTCTGGAAATACAGTTCCCTTCATTGCGCGTTACCGAAAAGAAGCGACTGGTTCGTTGGATGAAGTTCAAATTAAAACGATAGAAGAAGCATTTCACTATGAAAAGAGCTTGGAACAGCGAAAAGAAGAAGTCATCCGTCTTATTGAAGAGCAAGGCAAGCTGACGGATGATTTGAAAAAAGAAATTGATAAAGCAACAGTTCTACAGCGTGTTGAGGACTTGTATCGGCCATACAAACAAAAACGTCGGACGCGGGCAATGGTGGCGATCGAAAGAGGATTGGAACCATTGGCAGATGCGCTGCTAGAATTTTCAGCGGTAATGCCAGAGAAATTAGCTGCACCATTTATTAATGAAGAAAAGGAAATACCAACAATAGAAGAAGCGCTTGCGGGTGCCCGGGATATCATCGCAGAGCGAATAACGGATGATGCGGCCCTCCGTGATAAAGTGAGAAAGCTCGCTTGGTCAGACGGTCACATGACGTCTGCGTTGAAGAAGGATGCACAGGATGAACGAGGCATCTACAGTATTTATTACGAATACGAAGAACCGTTGAAAAAGATCGTTCCACACAGGGTGCTTGCGCTTAATCGCGGAGAGAAGGAAGAAGTGCTGCGGGTTTCTGTTTCATTTCCGACGGAACGGATTATCGGAGAACTGGAGAAAGCACGCATGAAAAAGAGCCATTCGCCGGCAGCGGCTCAAGTGAAACTGGCGATTGAAGATGCGTTTAAACGGCTTGTTGCTCCTTCAGTGGAAAGGGAAATTCGAACCGCACTTACGGAAAAAGCCGAAGAACAAGCGATTCATGTTTTTTCGGAGAATTTGAAGAGTTTGTTGCTTCAGCCTCCTTTAAAGGGACGGATTGTTCTTGGGGTCGACCCGGCATTTCGGACGGGATGCAAGCTGGCGGTCGTCAATGAAACCGGCAAGGTGCTTGAAATATCGGTGATCTACCCTCATCCGCCGAAACCCAAAAAAGAAGAATCCAAACAGATCATACTAGAATTAATTAAAAAGTATGGCATCTCAATTATTGCAATCGGCAACGGAACAGCCTCAAGAGAAACTGAGCACTTTATCGTGGAATGCATTAAGGAAGCAGCTGGCCCAGTCTCGTATGTCATCGTTAATGAAGCGGGGGCCAGTGTCTATTCCGCATCAGCCCAAGCGAGAGAAGAATTCCCGAACTTGCAAGTCGAGCAAAGAAGTGCCGTGTCTATTGCAAGGAGACTACAAGATCCGCTGTCAGAGTTAGTGAAGATTGATCCGGAATCCATTGGGGTAGGACAGTACCAGCATGATGTGGCCAGGAAAAAGCTTTCCGAATCCTTATCCTTCGTTGTCGAAACAGCAGTAAACAGGGTCGGAGTCAATGTAAATACAGCATCGCCATCCCTTTTACAATATGTAGCTGGATTATCAAAATCAGTTGCCGAAAACATTGTTAAAAAACGGGAAGAGGAAGGCGGCTTTTCGAAAAGGACTCAATTGAAGAAAGTGCCGCGGCTTGGAGCGAAGACCTATGAACAGGCAATCGGTTTCCTCCGTATCCCAGAAGCGGCTGATCCATTCGACTCGACCGGCATTCACCCGGAAAGCTACGAGCTAGCAAAATTAATACTAGATGAAGCAGGAATTAGTAAAGACAAGCTCGGTCATAAGGAAGCGGTAGAAGCCCTTTCGTCTTTGTCACTTTCGGAACTGGCAGAAAAACTGCAGGTTGGTGAAGTGACGCTGAAGGATGTGATCGAAACATTACAACGGCCGAATCGAGATCCCCGTGATGACTATCCGCAGCCGCTGCTCAAGGCGGATGTGTTGGATATTAAAGATCTGCACGAAGGTCTTGAAATGCAAGGGACCGTTAGAAATGTCGTCGACTTTGGTGCGTTTGTGGATATTGGAGTGTCAGAAGATGGACTCGTTCATATTTCCAAACTGCGGAAAGGATTCGTCAAACATCCATTAGATGTCGTGGCTTCCGGCGATATTGTAACAGTCTGGGTGGAAGCGGTCGATAAGGTAAAGGGAAGAATTTCTCTAACCATGCTGCCTCCTGCAGGGAAGTAACGGAGAGAAAGATGACTGAAAACGAACTACAACGACTCATCGAAGAACTATCCAGTCAAGTTTTCAATAAACCATTTACCCATGCCGCGTCTTTCAATAAAAGACTAAGAACAACAGGCGGCCGTTATAAGTTGTCCGACAGCTCGATCGAGATCAATCCAATCGTCTTGGAAAAGTACGGGATGGAAGAATTGATTGGCGTGATTAAACATGAACTATGCCACTATCATTTACATCTAGAAGGCAAGGGATATAAGCATGGCGATAAGGATTTTAAAAAACTATTAGCTGAAACAGGATCCCCACGCTATTGCAAACAGTTGGCAGAAGTAAAACCCCAAAAGAGAGTACTGCACATATATAGATGCCTGTCGTGCAAACTCGAATACAAACGAAAACGAAAGATGGACATCCGGAAGTATCGCTGCGGCAAATGCAGGGGAGAAATCGCGTATGTCAAAACAATCAAGTAATACGTTCAGCCGGACCAAGAAAATCGGTCCGGCTTTGTTTTACCTACATTTCAAGATGCTAATAATCAATGGACATAAGGGTTTGCTTAAGGCAATCATCCATAATCTATACCGGCTAGCCGCGGCAGAATAGGCTTTGTCTGCTGTTTTGAAAAAAAGTTGGATAAAAGTGTTGACGAATAGCCCGAGTGTATCTATAATAGAAAAAGTCGATTGGGAAACAAACCGAAAGACACAGAAAGACAATACTAAGACGGCCCCTTGGTCAAGCGGTTAAGACACCGCCCTTTCACGGCGGTAACACGGGTTCGAATCCCGTAGGGGTCACTTTTAAAAAAATACTTGCATTAAACAAGATGAAAGTGTATAATTACTTCTTGTTGTCGCAGGATAATAGAGCTGGCACGGTGCTCGGTATATCATGAATGGGGTATAGCCAAGCGGTAAGGCAACGGACTTTGACTCCGTCATTCGTTGGTTCGAATCCAGCTACCCCAGCCAATTTTTCAAACGTTTACGTTTGAAAAAAATTGCGAGAAATACCGAAAGGTATTTGGAGCAAAAAAGATCTGCGAGAAATACCGAAAGGTATTTGGAGCAAAAAAGATCTGCGAGAAATACCGAAAGGTATTTGGAGCAAAAAAGATCTGCGAGAAATACCGAAAGGTATTTGGAGCAAAC
>JACHLS010000019.1:0-927 GCA_014204635.1 Sporosarcina luteola | reverse complement strand
CAAACCGAGTACGCACCTTAACAATATTCCATACGAGCCATTAGCTCAGTCGGTAGAGCATCTGACTTTTAATCAGAGGGTCGCAGGTTCGAATCCTGCATGGCTCACCATTTTATCGAAAAAAGATGTTGACTTTTGAAGTGAAAGTTGTATAATAAAACTTACTTCTAGAAAACGATATGCGGTAGTGGCGGAATGGCAGACGCGCTAGGTTGAGGGCCTAGTGGGGGTTAACCCCGTGGAGGTTCAAGTCCTCTTTACCGCACCAATACTTTCTAAAAATATAATATGCGCCCGTAGCTCAATTGGATAGAGCGTCTGACTACGGATCAGAAGGTTATGGGTTCAACTCCTGTCGGGCGCGCCATTTACATTATAATACGCGGGTGTAGTTTAGTGGTAAAACCCCAGCCTTCCAAGCTGGTGATGAGGGTTCGATTCCCTTCACCCGCTCCACTAAAAAAAAAGAAAAAACATCTTGACTTGCTAAAATGAAGATGTTATACTAGAAAAGTTGTTACTAAAACGACTATTCGTATGAACCTTGAAAACTGAACAGCAAAACGTCAACAATAAAGTCGGAACCCGACCCCGTCGGGAAGAAGACAAACACGAATCCTCGGATTCAAAATTGACATCTTAAATGATGCCAGCAAGAAACTCGAGCTACTCAAGTTTCTCTAAAGTTCTTCTATTATAGTAGAACTCGCTGGCGACCGAGGCATGGTGGAGTGCTAGGAAGCGATGGAGTGAGAGAGGGAACGTACTCAAGTACGTGACCGACCGAACGACTGAAGCTGACAACGCAATACGCCGTGCATCGGTCGCCAGATTTATGGAGAGTTTGATCCTGGCTCAGGACGAACGCTGGCGGCGTGCCTAATACATGCAAGTCGAGCGGACAGAAGGGAGCTTGCTCCCTGAAGT
>JACHLS010000018.1 GCA_014204635.1 Sporosarcina luteola | reverse complement strand
ATTAGCCCCGGTTTCCCGGAGTTATCCCCATCTGCAGGGCAGGTTGCCCACGTGTTACTCACCCGTCCGCCGCTAACTTCAGGGAGCAAGCTCCCTTCTGTCCGCTCGACTTGCATGTATTAGGCACGCCGCCAGCGTTCGTCCTGAGCCAGGATCAAACTCTCCATAAAAGAGAAATTCGAGTAGCTCGAGTTTCTTGCTGGCATCATTTAAGATGTCAATTTTGAATCCGAAGATTCATGTTTGTCTTCTTCCCGACGGGGTCGGGTTCCGACTGTATTGTTGACGTTTTGCTGTTCAGTTTTCAAGGTTCATGTTGTCGCTCGTTCGTAGCAGCAACTCTTATATCTTACCACTCCGTCCACTCCCTGTCAACAACTTTTTTCGATTTCTTTTCGAATCGTTTTTCGTTGTTTTTGTTTATCGGAAGTGCAACGTTATTTAATATACCAGCTCTCTAACTTGTTTGCAATACCTATTTTAAAAAAACATTCGTTTTTTCTTATGAAGTTATGAAAACCCGCATAACAACACATTTCACGTGTTATGCGGGCAGTTAATCAATCCTTTGAACGCATTTGCGGGAATAGCAATACATCGCGGATCGATTGGGAGTTGGTCAATAGCATGACCAGGCGATCGATGCCGATGCCGAGTCCACCTGTAGGCGGCAAACCATATTCAAGCGCTTCGATGAAGTCCTCGTCCATTTCATGCGCTTCATCGTTGCCTTGTTCCTTTTCAATAAGCTGCGCTTCAAAACGGGCACGTTGGTCAATCGGGTCATTCAATTCAGTGAAGGCATTTGCATGCTCTCTCCGTACAATAAACAATTCGAAACGATCTGTGAAGCGCTCGTCTTCCGGATTCTTCTTCGCCAACGGAGAGATTTCCACTGGATGCCCGTAAATGAATGTAGGCTGGACAAGTTGCTCTTCCACCTTTTGTTCAAAGAACTCATTCAAGACGTGTCCCACTTCCATCATTGCCGCGACTTCAATGCCATGTTCTTTGGCAAGTGCATGTGCCTCTTCCTTGGACATCTCTTTCCAGAAGTCTACACCTGTATATTCCTTGACTGCATCCGCCATATGGAGTCGTTTCCACCCCGGAGCCAAGTCGATGATATCATCGCCATATTGAACCTTTGTTGTGCCAAGCACATCTTGGGCCATATGAGCAATCATGTTTTCCGTTAGTTCCATAACGTCTTCATAATCAGCATACGCTTCGTACAGTTCCATCATCGTAAATTCAGGATTATGGCGCGTTGAGATTCCTTCGTTCCGGAATACCCGTCCGATTTCATATACTTTTTCAAGACCACCGACAATTAGACGCTTTAAATGCAGTTCAATCGCGATACGCATATAAAGTTCCATATCAAGTGTATTATGGTGCGTAATGAACGGCCGTGCACTTGCGCCTCCCGCGATGGAATGCAACATAGGCGTCTCCACTTCCAGGAATCCTTGGCTATCCAAATAACGGCGCATCGATTGAATAATACGGCTTCTTGTAATGAAAGTTTCTTTGCTTTCTTCGGAAGAAATCAAATCCAGGTAGCGTTGACGATACCGTTGTTCAATATCTTTCAAGCCGTGGAATTTATCCGGCAAAGGACGCAAAGCTTTCGTCAAGACAATGAATTCATTTGCCTTAATGGAAAGTTCGCCAACCTTCGTTTTGAACACAAGGCCTTTAATACCGACGATATCTCCAAGGTCTGCATCATCAAACAACTCATACGCTTCTTCGCCTACCGCATCTTGTCTAACATAAATTTGAATCTGGCCGCCAAGATCCTGCACGTGCGCAAATCCGGCTTTCCCTTTTCCACGCTTCGTCATGATTCGTCCAGCGATTTTCACTTCAATTGTCTGCTCGTCCAACTCTTCTTTCGAAAGGCTTTCATAAGCTTCTTGTATCTCATTAGAAAGATGCGTCCGTTCAAATCGCATGCCGAAGGGATCAATGCCCTTCCCTCTTAACTCATCCATCTTTTGGCGTCTCACCAATAGTTGATCGTTCAATTCATCCAAATGGGACATTTCCTTCAGTCACTCCTTTATCCATTGTTCGTACCTTACACCTATGGCATAACCTTATTGTACACAAAGTGCCTATGTAAAAAAAGCCGCCACGATTGATGACGGCTTTTATTCATCCTTCACACACATATACACCGTAATAGAAGAAACCCTTTATTCCGGCTTGCGCCAAAAGTCAACTAGTCGCTTCGCTTCCATCCAACGTACAACTCCGCTGTCCAATACAGCGGGCGCTGCCGCAAAAGGCAATCCCGTCACCGGATGTTCGATGAGAGGGGCCAATTCAAGCAACGGAATGAGAACAAAGGCTCTTTCACGCATCCGCGGATGGGGTACGAGTAAGTCATCTGATTCAATATTGTCGTTATTATAAAGCAAAATGTCAAGGTCTACCGTCCGTGGGCCCCATCTGATCGTTCGAACACGTCCTTGTTCATTCTCGATTTTTTGACATACCGCAAGTAAGTCATGTGCACTTAGGCTCGTTTCCACCATCACTACTAGATTTAGAAAGTCACTTTGCTCGGTATACCCTACCGGAATGGTTTCATACACCGACGAAAGATTGACTACCAAAATTCCATCATTCCCCTGCAAGGAACGGACCGCATCCATTAATTGATGCAGCCGGTCCCCGATATTGGAACCGATCGAAATATAAGCGGTGTTCATTCAAAATGCCCCCTTGTGATATCGACGGAAACAGCTGCATAGTGACCTGGAATCGGGGGATCCGGCTTCACGAGAACAACCCGAACGCCTGTCACTTTATCCATAAAAGCCCGTAATACTTGCGTTGCAATCTCTTCCGCGACCGCTTCGATCAACTGAAACGGCTGCCCTTCCACGACCGTCTTGCACAATTCATATACTTCCGCGTAATTTACCGTTTTGCTTAGATCATCGTTCCGGCCTGCCTCTTGCAAATCAACCGCCAAGGAGACGGTAGCCCGGAAACGTTGGCCTAGCCGGTTTTCTTCAGGAAGCGCACCGTGATACCCGTAAAACTCCATCTCATGTAAATGAATATAATCCATGTGTTAATCCCCCTTACACAACCGCCATTTTATTTGCCAAGACATCCATCATTTTCGCCATACGCGCCACTTCTTTTACGTCATGCACCCGCATGATATGACAGCCATTGTCGATTCCATAGCAAACGGTAGCGCCTGTTCCTTCTAGCCGCTCATCAACAGGCAGTCCGAGTATCGTACCGATCATCGACTTGCGCGACGTTCCGAGAAGGACTGGATAGCCTAAGTCTGAGATCCTGCGCAACCCTTGCATTGTCCAGACATTTTGCTGGGTGTCTTTCGCAAAGCCGATTCCTGGGTCTAGCCAAATATTGCTCCGCGGTACTCCTGCCCGGATTGCAATCTCCACGCTCTCTTCCATGTCACGGATAACTTCATCCATGAAAGAGTCTTGGTAAACCGCCTCTTCCCGGTTGTGCATCAAGATGATCGGAGCTCCGTACTTCGCCGCTACGTTCGCAATTGCCGGCTCTCGCTTGGCTCCCCATATATCGTTGATAATATGAGCGCCCGCTTTCAATGCCTCTTCGGCCACTTTAGCTTTGTAGGTATCGATGGAGATGACACAATCAAGCTCCCTCGCCAGCACTTCAATTACTGGTATTGTCCGCTCCAATTCTTCCTCCAATGAAACGGGTTTGTGGCCAGGACGAGTGGATTCTCCGCCTATATCAATAATTTTCGCCCCATCTCGAAGCATCTCTTCCGCATGACGCAGTGCCATGTCGATCTGCCCGTACTTTCCACCGTCAGAAAATGAATCCGGCGTCACGTTCAGGATCCCCATCACAACCGTCTCTTTTTTAAAATCAAACTCCGTACGCCCGAATTGGTACACTTCATTCGCATATGTCAATTCCAC
This sequence comes from Sporosarcina luteola, assembly GCA_014204635.1. GTDB lineage: Bacteria > Bacillota > Bacilli > Bacillales_A > Planococcaceae > Sporosarcina > Sporosarcina luteola_A. The sequence goes on along the minus strand of JACHLS010000018.1, from coordinate 67,263 downwards.
AGTTGTCACTCCTCTATCGCTTCGATTGCTTCCCTATAAATCTGGTGCAATCGTTTATAATAAAGCCCCTTATTTCCAGCAAACCCATATGCCCCGACACATCGGATGGGGACGATCTCCTGTATCGCATTTGTAACAAACACTTCCTCGGCAGCTTCCAGCTCCTTCTGTCTAAAATAACCTTCCGCTACCTCCAACCCCGCGCGATGTGCATGCTGGATAATAAAAGCCCGTGTTGTCCCTGGGAGAATACCCGTTCCGACTGCCGAAGTAAAAAGATACCCATTTTTCACCCAGAACACGTTGGACGTTACGCCTTCCGCCACAAAGCCATCCGAAGTCAAAAACAGGCCTTCCTTTTCTCGCAAACTTGATATTTCCAATCGGCCGTGGACATTATTCAGGAAAGCATGCGATTTATGCCGCACCCCTGCTTCAGGCATATTTCGTGGAGTCGAAAGCCACAATGCCTCCTTTTCCATTCCTCTTCTGTTCTCGAACAATTCCTTCCGAAATAAAATGACATTCGGCGAATCGTACGCAGTCGGAGCCAATCCAATTTCATGTACGCCCGCAGAAACATTTAAACGGAAATAGCCGTCCTCTCCATTCGAACTCTCCGTCAAGATTTGAACCGCATCTTTCATATCAGCATCCGAATAAGGAAATGAAATGTGATATTCATTCAAAGCCGAACGCAATCTGGCCATGTGCTCTTCGAATAAAAACACCTTGCCGCCGTATGTCCGAAATGTCTCAAAAAAGCCGACGCCATATAAGAAACCATGGTCAAGCGGGGATATATTAAGTTCCTCCGTTTGATAGACAATGCCGTTCATCCAACAGATCATAGCAGCAAGGCTTTTTTCACTCGGTCAGCTTCCGCCATTTCTTTTGCCTGCCACAACGCATTCGCTTTGTTCAATGACTCAATATACTCCGCTTTCGGAATTGAATCCGACACGAGCCCGGCACCTGCTTGTATGAACGCCTCTCCGCCTTTTATGTACGCTGTGCGGATGACGATATTCAAGTCCAGATCGCCATTGAAACCGATCCATCCGATTGAGCCTGTATATAACCCTCTTCGCGTCGGTTCCAATTCCTCGATCAGTTCCATCGTGCGGACTTTAGGAGCTCCAGTAATCGAACCTCCAGGAAAGACGCCTCGAATGACATCGGCGTTTGTTAGGTCCTGTCTTACCACTCCTTGCAAATTGGACACTAAGTGCATGACATGCGAATATTTTTCGATGACCATGAACTCATCCGTCTCCACAGTTTCCTCATCGCAGATCCGTTTGAAGTCATCCATCTCCACATCAACTAACATTTTATGCTCTTTTGTCTCTTTCGTGTTAGATCGCAACTCCACTTCCAACGCTTGATCTTCCGCTTCGTCTTTCCCTCTCGGCCGGGTTCCTCCGATCGGTCTGGTGCTTACAACACCGCCGCGCTTTTTCAACAGCAATTCAGGCGAACCGCACACAACATCAAAATCAGACGAACCAATGGAAGCCATATATGGAGAAGGGTTGATAGCACGCAGAGCCTCATACATATCCAATGGATCGGCACCCAGCGTCGCTGATTGGCGGACAGACAGATTCACCTGCTCTACATCTCCCGTTTCAATATATCGCTGGACTTCCATTACCATCCGTTCAAATTGCGCCGCATCTACAGAAACTCGCATCTCTTCGGGCAACGCGGTTGGAACTGCTTTTTCCTGCAAGCTGAACTTCCTAGCTTCTAACCCTTTCCCGGCAGCATCCATCCACTTCTCCTTCATCTGCTTCGGACACACTCCGCAATCCGGTAATGCCATAAAATAAACCTGTTCGGTCTCCGTATCGAGTACTGCCCACTGATCAAACAAATAAAAGTAGACGTCCGGCGTCTCCAAATCGTTTATTGCGATAGACGGCAATGTCTCGTACCTGCGGACATAATCATAACTGACGAATCCGACTGCTCCGCCTTGAAATTCAGGCAGTTCAGGCACAGAACCAATAGTAAAGGAGCCGAGAAATAATTCGATCGCTTCCAGCGGATCTAGCCCTGCCTTACTTTCCGTTGCACCCTCCCGCCAAGTCACTTCCAACGGGCCGCCTTCGGTTGCCTGCAATATAGCGAGCGGGTTCACCCCAGCAATACACAGCTTGCCGGTACGGCCGCTTTCCAGCAGAACATGTTGTTCCGTCTCACCTGCCAGCGTCTTGTATGCATAAAAAAACGCCTCTCTCGTCATCATCGCAGTTTCATAATCCAATTGCCGAATTTCCATTCTCCCATTCTCCTTCAATTGCTTTGGTACCCTCATCTTAACGCGAAAAAGCGTATTCACGCCACTATTAAAAAAGGGTCCAAGAAGCAAAAGCGCATAAAAAAAGGGAGGGCTGCAAGCTCCCTCCATGGACTTTCCTTCTTATTCACTTTCCTCAAAATTATATAGAGGCGTACTCAAGTAGCGTTCACCGTTGGACGGAAGGATGGCCACCACTTTTTTGCCTTTCCCCAGCTCCTTAGCCACTTGCAAAGCTGCGAAAATGGCAGCTCCAGAGGAAACGCCCCCTAATACTCCTTCTTCGCGGGCTGCCAGACGAGCCGTGTCATAAGCCTCATCATTGGAAACTTGAATGATTTGATCATAAATGTCAGTATCCAACACTTTCGGAACGAATCCGGCCCCGATTCCTTGTATTTTATGCGGTCCCGGCTGTCCGCCTGATAGTACGGGTGAATCTGTTGGCTCGACAGCCACAATTCTCACATCTGGAAAACGTTCCTTCAGAACGCCGCCGACGCCTGTAATAGTTCCTCCTGTGCCAATTCCTGAAATAAAGGCATCCACACGATCTAACGCATCAGCAATTTCCGGTCCTGTTGTCAGACGGTGCACTTCCGGATTGGCTCCGTTATTGAATTGCTGCGGCATAAACCAGCCGTTTTCCTCCGCCAACTCTTCCGCTTTCGCGATAGCCCCTTTCATTCCTTCCGCTCCAGGCGTCAATACAAGATCTGCACCATATGCACGAAGCAAGTTACGACGCTCCAAGCTCATTGTATCCGGCATTACAAGAACAGACCGATACCCTTTCGCCGCTGCGATCATCGCTAGTCCGATTCCTGTATTTCCACTTGTCGGCTCAATGATTGTACTGCCTTCCTTCAACTCGCCTGACTTCTCCGCTGCCTCAATCATCGCTAACGCAATCCGATCTTTAACGCTGGATCCTGGATTAAAATATTCCAATTTCAAATAGACTTCAGCATCTTCTGGGCCTGTCAATTTGTTCACACGGACCAGCGGTGTTTGACCTACCAAATCCGCTACCGAATTCCCCACTTTCGCCATATCGTATCCTCTCCTAATCCCTACTAATTTGATATGTTTTATTCTATTAATAATAAACCTCTCTCGTCCTCGCTGTCAACTAGGAACCACTTTTCAATCGATAGTATAAGATATCATTTAGTCCAACAGCTTATGTGCAACATAGAACGGTTAGCAGATAGTTTTTTAAAACTTTACTCTAACCACTTCTTTTCCCTTGATTTTCACGCTCCAAACATTTCCCGCAGCAATGTAAAATGCTGTGCTGTATCTTCGCACAAAAAAAAGACGGAGGAACTACTCCGTCGCCACCTTCTCACTTCCCATAAAACCATTCCGCATCAAATTCTTTCCAGAATGCTTCCGGAGTCACAGACTGGGATAATTGCTCTAGTGCAAGCTCTCTACGAATGTGATCCTTTACTTCATTATACGAAAAAGAACGCCCTTTGATGATTTCTTTCACTTGAATCACTGCATATGTACCGGTTTTCAAACGGATGACATCACTTACGCCACCTTCCTTTACCGTCTGGACCGCTTTAATAATCGCTTCATCCACGGTTTCAGATGAGGCGTTCAAGTATCCTATATCCCCGCCCAAACTGGCAGAGGCCAAATCCGTGGAACGCTCTTTAGCAAGCGCATTGAAATCAGATCCCTTATCCAACTCTTCAACCGTCTTTTTCGCTTCTTCTTCGGTCGGCAAGAAGATGGCGGCAGTCCGGTAAGCCGTTTGGATATTATACAAGGAATCATTCTTCTGATAATGCGCCTTGACCGTTTTATCTGTAATGACCACGTCATTCGTCAATACTTTTTCTAAGATGAGATTAGAGCGGATTTTCTGCCTCGTCTCTTCTACATCCAAACCTGAATGGGTTTGCCCGTCCACCGCTGTAATGAGTGCAAGTTCTAAATTGATTTCATCATCTGTCACTTTAATGCCATACTTCTTCGCCGCTTCTTCCATTACCTGTTCATTCACCAGTTCCAACAATACGTCACGGCCTACTTTCTTCTCCATTGCACGCAGCCAGTCTGCCCGTGTGATCGGCTTGCCGGCGACCGAAGCGACTTCTTCTGTCGCTTCGATCGGCCGTTTATCGGGAACCAACCATCCGATGAACCATAGCAAATTGGTAAATAGAAGAACACCGATCAAAATCAGCAAAGGTTTTGTCTTCAGTCTGCGCTTCGCCGGATGGGCAACATTTTGGGGTTCACGCCTGTGACCGTATTTCATCAATAAAACCTTCCAGGTCTTCTTTAGTGTACAAATATTTTTCTAGACAGAAGTGGCATTCTGCTTCTGCTTGGCCGTCTTCTTCGATCATGTCCCGGATCTCTTTTTCTCCAAGGCCGATAATCGCATTGCCAAAACGTTCTCTGGAACAATTGCAGCTGAAAGTCACCGGCATGCGGTCAATCACATCCACATTATCATGTCCGAGCACTTCCTGAAGAATTTCTTCCGGCGTCAATCCTCGGTCGATTAATTTTGAGATTGGCTCCACGGTAGAAATGCGCCTTTCCAACTCGCTGATTGTTTCGTCCGTTGCACCCGGCATCACCTGGATAATGAATCCGCCAGCGGCTTTTACGGTATTATCCGGATTTACTAGTACGCCCAATCCAACTGCGGAAGGCACTTGTTCGGACACAACAAAATACTGTGTAAAGTCTTCTGCGATCTCACCAGAAACGAGCGGCACCTGTCCTGTGAAATAATCGCGAAGTCCCAAGTCCTTCACGACAGTCAGCATTCCTTCTGTTCCAACAGCTCGCCGGACATCGAGCTTGCCCTTTTCATTTAAATCAAAGTGGGTCTGCGGATGCGTCGCATAGCCGCGCACTTCGCCTTTCGCATTCGCATCGGCAACAATCGGGCCGAGAGGGCCATTTCCTTCAATTTTAACAGTCAGCTTCTCTTCGCCTTTCAACATGGCACCCATCATGACGGCAGCTGTCATAGAGCGGCCCAGCGCAGCAGTCGCCGTCGGCCAAGTATAATGGCGGCGTTGCGCTTCGCTTACTGCTTCAGTTGAACGTATCGCATAGGCACGGATCGTATTATCAAATGCCAGCGCCCTGATCAAATAATCACTCATAGTTTCCACTCCTCTTACACATTTCGCTCATAAATCAAATGAAGACCTTTTAACGTCAAGAAACTATCGACAACATCAATGACATCCGTCTCGCTTGCAATCAATTCCGCCAGGCCGCCTGTCGCGATAACTTTTGGTTCTACTTTACTTTGTGCCTTGATCCGGCCAACGATACCCTCGACTTGTCCCACATAGCCGTATACAATGCCCGCTTGCATAGCAGCGACTGTATTTTTTCCAATCACCTGTTCTGGACGAACCAGTTCCACACGAGGGAGTTTTGACGCGCGGTCAAAAAGAGCCTCCATCGAGATGCCAACACCGGGAGCAATAGCGCCTCCCATGTACTCGCCTTTCTCATTGACATAACAATAAGTCGTTGCCGTACCGAAATCGACAATAATCAGTGGATCGCCGTATTCATGAATTGCGGCGACCGCATTGACAATTCGGTCAGCCCCCACTTCACGCGGGTTCTCATATTTTATATTCAATCCAGTCTTAACGCCCGGTCCGACAATCAATGGACGGATATTAAAATACTTCCTGCACATTTGCTCCAATGGGAACATGACCGGAGGAACAACTGAAGAGATGATAATGCCAGTAATATCGCTGAACTCCAATCCAACGTGAGAGAATAGAGCTTTTACCGACATTGCATATTCATCTTCGGTTTTATGCCGGTATGTTTCCATCCGCCAATGATATTTCAACTCGCCCTGCTCATAAACACCCAGCACGATATTTGTATTACCTGTATCCAATACTAAGATCATAATCGTTTCCTCGCTAACATCGGGTTTTCCAAAACATCATACCATAATCAGCTGAACGAAAAACAGTCGACTGCTTGTTAAAAGACAGTCGACTGTTTCTTATCAGTCCCTACGTTCCTCTTCAATTGGCGGAAGAGGGCGTTGCGGTCCTGTTTCTTTCGGCAAATCCGCCACAGACGGATCGTTCGGTGCACCTGTTGCATCCGGATTCACTTCATCCTTTGGATCAGTATCATCATCAGAAGAATTCGCGCTTTCTTCCTTGCCATTCCGCTCATACGGACGTTCCGGCAATGTACCATGATCTTTCAAATGATTGATCTGCTCTGCATCGAGTGTTTCTACATCGAGCAGCGTCGTCGCAATCAAATCAAGGAGCGAACGATTATCTGTAAGAATTTGTTTGGTCCGATTATATTGTTCTTTGATAATGCGTTGCATTTCCTGATCAATCTCGTAAGCGATCGATTCGGAGTAATTTTGTTCCGAATTAAAATCGCGGCCTAGGAACACTTGGCCTTGTGATTGACCGAACTGCATTGGTCCAAGTTTATCACTCATACCATATTCAGTCACCATGGAGCGGGCAATGCCTGTTGCACGTTGGAAGTCATTGTGAGCACCGGTTGAAACTTCGCCCAGCACGATTTCCTCCGCCACACGGCCGCCCAACAAACCTGCGATTTTGTCTAGTAATTCCGGCTTCGTCATGAAGTACCGATCCTCTTTCGGCAGCATGACTGCATAACCACCTGCCTGACCGCGTGGAACGATGGTCACTTTATGGACAATTTCCGCATCGTCCAACATGAGCCCGACCACTACGTGCCCTGCTTCGTGGAATGCGACGATATTCTTTTCCTTTGCGGAAATGACACGGCTTGTTTTAGCTGGACCCGCAATGACGCGATCTGTCGCTTCATCAATATCCGCCATATCGATTTTTGATTTCCCTCTGCGGGCAGCAACGAGCGCAGCCTCGTTCAACAGGTTCTCAAGATCAGCACCGGAAAAACCAGGTGTCCGTTGTGCCAGAGCTTTCATGTTGACCGTTTCATCCAGCGGTTTGTTACGTGCATGCACTTTAAGAACCGCTTCACGGCCTTTTACATCTGGACGGCCAACCGTAATCTGACGGTCAAAACGTCCTGGACGGAGAAGTGCAGGATCCAAAATGTCCGGACGGTTCGTCGCAGCGACAATGATAATCCCTTCATTTCCATCAAAACCATCCATCTCAACGAGCAATTGGTTCAATGTCTGTTCCCGTTCGTCATGTCCACCGCCAAGGCCTGCGCCACGCTGACGTCCAACTGCATCAATTTCATCGATGAAGATTATACAAGGCGCATTTTTCTTTGCATTTTCAAATAGGTCACGGACACGGGATGCCCCCACACCTACAAACATCTCAACAAAGTCTGAACCGGAAATAGAGAAGAATGGTACACCCGCTTCGCCTGCTACCGCACGGGCTAGCAATGTCTTACCTGTCCCCGGAGGGCCGACTAGCAAGATCCCTTTCGGAATACGAGCTCCAAGCTCCGCAAATTTCCTGGAGTCTTTCAGGAAATCAACAACTTCTTCCAATTCTTGTTTTTCTTCGTCAGCGCCTGCCACATCGGAGAAGCGTACTTTCTTGCGCTCATCCGTATGAAGCTTCGCCTTGCTTTTCCCAAAGTTCATGACACGGCCACCACCGCCGCCTTGCGCTTGGTTCAGCAGGAAGAAGAACAGGATGATAATGATGATGAATGGAACGAGTCCAGTAAAGAAGGATACCCACGCGCTTGTTTCAGGAGCTTGTTTGACGATCAGCTCTGGATTGTTCGCCTTGCCGCCCTCTTCCACGAACCGTCTAGTTTCATCATTGTTCAGAATGTTAGTCGTAAATTTCTTTCCTTCTTCGTAGCCTTTCAGGACGCCTACAACATTCAGGACGCCGCTGACCGGTTGAAGTGTGATAGACTCAACATTGCCTTTTTCCAACTCATTATAGAATGTGTCAGTACTAATCTCTTCCATCTTCGGATTTGGATTATTTAGTGAACTGAAAATCCCCATGATGGCAAGGAAGATCAGTCCGTATAATAGAAAGTATCGAAGTATTCGATTCATCCCAAGCCTCCTCATTTCTTCAACAGAAAACTATTGTAAATCTTAACACAGATAGGAACCAATCTACAATGAAAACGACTTATGGAAAAAGCCTTCCGTCGCCCTTGAGGAGGACTTGTCGGAAAGCTTTCAAAAAGAGTAGATTTCCTTTTTCAGAACACCGATATAAGGCAAGTTGCGATATTTTTCCGCATAGTCCAGTCCGTATCCGACGACGAACGCATCCGGAACGAGAAATCCGACATGGTCAGCACTCAAGTCTACTTTCCTGCCAGTCGGCTTATCAAGCAGCGTGACGATTTTAATGGATTTCGCTTTGCGGTATTTAAACAGATCGACAAGGTAATTCAAGGTCTTCCCGCTGTCGATGATGTCTTCGATAATCAATACGTCTCTACCCTCGACACTCGTATTCAAATCCTTGACGATTTTCACTTCCCCTGAAGAAACTGTCGCGTTCCCATAGCTGGACACATCCATGAAATCCAATTCTATGTATGCATCGATCCTTTTAATCAAGTCGCTCATAAACGGCAGGGCGCCTTTGAGGACTCCGATGGCTAGCGGGAATTTATCCTTATATTCTTCTGACAGAACAGCTCCGAGCTCCGCTATTTTTTCTTGAAGCTGTTCTTCCGTAATTAATACCTCTTCGATATCTTTCTCTAACATCGAAAGTCCTCCTCTTTCCAAATGATGTGATGGACAAACAAATAGTCTCCACTTTAGTGAAATTGAAAGTGAAGGGACTTATGTTCCCGGCAATTCAATACCGGATCAACAAACTTTGCCAACTGGTTTTACTATGAATACATACTCTTCCCCACTTGCCTGACGGGAAAACAACTTTCCATAACGAATGCCCGGTACTGCACACACTTCGTCTGCTGCCGTCACAATGATAGGAAGCATTTCCCTTTTACGGGCGGCCACCTTTTCATCGATGAACAAACGGGATAAACGCTTCGGTTCAGTCATTCCTTTAAGCCAGATCCGATCACCGTCTTTTCTGGCCCTGACAAACAGCGGGAATTCCGTGGCAGGCATCATAAAGTACATGCGCTCCTCATATCCATCCGAAGGTGGCACATCGGCTGCCGCCACTGTATTCCAATAGAGGTACTGTTCCCCCCACCTCGTCCAGACACCCTTCAACAGCTCCTTGGGCAAGCCCGGCTCTGGTTCCTCAACGCTTTTTTCAAACCGTACAACGTCATATTCCCTGCGGCAAAGAAAACCGCCAGGAAGATCGAGCGCCGCATTTCCGGCATCTGTCTGCATTTGACGCAGGAGCTGTTCGACAAGTGCCGAACTGTACTCGACAGGCATATTTTCCCCACAATAAAGATAATTTAATAGTAGAGGAATCATCCTTTTTTGTAAAGCGGGGTGCATACTGGCAAAACGCTTTATTTCAATGGATGGAAGACCCTCGTCTGTCAACGAGAGCATTCGGGCAAGCATCTCATTGGCCATATGTTTTAACAATGCATCATCCTCCTGCAGACTTTCTGTCATACGAACTGAATTGATCGCTGCCATATGATTTGTTTGCAGGATTGGCGGCACTGCATGATGCCTAAGATAATTGCGGGTGTACGCGTCACTGGCATTGCTCGGATCTTCGCGATGAACAACACCTAGCTTTTCGATAAAAGAACGGATTTCCGATTTACCTACCGTCATAAATGGCCTTATGAGCACGCCGCCTGGCACAGCCCTGGCATCACGCATCCCTAGAGGAACACTCCCTTTGGACAATTGCATGATGACCGTTTCGAGCTGATCCTCAGCATGATGCGCTACCGCCAGTTTCGTATAGCCTCTTTCCTCCATCACCTTCGCAAAATAGCCATATCTCTCCTTTCTGCATATGTCCTGCACATTGCCGCCTTTCTGTTTTTTCAATTCAGGCACAGGCACCTGTCCCCCGTAAAACGGAATCTCAAAACGCGTGCAAAGCTCTTTTACATACACCCCATCCTCTTCCGACTCTTCACCGCGAAGCATATGATCGACATGGACTGCGGCAAGTTCTATACCTAAGACACGGCGTTGCATCGCGAGAAAAAGGAGCAGACCGACCGAGTCAACTCCCCCTGAACAAGCGACGAGGATCCGGTCTCCGCTTTCAATCAAAGATCTTCGTTCCATATTCTCCATCACTTTTCGCTCAAACTTGTCCATTCAGGACCCTCCAATAAATCAATGTCTTGCTTCTATACTACCACCCTTTCCCGGGAAATAATTCGATCATGCGGACGAATCGTTTGCCACTTCGGCACGATATGATCAATTTTCATGACAAGTACAGTCCTGTCATCCGCCACCATTCCAAATTTCCTTTCCATTTCAGCCATGATTTTATCTGACACTGCTTCCGCATTCAAATCACCATGCGTATCCAATATACGATAGATCGTCTGCTCCTGCTTTTCTATTGAAACATTCGGGTGAAACATTCCATCTGTCAGCATGACAATCAAATCGCCTGACTTCAATTCTTCATGTTTCGCTTCGACCGAGAAGGATGGCAAGAAGCCGACCGGCACCGACTTGCTATCCAGGCGGATGAATTCCTGCCCTCTTTTAATGTACGTGCTCATGGAACCCGCCTTCCATGACCACAGCTTGCCATCCTGCAAATCGAGCAATGCCAAGTCAAGGGTCGCATACATATCATCAAGCCCATTCAACGACATCATGTAGTGCAACGTATGCATAGCTGTTTCAGGATCCATTTTCCGGTCCAGACATTCCCGCATCAGCCGGATCACTTTTCGGCTTTCCCGGTAGGCGCTTATGTCCTGGCCCATTCCATCCGAAAGTAGGACTGCCGTCAACCCGTCATGGATTGGGAATATTTCATAGGCATCTCCCGCATGGAAGGTCCCTGTGCCGGCCGTCGCAACGACGCCATATTCCATTGAAAAACGGACAGCCGAGCTGAATGTCAACTGGAGATGCGGAAAAGGAAGCTGTTCCGCAACTGATTTTGCCACCTTGAACGGTTCTCCATACATCTCTTCCAAGATGGGCACAATCAACCTCTCGGCAACTGTTGTATCCGTTTCAAATGCCGAGCGTTTCTCCGGAACCGAACAGACAATTTGATACGCCCCCCTCACCTCCGATAAAATATCGATTTGATAAAATTCGATTCCTTGCCGTTCCATTCGTTTTCCAAGTTCCTCTTCCGCCACTTTATGAACGGATAAATCCTCCTTTATTTCGCTCATAATTTTTTCAAGATGGCTGCTCATATCCCGAAGCTGCAGGGCGAGCATTTTCCTGCCATGCTGCAATTGCCCCATCAACAGCCGGTTCGTCGACTGCTCTTCCATTTCCGTGATCAATCCATTGGATCGGATGCATTTCTGCTTAATCCGCTCCTCAACCCGGTGCCTGGCCGCTTTTTTCGTTGCAGAATAAGTGGATTCCCATTCATAAAGAAGCCTAGCCATCCCTTCGTCCTTACCTTCCCAACACTTTGCATATCGAAAGCACGACTGGCATATCGTAGGAATCGTTCTATCCGGCTCTTCCTGATCATTTGAAAAACGGTCATTGACCAAGGTGGACATGAAATTGGAGAATTGCTGAAAGTCTTTTAGTTGCTCATTCATCCGCTCGGTCAACCATTTCTGCCGTTTCACCGACATATCTGGATTCTCGGAAACAAATATATTGCGAATTGGCTCCATCTTCTTTCCTGGCACTAGGAAAAACAGAAATGAGGCGACAGCAATCGTATAAAAGTGGGAAGCATCCAAAGGCAACGTTAAATCATATAGAAGAAAAAAGACGGAAACAGCTAATCCCCCTGTCGCGATTCCAAGTTTTCCGAGCCGGCGGAAGGCGCCGGCAAAAAAGCCTGTCATTCCGTAAACCGCCATCATGCCTGTAAAAGAAAGTTCCGCGATACCGGCAATGGCTGCAATCATCATGGCGATGGTAGTAGAAAACGGCAAACCGCCTGCTAATGCCGCGACAAGGATGGTTACATGCAGGAGGACCCCCGGAATGGAAACTGGACCAATCATCAGGCTGCCCATTCCGGTTGTCGCCATGGTCCCGACAATACATATAGCGCCCAGCCTCTCAGGAGACCATTGCCCAAACAAAATCCGTTCTGTGTGAGGAAAGGCGACAAGAAGGAAAAATGTCATGAAAAGGGCAATGACTGCTTCAAAACCAATCGTAAGCTGGACAATAGCCGGCGGATTCCCCCCAAACATGATAAATTGCCATATGACTTGGACTGCGATAATACATCCGGCCACTGTCAGCGGAATGGACTTGCGCAACAGCGGTTGCTTCACCACAATGCTGAAAAGCAATAACTCTAACAAATGAATGACAGCTTGCCCTACTCCCAATAGCGCACTCCCTGCCATGCCACCAATAAATGCCCAAATGAGATGCTTACGGAAACGGAGCTGCGCCAATGCCCAAATCGGCAAAAAGAAAGGAACTGCGGAGTCGAACAAAATCGCCTGGGATAAGAAAAATGATCCTACTAAAAATAAGGCCGCCAACGCAATATAGAGTTTCCGCTTCATCACCGACTCGACCGCGTGGCGGATTTGTTGACTGAATGGCCTCTCCAGATTACCTATCATCTTCATTTCCATATTCCCCCTATGTCTGCTTTTCTCAAAGTATACATAGGACAAGCAACAGATTTTGTCTGTTCATGACAAGGGGTCTCAAAAATCTTTCGACGTGTTACGGACAATTTCTCTACTTTTTCATGAAGAGTAGTTGACATGTATCACAAACGCATGTAATATGTTGATTGTTGTTCAAAAAGGGTGCGCTTGCAAACTTCCTGAACATTCATGGCGGCGTAGCTCAGCTGGCTAGAGCGTACGGTTCATACCCGTGAGGTCGTGGGTTCGACCCCCTCCGCCGCTATACTTTATAAATGAAAGCGGCTCCCTGCTGGGAGCCGCTTTTTTCTATCCAATCACCTGCAGTGAATCAAGCTGCGTCTTATGGTGTTTGTCATGTTCAATGAAATCGGAAAAATACTGCCGGATTGAAATCGTAAACTCTCCAATTGGAATGGACGCATCCCATTGCTCTCCCTCCAACAGTGCAAGCTCAGAAAGCAGGCGACGTCGCATTTCGATGGCATACATCCTTATCTCATCAAATGTTTTATCCTTTGCCTTGCGTGCGGCTTCCGCATTGAACTCATCAAACGGTATATCTGCAGGTACTTCATGGAAAGTGGAACTGTCTTTCATATAGGCAAGACGCTCCTCGATGGTGAGCCGGTCCCATTCTGCCATATGCATGAGTATTTCTTTCGGCGACCATTTTCCATCGGCATACGGCAAGGCCGCCTCCTGTTCTGATAGGGATCCAAGTGTTTCCACCCACTGTATATACAATTGTAGACCTGCAATGATTTTTTCTTCCATAGCCCATCCCCCTTTCCCCTTATCATTCGCTTCCATGGAAACAGACTCCTTCTCCAAAGAATAAAAAAGCAATCTCGGTAGAAACCTCCACCGAAATTGCTTGAATTGTATATGGACCTAAATTGAAACAGCCAGCAAGTTACCCTCTTCTTGCGCCACGGCCACCGCGTTTAGACTCTGTTGCTCTTTTCAAAGTGGAAAGACGCTCTTCGCTGTCTTTCATAAACTTTTGCATCTTTTGTTCAAAATTTTCAGGTCGTTCTGCTTGGGGACGGCCTCCACCGTGACGAGGACGTTGAGGGCGTTGAGGACGTTCTGCTTCAGGCTTCGCCTTTCTGATGGACAGCCCGATCTTACCGTCTGTTCCGACGTTCATCACTTTAACTTCAACCATGTCTCCCACTTTCAAATGGTCGTTAATGTCCTTTACATAATTATCCGCGACTTCACTAATATGGACCAGACCAGTTGAACCGTTCGGCAGCTCAACAAATGCCCCGAAGTTTGTGATCCCTGTAACTTTCCCCTGTAACTTGCTGCCTACTTCAATTGACATAAAAAAATTGCTCCTCCTTAAAAATTTAAGCGGCTCTCGCCGGAAGCCTATTTACCAAATCGGCGACACTTGCTTGCGCAAGATCCTTACTCTCATTATAGCCAACAAAAAAAGAGTGTCAATAAGACTACTCTTTTCCGGACTCTTTTTTTCCCTTTTTCTTGGTATGTTCAGGGACCGAGAAAATGATTTCATTCTTTTCGGACAAAAAGTAATGTTTCCTTGCGAGTTTGGCGATATATTCATCATCATCCAGCTTGACGAGCATTTGTTTCAAGGCTTCCTGTTCTTCTTGTACTTCATCAAGATTGGTAAGTACCTCTGCCTTTTCATGCTCCTTCTTTTCCAATGTCCGTTTCTGTTGCACATAGGTGTTCGTCAATCCGCCAAACACAAGCAATGCCAAAATGGCATAGACGGTAAGCTTTCTCTTCAGCCGCTTCTTCTGCTTATTTCGCCAATCCTCTTTCTTACGCAACGAGCGGACATATTCAGTTTCAATCGATGCAACGGTTGCGGCGGCTTTCCTCTTCCTTTGCTCCATGTCCTGCACTTCCTCTCATTACTTTCCGTTCTCTTCAATAGTCTATCAATTATAGCTTATTCAGCGCTATTTTTGAAGAGTCTTTTCTTGACGAAAAAGAAGAGAGTCGTGAACGGTAATGCGAGGACTGTCAAAATTCGAATGACAACCCGGACAAAGAATTGAATGATCTTCGCGATCAGCCGTAGAATGAACCAAATCGGCTTCAGGATCAGCAAGATGATCATCCGTCCGAAGAACCGGAATGGCTTATGAAAAATAGCAGCATATAAGAGCAGTCCGCTCACCTGCGCAACCGGGTCATACATCCGCCACGCACCGTCTCGGACCAGGAAGAGGACATAAAACGCACCACAACCGATCAATATCCAACAAATGAATTCCAACCAGGCGGCATATCTGCGGATCCAAGCTGTTTTTCCTGTTTGGGAAATGCCGGTTCCGACCATATCCATAACGGCTCCGGCTCCAATGCCTGTCCCAATCATGGCGAGCAAACTAAGAAACTGGACAGAGAGGCTCATCCAAACAATTTATGGAGGAAATTTCGAGACCCTGATTCTTCTTCATCGTATTGGAGAGTGCCAATGGTTCCTTCCAATGTGAGCAGCCCTTTATCCACGTCGAGATGAACGATGCGCAGCTCCTCCCCCCGTATTTGCAGCATGCCTTGGGATGTCCGTACGATAAACTCTTCTTGGTCAAACCGATCGATTGTTTTCACGGAAGTAATGTCCATCCGCTTCCTGTTGCGCATCGTAACCACATGATCGCCGGAAGGGATGGCATACGTCGGACTGTCTGTTTGAATTTGCATAGTACTCCTCCTTTGCTTGTACGTTCACTGTCATCTTATGCGGGGAAATTAAAAAACATGACAGGGAAAGCCGTAACGAAGAGCGGCTTTTGCGAACTCAAGCGAACGTGTAGCGAGCAAAGAAATTTTTATTTTTCCGCAAAATACCGAAATGAATGGTAAATTATATTTAGTAAGGAAATTACAGGAGGCTTACTAATATGAAAAAACCAGTATCACTTCTATTTCTTTCATTCACTTTGGTAATCGGCTTGATTGGTTATAAAATATACAACTCAAATAAAGAAAAACAATCCAACAATATAGCTTTAGCATTTATGTTTGACAATATCGAAGAGATGATTGAGTCCTCCCAATTCGTCATAACAGGAGAGATTTTTGAAGAGCCTGCTGAATACCAAAGACAACTTTCAGATAAAGTAGTTACTGAACATCTTTATCAAGTGAAAGTGTCCGACGTGGTACACAATAGATTGAATGAGGAATTTAAAATCGGTGACGAAATGTCTGTTAGCCACGCTTTGCTTTTCAAAATGGGAAATACAAAGTATGCCTTGTTAGATGAGTCGGAATTGCTCAAAACAGGGAAATATCTATTGTTCTTGAATCACAACCCGGTAGATCGGAGTCAATTCACACTGGTTTCGCCTAACCATATCTATAAAGAAGATCGAAACGGTGATTTTTTGAACGTAATTAAAGGCACTAATTTAAATATAATTCATCAATCTGATCTCACAAATATGAAATAATCTGCCTTACAACCGAACTGTGAAGTCGTTGTAAAACACGGAGAGCGACGCAGCGTTAAAACTGCGTCGCTCTTTTCAACTAAACCGGACCTGACTCAATCTTCATCATCAATAAATTCCGGTTCGACTTTCGCAAGCTTCTCTTCCTTCAAAATCGTATACATGGAAGCTGCGTCTTCCTTTTTCGTCGATTCCTTCAATTGGTCGATTTTCGCCGTAACGACCTTCTGGCCGAAACGGATGGCGAGCTCGTCCCCTTCCTTCACAACCGAAGATGCCTTTGCTACCTTGCCGTTAATTGTAATCCGTCCTTGGTCGGCCACCTGTTTTGCCAATGTCCGCCGTTTGATCAATCGTGATACTTTCAAAAATTTATCTAGTCTCATTGTCCATCTCCCTTTCCCTTGGCCTGTTGCCAGAATGCTTCTAGTTCATCGAGCGTGTATTCTTCAAATGAACCGCGCCCCTCTTTTACACTTGCCTCGACGAATGAAAACCGCTGTTTGAATTTCTGATTGGCGTGCACCATCGCTTCCTCTGGCGATAGCTTCAAAAACCGCGCCACATTTACAATGGTGAACAACACATCACCAAGTTCATCGAGCTGTGCTTCTTTCGAGCCCCCGCGCACCTCGACTTGGAACTCTTCCCACTCTTCGGCAAATTTCTCGAACGCGCCTTCGATATTCGGCCAGTCGAACCCGACCTTCGCCGCTGCTTTTTGGTAATTAAACGAGGTGAGCAGCGAAGAAGAGAAACGGTCCTGTCCGTCCAATTGCGACGCCTTCTCTGGTTTCTCCGCTTGCTTGATGTCCTGCCAATTGGCAAGCACTTCATCCGAGTTCTTCACATTATTGATTTCGCCGAATACATGCGGATGACGGCGAATCATCTTCTCGCCTACGGACTGCAGGACGTCTTCCAACGCAAAGTATCCATCATCCTCGCCAATTTGGGCATGGAGAAAGACTTGCAGCAATACATCCCCCAGCTCTTCGATGATGCCTTCGTCGTCTTGCTCATCAATCGCTTGAATGAGCTCATGCGCTTCTTCGATTAAATACCGCTTAAGCGACTCATGCGTCTGTTCCCGATCCCACGGACAGCCGTCAGGCGCGCGAAGCGCGGCGATAATCTCCCGGAATGCCGACCATTCCTTCAATCGTCCTTCCCTCTCCGTGACAGGCGGAACGTACACAGTGGTCAGGTTATCGATTTCCGTTTCTCGATCCAATTCAAAGAGCGGCACGGTACGTACTCTTTCTTCTTTAGAACCGGCAGCTGTCACGATGGTCACCGGATGGTCATACGCATATTTCTCCATAAGGGACAGCTTCACTTCCGACGCAATAAATGCGTCATACACTTGCCCAATGAGCACATGCTGCTTCATATTCACATCATCCCGTGCCATGTCGGTTCCGTCAAGCAGCTGAAACCCGTCAATCGGGTCAATCCGCAAAGCGGAGAAAATTGGATCAAGAAAGCTGCTTCCGCCAACGATTTGCAAGTTCGCAAGTCCTTCCCGTTCCTTTTCAATCAACAACTGCACAGTTTTCTCCGCAACAAGCGGGTGACCTGGGACAGCATACGCAACCGGCCCAGCAGCCGCCATTTCCAGCAGCCGCTCCGTAATTTCTTCATACACTTGTTCAAATGAATCATGTTTCTCGTAAATGAAATCAAAGCTTTCAATTGAGACGCCTTCTTCTCTCAATTCCTGTACGACCGGGTGCATGTCGGTACGTGCAAACATGGTCCCAAGTGATTTTATTTTCCGGTATACGCCGAGCGAAAGCTGTTCCAAATCGCCTGCGCCAAGTCCGATAATCGTAATCGTTTGCATATTCTCACCTTCTATTTCGCGTAAGTTGTAATTGAATTCTCGCCAATCGTCTTCCAAACGGCAATAAATACCACTCTTTTTCCGCCATGATTCTGGACTTCATGACGATGAGCAGGAAAACAGCTGCTCCCATCATAACAGAAGTCAACGCTGTCAGTGTTGCCCCGATGCGTGAAGGCAAATCGTCAAATAAGAAGGCATCTGCAACGAGCGACCAGGCTGCGACAAGAACGACCATCAAAATCGTTGCAGCAAAGGTCCAGCCATAAAAGCGGAAAGGCGCAAGCCGCACCGGCCATACCCGTTTAAAGTAAAGAAGCAGGGCGATCGAGATTGCTCCAAATCCGATATTTCCCGCTATCGCTGCTCCCGTTATGCCCCATAGAGGGATGAGCCATTGATTCGCAATCGCTTTGACAACGAGGCCGCCCAGCAGGAGCAGTGTCGGGATTTTCACTTTCCCCGCCCCTTGTAAAATAGCCGTCAACGGCAGGATGAGGGAAAGCCAGAACACTTGCATAACGAAAACAATCAAGGCGACAGAGCCGTCGCGTGTTTCGAACAGCATTTCATTCATAAACGGCAGTACGAGGCCCAGTCCGACTGTAGCTGCGGTTCCGAATAGAAATGCCGTGCGAAACGTCAGCTGGATGAAGGGAACCGCTCCTCGTCCATCCTGTTTTGACGCGTGATGCGCAATGAGCGGAACGATAGCAAGCGCAAGTGTGGAAGCAATCAGCATTCCCATTTGCACAAGCGGTTGGCCCCGGTCGTAAACGCCTTTCATTTCCATGGCACGCTCTACTAGAGTCCCTTTGGAAACAAGCAGATTAAAGATTGTAAACGAATCGACAAGCTGAAACAGCAAGAGAATGAGGGAGCTGGCGCTGACACTTAAGCTGACAATCGTCAGCTCCTTCACAACCCGCAAACGATCGATCCGAACAGTCGGCCCTTTGAAGGCACTCCGGTAATAGAATGCCAAAATGAAGACACCTGCCGCCTGCCCGATAACCGCCCCCCACATCGCGATCTCTCCTGCCTTGTACAAAGAAGCCCCTGCACGGACCGCAAGCCATGTGCCAATTAAAATAACGGTTACGCGGATGGTCTGTTCCCCGACATTGGACATAGCCACCGGCGTCATTCGCCCTGATGATTGAAAAGTGCCTTTTAAAGTGGCCAGAATTGGCATGAGCAGGACAATGTACGCACCTGCCCGTAGTAATGAAACCAGTTTTGGATCCCCCATCGCATTTGCAAAAAACGGCGCTCCCGCCATAAGAATGAAGAAAACAGCGACCGATAAGCAAGTCAAATAGAGGAAAGCGATTCGCTTGATTGCCTTCGATTCCTCAGGCTCCCTATCTTCTGCAAGCAATTTTGAAACGGCCACCGCAAAACCGTAGGATGTCCATATAATGAAAATTCCGATGAATGGGTAGACCTGCTGATAAATATAAAAGCCCGTATCTCCTACAAGATTCTGGAATGGAACCCGGTACACCGCAGAAAGCAATTTGACGATAATCGCTGAAATTGCAAGAATCGATGCACCCTTCGTGAATGTCTTCATATTCCAATCCGTACTAGCCATAGTTGAGCCTCTTTCGTTGTGTAATGTCATTAGTATAACATTATTAATGCATGCGTTTTAGGAAAACCAGCTATGCAGCCATGCACATAAAACAGACCACTCTAATTGAAGTCCAATAGGGATGGAATCAATCTTCTTTTTATTACTAGTCAAGTTCTATATGATACTCCTTTACTAAACGCTATGTTAGTTATAATAAAAACAGTGAGGGTATCTTATAAATATTGAGTGAATTTCAAGATTCATTAAAACAGAGAGTGCGTACCATGATAGTTGGAGTTGCGTAGAAAATGGGGAAATTAAAAATTCAACATAAAACAAAAGGGGTTGATTGCTATGAAAATAATGAAAGTGATTGTATTAATCAGCACTTTCGTATTCTTGACTGCTTGCGGTACTGCAAAACCAGAACAGACAAATAAATCCGTTGTTGATTTCAAGGATAAGAAAGAATGGTACGAGTATGAATTAGTGATGCCAACTGCTGATTTTCTCGCACCACAAAATTTCGAGGAAATTCAAAAAAATAGTGTTGCAATAGTCAAAGCAAAAACGAATCAATCATTAGTTGATAGGAAAGCAAATGTTCAATACGATGAAACTGGCCATGTGGCATCATTCTATACAGACACAACAATTGAGATTATAGATATTTTAGAACAACGTAGTGATTCGAAACTTTCGAAGGGGGATCAGATCAGCTATCGAGAATACTATGCACTGCAAAAAGATAAAGATCGTGAATATATTCTCATTTATGATAACTATACACCTTTAAAAAAGGGAAGCGAATATATACTTGTTATGGCAAAAAGTGAGGATCAAGAATTATATTATAACGAAGCATGGAACTTAGCGAAGTTTAATATTGATGGGACAGATCCATATGATTTTTTATTTGAACCTAAACAGTCGATTTCCTTATCAGCTAACGAAAATGAATTGTTGAACGAAGTCCAGCAGATTGATAAAATAAAAAATACATTCTCTAACTATTCTACAAAGAAAGATGGAAACAGTGCCCATTCGTTGAACCAGTTATTTCCGGATAAAATGAAGTTCTTTGAGGAACTTGAAAAAAGGTATTCCGAAAAGTTGTTTGAATAGACGAGCTAATTAAAATGGATAGTGGAAAAAAGGACTGCTATAGCAAAATTTAATACAAATAAATAGCTGTTTCACCTGTAGCAGCATTTAAATCATGGCTGGAATCGCAATATATTTATATATATTAAAAGACCTTCAACATACCGACCACATATAAAATGGTATGTATGTAAGGTCTTTTAATCATGAAGCTTATTAAGCAAAGCAACCTATGGTTTCAGTTAATCAATCATTTATGGGGACTCTGGGACGAAGCATAAATCGGACTTATTCTATCCATCGCCACACCTTGTCTTTTATATTTAACAATAAATAAACCGCTCGCCAATAATATAAATACCCCGAAAATGAGTGCGGCCGTAGAGTTCCATTCAGAGATCAAACCAGATAATAGGGTTGCCAGCATGGTTACAATCCCGCCAAGGACATATATGGCACTTCGAACTCGGGCAATCAGATGGTCTGGGGTAATTCCCTGTTGCACAGTAATCTGAACAACAAAGGCCATTGATAATGCACCATCAAAGATGAGCATCCCTACACACATAACGATAAATGAATGGGACATCAGCAATAAAATACCTAATGACGAAACAATCATCAATGTGCTAAGGAAATGTAGCCAATTGGTCTTTTGAAATCTTTTCATGATCAGGACGCCAATCATATTTCCTATTCCGGCACAGGACAACAGAATTCCAATAAACTCCTCGGAAAAGCGGAGTGTGGATTCTGAATGAATAATAACAGTTAGGACAATAAACGTGGTCGAAAACCCCAGAGCCAAAGCGGAGATCGTCGATGCTATTTGAGAATCATTCGCGTACAGGTATCTTACTCCTTCACAGGATTCCTGTAAGAATTTCTTCAGTTTTTCGTTTCCCTTCTTGGGGCGTCCAATCGTTTCCGTACGTATCGTACGATATTTTACAAGGGAAATACATAACGAAGAAATCAGTACTAAAATAGCACACATAATTAAAGTACTGCTTGCACCATATTTAGCAAGTATGATTCCACCTAAGGCGGGGCCAATAAAGGTTACGATTGCATCAGCAGCTTCAAATAAATTATTCGCACTTAATAGACGCTGCCGTCCAACAATTTTGGGAACCATTGCGGAAAGAGTAAGGTTGGAAATCAATGCTAGTAAGCCCATCAGAAATAATATGGAACCTATAACAAAAAGGCTAGATACGTCGATTGTTAATAAATACGCCAACAAAAATAATAATATGGCATATATACAATTACAGATGGAAGAAACCAAGACTGGGTTCTTTTTCTCTATCCAAGTACCGATTGGGATGGAGAATACTATGGAACCAATTCTCTGAGCCATCAAGACAAAAGATGTCATAAGTGGCGATCCAGAAAGCCCCAGTACGATAATAGGGATCAGCAGCTCTCGAAAACGTTCACTTAGAATTTTTGATAAATTATGAAACCATAATTTTTTAAAATCAGCGTTAATCAGCAAATTATTCAAATTGAACACCTCAATAAAATGGTATGTATCACCTACCCTTTAATTAAAATTTATGTAATCAATCGAATCTGTTCAAAGCAAATCCTCCCGTCATATGGAGAGTTGCTAACGAAATAGTAGTTAACAGAACCCTTTATTCCATTTATTGCAATACACTTTTAAAAAATAGGACGGTGCACAATTTATTTAGGCATCCCCATTTTTTCAAATGGAAAGAATCGAAACTTTACCTTGCCAACAACCGCATCAGCTGAAATAAAGCCAAAATCTCTGCTATCTTTACTTTTCAATCGATTATCTCCCAGCACAAAGAAATAACCCTCTGGAACAATTGTAGTTCCTGTCAGTTCATCCAATGTAAAATTACCCGTGATCCTGTTAACTCCAGCCTCATCTTTTCCTTTTATATACGATTCCTCATATGGATTCCCATTAACATATAGGACATCATCTTGCATTTCCACTCGATCCCCTGGCATTCCGATTACTCTTTTAATATATTGCTCATCCCGATCTGGCGCTTTGAAAACAATAATATCAAATCTCCCTATTTCGCTTGTTTTACTTACAACGACCCTATTATTCTCTTGGAATGTAGGTTCCATCGATTTGCCGTAAACGGTCACCGGTGTAAACAGAAAATGACGACATATTAAAGCAATCAATGCAGCAACGACAATTGTTTTTATCCATGAATAGACTTCCTTTTTAGTACTGTCTTTCAAGTGTGTTCCCCCTTTTCTTAAAGACTTATAACAACACTCCACGTGCGCATTATATTGTTTTTACTCCTTATATTCTATTTCTACAATTATTCATCAATTCCTTCTTCTACACCTAAATCGTTGACCGTATCATCACACGTGTTATTTTATATCCCCCAAGTACAAGAGTAATCTGGATACCAGAAATCCCCTCCCTGAACATCTTGGGAAGAGGTTGTAGAGGTTGCAGACAAAGCTGATATGATTCCATACCGAACAGTTATACTGCCAATCTGCCATTGCACCATTGGTGTCATGACGATTTATAACTTACTTCTAAAAGCTTAATCATTCTAGAATGGGAACTCGTTCAAATAATAATTTTATCTAATTGATATCCCCTACATAAATAGGCGTATTACCGTTTTCATAATAAGACATAATATGAGTGCGCAAGGCCCGAGGGAATAGGGTATACTCCATGAGCTCCTGAATTGGTATCCATTCGGTACCGATTTGTCCTTTATCTAAGCGGGTCCCTTCGGCAAAGGTCTCGTGATTCACTCTGCATAAAAACATAAATTCAGTTTGATGGGCATGGGAATGGTAGGCTGCCAATTCATGATGTTTGCCGATATATTCCCTTACAAAAATCAGGTCACCGATTTCCACATCCGCACCGATCTCTTCTCTACATTCCCTTCGTAATGCTTGGTGAAGCGTTTCCCCATGTTCTTGGCCCCCGCCCGGAAGAATATAATAGGTTCCACTGTTTTCATGCATTTTCAAGGCAAGCAGCTTGCCATCTTCTACGATGATCGCCTTTGCTGAATTTCTAATTCTCATATAAAAACTCCCCCAGTTTAGTTTTTCCAGTCACATATCCTGACGATAATAAATAAACTTGGTTGCCAATAATTAGTAACAAATTGGAATCGCATTCTTATTTCATAAAAAAAAGAGGGTAAGTTCCTTACCCCTCCACCAATCCAAAGTATTTCAAAATTTCTCCTTCCGATTCTACGAGCAAAATAGGACCTTGTTTTTCTTTTGTTGAAAAAATCTTTGCCCCGACTGGTAGTTTATTCGACATTTCGTTTACAAAGTTTGTATCTGTTTCGTTTCTTGTTTTTATTTCCCCGACTTGCTCATCTTTTGTTAAAGATAGATTCTCAACCCAGTCGATTCCAGTCTTATAAATAACCCCTTCGAACTGAAAAATATCTGCTTCGGGGTCTAATGTTAAAACCTCTTCTGCATCAGGATTCCCGATCGTATGTAGTTCTGTTTTAATTGGACGCGATACATTAGAACATCCAGCTGCAGTCACTAAAACCACTATACAAAAACTATAAAATAAACGTAGTATTCTCACATATATCCCTCCTCTATCGTTAGACGGATAGTACTGAAATTAGTTACCTTATAATCGCTGTTTGTTACCGACAACGGCTGCTCGATAGAACCGTAGCAAGGAGCTTATATTGAAAGATTGGAGGTATGAGGATAATCGGAAATATGAATTTGTAGTACTCCATACATAATGGTGGCATGTGTAGTACTGGGTAGTTCATTGCTGATGAGGTTCCGTTAATTCTCACTAGCATGGGATGACTGCTTATCAATCACAATGGATAATTTATAGTTGGCATGCTTGTTTAGTTCCACCCAAAAATTGATTCATTACTTCTGTGGAAGGAAATTTACATTCGAGAATGTAGCAACCATCTCCGCTAATCTTATAATGATTGATTAAATAGTTCTCTTGCGTTTTTATAAACGACAGATACGGTTGGTGAAAAATACTTTCTGTAATAATGGGAATAAAAGCATGTAAATAGCAGCCCAATGTAACTCGGTTTACTTGAATCGTATATGCTTCAATAATTCCGCTTTCCTCTAACTTCGCCACTCTAGCTGAGGTGGCGGGTCCAGTCAAATGAACTTTCTTACCTAACTCTTTCATTGTAATTCGGCTGTTCTTGGACAGTTCTTCTAAGATCTTCCCATCGGTCTTATCTAACATGTATAGAACTCCTTCATTATTAAAGTTAAACGACTAAAACACTTTATTTAATCCATGTATCGGTCAGTAGCCCACAGTATAGACTAGACATTGTTCAAAGGAAATCTAAACAAAAGGAGTTACTATACATGAAGATACATCAAATTCGGAATGCAACAATCGTTCTCGAATACGCCGAAAAAAAGTTTTTAATTGATCCCATGTTAGCAGAAAAAGGAGTATACCCGCCTTTCCCCAATTCCCCAAGACAAGATCAAAAAAATCCTTTAGTGGATCTGCCAACATCCATTGATCAAATTATAAATGGGATAGATGCGGTCATCGTTACGCACCTCCATTATGATCATTGGGATGAGGCGGCTGCAGAAGTATTGCCGAAAGACATTGAACTCTTTGCCCAAAATGAAGAAGATGCGATGGAGATTCGAAATGCAGGATTCCAAAACGTTGAGGTTTTACAAGAGGATACTGTCTTCGAAGGGATTCAATTAAGTAAAACAAAAGGGGAGCATGGAAGGGGTGAAATTTTACAACTTGCAGGTCTCGTGTGCGGTATCGTCTTTAAGCACCCATCAGAAAAAACATTGTATGTAGCTGGGGACACAGTTTGGTATGACGCAGTTCAGGACACAATCCATACACATGAGCCAGAAATCATTGTTGTGAATGCGGGAGATAACCAATTCTATGAAGGCGGCTCTCTCGTAATGGGCATAAATGACGTCTATGAAGTGTACAAGGCCGCCCCTGACGCAAAAATTATTGCTGTGCATATGGAAGCTGTAAATCACTGGTCTTTATCCAGAGAGGACTTAAAAAGCTTTATCAAAGATATAGGAATCGCAACGAATGTATTAGTTCCGAATGATGGAGACTCCTATTCATTTTAAGAAATAAAACAGACAGACCTGTCAAAGATCTGTCTGTTCTTAATTGATATGGCAAAAGAACGAAATAATGAGCCCTTGCAAGCAGGTTCGCTGTACGATATCGGCCTAGATATTCTACTAATTCATTCACAGGTTTTCGGTCTTCTGTCAGCCATTCATACCCTTTGTCTCTTAGTACCTCGCCCGCGTCTTTAGTAAAACCTAGAGCATAAAAATCGAATGTTAATATCTCGTCTTTAACCAATTACTTTTCTAAGAGGCTTATTAACTTTGGAATTGCTTTTTCATTCATACGATACATAACCTCGTTTACTTCAAAGCGTCCTGCCATATTGGAAAAGAACCATACATATATGATTTCTGTCGAATCATCTTGATAGGTTACTTCAAGTTCATACTCCGCTCCTACATCTGACAAAGGATCCTCATAGATTTCTGCATCTTGCATAGCGTCTACAACTAAATGAATCTCATCGGCGTTCTTAACTTCTACTGGATTCCCCGCTTCTGTCCCTTGGCCTATTGCAATAATTGCTTGGATTTCGTCTTGAAATGCAAATGGAGTATCCTCCACATCTTCTTTATTATCACATCCAACAAGCAGCAGGAGGCTGAATAAAACAAACAATTTCTTCAATATTGATTCCTTCCTTTGCTTATTAAGCGTGTTTATTTCTCCGGTTTCCAAGTCCTTCTTATACATATGACGACGTATGGAAAGGAATTGTTACATGCGTTTTCCTTAATCTTCAGTAAATACCTTATCAGCCCCTTCTGTTCAGTAGCCTTGCCACCTTCACAATGCTATTATTAAATGAAAATACCGGAAGAACTTACAGTCTTTACTTAGTTATCATACTTAATTGTTCGAGGGCATTCGTAACTCTTTTTTCAAAGGAGGAGTACAGTAATGAAGCAAATTGAGCAACTTGGCAATTCGATTTTTTCCCATTTGAGCAGGAAAGAAGCACAAGAGCTGAAACAAGAAATGCGTTCACATGTATTAGTGACTGTTCGAGAGTTAAAAGAAGAAGGAAAATCGGAACCAGAAGCATTTACGCTTGCTATAGATAGGTTCAGAGCAGAAAACAAAGGTCCATTAGAAAAGTTTCAGTTACAAAAAAGGTTTGCTAAATGGCTTTTATGCTCAGCCATCCTATTAGTTTTGGTAGGTTTATTTTTTGCAGCTAACTTATTTATGAGGGACAAATCGTACGGCGAAACAACAGCTTTAATGGAACATTTGGGACAAATATATCTAACAAAGGATGACTTTACTTTTGAAGATGAACTTGCATTGCAAGAAGGAATTCAGCGGAATTCAAAGTGGTTTGAGAATATTAGTTACTTCGCATTGATTAAGGAAAGCGAGTCAGAGGGTAAGATTGGAAAATTATTAAGCCAAGGAACAGAAGGTATCGGGGAATCACGTATGATGAAAATAAATTACAAGGATCATGGGTATGTGGAGTGGGAATATAAAACGTATGATTATATGCAAAACGGATATCTCTATTATATTTTCTTCGTAATCTCATGTGTTATATTCATTCTTTGGGGCGCAGTCCGTGTCTATAATCGGAATGGCTTGAGAGCTTTTGCCTTAACATGGAGGTAGCCCAAATGAGGTCAAGCAAATGTACTATGACTCATCTTTGATAGGACATTGTACAATTCACTTCTAATTACGCTTATGCTTTATCGCGAATTAAAAAACCTCTCCTCCGAACATACAGAGAAGAGGTCATAAAGGTAAGTTTGCTTCGGCTCACTTCAGCTTCCTCAATAAATACAACAAATACGGCGTACCAATCAACGCAACAATCAGCCCACTCGGAATATCCTTTGGAGCAATGACAATCCGCCCTACGAAATCGGCGGTAATGAGCAGGAGACCGCCAAGTAGACCGGAAACGACCAGTAACGGCAAGTGGCGGAACCCGACGAGCCGACGGGCGATGTGCGGTGCTACGAGGCCAATGAAGCCGATTGTTCCGACAATAGCAACAGCCCCTGTGCTGATGGCGACACCGATGATTAATGCCCAGACACGCACAGACTTGACCGATGTTCCGTGACCTGCTGCGATATCGTCACCAAACGATAACGCATCCAGGCTTCTTGTTAAATAGATGGCAGGACCGATCAAGATGAGGAAGAAAATGACCGCCAGCTGGAAATCATCCCAACCTTTCGCGTATGTGCTGCCGGATAACCAGACGAGCGCAGCAGCTACCGCCAATTTTGCTTTCACGACGAACACCTGAGTCGCTGCGGAGCCGAATGCCGATATGGCAATCCCCATTAAGGCGACGAGCATGGGCTGAAAGTTATTTTTCCAAGACGTTCCGATAATGATCCCCAGCGCAATCGCCGAACCCACTACCGCTCCGAGCGGCATATAGGCAACCGGGATGGATGGAATCATGACTAACATCAGCATAGCGCCTGCACCACCCATCGAGGTAACCCCAAGCACACTCGCATCTGCGAGTGGATTCCGCAGGACGCCTTGCAATAATACCCCTGCAATCGCTAGTAATACGCCGATGACAAAAGCGGTCAATACACGCGGAACGCGGAAATTCCAAATAACCGGCTTGGACCATTCCATTGACCAGGCGGAACCGTTATACGATAAAGCGATCACTACGACAAGAACAATGAGTGCGAGGACAACCGGTACGACAACGGGCAGCTTTTTCGGCTTTAAGGCGCCTCCCATTTGCCGGTCGCCTTTCGAGTGGGTTTTGGCTGTTTTCCATGCCAGATACAAAAGCCACGGACCGCCTATCAATGCGGTCATCGCCCCGACAGGAACTTCCTGTCCTGGCTCGATCATGCGCCCGAGCACATCCGCTCCGATGAGAATGACGCTTCCCCATAAGAATGATTGAAGGATGACTTGCAAATGCCCACGGATTCCGAGCATGCGAACAATATGCGGGGCCATCAAGCCGACAAAACCAATCGGCCCTATGACGCTGACAGTCGTTGCCGCCAGCAGAATCGCAACAGCCCAAGCAGCTACTTTGACGACGCGGACATTTTGTCCAAGCGAAGAGGCTGTATCTTCTCCTAACGAAAGGACGTCCATCGGTTTGGCTAAAAAAATGGCGCCCATGAATAAAACTGCAATCATCGGAGCTGCAAACGAGACCCCATCCCAGTTCAACTGGACCAACGTTCCAGCTCCCCAGAGAAACAGTCCATTTGTTTGATTTTCAAATAAAAGTTGCAGTGACCCGGTTATGGATGAAAACAGCAACGAAATAATCATCCCTGTCAGCGCGACCCGAACCGGCTCCATCTGTTTGCCCGCCAGTAAAACCACGAGCGCCGAGGAAAGAATCGCGCCAGCGAGTGCAACAAAAAACGGAAATTGCCCGAGGACAGACGGGAAAAAGATCATGGATAGCACGACAAAAAAGTAGGCTCCCGCATTAATACCGAGTGTGCTCGCTGATGCCAGCGGGTTCTTTGTCAATGTCTGCAATAATGTCCCTGCAACCGCCAAGGCACCCCCTGCAATGATTCCAATTACAAGGCGCGGCAATCGAAGAGACAAGACAATATCCTGTACCCTGCCTTCAAACCACACTTCTTCAAGCAGCTGAGAAACTGTGTAATCCGCCTGGCCTTGTGTTAAATGGATAAATGAAAGAACAAGTAACAGGAAAAGGCCGACGATAGCGACTATCAGCGACCTTGTTCCTTTATTGTTGGCATGCATTATTTGGTTACCATAGTGTCCACGATTTTATTGAGCAGCGTTTCAGCCGAAAGTGGACCGCCATATGGCCATGTATCGCCGCCTAATTCATATAGGCGCCCTTCTTTGACAAAGTTCAAGTTTTGCCAAACCGGATTTCCATTCAATTGTTTTTCATAAACATTGTCGTTGTCTTGTACAATATAGAGGTAATTCGCGTCCTCATATTTCGTCAAGCCTTCCACATTGAATGTACTGGAACCGAATACTTCAAACTGGTCTGGCACATGGACGTTTTTCAAACCGATTTTCTCAATGATTTGGGAGGCCATGGAGTTCGGTGTGAAGACCCGGATTTCAGGTGCCTGAGGTCCTGAATAAGCAAGTGTCAAAATGACGTCCTTTGTCTTCAAATCAGCTCCGTCAATTTTCGCCTTCGCTTCTTCATATTTTTTATCCAAGTCATTCATCACTTCATCTGCTTTGTCCGTTTTTCCAACTGCCTTCGCAATTTCATGGAATGTTGTTGTCATTTCTTTGTATAGATCAATCGATTCGTCTTCTGGATATGGATTGAAAATGACTGTCGGTGCAATCTTTTCAAGCTCCGCAATCATATTGTCATGTCTGAAGCTTACGCCGATAATCAAATCCGGTTCCAGTGCCGCAATTGCCTCCAAGTTCGGTTCTTGGCGACCGCCAACATCTGCCACATCTTTGCTAAGTTCCGCGTCAATGTTCACCCAATTATGATACTCTTGAATATCTGCCATTCCGGCCGGCTGCATTCCTAATGCCAGCAGGTCTTCCGCGTATGTCCATTCAAGCACGACTACTTTCTTTGCCGGCTCTTTTAAGGTGACGTCCCCATTGGAACCTGTGATCGTAATGCTCTCACTTGCTTTGTCTGACTTGCCATCTGTCTTCTCATCTACTTTTTTGGATGAGCATCCTGCGAGTACGATCGCAAATAACATCATCAATATAAATAGCGGTTTTACCGTTCTTTTCATTTCGTACGCCTCCGTTATAAGTGCTGATAATCATTATCAATTAGTAGTGTAAACGCAAGGCATCTAGTTTGTAAAGCGTTTTTGTAAAATTAGTGATTATCATTCTCAATTGATTGTATCTATGGTATGCTAGCGGTAACGAAAACTGAGAACGATACAGAAAGGAAGGCATGTGGATATGCAACCTGTAATTAGGACGGACGGTTTGAAGATCGGTTATGATGATCGAATTCTCTTCGAAGATTTACACCTTTCGATACCTCGTGGAGAGATAACTGTATTTGTTGGAAGCAACGGCTGTGGTAAATCGACGTTATTGCGATCGATCGCCCGTCTATTGAAACCTTCTGAAGGGGGCATACTCCTCGAAGGGAAAGACATTCATTCCATGTCGGCACGCAACGTGGCAAAGAAGATGGGCATCCTGCCGCAAGGACCTGTATCCCCGGAAGGATTGACTGTTCATGACCTCGTAAAACAAGGGCGCTATCCACATCATTCCTGGCTCACTCGCTGGACAAAGGAAGACACGGAAAAGACGGAAGCCGCAATGGAAGCGACAAAAATCAGCGACTTGCGCGACCGAGCCATCGATTCATTGTCAGGCGGCCAAAGACAACGAGCGTGGATTGCGATGACGCTTGCGCAGGATACAGATGTCATACTGCTGGATGAACCTACGACCTATTTGGATATGACCCATCAAATTGAAATATTGGATTTGCTGTTTGAATTGAACGAGCAAAAAAATAGAACGATCGTGATGGTATTGCACGATCTAAATCTTGCCTCCCGTTATGCCCATAATATTGTCGCCATCAAGGATGGGGCTGTATACGAACAGGGGAAACCCGAAGATATCATTAACTGCGATGTGGTGCGCAATGTTTTCGGAATGGAATGCCAGGTAACGACAGATCCATTGTTCGGAACGCCATTTTGCGTGCCGTACGGCCGGGGCCGCTGCATTATTCAACAATTAAAGGCGGAGACAGGCGCGTGATGATAACCGAGGCACACCGGTTGGACTTGGAACGCTTTGCTCTCCATGTAAACAGCGATACGACTCCGTTGCTCCTGTTGGACGATTTGCTGAAGGAATCAGGGATCGAACGGCTACTGGAGCTGACGACGGAACTGTCGGGAGCACAGACAGAAGCAGTCGCCGCTTCCGTTTACATGAGGCGGCACGGCTTTTTCATGGCTGGCCTGTTTTTATCGATTAGCAAGCATCAAATCATGTGGGATAGAGGGGTTGATGAAGTCGGGCTATTCCTAAAAGAGGGCCTCATTCACTACGCCATCCCTGAAACTGCTCGCCATCCTGTGGGTAATCGGGAGGAAGCTCTGCGATCCGTCCTCGACCAATGGGGCCACCCATTCGTTGAAGCATTGAGCAAACGGGCTAAGATTTCAAAATGGATTTTGTGGGAAAATGTTTGGGGCTATGTCATCTGGATGTATGCCAATTTGGACTCTCCTCACAAAGATGCAGATTTGAATTTGTTGCTGCAAGATGCTAGTTGGAAGCCTGCGATGCGCCGCTCCCCTTTTCAACGCTACTTGCAAGACGCATCGGTAGAGGAAGCTTCCCAGCATTACAAGCGGACCACTTGCTGTCTTTATAAGGAATTGCCTGGCACGGATATGTGTCCGTATTGTCCGTTTAAAAACTAACTAGTACAATAGCCTTCTTCGACCTATTCTTTTGCTGCAGCAGGCTGTTTTTCCATTTATTGGACGTTCAATTGTTTATTCTCGGTAGTAATCCTGTTCTTTTATGTCATTCCAAGATTTTAGTTGATTGGAGTGAAAGGTGGCGACTCCGGCGGGAACAGCACGAGCTGAAAGCCCCGCAGGAGCACAGCGACGAGGAGATTGAAGCCGTGCCCGCGGAAAGCGTCCGCCTGCAACGGAAATCAACGGTTTTTAGGTTAATAAATTTATATTAATTTATTTAACTACTGTCAGCTGATTCTCATGTATTGCAGTTCTGCCTAGTTTATAATTTGTCTACATATAACAAAACAGCCCACACGCACCGTCAATTCCGGTACTTGTAGGCTGTTTTTTATTGCTCCATTTGCTTCGCTAGAAAATGGGCGGCCGTTTCAGCAGCTTTTTGTTCAGCTTCGCCGAGGAAATGGACTTTGGAGAGCAAATAGACAGCGCCGATGGTATCACCGCCTGCCACGATTGGCATGATGCAATACGATTTCACCTGTTCTACTTGTCCTGGAACCCATTCGACGGATTTCTCCATCTTCTCCATCACCATATTGCGTCCTGCAAGAACTTCCTCGATGTCTGGTGATAGCTGGCGGTTCAAATAATCTTTTTTCGATAAACCGGATACGGCGATCATTTCGTCCCGATCGCTGATGAGGGCCGGGGTGCCAAGTGTCTCATATAACGTTTCCGCATACTCTTTTGCAAACTGCCCCAATTCGGATATCGGGGAATACTTCTTTAAGATGACTTCCCCATCCCGATCAGTGAAAATTTCTAGCGGATCTCCTTCGCGGATGCGTAGGGTTCTTCTGATTTCCTTCGGGATGACTACCCTGCCTAAATCGTCAATTCTACGCACGATACCTGTTGCTTTCATCCATGATGCCTCACTTTCCAAAATTGATAACCGTCTTCCGTTCGGACTTAGTATGCATCATGGATGGACATTTTATGCAATTGCCCCTTTAGCCGGCATCAACTTCTGTTTTTTCTTTTACCGATTGACTGAGCAATTTCATGACTTCTTCTAGCACATCAAATTCCGTCATTTTTCCGGTATGGCGATCATCCACTGTCAGGATCAGCTGTCCATCCTCCATCGTGAAACCGACAGCCCGGCCAAATTTCATGGTATCTGCCACAATTTTAGCTCCGTCCGTATTTTCGGTTCCTTCTTTGGATAGACGAATTTCAATGACATTTCGCTGTTTCTTAATGGATTCAATTCCCGCCCGGCGGCCCCATGCTTTGATGCGTCCCACCCGCAGCAATAGATCGGCCTCTAGCGGCAAATCACCAAAGCGGTCTGTCATTTCATCGAACAACTCGGCGTAATCTTCTTCGGATTCGATCGCTTTTACACGTTTATACATTTGAATCTTTTGGAAGCCGTCTTTAATATACGTATCCGGCAAGTAGGCGTTGATTGGCAATGAAATTTCCACGTCGACGATATCCGCTTTCGAAATGCCTGTTTGTTTTTCCTCGATTGCGTCTTGGAGCATTTGGGAGTATAAATCAAAACCGACCGAGTCGATAAAGCCATGTTGCTGGGCACCTAATAAGTTTCCTGCACCTCGAATAGATAAATCACGCATGGCGATTTTGAAACCGGATCCTAATTCCGTGAACTCCTTAATTGCCTGCAAGCGGTTTTCGGCTACTTCTGTGAGCACCTTATCCCGCTGATACAAGAAATAGCCATAGGCCACGCGGTTGGAACGACCGACGCGTCCACGCAGCTGGTACAGCTGGGATAATCCCATCCGATCCGCATCGTGGACAATCAACGTATTGACATTCGGAATATCGATGCCCGTTTCGATAATCGTCGTCGTCACAAGAACATCATATTCCCCTTCCAGGAAGCTGAGGATGACAGCCTCCAATGTCGATTCATTCATCTGGCCATGGGCAAACGCCACCCGGGCTTCCGGAACGAGCTGTTTAATCTCTTCCACTTTTTTTGTCATGTCTTCAACGCGATTGTACAGGTAAAATACCTGGCCGCCTCGTCCCAGTTCTCGTTCAATTGCTTCTTTGACAAGCGCAAAATTATGTTCCATTACGTACGTTTGCACCGGGAAACGGTTGGCTGGCGGTGTTTCAATGACGGACAGATCACGGACGCCGAGCATCGACATATGCAATGTCCGCGGTATCGGGGTTGCTGTCAACGTCAAGACATCCACATTTGTTTTAAGCTGCTTGATTTTCTCTTTATGCGTCACGCCAAACCGCTGCTCTTCATCGACGATCAGAAGGCCTAGATCTTTATAAACGACATCCTTCGATAGAAGACGGTGTGTGCCGACGACGACGTCAATTGTGCCCGCCTTTAATCCCTTTAACGTTTCGTTCTGTTCTTTCTTTGATCGGAAACGATTTAATAAAGACACTTCCACCGGGAAGCCGGAGAACCGTTCTTTCATCGTCTCATAATGTTGCTGCGCCAAGATGGTTGTCGGCACGAGGAAGGCCACCTGTTTACCGTCAGCAACTGCTTTGAACGCCGCACGTATGGCAACTTCAGTTTTCCCATACCCGACATCTCCACAAAGCAGCCGATCCATCGGCCGCTCCCGTTCCATGTCCTGTTTCACTTCTGTGATAGAACGAAGTTGGTCTTCTGTCTCATCATAAGGAAAGGCATTTTCAAATGAGCGTTGAAGATCATCGTCAGGAGAAAAGGCATATCCTTTCTCTGATTCACGCTTCGCATACAGTTTGATCAGATCATCGGCGATATCTTTCACAGCCGCGGAGACTTTTGACTTGGTCTTCTTCCATTCCGCTCCGCCTAGTTTATGCAGTTTCGGCTCTTTTTCTCCGGAAGCCACATATTTTTGAATCAAATCAATCTGATCTGCCGGAACAAACAGCTTATCTTCAGCTCGATAGCGAATGTCCAAATAATCTTTGTGTACGCCGTTCACTTCGAGCGTTACCACACCATAATACTTCCCGATTCCGTGATGGACATGGACAATATAGTCACCAGGTTTGATTTCCGAATAGCTCTTGATGCGTTCGGCGTTCGTCATCTTTTGCGGCCGGGTTTTCCGTTTGACCTTCCCTTTGAACAATTCAGCATCCGTGATCACGGCTAGGCGCTGGAAAGGCAACTCAAATCCTGCCGACAAATCTCCGTCGACTATGATGACATTCCCCTTGCCCGATGGAGTCCCATTTACGGTCCCGCTTATCTCATAATCTTGTAATATAGCTTGCACTTTCTTCATTCTCGCTTCGCCATCGGCCACAACAAAGACATTGAAATTTCCTTGCTTCCAGCGTTCCATCTCATGCTTTAACACGTTCATTTGCCCGTGAAATTCTTGCATCGGCTTGCAGGAAAACGAGATGGTTTTCTTTAACGTGATACCTGGCACTGCTCTTGTGAACAAAGAAAGGTAAGCCCTTTTTTGCTCCAGCATCCCTTGTACCTCTCCAAAGGCAAAGGTAATTTTAGCATCATGGACAATCTTGCCTTCCTCCAGCATGGAGAGGAACCATTCCTTCTCTTCGGATTCAAGCGACGTTGCCACTTCATGAATCCGGCCGATTTCATCCAACAACACGAGCCCATGCGTTGGAAAATAATCACCCAGAAATGCTGGCGGCTCTTCGGAGAATGAAATATATTTCATCATTCCTTCCGGTACGATGCCATCACGTAATAAACCGATGTCCTGGCTGATATGAGATGTCAGAGCCTCTTTCGCCTCGTCATGTTTCATCCGCTTCAAACTGGTCCCAAGCGCAACTTCCAAATGTTCCGCGACCTGCATCAGATCAAGCCGGCTCCAGACGAACTCTGTCGCCGGCAAAATAGTTACAGTTTCTAATTTTCCTGTCGACCTTTGATCCTCAGCTGAGAATGTACGGATGGAGTCGATATCCGTATCAAATAATTCAATCCGGATCGGGTCGTCTTCCGTCAGGGGATAAATATCGAAAATACCGCCCCGCAATGCAAAATCGCCCGGCGTTGTCACCATATCCTGTCGTGCATATCCCATGAGCACGAGCTTATTGAGCCATTCCTCGATTTGAATACTCTCACCTACATGGGCCGTGAGAATGGCAGATTTCCATTTTTCTTTTGCGGGCAACAGCTTTTTCATGCCGGCCAGCGGTGTAATATAAATGCCTTTCCCGATTCTTGCCATATGATCAAGAGTATCGATCCGCAATGCTCTTAATTCATAGCTGGATACGGAAAAGTCGGCTGCGATCAGCTCCTCCGCAGGATAAAGATGGACGAGGGATGGATCTTCCGCCATTTTGACAAGATCATCGTATGCACGCTGCGCTTGGAGCATATTCGGTGTCACAATTAGGATCGGTTGATCGAGGGAGCGTTGAAGTGCATGGAAGAACATTGGTTTTGCTCCGCCCGATAGACCCGTAATCAATTGACGGTCCTGTCCACTCTTCAGCTCCTCCATCACATTAGCAATCTCTTTTTCTTGTAAAAGCAATTTTATTA
Organism: Sporosarcina luteola; assembly: GCA_014204635.1. Taxonomy (GTDB): domain Bacteria; phylum Bacillota; class Bacilli; order Bacillales_A; family Planococcaceae; genus Sporosarcina; species Sporosarcina luteola_A. Next base: position 30,213 of record JACHLS010000018.1, on the reverse strand, counting down.
GCGTTTCCACTCATCCATTTCCTTTCTATGCGGTATCAGGCAACTAAGCACGTTTTTTTATATAACAATCTCTTTTGTATCGTTGTTTTCCTTATCATATGGACAATCAAAAGTTGTGGAGAGGGCTTGCAATGATGGCAAGCTCCTCCTTCATTGAAAAGTGCAAAAAGCTTTGTGCGCAATGCTACGCCAAAGCAGATCGTCACTGTTTCCAATTTTCCAGATGATATAAGTCCGGGAACATTCGCAGCGATTGCTCACATTGCTCGCAAATGCAACGAACGGTCATCGCACCCTTGTCATCTGTATCCAGGTATCGTTCCTTCTCTTTTTCATCCGTTTCCTGCAGCTGCCGAATGACATCCCTTGCCGAATCGAACGGAATGCTTCCAATTTCCGTATTGCAATGCTTACATGTATACCGTACGACCATTATGATGATCCGCCCCTTTTTATGAAAGTATAGGCGGATTCGAAGTGGTTTATTCCTTAGGATCCATTGTATTCATTCATGACTTCCAAGAAAGGCGCTTTGAGCCAAGCTTCACAAGCATCTGCACTTTTCTTGAGCATTTCTTCCATGACCGGAATCTCTTCTTTGCCAAAATTGGAAAGCACGTAGTCAGGTACTTTCATGCCGTTTGTCGGGCGGCCGATGCCGATACGGATTCGGTTGAACTGATCCGTTCCGATATGGGCGATCAGTGATTTCATACCGTTATGGCCACCTGCGCTTCCCTTTTGACGGAGCCGGAGTTTCCCAGGTGCCAGATCCAGATCGTCATATAAAACGACAATTTCATCGTCTTCCACGCCATAGTAATCCATTAACGGACCAACACATTCACCCGACAAATTCATGTAGGTCAATGGCTTTACTAGAAGGATCTTGCCTTCAGGACGATGAATGACCGTGTAAGCACCATTGAATTTCAACTGTGCCGGGGGAGCATCCCACCGACGTGCTAACTCATCGACTACCAGGAAGCCAATATTATGCCGGGTATATTCGTATTGTTTCCCCGGGTTCCCGAGTCCCACAATCATTTTCATAAACGCTCTCTCCTATAGCTCAATTCAAACCTATAATGCAGAAAAGAGGCGCACGGAACTACCGTACGCCTTATCAGCTTTTCTGTTTATACCTAGGTACTGTGAAACATGACAGATAGATTGTCAGCTAGCAGTTCTTTACTCCGCGTCGTTCACTTCTGGTACCGGTTCAGTCGCTTCTTCCGTTTCCCCTGAACCCTCATCTGTTTCAGCGCGTGGAGCAGATATAACAACAAGCGCTTCTTCATCATCGTTGAGAAGTTCAAACTTGGATGACTCCCGGATATCTTTAATTGAAATCGTCTCTCCGATTTGTAGATTCGAAATATCAACATCGAATGTTTCCGGAATGTCAGATGGCTTCACTTTGATCGTCACTTCCCGTATTGGCTGTTGCAGAACGCCACCTTCTTTTTCGCCAGGCGCCTCTCCAACCAGGTGTACGGTCACACCGACCTCCAATTCCTCTGTCATATTGATCGCGAGGAAGTCAGCATGATGGATCGCGCCATTTAGTGCATCCTCTTGATAATCCTCCAATACGACATTCAGGTCTTTTCCGTCCACATTGATTGTAAGTACGCCATTTCGGCCAACTTCACGCAACGTGAACATCAAATCTCTTTCCTTTACGGCGATTGGTGTGGATTCAATTTGATATCCGTATACGACGGAAGGAATAAACGCATTTTTTCGAAGCTCAGTTAATGTTGATTTTGGTTTTACTGCTCTTAATTTCGACTGTATTGCTGTACTCATATGCGTAGTCACCTTTCCTGAAAAAAAGTTTTCTAACTATTGAAATACCCAACATCAGACGACATTAAACAGAAACAGACCCCTTAACTTTGTGGATAAGGATTTTTATTCAAACAATGTACTGACCGATTTCTCTTCAAATACCCGGATGATCGCGTCTCCGAGCAGCTTGGCGATCGACAATTGTTTGATCTTAGGTGATTTTTTAGATTCCGGCAAATCGATGGAATTGGTAACAACCAATTCTTTGATCTGTGAATTGTCAATACGTTCGATTGCAGGACCGGATAGGACAGGATGTGTACAGCATGCATACACTTCCTTTGCGCCGCTTTCAATGATTGCGTTGGCAGCAATCGTTATGGTACCGGCTGTATCGATAATATCATCAATCAAGATAGCTGTTTTCCCTCTCACTTTACCGACGATATTCATCACTTCCGCCACGTTAGGACGTGGACGGCGTTTGTCGATAATCGCGATTGGTGCTTTCATACGGTCCGCCATTTTACGGGCACGTGTCACTCCACCATGGTCAGGAGATACGATGACAAGATCATCCCCTTCCAACCCTTTGCTTTTGAAGTACTCTGTCAAAATCGGTTCTGCGACAAGATGATCGATTGGAATATCAAAGAAGCCTTGGATTTGCGGTGCGTGAAGATCGAGTCCGATCACACGGTTTGCTCCTGCCGTCTCCAGAATATTCGCGACTAATTTGGCAGTGATCGGTTCACGGGAACGCGCCTTCCGATCTTGGCGTGCGTAGCCATAATAAGGCATGACGACATTGATCGTTCGAGCGGAAGCACGTCGCAATGCATCGATCATAATGAGAAGCTCCATCAAATTGTCATTTACAGGATTGGATGTAGATTGGATTACAAATACATCACATCCCCGGATGCTTTCTTCAATATTGATCTGGATCTCGCCATCGCTGAATCGTTTTACAGAACATTTGCCGAGCGGGCGCCCGATTTCATCAGCCACTTCTTGTGCAAGTGATTGGTTGGAATTTAACGAAAAGATTTTTAATTTATCATTAGGATAATGATTAGCCATCATGGTCCCCCTATGGTCGTTTGTGATTTAATTTAGAAATGTATCCTTCTTTATTCTCCTGCCGAGTGCGTGCAATTGCAAGTGAAGATTCTGGGACATTTTTAGTAATAGTGGAGCCGGCCGCGATAAATGAGCCTTTTCCAATGGTGACCGGTGCAACCAGATTCGAATTGCAACCGATGAAAGCATCATCTTCGATTGTTGTTTGATGTTTGTTTTTCCCATCATAATTGACTGTGATTGATCCGCAGCCCACATTCACACGGGAACCAACTTGTGCATCGCCGATATAACTTAAGTGGGATACTTTGCTGCCTTCACCGAGTGTCGATTTTTTCACTTCGACGAAGTTGCCGATTTTAACGTTGTCGCTGAGATTGGAATCCGGACGGATATGAGCAAACGGTCCGACTGTTGTATGCGAACCGATATTGCTATCTCGCACGACTGACGAATGAATGGTTGTTTCATTGCCGATGATGCTATTTTCAATATGGCTATTGGGACCGATTGTACATCTCTCACCGATGATCGTACGCCCTTCAATCAGGACGCCTGGTTGCAATATTGTATCCCGGCCGATTTCAGCATCCACACTGATAGATGTCTGCTCTGGATTGATGATCGTCACTCCATTGCGCATATGCTTTTCCGCAATGCGCTTCCGCATGACCGCTTCTGCCTGAGCTAGAACGACCCGGTCGTTGATACCGATGGATTCGCTGAAATCATTTGTTACGTAAGCGGCAATCTTCTCCTGCTCCGCTTGCAAGATACCGATTACATCCGGGAGATAATATTCGCCTTGGACATTATCATTCTTTACCTTCTCCAAGGAGGCGAAAAGTGCTTGATTGTCGAAACAATAAGTGCCCGTGTTAATTTCCTTGACCAGTTGTTCTTCCGGAGAGGCATCTTTCTGCTCAACGTTGCGTATCACATTTCCCTTTTCATCTCGGATAATCCGTCCGTAGCCGGTCGGATCCTCTGCGATGGCTGTTAAAATAGTCGCCTTCGCATCCTTTTCACGATGATGAGAGATGAGAGCTTCCATTGTTTCCGATTTGATCAGCGGTGTATCGCCGCATATTACAATCGTCGTACCTTCCAAACCACCAAGTAAATCTTCTGCCTGTTTCACAGCATGTGCTGTCCCGAGTTGTTCCGCTTGAAATGCATAGGAACAGGATTCCCCGAGGAGTTCCTTCACTTTTTCAGCTCCGTGTCCGACAATCGTCACAATCTTATCGGCACCAAGACCTTTAATATGGTCGACTACATGTTCGACCATCGGTTTTCCACAGACAGGATGCATCACTTTATATAGATCGGACTTCATCCGCGTACCTTGTCCTGCAGCAAGGACGATGGCATATGTATTCGTCATGTGCTGTCCTCCATCCATAATTTCATTATTGACTATATATGAATTTCACCTTATTTTCAACTATCCCCCCTTGACAACAGGTTCTTTTTCTTTTAGTATTATTTGCTTGTTTTTTTCTATAGCTTTCCATTCCTTTTTCGCTATATCCGCGCACTAAAAAAGACCAACTCGCCGTACTTGTCGTGTTGGTCTTTGTTTGAACCTATTCAATTGTCGAGCCGGGTCAAGCGCCGGCCCCTTCCAATACGCCATTCTCCGCCACCTGATGGTAGGCTTCCAATACAGCATCCTGTATTTTTGTTCGAGCCCCCGAATTGATTGGATGTGCCACATCGCGGAACTCCCCTTCAGGTGTTCGTTTGCTTGGCATGGCCACAAACAACCCGTCATTCCCCTCAATGACACGGATATCATGGATGACGAACTCGCTATCCAAGGTGATGGAAGCGATTGCTCTCATTCTGCCATCCGTATCCACCTTACGTAATCTCACATCTGTTACTTCCATTTTTTATCCCACTCCCTTTTCAAATGCGTTTCACTTTTCTATATTCTACAAAAGCAAAAAAAACCCTTCTTTTGTTCTAAAATATTTACACGATTTTGAAAAGTGCCCTGCCAACTGGGATTCGTTTGGTCAATAAAGTCAACAAGAGTTTGGATGGATGATCTTCAGAATCAACTTCCAAGTGAAAGATTCTTTTGATCTTTCAAGACTTCACAAACTTGACAGACTGCATAAGTAATTTCCACGCCATGTAGGCAATGAGCAATAAAAGAATGCTGAATAAAAGGGCAACCGGAATACTTAAAAATTGGGGCACCGATCCGAAATCCCAAAAATCCATACGAAACCCGACACTAAATGTTCTTGCAATCCCTCCCATAATTGAAATAATGGAGCATACGGCCAAACCAACTGAAAGCACGGTCAGCACTGGATATGCAAACAAGCATATAAGCCCTTTATAAACAGTTCTCACTTTCCTTTTCCCCCCTTTTAATAGTGGATCCTACTTTTGAATCCGGATGAATGTCCAACGTCTTCGTATAGTGAACTTCTTTCAGTTCACATCCTTTCCCGACAGTCACCGATTCACCGATTACCACGTCTGCAACTGTATATTCCAGACAAATGACTTCCCCTTCGATCCTCCTGCTTTTCAATCTCTTCCCGCCAAGGCCAAAAAAGTTTACAAAAGAGACTGGATGACTGCGGATTATGATTTCTTTCGCCCCACTCATTTTGCAAACATGGCTTGCGGTCGTCATGGTGAGATGGATAAATTGCGCTTCCAGTTCCTCTTTGATCGTCACATGGCCTTTTGCTTGAAATGTGTTCGCTTTAACACTTTCGGCTACTTGCAAAGAGCCCGAAGAATGGATTTGATCCGCTTCCAGTTTTCTAATCGTGGCACTGCCCAAATTCGTCAATACCTTTGTTACGCAGCTGCCTTTTACCATGCACGTACCAGAATTATTAAAGTCATTTGTTCGAATTGATTTCAGAATACTTTGGCCTAAACTTGTAAATGTGTCAGGCGAAATGTCTTGATCATATTTGGCATATCCTTTTACTTTGATTTTTTCACTTTCCATTCAATCATCTCCTTTCAACATGCTTAATAATTTAGCTTCCTTAACAATGGCATATACGTTCACCTCCTTTTATACCAACAAAAAAATAGTTTTATGAATTTTTTAAATCATTTTCAATAATAGCCTTTAACTTCAGATATGTATTTTTTACGTTTACAACTTCTTCAAAATCCAGTTGAGCATAATACTTTTCAATGATGGTTTGATCAATACGATCTCTCGTTTCGAAATACTTTACACCTTCCTCTCCTAATAAAACGATGATTTCCCGTCTGTTATTCGGATTAATCTCCCGGCGGATGTAATTTTTCTTGTCCAACTTACTGATGATTTGGCTGACAGCACTGGAAGACACTTTCATCAAATTGGCAATTTCGCTGACAGTCAACGTATTATGTTTATAAAGTATTTCCAACAAGAACGCCTGCTTTGCAGTAATTTCGAATTCTATTTGGGACTCATATTTCTGCATCAAAACTAAATTTATCTCATAAATCGTCCGGTCCAAGTCTTTGACGGTTTGAATCAAATCCTTTTCCATGTATTAAAACCACCTTCACATTTTAGACAACTTAATTATATAGGTTACTTTATATTTAATCAAATATTAACTTAACCACCACTTTCGATCACACTCGCGGCACAAAAACCTAGAAATCATAACATCCTACGTTCTACATATATCCTGCATCTCCTCCGCGCATACTTCATCACGTGTACAAGCAATCATCTGACATTTACGTTTTGGAAATAGGCAGTAATAGAAAAATCAGGTGGAGAAAAACAATTGGTTTTTCTCCACCTGATTCGTTTAAGACTTAGACAACCGCAATAACTTCAATCTCTACAGCTGCATCTTTAGGCAGTCTTGCCACTTCCACAGTCGAGCGGGCAGGTGTGTGGGAGCCGAAATGCTCGGCATATACACCGTTCAGAGCAGCGAACTGATTCATGTCTTTAATGAATACAGTTGCTTTGATTACTTTATCTAGGCTGGTGCCAGCCTCTTCTAAAACCGCTTTCAAGTTGGCGAAAACTTGATGTGTTTGTTCTTCAATTGTTCCTTCTAACAATTGACCGTCTGGCGTCATCGGAAGTTGTCCCGATGTATAAACAAATCCATTTGCCTTGACTGCTTGTGCATAGGGTCCGATTGCTTGTGGTGCATCTTTTGTCGCTACATAATTCATACTGTTGTTCCACCCTTCTTAAAATAATTGCCTTCCTGCAGTTCAATGATACGATCCTTCTCGTTAACCGCTTTCAGTTTGACCAAAGATACAAAATCTTGAACGAGCACTTCCTCGGTATGTTCCGCTTCCACCAACACTGCTATTCCGGCGAGCTCACAGCCGAACTCTTCCAACAGATTTCTCATACCAGCCATCGTTCCGCCAGCCTTCATGAAGTCATCTATGAGAAGGACGCGCTGTCCACTTTGCATACTTCTTTTCGATAATACCATTGTTTGAATTCGCCGTGTAGAGCCTGATACATAATTAATGCTGACCGTAGATCCCTCGGTCACCTTGCTATCACGACGGACGACTACCACCGGAACATTCAAATGACGTGCGATAGCATGTGCAATAGAGATGCCCTTCGTGGCCACGGTCATAATCACATCGATTTCCGTCTCGGCAAAAGCAGAGGAGAAGACCCTCCCAATACGGTCCATCATTTTCGGATTGCCAAGAAGATCGTTCATATACAAATAGCCACCAGGAAGAAGACGATCCGAACGCCCTAGGTTCTCTTTCAACATGGCCATCACTTCACGGACTTCCGACTCCGTCACTTTTGGGATGTATTTAACACCGCCGGCGGCACCTGAAACCGTAACCAATTTGCCGGTTCCATTTTCCTCAAAGGTTTCTTTCACGATTGTCAAATCTTCACTAATCGATGATTTTGCCGCCTGATATCGGTCTGAAAAGTACGTAAGAGGAATTAATAAATGGGGATTTTCCAAAAGGTGGCGTGTCATATCAACCAACCTCTCACTTCTTTTCCATTTCATTAGCGCACCCCCTAAAAACCGAATATTTTACTTGTAACTTATCATAAATGTACGTTTTCATACAAGAGGAAACCGCTCCCCTGTCATTCTGACGGCATGCACTTCGTTGCAAAAACCTTTTAACCCATTGTAAATGCGCGAAACCCTGGATTCATGTTTGACCAAGCCAAACACTGTTGGCCCACTTCCACTCATTAATACGGCATCGGCGCCAAACTGCTCCATCTTCTCTTTTAAGACAACTACCTGGGGATACAGCTTCATAGTGACAGGCTCCAGAACATTGCCGAGTGAACGGCACATCTGGCAGTAATCATTCGTCTCCAAAGCATCCAACATAGATGCTGTTGCCGGGTGTTGAACAGCAGAGACATCCAGATTGCGATAGATATCGGCTGTCGAGACTGAAATGGACGGCTTAGCAAGGATAACCCAACAATTCGGCGGAGCTGCCAAGTGCCGGATCTTTTCCCCGCGTCCTGTAGCCAACGCGGTGCCGCCATACACACAAAACGAAACATCTGAACCGATGCGGGCTCCTAATTCAGCAAGCTTGTCCGCACCGAGCTGCAAATCCCATAGACGGTTCAGCCCCCGTAGCGTAGCTGCCGCATCCGAGCTTCCTCCTGCCAGGCCTGCCGCTACCGGAATATTTTTGTCGAGCGTGATTTCGACTCCTTTATGTATGCCGTACTCTTTCCGAAGCAATTCTGCAGCTTGGTAGGCCAAGTTCTTGCGATCGCTCGGCACGAACCGTTCGGATGCTTTGATTGTTATTTTCCCATCGGACGTTGGCTTGAGCCAGACACGATCCGCCAGATCCACTGTCGTCATAATCATTTCGACCTCGTGGTACCCGTCTGGACGTTTATACAGCACATCAAGCGTCAGATTAATTTTGGCCGGTGCCTTTTCATATAACATCCAGCTCCCTCCATTCCTTCCGCTAACTCATTGTTCCCTATTTTACCATAGGCCAAGCCGTTTGCGGTACTTTCATTTGCAATTCGACAAGCGGAATGGAAAAGGACTGCGCGGAACGAAATCCTTCCTTCGCAGCCCTTCCCGTGTCAGTCGTTAATGAGTTGAAAGGTTTCAAGCGGTCATTTCTTTTGGGCCATGCCTTGTTCCGCCATTTCAATCGCCCGCTTCACCATATTTCCGGCATCGCGTGATTTGATTCCTCCCCAACCTTCTCGCTGGACAACATCGTAAAATCCAAGTTCTTTTGCAATTTCTTCCTTTAAGCGCTCAGACATTACACGTTTTCTCGCCATTCGGTTTCCTCCTTTGCGACTGACAGTCTTAGTATGAGTGCAATCCACAAAAAAACACCTATCCCTTTTTAGACAAAGAGGATAGGTGCCAAGCATAATCTTTGAAAACATGTCGCCCTCATCCTTCTGTGCAGAAGGATGAGGCGAGATGAAATGAAAAAAATAAATCAAACCATGATGGCAAAACGAATTATTTGACGACAAACGCGATGGCGTCACCGTCACCCAGAACTGTTATTTCGACCGCTTCGGTCAAAATATCCGCATAGCTGTAAGACACCCTTTCAAAAGAATTTTCGTCCTGGTCCAGTTCCACTACAAAAACTGCCCGATACGTCTCTCGAAGGACTCCGGCCCGCTCAATCGTCTTCTTCCGGCCGCCGTTTGCTCTTACATACAAACGTTTTCCTAAGTGAGCATCCAATGACTTCTTAATGTCCGCTAATGTTTTTGGCACGTCGCTTACACCTCACTGTGTATAAGCATAACACTTTTAAAAAGTTCTGTCAATTAAAATTAGAATTTTATCAGTAGATGCTTACTTTTGTCAATTGTTTTTTCGCTTTTTTCGACACTTTCGACATCTTAACGTACCAAATTTGTCACTTATGAGTCCTGTGGAACGTCGGATAAAGGGCGTTTGCCAATCGGCCAAACTCTTCGATAGTCAACGTCTCTCCTCTTCGTCCCGGATCGATTCCGACTTTCTCGAACGCCTCGAGTATCGCATCTTTCTTCTCCTTGCCGCCGGGAAGGGACGATTGCAAGTTATTTAAAATCGTTTTTCTTCTTTGGACAAACGAACCTCTGGACACTTCAAATAGGAAGTCTTCATCAATCACCTCAACAGGCGGCACTGCCTTCCTCGACAAACGAATCACAGCAGAATCTACATTCGGCTGGGGCATAAAAACAGTTTTCGGTACGATCATGGCGACTTCCGCATCCATATAATACTGGATGGCGATTGACAGCGAACCGTATGCTTTTGTTCCTGGCGATGCCGTTATCCGATCGGCCACTTCTTTTTGCATCATAATGACTAACCGCTCAATTGGAACTTTGCTCAATAGGAACTTTAAAATAATTGGCGTTGTCACATAATAGGGAAGGTTGGCGACGACCACTACTTCGTCAACGTTTATAAAATACTGTTCCATAATAGCGCTCAAGTCCGCCTCTAAAATATCTTGGTGGATTATGTTTACATTTGGATAGGGGGATAGCGTATCCTCGAGTACAGGGAGAAGACGCCCATCGATCTCAAATGCCACCACTTGTCCCGCTTCCCGTGCAATTTGCTCAGTCAGAGCGCCAATGCCTGGACCGACTTCGATTACACCCGTCCGTTCCGTCAAGTCGGCGTGGTAAACGATATTTCTCAAAATATTGACGTCGATCAGGAAGTTCTGACCTAGACTTTTCTTGAACGAGAATCCGTATGTCTCCAAAATTTCTTTTGTCCGGCTTGGTGTAGCGATATCCTTCATCCTTGACCCTCCTCTACGGCCTCTAGAGCCCGTTTCACCTGTTCCACTTCAATGCGGAACATTTCAAGCCGCTTCTTTAACCCTTTGCCATTTACCTGGCCGATATTCAACAGTGCAGCCAATTGATCTCTACGCTGCTTGGCATCCGGATGGCCGATCAACCGTTCTTCGTATAAGAATGACAACGGGATTTCCGTGTTGCACTCCGTGTCAGGGGTATACACCTGTTCCAGCGCTTCCCGGATATCAGCATCAGCAGCATGCTCTATACCAATTTTCTTTCCATTTTTAGCAATCGATTTCTTTTTATGTAGAAAAGCGTGTTTTACGCCTGGAACTCGCTCTTCGATAATCGCACGAATTCTTCTTCCTGGGTAATCCGGATCGGTAAAGATGATAACTCCCCTTGTTTCTTGAGCATGTTCGATTTGCAAGAGAGTTTTTTCACTGACAGCAGACCCATTTGTTTCAATTGTTTCTGCCCCGGTCGCTCGTCTGACAGCGATGGTGTCCGATTTTCCTTCTACCACAATAATTTCTTTGATGTTCACAAAACATCCTCTTTCCTACTCTTGATTTCACTTCATCTTACTGCTGAAAGCCGGTTCTGTACAGCAATATAGACAAGTAGACGGCACAATGAAATGAACCACCGGGCATAAAGCAAAATGGCGTCTTTTTCTACCAAACCACAAGCTCGCGAAGCCATGCTCCCCATTCAGACGCCACAATGGATTGAACCGAAAAACCGCAGGACCTATAAAAAGCCCTGCGGAATGATCTATTCATGAAGACTCAGGTTGGTTGACCTTACACAATACAAAGAATACGTTGCTTAATCGATTACTTTGACTTTCACTTTCCGCTTCCCGAAATTATAGGCGTCCGATTTAGTCGGAACATGCAGGTCAATTCGATTACCTTTAATAGCACCGCCTGTATCACCAGCTACGGCATATCCATACCCTTCCACCCAAACTTTAGAACCGAGTGGAATGACGCTCGGATCCACGGCAATGACTTTCAAATTTGGATTGGCCCGCAAATCAAGACCTGTCGCCGTTTTTCCTGTACATCCGTTACAGTGTGCAGTATAGGCAGTCGCTGTGACGTAAAATTCCTTGCCTCCCGAGGAAGCATTATCTCGTGAAACGCCGACTCCCTTCGATGGGCCGGCACTCGCCACAAGGACTTGTGTTCCAACAGAAACGACTTTATCCTGCGCTTTGGAAAGCACCTTTTCAGCAACTAGCTTTCTAGACACTTCTTTCCCATTTTCCTTGACGATTTCGAACTTCCGCTCCACTTTTCCTTTCTTGCCAGGGTGGACCACTTTTTCCCGTCCTTTCAGCAATTTGGAATCTTTTTGTGTAACGACTGCGAAGTTCGTTGGTTCTTCCACTACATCGGTGACCTTTTCCACACGAACGATTTCCACAATGGAACCCGGTTTAACCATACCCTCCGCTTTCCTATTGAGCCTATCATGTTCATTCAAATGAATGTTCTCTCTCTTTAAAAAGTCAGCGACCGTAGTCGAAGTTGACCATACTTGCTTCTCTTTTCCCCCGTCATTCAACATAACTGTAAATGCCCGTTCAATCGAGATGTTGTTATCGTCTCCCACTCGTTGCGAGAGTGCTGGAGAAATCTTGTCATGTTCTGAAATGGCGACTTCCGCTTGTGCTAAAATGTCGTCAACCTGTCGATCAGTTGTCCAGACGGCCGTTTTGTTTTTACCGTCATCGATTGTAATTTTCTTTGCCTGTTCCCACCTAATTGATAAACCTTCTTCAATCGGTGTATTCACTGAGGGTACTACTAGGTCTTTCTCTGACACATCAATCTCCTGCTCGGAAAGAAGATGGCCAACTGTATGTGCATGTGTTTTAACTTCAATTTGCTCTCCGTTCGCTTGCAGCGTGACGGATTTCTTTGCCCCTTCGTTCAGGACAAGCGAAATAACTGTCACAAATAGTGCTAGTGCTAAGACAGTCGCAGCTATTTGTTGACTCCTCAATGACCTAAAGAACAGATTTTTCATGTTGCGTTTTGGCATGAAAAAACTCCTCCTTCATCACTCGGCAAATTATAAAGGTTACAATCTGGGCTGTCAACCTATTAGAATTTTTTCAGCCCAAAAACCAGAACAAAAGTTTGCATTCATCTGCTATATACTAAGAGAATTGCCGCTCTGACACATGCACATCAAGCAATTATTCTGAAATGCTAAATAACTTTAGCGCATTCCGAGTTGTCGTTTCTGCAACTTCTTCCAGAGGCACATTTTTCAAGCGTGCAATTTCCTCTGCCACCAACGTCACAAAGGCCGGTTCGTTACGTTTGCCTCGATTTGGGTGAGGGGCCAGATAAGGTGCATCTGTTTCGATCAGTAAATGCTCAAGAGGAATATCAGTTGCCACCTGTTTAGGCATTTTTGCATTTTTAAATGTTACAGGGCCTCCAAGTGAAATCATGAAGTTCATGTCAATGCATTCTCTGGCTGTTTCCACACTTCCACTAAAACAATGCATGATGCCTCCCACTTCTTGGGCTCCCTCTTCTTTTAAAATCCGTACAACATCCGCAGTAGCTTCCCGATTATGTATGATGATCGGCAATTCCACTTTCTTCGCCAACTGAATCTGCTTTCGAAACAATTGCTGCTGCACATCTTTTGGTGACTTGTCCCAATAATAATCAAGCCCGATTTCTCCGATGCCGACTACCTTCGGATGCTTCGCAAGGGCTTCTATCCACTGAAGATCTTGTTCTGTACAATCAATTGCATCGACTGGGTGCCAGCCGACTACTGCATAAATAAATGGATAGGCCTCTGTCAGCTCCATTGCTTTTTCAATTGTTTTCCGATCAAAGCCGATCACTACCATTTTTGTCACGTTGGCATCCAACGCCCGTTGAATCACTTCTTCCACATCTTCTTCGTACTGATCTGCGTTTAAGTGAACATGGGTATCAATAAACATTTTCTTCGCCTCACAATAGTTACATTCTATTTGAAAGTCATATGTCTTTCGTAACAAATCCATTACAGAACAATTAAATAGCGAAGACGGCGTTACACGAAACGCCGTCTTCATTTCATCCCGTTACTTACTTTACTTTAGCGCCATTTTCCAATTGCGAATCGACGGTGGCCAATTTTAACGTTCCACCGGATTGCCCAGCCAAAATCATTCCTTGTGATAACTCGCCGCGTAAAGTGACCGGCTTAAGATTCGCGACAACAATTACCTTTTGACCGACCAATTGCTCCGGTTCGTAATGTTCGGCAATGCCGGAAACAACTTGGCGCTGTTCATATCCTAGATCCACTTGTAATTTCAATAACTTATCCGCTTTCGGAATCCGCTCACATGCGGTGACAGTCCCAACACGCAAGTCTACTTTCATGAAATCGTCAATCGTAATTTCATCAGAGGAATCCGCCTCTTTCTTTTCTTCCTTGACGTCCGCCTGCTTTGGAGCAGATAGGGACATTTGATCTCGAATGTAGACAATTTCCACTTCCGGATCTAAACGCGGGAAGATCGGCACTCCTTTTTCCACGACTTTTGTCCCTTTCGGCAAGTCGAAATCTCCAAGCATCTCCCAGCTCAATGATGTTTCTTCCAAACCAAGCTGTTCCGCTATCTGAATCGGAGATTTCGTCATGAATGGCTGCAGCAACGTCGCAATATGACGCAAAGAAATGACGAGATGAGCCATAGCAGATGCCAATTTCCCGCTGTCGGCTTCTTCCTTTGCAAGCACCCAAGGTGTTGTTTCATCAATATATTTATTCGTCCGGGAAATTAGCGCCCATAGATCCGAAAGAACGACACTGAACTGCATTTTTTCCATAGAATTTTCATACTTCTTCACAGTTTCCGTCATGAAGTTCCGTAAGTCTTCATCAAATCCTGTTTCTTCTAATCCTTCGTTTGGAACCATGCCGTTGAAATATTTATTGATCATGGACACGGTACGATTTAACAAGTTCCCCAAATCATTTGCCAAATCATAGTTTGTCCTCTCAACAAACGACTCAGGCGAGAATGTACCATCTTGGCCGAAAGGCAGCTCTCTGAGCAAGAAATAACGAGTTGCATCTAACCCATAGCGTTCAACCAACATTTCAGGATAGACAACATTTCCTTTGGACTTCGACATTTTTCCATCTTTCATCATGATGAATCCGTGCGCAAACACTTTCTTCGGCAACGGCAAATCGAGAGCCATTAAGAAAATTGGCCAATAAATCGTATGGAACCTTACTATATCTTTACCGACAACATGTACATCTGCCGGCCAATATTTTTGGAACAACGAATCATCATCAGAGCCATACCCAAGTGCTGTAATGTAATTCGTCAAGGCGTCTACCCAGACGTAGATAACGTGTTTCGGATCTCCTGGGACTTTAATCCCCCAGTCAAATGACATACGGGAGACAGATAAATCCTCCAAGCCTGGTTTAATGAAATTATTAATCATTTCATTTTTTCTTGATTCCGGCTCAATGAATGTCGGATTTTCTTCGTAATATTGAAGCAGCCGGTCTGCATATTTCTTCATATTAAAGAAGTATGACTCCTCTTTAACTCGTTGGACAGGGCGATTGCAATCCGGGCAGTTGCCATCTACTAACTGGGCTTCCGTGAAGTATGACTCGCAGGGAACGCATTTCCACCCTTCATACTCTCCTTTGTATATGTCGCCATTATCGAGGAACTTTTGGAAAATCTTTTCGACTGCAGTCTTGTGCCGTTCCTCTGTCGTACGGATTAAATCATCATAAGAAATATCCATGAGCTTCCATAGCTTTTTTGCTATTTCCGCAATGCCGTCGACATAGGTCTGAGGAGCCAAACCTTCTTCTTCCGCCTTCTCTTGAATTTTTTGACCATGTTCATCCAACCCAGTTAAAAAATGGACATCATAGCCGCGTAATCTCTTGTAACGTGCCATTGCATCCGAGGCTACCGTCGTATAAGCCGTTCCAATATGAAATTTTCCACTCGGGTAATAAATGGGGGTCGTAATATAAAACGTATTTTTATTTTCTGCCACTACAATTTCCTCCAGTATTTCAATCTATACTACCCATTTTATCGGAAGTTCAGCAATTGTGCCATGACGACAGTTAGAGTTTTATAAAATGGGGTTCTTCACTACCACAAAATTTTATTTTGTACTAACGAACAGACACAGGTATGATGGTGTAAAGAGATAAATTTTCTCATAATTCAAACAGAAAAGGGGTTTTGAAGAATGCTTACTAGCCAACTCCAAGTAGCGATAAAATTGAGAAACGAGAAGAAGCTAAGAGAATCAAACCAGATTATAATGGAATTAGTCCAGCAATATCCGGAAAATGCGCACATCAATTTTCAATGCGCATGGAGTCTTGATTGTTTAGGAGAAGAGAAGAAAGCTGTGGCTTTTTATGAGAAGGCAATCCAGGGGGAGCTCGAGGACTCCGATTTGATGAGCGCTTTTTTAGGATTGGGCAGCACATTGAGGACGCTTGGCGATTACGAACGCGCAAAAACTGTGTTGCGGGAGGCCGTGGGGCGGTTCCCTGACCATCAAGCCCTCCGAGCGTTTTACGCGATGACTTTATATAATGTAAATGAATATCAGGAAGCGATAGAAATATTGCTGTCATCTCTTGCGACGACTTCCGCCGATCCTACAATCCAAAGATACAAAAGGGCAATTCTTTTTTATTCGGACAAACTGGACGAAACGTGGAAATAATATCTTAGTTTATACATAACCAACTTTTATTTCACAACCCACTCGGATCATCCTCAAATTAAAACGAGGGGGCTTCTTTGTCACTCTAACCTACTGCTATATATTTTTCCTCTCTAATTACTTGTTCGAGAATAATATTCTTTTATTAATCTATTACATTTAACTTTTCCTTATTTACTGTAAACAAGAAGCAAAAAATAGGCTATTTACCAGAGTACCCAGTACTGCCATAAATCTATTACTTTGTCTACATTTTTAAGCGAGTTTTATTGACGTTAATTGGAAGACTTGGTATGATGATAAGTAGACAAGAGAATTATGTCGAAATTTGACGAAAAATTTATTTGCTTAGGAGGAATCTTGTCATGAAATCTACAGGTATCGTAAGAAAAGTTGATGAACTAGGGCGTGTCGTGATCCCAATTGAACTACGCCGAACTCTCGGTATTGCTCAAAAAGATGCTTTGGAAATCTATGTCGACGATGATAAGATCATTTTGAAGAAATACATGCCGAATATGACATGCTCCATTACAGGTGAAGTGTCTGACGATAACCTGCGCCTCATCGATGGCAAATTAATTTTAAGCCAAGAAGGTGCAAAACAGCTTATCAAAGAAATTGAAGAAAAGATGAATTAATAGTATTTGGTGGATAATATAAAAAAATCCAGGACACTGGTTGTTCTGGATTTTGTATTAACACCTATTCAATTGTTGATATGGTATTCCCGATAGACGTCTTTACGGTTGATTCCCCTGTCGGTTGCTACTTTTTTAATCGCTTCTTTTGAAGAAACTCCTTCCTTATCCATTAAGGTTTCCACATGCTCGGAAACAGTCAGTTCCTCCCACCATGCAGTAGCAGCTTCCACTAATTCGCCTTGAAATCCTTCAATCACTAGACAGAATTCTCCTCTAAGTTCGGTTGCGTCCGCCCATTGGATGGCTTCTTTCAACGTACCGCGCAGAAACTCCTCATATCGTTTTGTCAATTCCCTTGCCAATGTGAGGCGGCGCGTTTCACCGAGCACATCCTTCATGGCCCGCAATGTTTCTTTCAGCCGATGAGGCGCTTCATATAAAAGGATGGTTTCACGCCGAAATTGCAAATCTGTCAACTGTGCAAGACGCTCCTTCTTCTGGCGGGATAGAAAACCAAAGAAATAAAATGGCTGTGTTTCAAGGCCCGACGCGACCAACGCAGCGAGGGCCGCATTTGCTCCTGGCACCGGGACTACATCGAAGCCTTCTTCAATCGCTTTGGTAGCGATATCCGCCCCCGGATCGGATATACACGGCATGCCGGCATCGCTGACGAGCGCCACTGACTTCCCCTCTTCCAGCAACGAGAGAATCTTCTCTCCGCCCGCCATCAGGTTATGCTCGTGATAACTCATGAGCGGCGTCTTAATGTCAAAATGATTGCATAGCTTAATCGTGTTTCTCGTATCTTCAGCCGCTATCATATCCGCTTCCTGTAAAATGCGGATGGCACGGAAAGTCATATCATCGAGATTGCCGATCGGGGTACCGACCAGAAACAGCTTGGCCCTCCCTGTTTCAGTGCTTTTTTGTGATCTCATGTTGCCGCTCCTCCCTTCATGTATCTTTCCTTCCCCAGTCGGGACAATTGTTTAAATCGATATTCTGCCTGCATCGCTTCCCTTTTATTATCAAAAACTTCGGAGTAGATGCACCGTACTGGTCGTTTGGCACGCGTGTACTTTGCGCCTTTCCCTTCATTATGCGCCTGAATACGGCGCTCCAAATCATTTGTATATCCTGCATAATACGATCCGTCTTTGCATTCCAGTACATAGAATAAATGATCAGTTCTCTTCTCCATAGAGCATCCGCCTCACTTCCTCTGTATATTCTCCGTCCGGACCGTAGACATAGAGAGGCGGCAATATTTTCAAATCCGGTTTTCCGTCTTTCATTCCTTCGATGAGCAAGGTGTTCGCTTCTTTTCCTTCCTTCGGATAGACAAAGCGGATCCGTTTCGGCTCCAGCCGATTTGCGCGCATGGCCGTCACAATATCCAACAAACGTCCAGGCCGATGAACAAAAGCTACCTTCCCCCCTTGCTTCGCCAGTTCGCTCGCCGAACGAACCGCTTGCTCCAATGTCAGATGAATTTCATGTCTGGCAATGGCGACATGCTCCCGGATGTTCTTTTCACTCGCATCAATCGCAGGAAAATAAGGCGGATTGCAAGTAATTGTATCGTATTTTTCATATCCGATGACATCGGCAATGTGAATGACATTATCCTGCAAGATGTCAATCTGATCTTCTAGTTGATTATACGTCACGCTTCGTTTCGCCATATCCGCCAATTTTTCCTGTAATTCAATCCCGATAATATGGGCGTTTGTACGGGCACTTAAAAAAAGTGGAATGGCTCCGTTGCCTGTACATAAGTCCACAATTTTCCCAGACCGTATGGGCACATAAGCGAACTTTGCCAATAACACGGCATCGAGGGAAAAGGAAAAGACGGAGGGACTCTGTATAATTCGCAAGTCTTCCGCCAGTAAATAGTCCAGTCTTTCATCACCTTGTAAAATCTGATCCATGTCTCACACCTCTTCATAAAGAAAGAGCCGATACCTACGATAGGATCGGCTCCTCTTACGCATTTTGTTTGCTTAAGAAGGAGAGGCAGAAAAGACAATCCTCTCCCTTTCGGCTGCTGCCGTAATGAACATTGCAAACATGATATCCTTCATTGTAGATGCGGGCCAAATTATCGACCCCTTCACCAATATCAATCTTTTTCACTTTTTCCGGATTTCTTTTTGGATCGGACGACTGCTTTGGTTCATTCAGTTCTTCGAGCCGTGCACGCAGATGATGATTTTCTAGTTGAAGTGAGTGGTTCTCTTCCGTCATCTTTGCTACAAATCCTATCAATTCCCGGAATTGCTCATGCATGGACTCGAGTTGCTGTTCGAATTCCATTACTCTGTCGAGAAAGTTCCCTTCTTTCAACTGTTCCACCTCATCATTTCATCAATTGGGGTACCGTATCTTGCCTACCTTCCAGCTCTTCCCAAGAATACTCAAGTACTTGCTCCTGTTCGGATAAGTTTACTTGTACAACCCGTTCAAGAAGATTTAAACCGACCACTTTGCCAGCACCTTCAGGAGTTTGAATCCGTGTACCGATATCTGGCATCAATGCTTTCGCTTCCTCGTACTCATCATTTTCATATTTTAAGCAGCACATCAGGCGGCCGCATAGTCCAGAAATTTTGGAAGGATTCAGTGATAAATTTTGATCTTTCGCCATTTTGATTGAAACTGGCTCAAAATCCCCTAAGAAGGTCGAGCAACAAAGCATCCTGCCGCAAGGTCCGATTCCACCGAGCATTTTCGCCTCATCCCGCACTCCAATCTGCCGGAGTTCAATACGTGTGCGGAAAATGGCAGCTAAATCTTTCACGAGATTTCGAAAATCGACCCGACCTTCTGCAGTGAAATAAAAAACGATTTTATTCCGATCAAATGTATATTCTACGTCAACAAGTTTCATATCGAGCTGGTGTTCTCGTATTTTTTCCATACATGTTCCAAAAGCCCGTTCCGCCTCGTGACGATTTTCCTCGACTTGCTCCATATCATCAGGCTGCGCAACCCTGATGATCTTTTTCAACGGCAAGACGACATCATTCTCATCGACAACCTTAACTCCGCTTGCAACTTTACCATATTCGATGCCCCTAGTTGTTTCCACTATGACATAATCTCCTACTTCAAGATTAGAATCTAAAGGATCGAAATAATATATTTTACCCGCTTTTTTAAAGCGGACACCTACTATTTTATACAAGCATTAACCCCTCCTGCAAATTGAGCACCAGCTGTTCCATTAGAAGTGTACGATTCATATTGCTATACAACTTCTTCTTCGCCTGCAAAACCGCTTCCATCTTGGCCGATAATTGACTATATGTCAGTTTCATGGAGAGATGACTGAAAAACTGTTGCTGATCCGTAAACGTCAATGTAGACGTCAACCCCGCTTTCAACGAAACAATATCACGGTAGGCGTACAGAAGCAAGTCCAATCCGCGTTCCGCGTCCTCTTTCTCCTTGATTAAAACTGTCCAATCGGTCTGTATGAAAAGAAGCGCCTCGTTCACATTGCGATCCGATGCCTCAATCAATTTTAACACTGTTTTTCGAATCTGTGCAAACTGCTCATCTCCTGCAAGCAAGATTGCTTCCTCTACATTTGCAGTCATTGTTGCCACTGTAGCCGCCATGGATGGGTGAATGCCTTGTTGGACAACGGCAGCAACCAGTTCCTCTCTGGAAGGAGGGAGGAAGGAAATCCGTTGGCAACGGGATCTTATCGTTTGCAAGATAGTCTGATAAGCCTCCGTGAGCAGAATTGCTGTGACTTCCCCCTCCGGCTCTTCCAAGTATTTCAGCAGCGTATTGGCAGCCGACACATTCATCCGTTCTGCCTGGACAATAATATAAATCTTCCTGCCCGGTTCAAATCCCTTCTTCGTCATTTTCATGATCAAAGCGGACATTTGATCCTTTTTTATATCTTGTCCATCAGGACGGATAATCGATATGTTCGGATGGTTGCCCGATTCCACTCTTCGGCAAGCGCTGCATGTTCCACATGGAACGCCACGAGCCGGAGTTTCGCACAGAAGAAGTTTTGAAAAAAACAGAGCCGCTTCCTCTTTTCCCGTGCCTCGCTCCCCATCGAATAAATAGGCATGGCCAATCCGTTTATTTAGAAAAGACGTCTTCAGTCTTTCAATTACCGGCTGTTGACGTTCTTCGATTGATTGTTTCATAGGCCCACCTCTTTCGTTGCAAAAAACCCCGTGTTTGACATTAACACGGGATCACATATATAGATTAATGAGAAGTCCTTTGATTTCTCCTATTTTTCCAAGTAATTCAACTGAAGTCTGTTCTTCACTCAACAAAGCTTCCGCCAGCTCTATCAGTTTTTGATCAATTGTCTGGACAATCTTTAACCGGCGCCCTTCGCCATATTGGTTCCATGTATGGGATTGCTTCACATCCAAGCCCGACTCGACTGCCTCTTTTAAAAACCGTTTAACGAGCATTTTGAACTTAGCCATCTCACGTAAATTCCGAGATCGCGCCAATCGGTCCCCTGCAGCAGAAATGTCACCGAGAAGCCTGGTTAATTGTTCCCCGTGAAGACGCTCTTGCTGCGTAAGAACCATTTGTCCAAATCGGTTTCCCGTCGGCGCGGTTGGCGCTGGATCGTTTCTCAATTTATCGAGCCCAGCTCGGTAATCACTATTTACTTTCAAAAAAGTTCACCTCATTTATACCACCAAGCAAAGAGGTACAAAAACAACGGATATCCGGATTAAAAATGATGGAATTGCTCAATTGGCAGAACAAATACGGTGGCACCCCCGACTTCTACTTCCACCGGATATGGAATGTAGGAATCTGCATTGCCGCCCATTGGAGATACGGGAGCGACCATTTGATCGCGCGAACGACAATTTTCACGGATCAACTCAAGTGCTTTGGGAACAAGACTGTCATCTGTACCGATAAGGAATGTTGTATTTCCTGAACGTAGAAAACCACCTGTACTCGCTAATTTTGTTGCCCGGAAGTCGTTTTTCGTCAAAGCTGCAGACAACCGGTTGCTATCTTGGTCTTGGACTACCGCTACTATCAATTTCACGCCTATCACTCCTTTTTTGTATCGTTCTATTCATTATATCACGAAACTCACTCAGAAATGAGTTGAGAACTTATAATTTTCCAAACATTTTCAGTTACTGTTTTTAATTCGCACGAAGCATCGACTGTGATGAAGCGGTCAGGATACTGCTGCAACAATTTTTGGTATCCCTCATAGACGAGAGAATGAAACTGAATGTCCTCCTGATCCAGCCGATTTTGTTCTCTTTCTCCATTTTGGCTGATCCTTTCCAAGCCCTCCTCCGGGCTTATAGCAAAAAAGATTGTCAAATCAGGCATGGTGTCTCCGATTGCAAACCGGTTAATGGACAAAACATCTTTCATGCCGAGTCCCCGGGCATAGCCTTGATATGCTAGGGAACTATCAATGAAACGATCGCAAAGGACCACTTTTTCTTCTGTCAGCGCTGGAATGATCGTTTCCACTAGATGTTGTCTTCTTGCAGCCGCGTACAACAACGCTTCCGTCCTTCCATCCATCTCCTGATGGGTGTTATCCAATATGATTGCCCGTATTTTTTCGGCTATTCGGATTCCACCGGGTTCCCGTGTCGTCAAGACATCATATCCATCAAGCCGGAGTTTCTTCGCCACTTCTTCCAGAACCGTTGTCTTTCCTGCTCCTTCCGGTCCCTCAAAAGTAATAAATACCCCTTTTTTTAACATAGTAAGCCTCCATCATTCAATCGTCACTAAAATTTTCCTTTGTTCCGTCTGGATTGCACCTTGAAACTTTGCGTTCATCCTCATATATTGCGTCAACCATTCAACATGCCTTTCATTTATCTGTTCCCCGCCAAGCAACAGCGGGATGCCAGGAGGATAGGGAATGATCGAACCTGCCGCAACGCGGCCTATTGCTGAGTCGATAGATATCCATTCCGTTTTCATGCCAGTTAGATCTGCCGGGGAAACAGCCAACATGCCGATTTCCTCACCTGCAATAATTGCGGAAGGCGTAGTCGCATCTGGCACAGCTTCGGCTTTCAGCAGCGTTACTGCCGTTTTTATTTTCCCTAAGCTTTCCTCAAACGGGAAATGGGCGCCCTTTTTCAATAACGGCAGGATAAGCAAAACCTGAAAAGGATCGGCCAGCTCCACAAATATTCCTTCCGCCTCCAGCTTTTCCAGCAAGGCAAAGCCAGTAAAGCCCTCCACCCGCATAAGCAGCTTCAATGAATCATCCGGTTCTATTACTTCCACAAAGGATAGCGTACGTAAGCTCTGGATGAAAGCCGAACGTTCCTGCCAGAACATGTCATAGTCCTCTGCCGAATAGGATTCAGCATAGCTTCTTGCATCATCAAGGGACGCCATGAGCAAATAGGACGGACTGCTCGATTGAAGCATATTTAAATAATGGGCCACCTTCTGCGGATTGATCAATGAAGAACGAACATGCAAGAATGAAGCCATAGTCATCGCAGGCAATGTTTTATGGGCTGAATGCACAACGAGATCCGCTCCAAGTGATAACGCGGATGGTGGAAAAGAACGGCCTACAATCAAGTGGGCTCCATGTGCTTCGTCTACCAGCACAGGGATGCGACGCTCGTGGCATTGTTCGATGACGGCGCCCATCTCGTTACCCGCCACGCCATAATACGTAGGATAGGTCAGAACAACCGCTTTTGCGTCAGGTGCCGCCTCAATCGCTTTTTTTATTTGCAGAGCATGCACTGTCCCAATTGTTTGCGTTTCCTCATCCCAGTCAGGGGTAATGAACACGGGACGGGCTCCCGTCAGTTCAATTGCATGGAATATCGATTTATGGGCATTCCGTTGCACGATTACTGTGTCCCCAGGAGAACATACTGCAAACATCATCGCCAAATTACCGACTGTGGATCCATTGACTAGGAAAAAGCTTCGGTCGGATTGATACAAATCGGACAGCCGCTGTTCGGCATCTTGCAGCATGCCAGCCGGCTCATGTAAATCATCCAGCCCGCTGAGTTCGGTAACGTCATACGATAATGCAGAGCGGATCTCTTCGGGCAGTGTAGACAATAGCCCGTTCTTATGGCCCGGTACGTGAAACGAAATCGGTTGCCGTTTTTTAAATTCATCCAATGCCTGAATAACAGGGCGATTCATGTCGCGCATCAATACCATTACACTTCCTTTGTATTCATTATAAAGCAAGAAGGAAGAAGTGTAAAAAGGCGGACGGGACAAACGATCAAATAAAAACAGCGGGGGAAGTCCGAATGGATCCCCTCGCCGCTTGCTGTTTTATTGGTACCGTACTCTCGATAATCCGATGAATAGAAAAACAATTGCAAAGCTAAGCAAAACCAGTATCGGCATCATAATGTCTCCCACAGTTGCTCCATCGACCAAAGATTTGAAGCCTTCTATCGCCCAGGATTGCGGAACAAAGTTGGCTATTTTTTGCATGAATTCCGGAACAATGTTTAGGGGCCAATAGACGCCGCCCAGCATACTGGTCGAGATGATAAGAAGCATACCGACAGCACTTTGCTGCTCTGAGGTTTTCACGATGGTGGCAATCGCCATTCCCAGACCGACAACACAAAGCAGTAACGTTGTCACGAGTACTAGCAAGCCGACCGGGTCTCCCCATTGTACGCCAAATAAAACGGATGTCAGCAAGATAAGCAACGAAAACTGCACAAATCCGATGAGAAAAAAGGATAGAACATAGCCCAGCGTCAATTGAATGCGCGTGGCCGGGGTTGTTAATAGTCTCGACCAAATGCCCATGTTTCTAGCTTCTATTAATGCACCTGTGGCAAAAAGCATGACAATCATAACAAACATGATGGAAAAACCAGCCGAGCTATAGGACATCTTATTCCAGCTTTCCACCTTGGCATCGTTGGAATAGATTTCACTTATCCCACGGATTTCCTCATCCGCATGAATCAGCTGTTCGTAAACGGTCTCCCAATCCTTGCTTTCATAAGAGGCACCTATTTGAGCTGCTGCAATTCGGAGGTCGGCACTCCTGATTGCCTGATTGAACAACTGTTCCAGCATCGGAGCTGTTGTCGAGCCAGGTGGGTGCTGGAACGATATCGCCGGGGTTTTATTTTCAAGGAGACCAAGGAAACCATTCTTGATTGTCAGGATACCTTGCACTTCCTGCAGTCGGATCAATTCTTCCGCACCCTTCCCGTCAACCACTTCATATGTTACGTAAGTTTGGTTGCCTAACTGATCAATAAAATTCTTTGAAAATACCGACCCATCCTCATCAACGAGGGCAACATGAATTGCCGATTCAGCTTGATTCCCGAATAAATTGCCAAAAAGCAAGGTGAACATCAATGGCATGGCTAACATTAGAATATAAGATGATGGTCTTGTAAACGTACGCTTTATTTCCAATAAACAAATAGCAACTATTCTTCTCACTTCATTTTCCTCCCGATAGTGCAATTCCCCGCATTCGAGCCGTCCCTACGACAATAGATGCGGCACCGATTGCAACCAACACTAGAGCAGCTGCCCCTAAAGAGGCCCACGTCGTACCGGTCATAATCGAGGTAAAACTAGTCAATGCCCATGAATTCGGCAGGACGAGGGCCACTTTTCTCATAACTTCTGGAAACGCGGATAGTGGCAACATGGAACCTCCCAACAGTGCCAGTACTTGCACCATGATTCCACCTGCCAAATCGGCCGTCTTTTCATTGGCGGAAAATGCGGCTACGAGAACGGCTAAGCCTGACACGGCAAAGCTGTAAGCAAGCCCGATACATAAAGTTTGAAGTGCACTCTCTCCCCAATCCACTTCTAAGAGATAACGCGTGGCCCCCATGAAGACAAGGAATTGGCCAAAAGCCAAACACCAGGTCCCTAAAAACTTGCCCCCTAAAATGAATTCTACTCGTGTGGGCGTCATGCGGAGTCGATCCAAGGTGACTGATTGTTGCTCTTGATGAAGAGATTTCCCTCCCCGAACTGCATTGAAGAGAAGGAACATCGCCGCCATCGCAGCAGCATAGTATTGCATCGAGGATACCTCCCGTTCACCGATTGATGTAACCTCAATATATTGTCCCTTTCGCTCGGCTGCTTGCTTCATTTCCATCAGCAGCTCAGCTTGGATTTTATCCGGTTGAATGGCTGCCCCCTGAGCGGAAGCAGCTAAAGCAAGGTTTGTCATGATCGTTTGGGTCGATTGGGACATGGTCCAAAATGTTTGCGAAAAGGAATCCGTCAGCTGTTGGGTAAAAAGGGCGCTAGATTCTTTTCCAGCCACCGCCAAAATTTTTGCCGATTTTCTCTGCTCTTCCCACTCTGTTGGCAGCACAATCCCTGCGTCAATTTCTTTTCGAGCAACCCAATCTTCCAATTCTGCTTCATGTATGGCCCGTTTCACTGTCAGCCAATCCTGTTGCAAATAGTTTTCCACGAACTCTTCTCCCAGAGGATCGCCTTTCTCCACGTATACGCCAATCACCTCGGCAGGAATCGTTTCCCCTTCCATTACTCCCTTTAAAGCAAAACCTAATATGGCAGTTAACAAAAAAGGCATCAGCAGTAGAAGCAAGAACGCTTTTCGATCTTTCAGCTGGATGGCAATATCTTTGCGGGCAATTAAGATCATCTTTTTCATAATTAACCGCTCCTAATCTCGCAAAGAGCGACCTGTCATCTGTAAAAACAGCGTTTCTAGATCCGCTTCTTTCAGCTTAATTTGACGAATTTTTACAGCTTCCTCGGAAGCGATTGACACAATGGAAGCCATCATATCCTGCCCTTGTTTGACGTATAAATGGATCTCTGACTGTTGAGGGCTAACCACCTTCTCAACGCCCTCCAGCTGTTTTAATTTATCTACAAACGCAGGTCCTGCTTCCTCTACATCCAGCAGCAGCTGATTGCCCCCTGCCAATCGTTTGCATAGCTCCTGCGTCGATCCGCTGGCAATCACTTGCCCATGATCCATAATGGCGATTCGTTTACAGAGAAATTCAACCTCTTCCATGTAATGGCTGGTATAGATGATAGTCATCCCCTGTTCATTCAAGTTCTTGACCGTCTCTAAAATATGATGGCGCGATTGCGGATCAATGCCGACTGTCGGCTCATCCATAATTAAAAGTTCGGGACGATGGAGTAATGCAGCCCCGATATTGATGCGGCGCTTCATACCGCCTGAAAACGTCTCAATTCGATCTTTTCCCCGTTCCGCAAGTCCTACCGTCTCCAATACTTCTAATGCACGGTTCTTGGCCTCCGCTCCTTTTAAGCCATACATCTTCCCCCAAAATAATAAATTATCTAATGCCGACAAGGTTGGGTACAGGGCAATATCCTGCGGTACGACACCTATTTTCTTTTTTATCTCATAAGGGGAGCGGTTCACCGACAAACCATCCACCTGAATGTCACCCTCATCGTATGGAACAAGTCCGCAGATCATGGATATAGTAGTCGATTTTCCTGCACCATTCGGACCAAGTAAGCCAAACGCTTCGCCTCTTCCAACATGCAAAGTAACTCCCTTCACTACTTCCTGATCACCATAGCACTTCTTTACCTGGGTCATCGTTAACATGCAAATACCTCCTTCTTCACTGTCTATCATAAGAGAAAAAGAGGATAGTACCATCTAGCTTGCGATAGATTTCTGTGCATAAAAAAAACGGCATAGCTATGCCGTTTTTCATAGTCGCGTATGCGTAATGTCATGTTTAAAAAGTAGTGATGCCGTAGCGGACTGCAAAAATGGCCGCTTGCGTGCGATCGCGGAGTCCTAATTTATGGATGATATTCGACACATGGTTTTTTACCGTACCCTCTGTAATGAATAAACCTTCCGCCACTTCTTTATTATTCAATCCTTTCCCCAAATACTGCAATACTTCCTGCTCGCGGATCGTCAGCTCGGAAAGGCCTTGAGGGGGTTCGGAAGCTCCCGTTGCTAATCTCTCCGTTTGCTTGGTCCGTCCTTCCGCTAGGAGATGGGCTGTGAAATCCTTTGGCAACACGACACCCCCATGGTATACGGTGCTAATCGCTTTTGCAATCGTTTCGGTCGGCATGTCTTTCAATAAATACCCGCTCGCTCCTTCTTCCAACGCATCAAAAATCAATTCACTATCATTAAACGTAGTCAGGATCAAGACCTTGATATGCGGCATCTTTTCTCGAAGAAGCTTGGTTCCTTCTACTCCATTAACGCCCGGCATCCGAATGTCCATCAAGACAATATCCGGCTCCAGTCGCGATGCCTGAACCAAAGCATCGGCGCCTTCCACCGCCGTGCCTGCAATATGAATATCTTCTTGCAGATTTAGCAATGAACTTAACCCTTCCCGGATTAGAGGCTGATCATCTACGATCAATACGTTTATCATGCAATCACTCCTGTCGATGACCATCTCATTCGATGTAAAGGAAAGGAAACATGGATGGTGAACCCTTTTCCCTCCTCACTCTCTATCTGCAACACGCCACCATGCTCGACGACCCGTTCTTTCATATTCAATAAACCAAAGCTGGGTATCACTTGACCTGCCCCCTTGCCGTCATCCCGGATCTTTAATCGTAATTCTTCTGTTTCCACCCAGATAAGTACCTTACATTTATCAGCATCCCCATGCCGTTTAGCGTTCGTCAACGACTCTTGGACAATCCTTTTCAAAATCGGCTGCAAGAAAAGGGGGATGGACGACAAATCGCCTTGCACATCTAATTGAGTTTGAATCTGAGCCGACTCTGCAAAATCTTTCATTAGATCCTTTAAGACATCGAGAAAGGACACTTGCAAATGATCCTCTTTCAAAGTTCGGACAGATAACCGGACTTCATGCAGCGAATCTCTTGCCAACTGCTCACACGTCCCAATGATTGCTTTTGTTTTTTCAGGATCACTGACTGCCATTTCATTGGCCAACTGCAACTGAACGATCAGCGCTGTCATTTTATGACCGACCGTGTCATGAATTTCCCTTGCAATCTCATTTCGTTCTCGAATAACGGTCAACTCTTCTACCTGATTTGCATATTGCTCCAACTGCCCATGAGCCTCCTGAAGTGCAGTATGCGTCTCATTCAATTGATCATATTGCATAGCAATGGTTTCCTTTGCTAATTGAATGCGGCGGATTAAGCTCCCAACCAAAGCACAATACACAACAAACGTCAGGTTGATCAGATTCGGGGTAATAAAAAATACCTCTAAAGCAATCTGCCTATAGCTGACAATCGACCAAGCAATTAATAAGACAACTGGAAATATCTTAACAATCGTTGTTCCATCAAACGCAATAAAAATAGTAGTCGCTATTACACCAAAAAAGATGAGATAAAAATAGCCGTTATCCGGATACAGTAACCCAAATCCGAATGCCAATAAAAAATCTGTACAGGAACAAATCACTTTTACAGTCATACGCGAAGTTCCCATTTGGATAAAATGACTTGCCACAAATAAAACGAGCGCTACCGGTATATAGATAAACCGACCCATCCACCACTCTTCTTCAGGTGGAATGTAATGGACACATAAAATTAATATAGTTGCAAGTCTTACCGAAGTAAGTAGCACCAGCGAAACACTCTTCAATGACCATCTTCCTTTTTCTCATTTTCCACTCTACCTGTAATGATGAACGAAAAAGCTTAGGTTAGCAATTAAATCTGTGAAACTTTTGAAGACAAACTGAAAGGTAAAGGAAATTCCAATAAACAAGAAAAGATGTCGACTGCTAATAGGAATCCCTTTATCACCCTAGGGAGACCTTTGCAAAAACTCTAACCATCAAATAATAACAGCTTGGTTCGTGATGAACTGTATTCTGGCAGACCAAGCATCGATCTACTCTCAATTGTAGAACACAAAAAAACCATCCCCCACAGGGGATGGCCTTTTGCCTGGCGACGTCCTACTCTCATCAGGGAAGCGGCTTTGCCGCTTTACTAACCATCGGATACGCCTTCTCTCATATACGTGTTTCTTACAAGATTCCTTAGGATACCTTGCGGTATCTGTTAGATTCAAACACAAAAAAACCATCCCCACACAGGGGATGGCCTTTGCCCGGCGACGTCCTACTCTCACAGGGGGAAGCCCCCTACTACCATCGGCGCTGAA
>JACHLS010000017.1 GCA_014204635.1 Sporosarcina luteola | reverse complement strand
CGGACAATCATCACCTTAAACTCATCGCTATATTTAGCCATAAGAAAACACCCCAAAAGTTAGTTTTTGACTCTAACTTTTGGGGTGCACTTCAAGGCCAAGCGTTTTAATATTATTTGTCATCACCTCTAGTCAGTCGGAATGGAACCAAATTATTTTGATGCGCCACATGAACGATGTTCCGCCCGGCAGCTTTTGACGCATATAAAGCTTGATCTGCTTCGTTTAATAAGGCATCAATGGATTGAGCCTTCTCATGGAAGCTGGAGACGCCGAAGCTGGCGGTAATCTGCAATTCAAATTCCTTAAATCGAAGTGGGTTCTGCTCAATATCTTTCCGAATTTGTTCCGCCACCTGAGACGCTTCTACAAGAGGCATAGTCGGCAAGCAGATAACAAACTCCTCTCCTCCGTACCTCCCAAAAATATCTGTTGGCCGAACATGGCGTTCGGCAATCGACACGACATGCCGGATTGCCTCGTCTCCCACTGCATGGCCGTATTGATCATTAATTCCCTTGAAAAGGTCAATATCAAATAATAGCAAGGAAAGTGGATGGTTTTGTAAGAGTGCATGTTTTAATGCTTTCTCGCTGTGATACATTAAAGAGGAGCGGTTGGAGATTTGTGTCATTCCATCCGTATAGGCAAGCTGGGTTAATCGTTTTTCCAACATTTTCTGCTTCGTCGTGTCGATGATCACGATAGCTAGCCCGATTTGTTGGCCTTTGCGATCCAAGACGGGAGTGGGACAAATTCGATAATAATGACCATTCGTTTCTGGCGTCTCACTTTCTGTATGGAAAGGAATCGGACCAAGCGTATTCGTGTCCCAAATATCAACAATATCTTTACCGATTGAAGATGTTTGTAGGGTAGTCAACGTGGCAAGTGCCGCTTGATTATAGTCCACGAGCCGGTTTGTCGAATCAATGACCAATACACCATCCCGCATGCTTTCAAAAATACGGTCTCTTGCGATAGGCGCAACAAACAAGGTTGTGGATAAGATCGCTATTAAATACAATGCTGAAGTAAAGCACATGACAATTGGGACAGGATCCATGCCGTGAGGGGAAAGTCCCATCAAATATAAAAACGATGCCACCATTGGAATGATCAATCCGGCGATCATCGTGAGAATCTGTTTCCAGTATCTCGCCCTTGTCTTCGCCCAATAACGGATGAGAATAACGGCGCCAAACAGGAGACAGCCGAACGTGAAACTGCCATGAACGATGTACCAGGGGCCGGGGGTCATATCAATCAAAGGCTGCGATTCATTCGGCCGCAAATAAATATCCCGGTACATAAAATGATGCCATTCATTCGTCAAACAAAATATGCTTGTCAATGCCGGAAGCAGCAACAATGGCATAAAGTAGCGCGGCCGCCGCATACGCTCCACTCCTGCAAACCGCAAGGACAGCAGCAAGGCGAGTGGTGAAATGAAAGGCATCCCGACATATTGGACCTTCAACCAAAATATGCTTTCGGCAAGATTGCTGCTCGTCAATTCAAATGCATGTCCGAAAATATAGATGACAGAGAAGAGGGACATCCAGATGAAGATCGAGCTGCTTGAGAAAGCATTTCGTTTGGAAAACGCATAGATAGCAAGAAATAATGATAAAACGCCGGAGATAGAAGTAATGACGAGATAACTAAAGATGTCTGGATTCATGCTAAAGCCCCTTCAAGGAAGTTATTTCTATCTTACAACTGGTTAGATGGAAAGAAAAGGGGAACTTGGTGGTAATAAATAGTAAGAGGCGAGAGATTCCACTGCATGCATTTGGAGTCGGTGGTAAAGTGTCGAGAGCCGGTGGTAAGCCCCCGAGAGTCGGTGATAAATGCCCGAGTCGGTGGTAAAGTGTTCAGAGACGGTGGTAACTGTCCGAAAGTCGGTGGTAAACACGAGGGTAGGACAAACAAGAGAGTTCAAAATGAATAGTTCTGTTGAAATAAATCGAGGTGCAGGGCGAAGTCGCCCTGCACCTCTACATTTTCCGGTAGACCTGGGGAGTATATCTACTCCAATTATTTTCTAATTCAGTCCATTCGACAATTTTCCACGGATTGAAAAAGGTCTGACCATTTTTGTTGAAAAACAAACTGCCCTCTATGCAATAAGCCGCATGCTGAATTATGCCCTCCTCATTTACCCAGGCGACTACATCGCCACCTTCGAAGCGGTCTTCCGTTTTCACGAAAGAGGCAATTTTCAGTTGCTCAGCAAATGTATGGTTATGGACCCACTCGTTGATGATCCATTCTTCGGATTCGGGTTCCGTGCTAATTGCGAATAAAGTAGCTGCCAAGCAATTAGCCCCGGAAGTAGCAGCAAACGTATTGGCGTAAGGAGTCAGGTGAACAGGTAACATGCTAGGAATCGGCTTCGCATCCCATGCATCATATTGCTGCGCAATCGTGCATAACAAGTCTTCTCTTGCTTCATTTGACAAAGTTCCCCATAATGCTCGTTGCATAATAACATGTTGTTTGCCATTCACTTCGATTACATACTCTTGTGGAAGTGCACCAAGATCTGAGAAGTGCGACAGCGGACCGGTCAATCCTCTTCCTAATTCAACTTGTCGTTTGAAAAGAACATCTCTTTTCGCCGGGTCCAAAGTTGTGACCCAGTTAGGTGGAGCGACCATGACAAAACCAGCATGCTTCGAAATTGTCCAGTATGTATAGCTGTTCACCATTTGGATTCCATTATAGGAGGAATGGGAAAAGAATTCATTCCTCGGAAAAACGAGAGTGCCTGTAAGAGTATCTTGTAGAACGGAAATGTCCTCTGCTTCAAGGAAAAACAGATCCTTTTCGGGAACGTATGCCTCAATCCACGCCTGTAGTTGTTCGGGAGTCGGGCGTATTGCAATATCTATCACTCTGTCAAATCCTTTCAAATTTACCTAGTCAAACTAGTCTATTCATAGCATGATAGTTCTGATTTCGTCAATAGGTATCCATTTTGTAATAAACCTTTTTGGATGGCAATAGTGAATAGCCGCACAGAACAATGGATAGGACAAACATGATTAGGACCCCCGAAATGACAGCGATTTGAATGGAAGCGAATTCTGCCAACATCCCGAGCAATCCCGTCAATACCATAGTGAGGATCGATTGAGCGAATTGATAAAAGCTAATGACCCGGCCCAACAAGTGGGTGGGAATATTATGTTGATAAAAAGTCAGAAATCCTGTATTAGCAAACGCGATAAAAAAGGCAAGGAAGAAAAAGCCGATTGCTGCCATCGATAATGATGCCGAAAAGGCGTACATGAGATAGCCGGTAGAAACGAGCAGCGAACCGAAGCCAATCAAATAAGGCGTTCTCGTTTTTTGGACGAGCAGTGAATTCAGCAACGCACCGCCTACAATGCCGCCTCCAGCGATGGAAACGAGAAATCCATATTCACTGTCAGTTAGTAAAAGCACTTCCTTCGCGAAGGATGCTTCCAATGAGTCCACCGCACTGGCCGCAACGATCATGACTGACGTAAAAAGTGTATAAATCAAAACGATATAAGGGGATTTTCGGCTAAAACGGATCACATGCATCCAATCGTTCTTCACCATATGATAAGACAATC
Organism: Sporosarcina luteola; assembly: GCA_014204635.1. Taxonomy (GTDB): domain Bacteria; phylum Bacillota; class Bacilli; order Bacillales_A; family Planococcaceae; genus Sporosarcina; species Sporosarcina luteola_A. Next base: position 76,743 of record JACHLS010000017.1, on the reverse strand, counting down.
GTTCCATAGACGCGGTATGGTCATCCACATCCGGCAACCGCATGGTGATGAGTGCGGAAACAAGCAGAGCGACTGCATTCACATAGACGGCTATGATTGGTGTACTCACCATAAACAGCAATCCTGCGACAGCCGGGCCGATCAGGAAGGCGCCCGATGTGATTAAACTATAAAAAGAGTTGAACCTTTTTCTTCTTTCTTCAGGAATTAATTTTGTAATATAGGTCATAGAAGTTGGGCTAAATATGGCGCTTGCAATGTTGATCACGAAAACGACTGCGTAAATGAGCGGAAGGGATGACAGCCACGGTAAGAGTGCAATGAGACAGGCGCGAAAAAGGTCGAGTGTCACCATCAATCGTCGCTTATTCACCTGATCCACTAAGGTCCCTGCCCATACATTCGTGAATAGGGAGGCAAGCGGCTTCAAGATGTATAAAATAGTGACAGCCAGTGCAGAACCCGTCATCGAAAAAATGATCAAATTGAAAGAAATGAAATAAATCCATTCTCCGATTGTGGCAATTCCAATTCCCGAAAGTAACAAAGAAGGCTCCTTCCAATGCTTAATTTCTTTCATCAAAACAATCATCCCCCTTAAATTTTTGGCAAAATAAAAAACCCGTCTCCAAGACAAAATGTCTTGGGGACGAGTTTGCAGCCGTGGTGCCACCCCTATTTAGCAAATATGCCGTCATACTTACCCTCTTCAGGTACAAAACCTATACCCTTCCTCTATAACGGGAGTTCCCGTCACATGATCCCCTTTGCTGGTTCCCATATGCCGCTCAGAGACTTGTTTCCATACATCCTCCTTACCTCTTCCCACCCGCCGAGGCTCTCTGTGAAGGATAGATGCATGTACTCTCCTCTTCATTACGTTTCGTATTGTCGTCTATCATATATGAATTATGTTGTCATGTAAATCATTTCTAGTTTTTTAATTTCTTAAGCTATCTGTCTCGAAAATCTTCTGTATAAAAAAAGCAACACGATGAGATGGACGCATATTGAAACAACTAGATGAACGATAAATTCGGAAGGATTGCTCCAAGCGCTTTGGAATAGCTTTGTTATCCAAAATGTCGGCAGCACACCTCCGATCCATTGCATGCCTGATGGAACAAGAAATATGATAAATGGGGAAACAATTAAAAGGCTGGACATTTTACTTAAGGCAAAACCATCCACACGTGTCGTGGCAAACGATGCCAAACCTAATGAAATGAGTGGAGCTAACATCGAGGTGATAATTGCGGTGAAGACAAACCATATTATCGGCATCGATGAGAAGTGGGAAAACTTCATAAACAAAAGAACAGAAATGAAGGTGATGAGAAATGGGACCGTCAATCGGAACAATACATATCCCTTATGACCTAACGGAGTGATGGAGTAATAGGTGATCAACTGTGATTCCTTCTCCTCCAACATCAAAAATCCACCTAACATTCCAGTTATCAACGGAAGCATGAAGAGAAAAACTAAAAATGACAGTTTTTCATAGAGCCTCATATCTACATTGAACTGTGATGTAAGCATCGACAAGCCAACTGGAATGCCCGTGTGGTATACGACAATTAAAATGAGTGGACCAATGAAAGCTAATAACAGCATAGGGTCAGTACGTATGTTTTTAAGATCTGAATGAGCCAGGGAGGCAACTTTTTTAATCATCTGGAATCCCCCTTCCAAACGATAGTATTAGAAAACCAACGTTTCGCCCATATATAAAATAGAGCAATCCAGACAGAAAGCGAAAAAATTGAACGAAGACTATCTTTCCAATGCGCTTCCTCAAAACTTGCCCGAATTAATTGAATCGCACCTTGCGTTGGAAGATAGGAGTTGAATGGAACTTGCAACAGGCGTAAGTCATGAACGAGCGGCAATCCTACGAATAGAAGACCAAAAGGTGCAGCTAGGAGGATAAAACCATTGATGCTATCGCACCGAGTGGCTAAAGCGAAACCGAGTAAACTAAAAAGTATAGAAGTTAACATGACTCCAATAATGAATTCAGGTGTAATTGCTCTAACACCAAAGGAATTTGCGAATAGAATCATTCCACTGAGCAAAGCCGGAATGGATAACGCCATCACTTTTGCTTGTATAAAAGAATGAATGGAGAGTGGAGTAATGAATAGCGTATCGTATAGTTTTTGTTCTTTTTCCAAAATGATCGTAGCTGCAATGAAAGTAGAACCGAACGAACCAATTTCTGTAATTGTGAGAATAATGGCTGCCTGTTCTTTAATGATTTCTGGAAAAAGAGAAAGAATCCCTAGAAGCATCGCTGTTAAAACGATATAGGCTATATAGAAACCATGGCGCAAGTGAAACTTCATGTCATTTACCAATAAATTCAGCAGTTTCATATCAATGCCGTTCCTGTTACATCAATGAAAACTTTACCCAAAGTGGTCTCTTGAGAATGGATTGTTTCTATTTCCTTCTTTTGAATCAAATTCAGAAATGCAGGATCGGAACCAATCCTTTGTAAATCAAAGTCCCAATTGGTTAACGTGGCATTGTCTCTATACTCTATACGCACAATTCGCTTGCCGTACTGCAATTTCAAGTTTCTAGGAGTGTCGATTAGCTTAATTTGCCCATCCACAATAAATGCCACTCGATTACACAAATCATCCGCGACCTGCATGTCATGTGTGGTCAATATAATCGTTTTCCCTTCCTCTTGTTGCTTTCGAATCATTTCTTTCATTACTTCTTTGTTTCTGGGATCCAAACCGGAAGTCGGTTCATCGAGAAATAATATTGAAGGATCGTGTAATAAAGCACGGCAAAAATTCAAACGCATTTTCATTCCTTTTGATAAATACGAAAACCGAGTATGCAGGTGATCCTCCAAGCCAACCATAGCAAGTAATGAGAAAGGATCTTTTAATTGTTTTGAGTACAACGAACCGAAGAAATGTAGATTTTCTAAAACAGTAAATTTAGAATAAAAGTTAGGAAATTCAAAGGCAACACCAATGTTTTTGAAAAAATCCCGATGAATGGTCCGTAGCTCCTGTTCACCTATATAAACGTCGCCTCTATAGCCTTTCAACATGCCAATGAGAATATTTTGCAACGTACTCTTCCCAGCGCCAGAGGGGCCTAGAAAGCCAAAAATTTCTCCTGGATGAATAGAAAACGTGATTCCTCTAATCGTCTGTGAAGTTGACTTCGGATAGGTAAATTCCAAATTATTAACGGTAATCACTTGTTCTCCTCCTCAATAACAAGGTGTTCTGCCATCATTGTTATGAATTGGCTCATTGTTTCTTCATACACTTCTTCTCCAATTTTGTTACGTTGAAAGGCCAATAAAATGAGAGACCGAATCATATTAATAATGATCTTGGGAGCAAGAGGCCTCATTTGGCCAGCAAATTGCCAACGTTCTATGAGTGGCAAGAAAAATTCCAAATCTTGCTGTGTATTAGTCGTCAGCTTTTCTGTGGGCACTTTTCTCATGAGCCAAGCCATTATATTTTCATCATACAGCTGTTTGATAATAGGGCTATTACTCAACGACTGTTCCGCAGTGTGAAGAAAATCCTCAAAATCCTTCTTCGTTAATACAGGTAAATCCTCAATCTTATTACGCAACTTTGTTTGGATCATCTTTTCCTCTTGTTCAATGACTTCGAAATATAATTCCTCCTTTGAAGAATAAAATTGATAAAAAGTACCCTGGGCCACCCCGACTTTCTTCGTAAGTTCACCAATATTTGTTTTTTGCGGGCCATATGTTTCAAATAAAAATTTTCCTTCGTTGAATAATTGATGTTTAATTACTTGTTTTTCTTGGTCTGAAAACTTTCTAGCCATCCTCACTACACCTCTCTATGAACCTATGAATATTAATTATTTATATTCATTGTATAGTGGTTGGTCATTTTATGCAACAAAAAACACACTTCCAAAAAGGATAAGAAGTGTGCTAAGAGTATTTATAGAAAGTAATAAGCTATCTACATGGCTGTTCTTTAGAAGTTTTATCTTTCCTCATAATCCTCGGTCCGCAGCTGTTTATCAAAAATCGTGCTCTCCCACCAAACGTCCTTTGCACCATTCATATATTGCTGGATCAGCGCACGTAATGGGAAGGGTTCCAAATCCTCCAGCTCCTCAGCTTGGCGCCAAAAGAAAGTCAGATGTGGTTCGAGAGCAGGGGGTAACGTGTTGCCCATCAGAGCATCGCATTCCATAATGAATAGTTGGTTCACTTCACATTGGAGCTCGTCCCCTTTCATCCAATGATGTTCCACGATTCCTAGAAAATCACCGACAGTACAAGCAACCCCCATTTCTTCCTGCATTTCACGAATGAGCGCGTCTTTTGCACTTTCCCCAAAATCAACATGGCCTCCAGGCAAGAATACATTGACGTAACCTTTCGCTCTTCCAAGTAATACACGGTTATCCCTTACTAAAACGCCTCGTGCTAGATGGTGAAATCCTGACATTGCAACATCCTCCTGTTTCTTGTACATCATGTACTCACTCTAGTAGATTGCAAATTTCCTGAATGATAAACGGAACATCATTCTCCTGTTGAATGGTGAACAAATGGTCCGCTTCACCATCAGTCGGTGGTACTATATCACTTTTGGAGGAATCTGCCTGTTGCCGGGAAAGAACCTCCTCAAAAGTAGCGGCACTGCGGAAAATATCCGTATCGCGTTTCGTTTTGGCTACTCGTTCCTCTAAGATGGCATCTGGCATGTCGAAGTTAACGAGAATCGACCGGAAGCCATTGTTATGAAAATAGGATAACAGCTGCTCCCGTCCTGTTCGGCTCCGATTTGAATTGCAGATGATCAAATGCAAATCCGTCTGATGCATAGCATAATCGACTATTGCTTGACTGACGGTATATTTCAATACATTCGGCCCAGTCCTCGGCAGCAATTTCGAGTAATATCTATTGATGAAGGCGGCATGATTGTCCTGATCGATGACGACCGATTTGGATACCCACTGTTCCAAGTCTCTCGCAAAGGTCGTTTTACCGCTATGTGTTTTTCCAACTGTTAGAATGACATATCTCTTCATTGAATTACTTCTCCTTTCTCTTGGTGGCATTGTTGCTTTTCCTTTATTTAGAAAGTCCTCTACAACAGATCATCATTCTAAATCTTTCTACTAGAATCTTTATCATAGCTTTTCTATACTAAAACTGGAAGTCGAAAGGCATACCGTTTCATAGTAGCGACCAATATATTTGAGAGTTGCTATATATTTAGTTATTATTCTGAATGATTTAATGCTATGGTTTACTTATATGTATTTTGTTCTCCCTAAACAATATGTTGTTTGCCCCATATAGTCCTCTATCATTTTTTTAACTCATACAGCGATCTGATCAGCATAATATGCAGCTTAGATACTTTACATTTCAGACCTATGGAAGTTGACTGTAAAACCATCAAAATATAGAGGTGCGAGGAGACACGATGAATTGATTGGAACAATGGAGCAACCACATCTCCAAACATTGCTTTATTCCAATCAACAGATGAGTTGTGAGATCAAGAGTCCAATTACTGAAATTAGATCTAGATTGATTCGGAAAAGATCGGGTGGTGATTTGCCAATCAATGATAAGTACCGGATGATACAACCGAAGACCATTAAGATGCCCAGGGAATAAGGAGGATAGATAGGAGGAGAAGCATTGCGGAAGAAAACAATTATTATTTGCTTTCTTTGTTTGCTGATCGCTATTTCAGTTTCAGGTTTAATAGTTGCGATGAACAAAGAAAGATTAAGAGAAGGCGATCAAACTACATTCGTTGAAGTGAATACCAATGATTTATTTACTAAGCAAACATTTTATACAGAGGATTTGGATGTTAACAAGCAAATCGGTTTATCCAACACCATCATTTTGAAAGGGAAAGTGGCAGCCATTCTAGAATCGGTTGAAACGAATGATTTAGTGGATTCTGGAATCGTTGATGCACGTTCTCATGGATACAATTATCTTCACACGGATGTTGTCATTCAAGTAGATGAGTATCTAGGGGAAAACAAATTAGATTATGACATGATCGTAGTTCGGCATATAGGCGGCCGCATAGGAAACTTTGTCCATGTAAGCGAGATGGAGTCTTTGACGGTAAACGAAGAGGTTTTACTGTTTAGACTTGAACAACCGGCAGAGATGACCCAGGTACCGGAAGGTTTTACGAAAGAACAGTACTTTCTTTTCACCCCCAACTCAAAATACATTCACAGAGGCAATGGCGTTTATTCGCCGGACTTTAAAAATGAAGGCGATATTACTTTGCGCGATATACGAGAGAAACTAAAATGAGGGAATTATAATGATTCAAGCGGAGAATTGACATTTTCTGCTCTATTTTTGTCTGATCAGATTATCACAAGTATTTAAAGAGGGTTATTCTTAACCTTTAGCGAAGAAGGAGAAGTAAGATATTATGCAAAAAGGGGAAATGAACATGACGGTTGAACAGTTTTTGCGAGAACAGAACGAAGCAATTCAAGATTTACATATCGCTAGCACATCGAGTTCCTGGATGGCAGCAACAACAGGCGAGGAAGAATGGAATCAAAAAAAAGTTGAAGCATCCACAGCTTATCATCTATACTACGCCGATCCTAAACGTTTTGAACAAGTAAAAGCGTACTTAAAACAAGAGGATTTGACAGAAGCTCAGCGCCGCCAACTTGAAGGACTGTATAACGGCATGGAGGAAAATCAAGTAGCGGAAAGTGATTTGAAAGAGATGGTCGAACGCTCGACAGAATTAGTGGGACTCTTCAATACGTTTCGTGCGACAATCGGCGAAAAAGAAGTCTCCGAGAATGATGTCCGCCAAATTTTAGTGAAAAGCAATGACGTAGCTGAACGCGAAGAAGCTTGGCATGCGAGCAAGCAGATTGGAAAAGAAGTAGAAGAGAAGCTATTGACGCTCGTTAAAAAGCGGAATGAAGTGGCGCGTTCTCTCGGATATAATAACTATCACCAAATGAGCTTTGCTCTGCAGGAGCTGGACCGCGATGAAGTCTTTTCAATTTTTGATCAATTGAAAGCTTTGTCGGATGAGCCATTCCGTGACATGAAGTTGGAAATGGACACGGAACTTGCAGAACGGTTCGGCATCTCCTTAGATGAACTGCGTCCGTGGCATTATGCAGATCCGTTCTTCCAAGAAGCGCCTCCAATGAAGGAGCTTGACTTGGATCAATTTTACGAGGGGAAAGATCTCGAGCAACTGACGATTAAGACGTTTGAAAGCATGGGCATGGATATTACAGATATGCTGGCGAAGAGCGATCTGTATCCGCGCGACAAGAAAAACCAACATGCTTTCTGCACGGATATCGACCGCGAAGGGGATGTACGCGTCCTCTGCAACAACGTACCGTCTGACTATTGGTCTTGCACGACCTTGCACGAATTCGGCCATGCTGTCTACTTTAAATATGTCGATACCAATCTGCCGTTCCTTTTGCGGACATGTTCCCATATTTTAACGACAGAAGCGATCGCCATGTTGTACGGCCGGTTCGGGAAAAATCCGGAATGGCTGAATCGTTTCTTGGAGATTGAGGAAGCTGAAGTCGAGAATCTGACGCCTCTCATTGAAAAATCGCTACGTCGGCAAATGTTGATTGCAGGACGTTGGATCATGACATTTTCCTACTTTGAGCGGGAGCTTTATGAGAACCCTGACCAGGACTTGAATACATTATGGTGGAAGCTCGTCAAAGACATCCAGTTCGTGAATCCGCCTGAAAATGTGGACTATCCGCACTGGGCAGCGAAAATCCATTTCACGCTCGTCCCGGTTTATTACCAGAACTACTTGCTCGGTGAATTGACGACATCTCAATTGGAAGCATATATCAGAAACAATATTTCGGCCGACCTGTTCACGCCAGAAGTCGGGAGTTATTTAATCGAGGATTATTTTAAGCCAGGTGCCTTGTACGCGTGGAATGAAAAAATCGAAAAAACGACGGGTGAAAAATTGAATCCGCAATATTTTATCGATCAATTCGTAGCAGTCAAACAAGCGAACGCCTGATGTTGTTGGGGATTAGGGGAAAATAGAAGAAGTGCCGGGTTCAATAGAGCCCGGCATTTTGTCTAAGGGGGTAACGTAAGGTGGAACTCATTCGAGAAACAGGCAAACCGAATAAGTTGGCTTTAACGGCTGTATTGACTCTCATGTTGCTAGTCATAGGTCTCGCATATTTCTTTGATATCTATCCTGGGGGCATCGTTGTTTCGGAGGATACACCGAATCAGATGACGATAACAAAACAACAACTATTTAAAAAGGAAAGCCTAATAATAGAAGTCGGGCATGCGAATCAACTAAAGGCAAGTCTTGTAAAAATACTGGGGGGAAACTTAGAACATAAATGGTATGTAATCGTTCTGACTTTTACTACCCTTCTCTTTAGCATCTTGAACTTGGTTCAAATCAATCATCCAAGCCAAAGCGATGAAACGATAGTAGTATTTTACCTGTGGGCGGGAATAAATCTACTGGCATGCATTATTTTGATATACCAATACATCAATGAAGTAGTGTGGATGAATGACTTGCTTCAGCAGATTAGCTGACAAGTAAAGAGAGGCTTTTGTCTTCTGTTTATGAACTAGACACGAAGTGCTAAGTTATTCAAAAAAATTATTCGGGATTTTTGTGGGGGGGCAATATGGAGAAAATAGATCTAGAATATAAGGTAATTGGAACTGGAGATGCTTTCCTAATAGTAGAGACTGGTATTGGAGGCTCTTTCTATAGTTGGTACTCAATAATACAAGAGGTTCAAACACAATTTACAGTAGTTGTTTATCACCGAGCTGGATATGGTACAAGTCAAGCTTCAACTAAAGTTAGAACTACTCGAAATATAGCAGAAGAACTTGCTTATCTTGTTAGGGAAATTGGAATAAAAGATAAGATTTTCTTGATGGGTCATTCGTTTGGCGGACTGTGTGTGCAGCAGTATGCAAAAATGTTTCCTGACAAAATAAAAGGAATACTATTAGTTGATTCCACTTCCCCTAACTTCAATAGATTATATAATCTTCCGATACCTGTAATGAATACCTTCATTTCAATTGATAAAATGATTGAGGGAAATACGATTACTTCTCAAAAAGATGAAGATACATGGGCTATATAGAGGAGTTTAGAAAAACATTACCTGATAGTGATTTAAGAAATTTTGAAGGTTTCTTAACTAATCCGCTACTATACAAAACCAAAGCTGAAGAATTTAGTCACTGGGAATTGAGCAGTGAAGATATGAATGAAATCTCAAGTTTCCCAAACATTCCACTGATAGTAATTGCCAGAGATACAGATGTAGCGGTGCAATCATGGATAGACCTTGGTCTAGACATTCCAGTAGAAGAGGCTGTTTTATATGAAGATGTGTGGAGGGAGTTACAAATAGATTTATCGAATTTATCACCAAGCGGAAGAATCGTAATTGCAGAAAATAGTGATCATGATATTTACTTAGACAGACCTGATATAATTATTGAATGCTTACAATCGTTATTATAAATATACATCAGGTTAGAACAACTTAAGCAATTAGATGTTAAAAATCATTCTCTGATTAAGAGGAGGATTATCTTGAAACAACTAATCATCTATTGGGCAATATTACTGCTGTTCTGCACGATGCAATGGTCAGTGGGTTTGTGGATTGAACAAGTAACTTATAGGGCAAGAGATGCTTTTTTGGTGATCTTTTTTCTTTCGTTTGTTGTGTATCCGATCTACACCATCTTATCTGGGGATCGGCTGAAGAGAAATGAATGGATTTCTCAGTCCCAGAAACGGCTCTATTATATTTTTGCAATTGGCGGTTTCCTGAGCAATCCTGCTTTATTTCATTTGCTAGGACACATATTCAACTTGTAACAAAGGAAAAACGGCAAGGGAAATCAATTCCTCTTGCCATTTTTAGTATCATCCTTCTCGTTGAAAACTTCTTCTTGCTCCATTTTTTCCTTTGTACATCACCCGCCACACATATTCGAGTGGACCGGTTCGGAAGCGCTTGAGCCAAATGGCGCTGATAACTATTTGCAGACCGAATAAGAGGAATGCGGTTGCCATCGTTTGCCACAAGGTCATGGTTCCGAAAAGACCTAGTCCGTAGCTGTAGAAGATGAATCCGCAAAGGATGGATTGCAGGATGTACATGGTAAAGGCCATCTTTCCGGGATAACTGAACAGATGCAGCCATTTCGGATGGCGAGTATACAATAGTGAAAAGCAGGCGACATACGATAGCATGAGCAACGGTGCGCCGATAAAGATGCTGAAGATGTCCAGCAAACTATTGGACGAGTCCATGAAGAATCGAGGGACAGTTAACGCCAAACCTGCAATGCCGCCGATCCATCCAAGTTTCACCATGAACGTCTTTTTAGACTGAATGTCTTCAAGTAATTTACGCTTTCCAAAATAAGCACCCAATAAGAACGTTCCTAAAATTTGAGGTAAAAACAGAACCATATTGAAAAAACTCGATTGATATTCAACGATTCGTTTCATGGTCATTTCCATGTAAGTGCCTGCCCCGTAAAGTTGTTGATCCTGTTGTTGGAACAGTTGGAGTTCCATTGGATCAATCGCATACAAGTCTTCCATCCCTTCCGTGCCAGCTTGATTACCGAGTAACATGGCAGCGGACATGATGACAGGAATGAGAAGTGAGAAAACGATGGACAAGGTCAGCAATGTTTTTGGTCGCCGTTTGACGAACATTAAAAAGATCAACCCGACTATTGCGTAGATTGACAAAATATCTCCATACCAGAGGAATACAGCGTGGAGGATGCCGAAAAGAAGCAAGGCGAGCATCCGTTTCACAAACATCCATGTGAACTTCTTGCCGGCCGCCTCCGCGTTCCGATATAAAATAACGGCCCCATAGCCAAAAAGAAAGGCAAAGAGCAACATGAATTTACCATTTACAAACAGCACGGTAAGTGTGTCGATTGTTTTGTTCAGCCAGCCTTCCACCGGGAGCCCGCCGTAATTGATCGTCATTAGCGACTCATTAAAGAAATTAATGTTCACGAGCAAAATGCCGAGCAACGCAAACCCCCGTAAAGCATCTAGTACGTTAATTCGTTTCATTCTAAATCCTCCTATTCATTCATTGCCTCTAGCATACTTATGGAGAATAAAGGAATCATAACGCCCGCTCTTATACTTTCGTTATAATTGGAGTGTAGAGTGATAAGACAGAGTAAGGTCCCTTAAAAGGAACTGATAAAAAGGAAGATGTGTGATGACGAAAGCGACTGTATTGATTGTGGACGACGAATCCGAAATTGTCTCCTTTATCCAAGACGCTTTGGAAGATGAAGGCTACGCAATCTTGACAGCTTCCAATGGGCAAGAGGCGATCGCCGAGGCTGGAAAGAAGCCGGATCTGGTGCTGCTTGATGTGATGATGGAGGGGATGGACGGATTTGAAGTATGCGAGCGGATCCGTTCGATCATTCGGGGGCCGATCATCTTTCTCAGTGCTTGCCAAGATGAGATGGACCGGGTGAAAGGATTAGTCGTGGGGGGAGATGATTATATTGTCAAACCGTTCAGTTTATCTGAATTAAAGGCGAGAGTCCATGCCCATTTGCGAAGGGAACGACGGAAACAGGATGATAGAGAAAGGACAGCACTCCAATTTGACGGTATGGTGATTGACTATGAGGGGCGTTCCGTTTGGTTGAATGGGATTGAGGTCGAGTTGACCAGCAAACAGTTTTCCATCGTCTGGTTTCTTGCTATGCATCGAGGGCAAGTATTTTCGAGGTCGCATATTTATGAACGGGTATGGGGTCTTGAAGCGGGCGGAGATGATGCTACCGTAACAGAGCATATCAAGAAGATCCGGGCAAAATTTCAGGAAATCGAGCCAACGCGTGCATTCATCCAAACTGTATGGGGAGTTGGTTATAAATGGCAGTAAAAACAGTATCAATCCGGACAAGACTGCATCGAATGATTGCAGTCATTTTGCTTTTGAGTTTTCTCTGTACAATCGTTACATGGGGAGGGCTGTTGTTCATTAGCGAGAAGAAAATGAATTATGCCAATCACTATGAGAACATGATTCCTTCAATTAAGGACCGTATTAAACAGAACAACGGGGGATGGCTGGATGAATCCGGCAAGGCATTGTTGGATGAGCTTGTTCCAGAACAAGGAATGTCATATAAAGTTGTCGATCGTACAGGAGACTATCAATATGGCAGTATAGAGGACACTTCAGACGTACCGGGGGATGAGATACTCAATAAATTAAATACAGTCGGGCATGGGCCTGGAAAATATATTGTTGCTTACATTCCATTACTAGGAGAAGGGGATTCATTACAAGGCATGCTGTTATTGTATTACACGTTGCGAGTGACCCCAGTTGATGAATCGAAAGACTTGTTTGTGAGAATCTGGTCATTCTCGTTTTTATTAGCACCATTCGTCTACATACTTCTATTCACGCTTGTATTTGTCAGGAGGTTCAGCCGACAACTCAATATTCCCCTTTCGCAATTGATGGACGCGACTGCTCGGATACGCAATAAGGACTTGCACTTCAGTTTCGAACAAGAAGGGAAGATAACCGAAGTAAGAGAATTGACAAATGCCTTTGAACAGATGAGAGACGAATTATCGGAGTCGCTGCAACGGGAGTGGAACACGCAAAAAGAGCGGAAACATGCCATTGCGGCTCTGGCGCACGATATTCGGACCCCATTGACGATCATTCAAGGCCATGTGGAAGGGCTGGAAGAAGCGCAGCGTAAAGGGATCGACCGGTCGGATCGTTATCTCCCGATCATTAAATCGAACATAACAAGTGCTGTGAAGCTTGTCCATGATTTGAATCAAACCGCCATCCTTGACAGTGATTCGTTTTCTCTCAATAAAATCTCATTTGATCCAGAAGAATTTTTTGCGGAAAAAATGGGGGAATATGAGGTGTTATGTAGGAGAAAAGGGATAAGGTTCGTTTCGGATATCAAAGATGTACGAGAAAATCAGGGGCTGGTTCATGCGGATCCATTCAGACTGACACAGGTTTTCGATAATCTGCTGTCCAATAGCCTGCGATTTGCGGAGAAGGGTACCATTTCTTTCCGAGTCCAATTGACGGATGATCAAATTGGAGTGACTTGGACGGACAATGGTTCAGGGTTTTCAGCGGGACAGGAAACAAAGATTTTCAACTCCTTTTATCAAGGGAATCGACGCAAAGGTCATGCGGGACTGGGGCTCTATATAGCCAAATCAATCATCGATAAACATAAAGGTCATATTAGGGCGGGGAATGCTGAGGAAGGGGGAGCGGTTATTTCTATTCGTATCCCGACTTGAATGACGAGTCTCTGATATCGTTCACGCAATATGCTATCGTGAAGTTCTTTTGCTCCTATTGTGTGTTGGGAATGGCATTGAAAACGTCTTGGTGGCACGAACTTATGACTATATATGAATTAATTTAATCGACATTACACATAGCTGCTATTTATAGTAGTACATGTTTTTGTTGAAATACTTTATTTAGAATGAACGATTTGCTCCGGTTAATCGTATTACATATAGATTATTATTGTATGGAGTAGATCTCATGGATGAAAATGATTTAATTCGAAAGGCGAAAAAAGGGGATACATTAGCGCTTTCGAAACTGCTGCAAATGAATTATTCATTCCTCTTAAAGTATTTAATGAAAGTTACCCTTCATCCACAAATTGCAGAGGATTTAACGCAAGAAACGATGATAAAGTGTATTGAAAAGATCCAGCTGTATAATGGTGAATCTAAGTTTTCTTCATGGCTCATCACAATTGCAACAAACCTGTTCATCGATCAACAGCGTAGAAAGAAGCGGGAGAAAACCTGGTTTGAGCAGGAGCAGGCACTCCGAAAGATGAAGTGGAATGTAGCCAATAGGAACGAAGAATGGACAGACGTACTGGATGTACTTGCGAAACTTAATGAAGAAATACGTATGCCAATCGTGTTAAAGCATTATTACGGGTATTCATATGAGGAGATTGGAAACATGATGGGCATTGCAGAAGGAACAGTGAAGTCTCGAGTTTCAAATGGGCTAAAAAGGATGCGAAAGGAGTTGGCTGAACTTGAAGGAGTATGATTCAAAAAATCGTGTGGATGATGAAGATGAGTTGACGGTTAAACAATTACTAGATGGCTTGGAACGACTGGATCAATGGCATTCAGTCTCAACTCCAAACTTGCAATGGTTTCAACAGAATGTGGAAGCAGAGAAAAAAAGAATGCGAACGAAACAAAAGAAAGATCTTCTCGCGTTTATCACTGTTGCCGTATTCGTGCTTTCAGTTGTAATGACTGTTGTTTATCAGCAACCAGTTGTATTCCTTTACATTCAGCTTGTGGGAGTTCTCTTACTGCCCTTAGCTTTTAAAAATCTGGAAAGAAGGTCAGCAGTGAATGGGCTTAAGCAAACTAAGTAGCACACCACCACTTTGGGGATTAATTATAATTGCATTCATTCTAATTTGCCAAAGCACATGGATGTTTTGGGACGCACGGAAGAGAGGGCACAATGCTTGGCTATGGGGCTTTTTAGGGCTATTTACATGTCCAACGTATCTGATTGTTTATCTTGTCTTTGCAAGAAAAATATTTAAACGAAAGGTCTCAGGATCAAATTCCTGAGATTTTTTGTTTGTTTTTTTAATGTGAACGATTAGAAGAACGTAATCGTATTAAGGGTGAATAAACAAATTGAAGGAAAAGGAGAAAATCAAGAACCTGGTAAAAAAAAATTTTACAGACAGAAGAAAAGCCAGAGAAATTTCTATATCTGTCCTCAAAAAGAAAAGGAGCAATCACATTGAGTAAAATTAAAAAGAAAAAAGGTAAAAAGATATTGTATGTTTTTGCATGGATCTTAGGAGTCATTGTCTGCCTGAATGTAATCGGTTTTGCAATCAACAAAACCTTCTTTTCAAATGAGCTTGAAGCGATCTCGCCTTACGGAGAATTGGTAGAAGTAAACAATCAGAACATGCATGTCTATTCAATGGGACAGGGAGAGAAAACCATTGTTTTGTTACCGGGTTTTGGGTTGCCTTTGCCAAGTGCAGATTTTGGTCCATTAATGAGAGAACTCTCAAAAGACTATACTGTTGTTACGATTGAATATTTTGGAATGGGATTCAGTGACGAGATAGATACACCACGAACAAATGAAAATTACATGGAAGAAATCAGAACAGCATTATCTAAGGCTGATATGAAGCCACCGTATGTCTTAATGCCTCATTCTGCGTCCGGAATTTACAGCGAATACTATGCAGCAAAATATCCTGAGGAAGTCTCTGCGATTATTATGCTGGACACAACTCCATCAGTAAGTATGGAATCTAATTTACAAACTTACATAACTGAACCTAGAAATGTAAAAATCTTATATGGTTTTAATACGTTACTGCAAGAGACCGGTTTTAATCGAATTTTGAATGGATTGCTACCTTCTGATCAAACAGTTGAAAATGGCTATACTGAAAAAGAAATCGGTGATAATAAATTATTTTCTTATCATGTAGTCAACGATACGATCATTAATCAGATTTCGAGTTTAAATGACAATATCAATGAGGTAAACAGTATGGTCTTCCCTTCGGAAGTACCTGTACTGAAATTAATATCCTCAGTCTCTCAAAAACAATTAAAAGATGGAGAAGAGATTCAAAAAAATCATTTGAATCGACTTGGTGAAAATGCTGAGTCCCAAATGATTGACGGCTCTCATGGATTCTTTCAAACGCATGTCACAGAGATCCATGATGCTACAAGTACTTTCCTTAAAAAGATCGACTAAGGACTTGTTACCAATTCAAACTAAAGGGAGCTAGAACTATAATCTCAGCTCCCTTTATTATTTTTAGATATAAATAATATTTGGTTAATAACTTCCTGAAACAATGCTCTGCATGTTTAATTTATTGCAACATAAATTCCTGCACAACAGGAGCCGTATCCATTTTAGCGTCGAGTCAGTCATCCATCCGCATGTGAACACAAACGATATTCTTCCTACTCGCTCATTCAATTGATTGGACCAGCTTCTCAAAGGACAGGCGGCTAGGTTCCCGATTAATATACGAATACATTTCATCATATGTACACCATTTGTACGCGGAAGGCTCATCAGATAATTGAATAGAAATAGCTTGGGGAATTTCTACACCGAAGCAAATGTCTTTCATTTTCATCATCTTGTTATTTTTAAGGGCTCCACATACAAATTCCAAATCAAACAGAAATGCTCATTATATTTGTAGTACCAGTTTCCTCGAATAGTTCCCGCTTAACCGTTTGAATAGGCTCTTCCTCATTTTCAATCGCATCGCTGACGGGTTGCCAAAACCCACCTCTGTTCATAGTTCTCTTTAATAGCAAAAAGGAGATTTCCGGAATTCTTGTATAGATGAATGCTACGATATTCTCCCGAACTTTCAATTGATCTATCGCCTCTTTCATGGATTATTTGTTTTGCCTATATCTATTATACAGATTCTAGGAAGTCTACTGAACGGGTAAAATAGTTCATACAAATTGAGGTATGCAATGAAGTAGAAGTACTATTATTTGTATGTATGAAGGATTTTGGAAGTGGAACCTGGATTAGGAGCAAATGCACGCATGACCAATAGTATCTTGTGGTGGATTGGCTAGCAAAGCTGCTCCTATTTCTCTTTACGAAAATAATATAATTTCAACATGCAAAAAAGATGTTCATCCGCTACTATCTATGATAAGCTATTCCTGTTTTGCGAATTAGATTAGTAAAGAAGGCGATGAAATAGATGGCAGTTGCTGCAGTCAAGGGCCCGGGGACGAAACTTAGTTTGTTTCACCTGACGTGGCCTATTTTTCTTGAGTTGTTTTTGTTTATGTTGATGGGATTGGCTGACACATTCATGCTGAGTGCTTTATCTGATGATGCGGTGTCAGGGGTAGGGGCAGCAAACCAATACGTCCAGATTGCCATTCTCGTTTTGGAAGTTGTCGGAAATGGGGCAGCAATCGTTGTGGCCCAATATCTCGGTTCTCGTCGTTTTGTCGAGGCGTCTAAGATTTCGGCTCTTGCGGTGTCACTCAACTTGTTGGTCGGTCTCGGAATCAGCGGGGTGTTCCTTCTATTCACGAGTCATATGATGCAGGCGATGAATTTGCAAGGGGATGTGCTGACACATGCGAAGGCGTATTTGACGATTGTCGGAGGAGCAATTTTCCTTCAGGCGATCATCAACTCCCTAGCCGCCGTTATTCGTGTGCATGGGTTTACGAAACAGACGATGTTCGTATCGTTAGGGATGAACGTCATCCACGTTGTCGGGAACTATGCACTCATTTTCGGCAAATTCGGCATGCCGGCTCTTGGTGTACAAGGTGCAGCTATTTCATCAGTCGGAAGCCGGCTTATCGCATTGTTCGTTTTTGTATGGCTGCTGTATCAAGTATTGGAATATCGTATTGAATTCCGCTATTACATTACATGGTCAAAAGAATACGTGCGAAAAATTCTGCATATCGGTTTGCCTTCCGCATTCGAACAGATTTTGTATCAGGCGTGCCAGATTGTTTTCCTCTATTACGTCACGTACCTTGGAACAGAGGCGCTTGCGGCACGGCAATACGCGACGAACATCTCGATGTTCAGTTATCTATTTGCGCTCGCCATCGGATTAGGCACGTCGATCATTGTTGGCCGTCTTGTCGGCAGCGGCGATAAGGAGGAGGCATACCGGCAACTCTGGGCCTCTTTCCGGCGCGCAATCCTCTTTACGATTGCTGTTGTGGCAGTCGTTATGGTGCTTCGCTATCCGCTCATGCGCTTGTTCACGGATAATGAATCGATCATCCAGCTAGGTGCATCCGTTTTGCTGCTGTCCTGTCTGCTGGAAACGGGACGGACGTTCAACATTGTCATCATCAACTCGTTGCGGGCGTCAGGTGACGCGAAGTTCCCTGTCCTAATGGGCGCCATCTCCATGGTGATGATCAGTCTGCCGCTCGGTTATTTCTTTGTGTTTGTTCTCGATATGGGTCTCGTCGGCATCTGGCTTGCGATCGCCACGGATGAATGGATACGTGCGATTGCCATGGCGTTCAGATGGAAGAGCAGGGCATGGGAACGATATGCGCTCGTTGATCCGATTCCTATCCGTGAGGAGCAGCCACAACCCGAAATAGTGTAAACAAGCAAGGGCTGGGCCATTAGGCTCGGCCTTTTGCTATGTATGATTTAAATGATAGAAAACTTATATTTTTCCCTCCTTTGGCCGGAGGGGCAGGACTTGGCATCTTCTTTATCGAATTGATGTAAAGAGAGTGAATGATTGTACATAAAAAAGAACGGAATAGAAAGGGGCAGGACGATGTTTCAAACAAAGAGGGTCAGACTGCGGAAAATGGAAGTGGAAGATATTCTTACATATCATAGGTGGCGAAATGATATGGAAGTGATGATTTCGACAAATCCTGCGCTCGATCTATATTCATCTCAAGAGACAGAAGAATTTGTCAATGGAGTTATCCTTGGTTCTACGGATGGCAAAAGCTATATGATCGTGGATCGACTTAGCGACCAAACAATCGGCATTACTTCATTGATTCATATCGATATGAAGAATCGGAATGCGGAATGCATTATTGATATCGGGGAGAAGGAATTCCATGGAAAAGGATATGGCAGGGAAGCGTTGACCTTGTTATTGGATTACGCCTTTCAAGAAATGAATCTGCATCGTGTTTCATTGCGTGTCTTTTCATTTAATAAGAAAGCAATTTCTCTTTACGAGAAAATTGGATTTCAGCACGAAGGGGCTAGCCGGGAAGCGTTGTTCCGAAATGGAGGTTGGCATGATATTTGCCATATGGGGATTTTGCAGGATGAGTATCTAGAGAGGGACTAGTGTCTTTGACGTGGGAGGGGCGAAGTAAAATGGGTATGAATTTTGAAGAGTTCGGGCAAGACACGGGGTATTTTCTTTCATTTGAGCAAGCTTTGCGGGCTCCGGAAAACGGAGTCAATCTTCGGATTGTCGTCAATCGGAGCCGTGAGGTGTCCGACTTGCTAATTCACCCTCATCCGGAAAGCAACGTCACTACATATCATATAGATTTTCCTTATTATGTGACCTATATGGTGTCAGTGGAGGATTTTACTCGTTGGAATGACTATAATACGTTCCACGGGGATGATTTCCGTATTTACGACCAGTCTACTTTGCTTGATTATTTTTATAAGGAACATAGTGTAGCAAAAGAGTTATTCAACGAACCACTTGTGCATTACATGCTCGGTTGTCATGAGATCATTGTTGATATTTTGTCGTATTCGGAGCCTACTATCACTAAGGTGGATGCAGATTGAAATGGAAGGAGAAAACAACATGTCAATCGGTACAGAATATTTACGGGTGATCCAAGAACGGTCTGCTACGTTGAAGGATCAGGCTGAAAGAGTATTTCAACAGCTGGACGAGGAGGATTTCTATTGGACGTTTAATGACACATCCAACAGCATCGCCATTCTCATCCAGCATATGGCTGGAAATATGATGTCCCGATGGACCAACTTCCTGAGGACAGACGGCGAGAAGCCGAGTCGGAATCGGGAGGCTGAGTTCATTGAGGCCCGCTTACCAAGGGAGGAACTGCTGAGCGAATGGGAGCAGGGGTGGACAGTATTTTTCCGTGCACTGGCTGAATTGACGGAGGAGGATTTGCTTAAAAGCATTCGAATCCGCGGACAGCAACATTCCGCATTGGACGCGATAGAGCGGCAGATGGTGCATTATGCTGCTCATGTGGGACAGATCATGTTCATTGGCAAGCAGGTCAAAGGAGATGAGTGGAAGAGTCTCAGTATTCCAAAAGGTGATTCCGCTGCCTATCTGGAGAAAATGTTGAAGGAACATCAATCGACGAATTGAAAAGGCAGGGAAATGATGAAAAGGCCATGGGACCATAAAAGAATCGTTGAAAAATTTGATGCGCACCGGAATGAAGAGCTGGCGGGACCGATGGAAGCCTATATGAAGCATCAATTTCCTTTTTTAGGAATTAAAAGCCCGTTACGGAAGGAATTGCTGCGTGAGCAGTTTGCAGCCTATGATTTGCCTCTGCCGGAAGAGCTGTTCACGGAAGCATGGAAGTTATATCATTTGCCGGAACGGGAGTATCAATATGCTGCAATCGGTTTGATCGAAAAAATGCGGAAGCATCTAACGACGGACAATTATTCGATATTGCGAGAGTTAATTGAAACAAAAGCATGGTGGGATAGTGTGGATTCCATCGCCCCGACAATTGTCGGCCATATCGTGAGAAAAGACCGGGCGCTGGGCGAACAGACGATGTGGGAATGGGCGAATTCTGACAATCTATGGGTCAACCGTTCCGCTATTTTGCATCAGTTGAAATACAAAGGAGAAACGGATACGGATTTGCTGTTCAAGATGATTCGCCGGCACGCAGACTCACACGAATTTTTCATTCAGAAAGCGATCGGGTGGGTTTTGCGGGAATATGCAAAAACGAACCCTCAGGCAGTGAAGACATTCGTTCGAGAAAACACATTGAAGCCGTTAAGCAGGCGAGAAGCATTAAAGCATATCGGAAACGACTAGAGGAGAGTTGAGATGGATACGACAATTCGAACGAAAATGAAAATACAAAAACCAGCAAAAGACGTGTTTTACGCGATTGTGGACCCGAATCAAATGTCCCTTTACTGGTTTTCTTCGGGAACTCATCAAATGGAGACGGGAAAGACGATCACGTGGAAATATGAAGAATACAACGCAGAGGGGAAAGTTCATGTTAAAAAACTTGAGGAAGCTCGACAGATTGTTTTCTCATGGGGAGAAGAAGGACAGGAGACAGTCGTTACATTCCAACTGGAGGAGCTGGATGATCAAGCAACTCTAGTGTCTGTCGAAGAGGCGGGACTCCGGCCGGACGATCCGCACATCCTACCGAAAATGCTCGGCCAAAAAGAGGGCTGGGTGTATATGCTGACCTGTTTGAAGGGGTATTTGGAAAACGGGATCACGACATTGCGGGCTTCTTTAGTACATTGATAGAGTGAGGGAGAGGCCATGGGAGGGTTACAGAACGCGATTGAAAGAAGCGTCGAGAATGTTAAAGGGAACTGGTCTGTTGCAGTAGAGGAGATTACAGGCAGCTCAACATTCACTTTGCTAGGAGACAGGCAGTTCTATGCAGCAAGCCTCATTAAAATTCCGATTATGGTGACCGTGTTCAAGCTAGCGGAGAAAGGTGAACTCCGTCTAAGCGATCAGCTAATTTTGGAAGCGGAAGATCAAGTGGGCGGGTGCGGCGTTTTGCAACATATGACAGCTGGCATCCAACTGCCTCTTTATGACTTGGTCACCTTGATGATAATTCAAAGTGATAATACGGCAACGAATTTGTTGATCGACTTACTGGGTCTGGAGAGGATTCAATTTGTCATGAGTGAAATCGGCATGAGGCAGAGTGAAATCCATCATAAATTAATGATTGTACCTGTTGATCGAAAGGCGACCAATTGTATAACTGCTTCGGATATGACAACAGTCCTCCGCTTGCTGGCTAAGGGGGAGTGCGTATCGCTGCATGCAAGCCACCAAATGACACGCATCATGAAACAACAACAACTATCCAATGGCTTTACGTCTTTATTGCCAGCGCCTCAGACAGCGGTAGTCGGATCTATTAGCGACTGGGAAGTTGCCAGCAAGACGGGGAATGTGGAAGGAATCACACACGAGGCGGCTATCCTGTATGCCGGCAAGAAGGCCATCGCCATCACTATTCTTTCGGAGGATGAAGATGACCGAAAGGCACAGGAAACAATCGCGGAAATCGGTACAAGGATGTATTCATTCATCACATCATAATGGGGGAGAACGTATATGAAAGAGACGATTATCGAAACATCTATTGAGCAATATGCGAAAGAATGGTGTGAAAAGGAATTGGTTCCAGGAGCGATGATAGGTATCAGACAAGATCACGTTCCTGTTGTTGATAAAGGGTTCGGATTCCGGAACGAGGCATCACAACTGCCCGTCACAGCGGACACGGTGTTCGGCATCGCGTCGATGACTAAATCGTTCACGTGCGCAGGCATCATGAAGCTTCAAGAGGAAGGAAAGCTGGCCGTTCAAGATGCGATTGTCACTTATTTACCAGAGTTGAAAGGCTCGAGTAATCAAGCAGAGCAGATTACAATTCACCACCTCATGACGCATACGGCGGGCTATCCACCACTCGCCACACATGTCTATGCCCGGAAAAACTGCATAGAGCAAGATCCGTCCGCAAAGGATTATGGTTTGGATTTGTTGAATAATCCAGGACCGCATATTGAAACATACGATGAAATGCTTGCATTCATGGCGAATGATGAATTTGAGTGGCTTGGCATACCCGGTGACTATTACAGCTACTCCAATGATTCCTATGGTTTGCTTGGCGTCATTATTGCCCGCGCAAGCGGCCGTTCATATGAGTCTTTTATTGAAGAAAATATACTGATTCCGGCAGGCATGACCCGCAGCTTCTTTGACATGAAACTGTTGGACAAACTGGACAATGTAACGACGCTATATATGAAAACGAAAGATGGATCCCAAGTATATGAAGCGCCGCTCTGGTGGGATGCTCCATCTATGCGTGCCGTTGGATATTTGAAATCAACGGTACATGATATTCTCCGTTATTTGGAGATGTACTTGAATGAGGGAGTTGTCGAAGGAGTTCGGATTTTATCCAAAGAAAGCATTGAACAGATGATGACGCCTCACGTGGAATATGAGCCGGGAAATTGCTACGGGTATGGACTTCGCATCATTCCAGACTACTTCGGCTCCAAGTTAATTAGTCATGGGGGCGGATTAAAAGGGGTCTCCTCTTATATGTGTGCCATTCCGGACAAAAAGTTATCCGGTGTCATTTTGACGAATGTTGCCGACGTGGAAGCGGGCGACCTATTGCTGGGTGCCTTGAATAAAATAGAAGGGCGTTCCTATGATGCGTCCCCGTTTACGTACGATATCATGCCGGTCACGGAGCAAGAACTCCGGAAATTCGAAGGGGTTTATATCTCTGGCGAAGGGATGAATGTCGAAGTAGCAATCCGGGATGAACAGTTTGGCTTGGAATCCAATGGTCTTTTCCGTCCGCTTCGGTGCATCGGGAAAAATGTATTCATGGGATCTGAAGACAATTCGGATATTCTTCAATTCGTTGAAAATGCCAGTGGTGAAATAGAACGAATTGTCTACGGAGGAAGGCATATTATGAGG
Source organism: Sporosarcina luteola (assembly GCA_014204635.1). GTDB lineage: Bacteria > Bacillota > Bacilli > Bacillales_A > Planococcaceae > Sporosarcina > Sporosarcina luteola_A. Next base: position 53,336 of record JACHLS010000017.1, on the reverse strand, counting down.
CAGACTTCCGGTTTATAAGATAAATAAAAAAGCGAGGAAAGTAAGTTTTCCTCGCTTTTTTCATTTCTTACTTCCGGCTGTGAACCTTCTCGCCTTGAACCCACACTTCACGGATATTTTCTGGCCTTGCCAAGTAGAGGATCTTCTGAAAGATATCCAAGTCGCTTTCCTCTGGATCATAAAGCGGAAGCCGGGCCGCTGCTTGTTTCGTATCAACTAACTGGACATCCCATGCATAACCTTCTTCTAAGCGGCCAATCGGCAGGCTGAGGCTTTCCCCGCCGCCGGCAGTTGCTAAATAGAAAGCCTCGTTCAGCGTAATCCGGGAATTCGGTACACCGCGTTGCTCAGCGGGCAGCCCCGTGTCCACCCCGTCTTCCAACATGCGGGATGACATGACAGCCTGGCGCGCATTATCATACAGGCTTGGTGAAAAACCACCTGAAATATCAGAGCCCAGGCCGATTTCCACACCCATCTCCATGAAGCGGGCAAGCGGCAGGACGCTGTTGGCAAAATAGGCATTGGATACCGGGCAATGTGCGATGGCACTTCCATTGCTCGCGAACAATCGGGCATCATCATCCGTTAGGAAATTGGAATGGGCCATAACCGATTTCTCACGCAAGAGGCCGAAACCATGCAAAGCTTTAGCATCATTCATGCCAAAACGTTCTTGCACATAGCTGTGCGCCCAATCGCTCTCACTGCAATGAGATTGAATATGCGTGTCATATTTCTCAGCCAATTTGCCTAATTCTTGCAGTGCTTCATCTGTGCAGCTCGGAATAAAACGAGGAGTCACGACAGGATAAACCCCTTGCTTGACCTGTTTCGCCAGTTCCTTGACTGCCACAATGAATTCCTCTGTTTCCTGCAGTGCAGTTGCGGTATCTTGATCACGGTAAAAATCAGGCGTCTGCTCCGTATTGTCAGCGACGACCTTTCCTACAAGGCCGCGCTGTCCTTTATTCGCACAGATTTCTGCCAAAGCGATGCTAGCTTCTTTATGGATTGTCGCAAAATAGAGGGCGGTGGTCGTGCCGTTCGCCAACAGTGTCTCAACTACATCTTCATACACTCTTCTGGCAAAATCTACGTCCGCAAACTTTGCCTCGGACGGAAACGTGTACGTCTGAAGCCAATCACTGAGCGGGATATCCAGCGCGGTGCCCGCCTGAATCCATTGAGGCGCATGCACATGCAAATCGACAAACCCTGGCAAGAGGTAGGTTCCCTCAGCAAGACGCTGAAATGCATCCGTCCGCTCGTATGCTTCTATCAACTCGGCATACTCCGAATCAGTCGGTTGAACAATTTTGGCAATCAATCCGTTTTCATCGATGCAAAATAAACAATCCTTCCACACCGCTACTTCCTTTGTTGACTTGCTAGTAAAGGCCGTTCCCTGAAACACTCGTATGTATGAACCCAATCGTACCACTCCTTCTATGTAGTAGGTCGAACTATCCAATAGTATGGGGAATTACTAATACATTAACACACTAAAAGTTTTTTCGAGGGAATGCAACACTTTCCTGCATCTTAGGTGTGTTGTCTTACTCGAAGGTATGTGTTCACAGGCACATTTTGGTTATCCCATCGCCCGCTGAGTTCTGTGAATCACTCGTATTTCTACTCCAACCGCTTGTATACCCGGCTCAACTGCTCATATCTGCCGCCGACCGCTCGTAAATCCATCTCAACCGCTCATATATTCCGCCGACCGCTCGTATCTCCGGTCCAACCGCTCATATATGCCGCTGACCGCTCGTAAACCTGGTCCAACCGCTCATATATGCCGCTGACCGCTCGTAAACCTGGTCCAACCGCTCATATAGGCCGCTGACCGCTCGTAAATCCTGCTCAACCGCTCATATATGCCGCTGACCGCTCGTAAACCTGGTCCAACTGCTCATATATGCCGCTGACCGCTCGTAAACCTGGTCCAACCGCTCATATATGCCGCCGACCGCTCGTAAATCCTGCTCAACCGCTCATATATGCCGCTGACCGCTCGTAAACCTGGTCCAACCGCTCATATATGCCGCTGACCGCTCGTAAACCTGGTCCAACTGCTCCTATATGCTGCCGACCGCTCGTAAATCCTGCTCAACCGCTCATATATGCTGCCGACCGCTCGTAAATCTGGTCCAACCGCTCATATAGCCGCCGACCGCTTGTATACCCGCCTCAACTGCTCATATATGCCGCCGACCGCTCGTATCTCCGTCCCAATCGCTCATATATTCCACCGCCGAATGCTCTTAACTCTTGGGAACCGATTCAAACAGGACGTTGCATTGCCCACTTGTCCTTCGGATCACTTAAAATAGACCCGCCCTTCACTCCATACCTCTGCTATTCAAAAAAGCCCCCACACCTCAATCAAGAGGAAAGGGGGGCTTCTATCATGGTTCTATCAGAAGACTCGATTCATTCACCTGTATGATTTTCTTCTCGCGGCGGAGAAGCACTGCGCATGCAGTGACAAGCAGAGCTATCCCTCCTATAAGGAGGAGAGGAGCGATGTTGGTAAAGAGTGCACCTTCATTGCCTCCAAAGACAATCGTGTAGTAGCCGTCTGCGCCATATGTGGCAGGTAAGAAGGAAGCAATGGCATGATAGCCGTTTGGCAACAATTCTCTTGCGACTAACACGCCAGAAGTCACAAGCTGCAAGGAAAGGGCGAGTATGTTGAAGACCATTCCGAAATTGCCGAAGACGTAGACAAAGACTTGAGCAAAGAGTAAAAAGGTTAGGAACATGACGCCTTGGAATAAATAGATCGCAAGGAATGATTCCTCTGAGGCCACGTCAAACAGCTTCATTAATCCGAAAGTCAGAACAGGCAGTAGGAATGCGACAGTGAGGTTAATCATCTGTCTTCCAAAAAATAAACCCCATTTGGAATAAGTGGTGCTTAGAGTTCCAGCTGCTTCGTTGATTTGCATGATCATGACCATCGCGCCGACAAAAGAAGAAATGATGACCATCAACGGGACGAGGTTGGCGGAAAATTGATCAACTGCATTCGTTTTGTGAACGACTTTATCGAGTGGCTCGGATTGAACCGAAGCAACGAGGGTTTGGAATGCCTCTCCAATCGCCTGTGCAACAGGAGGTTCTACTGGCAGTTTGTTCAATTGTTGTTCAATGGCTGTAGTTGCGGCTGTTTTTTGCTGTAAAGAAATTTCGGTATTCAATTTGTTGGTCACTTCAAATGAGAGTTGTTCCATCATCGTCTTGCTTGATGTGGCGTTTGCCTGATTGATCCAATATTGTATGGATGGCCGAGCATCCGATCCTAAAGACGATACGAAATTTTCGGGGATGTGGATGATCATGTTGACTTCTCTTTCATTCAGTTGATCCAGGGCTTCCTCCAGTGTATGGAATTGTTTTGTTTCAACAGGTAAATTCTTTTGTAACTCTTCTGCAATTAGCTCTGCTTTTATATCCTCATTTACCATTCCGATGGCTAAGTTGTGTGTTCGGTCTTGGACACCATTATAGGCTGTCAGCCAAACCGAAAAGAAAATTAGCTGGAACATCACCGCCGCCATGACTCCGATATAGGTCCCTCTTAAGCGCAATAAAGCTTGTAACGCATTCATATTATAACCTCCTAGTAATGTAAGTACTTGCTTGCGTATATAATAAAATTTTTTCTAGGGGGTTATGCCCCTAGAAAAAATGATGACACTTGTTCTCAATAATTCTGTCAGGTCGATCGTCGTCACATTGGAACCAAGCCTTGCTGCGGAGATGAAATGTCCAAAATTGAGGGCAATGAATGACATGGCTATCGGTTCTACATCAATGTCCATTATCTTTTCTCTTCGCTGCATTTCCATAAAATACTTCATGAGTTCCTCTTTGATGACACGAGGAATATTTGCAATTTCCTCATCGATTTCTGGGAATGAACCAGCTTCTCTGAAACCGATCAAGACAAAATCTTTGATAGAGAACATATAACGAAGATACTCCTCTGAAAAGAGAAGCAAATCATCCTGCAATTCGTAAGTCACTTCCAATTGAATGGTCTTCTGCAAAATGGGTCCGTACGAAAACTTTTCGATGATTGCTTTCAAGATGCCTCGTTTATTTCCGAAGTGGCGGAAAATCGTCACTTCATTAACTCCAGCAAGTTCTGCTATGGATTTTGTCGTGGCAGCTGCATACCCTTTTTCGCTCACTAACTCGATCGCTGCTTCCAGTATACGCTCTGTTGTCGATGTCGTTGACAACAGCACCCTCTCCTTTTAAAGTTGCAAGTGTTTACTTGCATCCTAACATGTATGAATAAAATATGCAACTACAAAAAATCGCTCGACATCATGATGGATGGCCGAGCGATTTTTTTTGCCTTCTTTTTTCCTGTTGGTCAATTGCACGAGTCCCGACTAAATCGCCAGTTACATTTAAAGCGGTAGCACCCATGCCAACCAGGGCATCGATGGCTGTCAGCAAAGCGACTGCCTCCATCGGCAAACCGAGTTGCACGAACACAGTTGCAATCATGACTATACCGGCACCCGGGACTCCCGCTGTGCCAATGGAGGCAAGAGTGCCGATTAAGACAACCATCAGCATATCGGAAAGGCTAAGAGGATGGCCGGTTACATTGGCCGCAAAGACCGTGGAGACGGCGATTCGGATTGCTGCCCCATCCATATTGATCGTTGCCCCTAAAGGCAAGCTAAAACCAAAAAGACTTTTGGAAATCCCCATATTTTTCGCCGCGGTGAGTGTTAAAGGAAGCGTGCCGGCACTGCTTTGCGTAACGAAAGCAGTGAGCATCGGAGTTCTTGCATGTTTAAAGAAATCCAGCGGCTTCACGCCGAACAAGAGCAGAAACAGGATGTACAGGACGATATGGGCGACAAGCGCAATGTAAAAAACGCCAATCATGCCACCCAGAGATACGAGTGTATCGAGTCCTTGACTTCCAACCGTATTGGCCATAATAGCAAACACACCAATCGGTACATACTGGAGAATGGCTTTTAGTATAATCATCGAGGCCTCATTCAACGCATTAAAAAGTTTCAGCAACATGTCACCGTATTCACCCAAATTGGCGGAGGAGCGCATGGCTGAAATAGCGATGCCGAATGCCAGGGCGGTGAAAATGATACCAAGAAGATTCATTTCCGTAAATGCGGTTACAATGTTCGAAGGAACAATATTGAGTATCACGTTGACGATACCAGGATTGTCAGGCACATCAAACGTTTCGTTTCCTGTCAGCACCATACCACGGCCAGGTTGAAACAGACTGGCTATCACAAGACCAACAACAATGGCGATGGCAGAACTTAGTGTATAGTAAACAAACACTTTGGTCCCCATGCGCCCTAAATTATTGATATTTGTTTGATTGACCCCGACTATGAGCGTGAAGAGAATCAGAGGGATAATCAGGAACGTCAATAGGCGAAGCAGAAGATCTCCAAGCGGAACGAGTAAGGAGGCTTTGTCTCCCAGAAGGAACCCTGCGATTATTCCAAGCACAAGTGCAATGGTGATTTTTAGAATCAATGAAGCATGGAGGTATGTAGTAACAATCCGTTTCACAAGTAAGCCTCCTAATATAGTTCAATATCAGTAACTGCTCATGTATGGGATTGCCTAAAAGAGGGGATTTCAAACGTTTTCCCGTTATAAAACTTTCTATTCCAAAGAAAGGTACGCCAGGTCGACTGATCGATCCTGGCGATTGCGTTACCAAAAGAAAAATGGAAGCACGGCTAATGTAACAATCGAGCCAATAGCAATACCCAATCCAAATGCGGCACCACGTCCAAAGCCAAAGCCGAACCCGAAACCGAATCCGATGCCCTGCTGGCTGCCTAGGGGTTGTAAGTAGACTCGGTTATTGCGAACGCCTTGAATGATGCCTCTGTGGGTTCGTCCGTCCCTTGTCCCGATTAAAACGGCTTTTCCCATATGACGGTTGCATTCTGCATGATAATGCTGAAATGAGGACATTGTTTTGTCACCTCTTTCCTTCGCGTATACATCAGTATATGAGAGGAAATGCGTCCATAAGGGGCGGACAGACCAAACGAATCAATAAAGATTCCTCATGAGAATTGAAAGAATCTAATGGAAGTCCGCTTTGCCTATTGAGTTTTAAATAAAAATGGGGGAGTGTCAGTTACCGAATCGAAGTTGCGACATATATTATCACTATCACCTGCAAAGGAGGTGTTGTGAATGTCTGGAGGCGGTGGAGGCGGCTACGGTAGCGGTTTCGCTTTGATCGTAGTCTTGTTTATCCTGTTGATTATTGTTGGTGCTGCTTTCTTGGGCGGCGGGTACTATTAATTCCTCGTGCATAAAGGACGAGGCAGTACACTCTGTCATTATTTAGTAGAAAGACATACGTGTCAGTGTGCGAACCTTATGAATGCAAGTTCCGAATAAATGGTCATCTTATAGTTGGACCATGGAACTTGTAATGACATGGGGACGCATACGACATGTGTGTCTTTTTTATTGAACCGATTTTGCATGCGATGTGCAAGGGAAGAAATATCAAGTCGCTTGGGTCCTTATCACGATAGACGATTGCCATACCACATACAATATGAACATCAACCGTTATGGAGGTGTTCAAGTTATGTCTGGAACTAGCGGAGGAACAGGTTACGGCAACGGATACGCATTAATCGTGGTGCTTTTCATTTTATTGATCATTGTAGGCGCTGCTTTTTGGTGGGGCGGCTATTAATTCCTAAATGGTATGTGGGCGTGCAGCCTAAATGGTTTTCTATCGGCCAATAACCAAAATCACTGACTTTTGGAATAGTTGGCTGAAGGGGAATCATGTATCGCCGCACGCCTTTTTGTTTTCCCGAGAAAGGATAGGGGACGGTTGATTTCAGAACTGCTATAATAAATTGTCTACTGCTCTGCATGTAAAAAGAAAACTGTAAATACAACATATTTTGAACAATTAAAGAGGTCGCCTATGAAAAAAACAACTATGACGTTAGTTATCCTTTTAATTAATTTATTCATTGCATTTCTAGGAATTGGGCTTGTCATTCCAGTATTGCCGACATTGATGAATGAGCTGCATATTTCTGGTGAGGTCGTTGGTTATATGGTCGCTGTGTTTGCTTTAGCCCAATTGCTTATGTCTCCGCTCGCCGGACGTTGGGCAGATGCATTTGGCCGGAAGCGGATGATTGTCATCGGCTTGTTCATATTCAGCTTATCAGAGTTGTTATTCGGTATCGGACAAACCCTGCCAATTCTGTTTATCTCGCGGGCGCTCGGAGGTGTAAGTGCAGCGTTTATCATGCCGGCAGTCACTGCGTTCATAGCAGATATTACGACTACGGAAATGCGGGCGAAGGCACTGGGGTATATGTCTGCGGCCATCTCGACAGGATTTATTATCGGGCCGGGAATCGGTGGGTTTTTAGCTGATTTCGGGACCCGGGTGCCATTTTTCTTCGCGGCGGGACTAGCCTGCTTTGCTGGCGTTTTCTCCATGACGATGTTGCGTGAACCAAAGAGGCAGGAGCATGAAACTATCGCTGGACCACATAAATCTGGACTCCGTAAAATGTTTATTCCGATGTATTTTATTGCATTCATGGTCATATTGATATCATCTTTTGGACTGGCTTCCTTTGAATCGATTTTTAGTCTGTTTGTCGACCATAAATTCCAATTCACTCCAAAAGATATCGCCATCATTATTACCGGGGGCGGCATTGTCGGAGCGGTCGCACAAGTCGCTTTATTTGATCGATTAACGAAATATATGGGTGAAATCCGGGTTATTTTCGTCAGTCTGCTTTTTTCGGCCGTGCTCGTTTACTTAATGACAGTCGTCCATTCCTATTTTAGTATACTGCTTGTGACCATGATTGTTTTTGTAGGTTTTGATTTGATTCGACCAGCCGTTACTTCCTATTTATCTAAAATTGCCGGGAATGATCAAGGTTTCGTCGGAGGAATGAATTCCATGTTCACAAGTATCGGAAATATCTTCGGTCCTATCATGGGAGGAAAATTGTTCGACATCCATCTGGATTACCCGTTTTACGCAGGTGCGATTTTCTTGTTTTTCGGTCTTATACTTGTCCTTTTTTGGAAACAGCCGAAAGAAAACGTATAAAACACATAAAAAAGGTGAAGGGGCATGTGTAAACCTTCACCTTTTTTCGTATCTGACCTGACTTGCCTTTGGTTGTAATTGTTTCGAAGGCACTGCCATGGATAAGGAAACGACAGCGCAGAGAAATGCAATGACGACAATACCGGATCCAGCTGTCGCTGTGCTTACGACGGAATTTGTATGGCCGAGAACGATGCCGCCAATTGCCGACCCAAGTGCGATGCCGATTTGCAAAGCGGAGTTATTAAAACTTTGATGGATATCCGATGCGACGGGATCCGTTTGGATAATGTAATCTTGTTGCGGCGGTGCCAAGGCCCAGCTAAGCGCACCCCAAATCATCATGATGATTAGAAATACCGGGAATGAAAATGTCGAATAGGGGAGCACAAATAAGCTGATCGCAAATGTACCTAAAATAATTAATATGCTCCTCTTAGAACCGAGCCGCGACGCGAGTCCACCCCCGAATGCCCCACCGCTTACTGCGGCCAGGCCAAAAAGAAAATAACAAATGCTGATCCAATACTGATTCAACTGAAGCGTTGTCTCAAGAAATGGAGTGAAATAGGCATAAACGGTGTAATGGCCCGCCAACATAAACATCGTTGCCAAATGGGCAAAGACGATTTTTTTATTTGCCAGCGCCCGGATTTGCTCGGATAACGGTTGAACTTCTCCGGTCGGTATCTTTTCAAGATACGTGGAGATCAGCAGGATTGATCCGACAGACAGGATTGCGATTCCTAAAAAAACAGTTCTCCAACCGAAGGCATTTGTAATGAGAATGCCTAGTGGCACCCCGAGCACAAGTGAGGAGCTAATCCCCATATAGATATAGCCTAATGACTTTGCCCTGACTTCCGGTTTTGCAATACGGGCTGTAATAGTCAAAGAAAGAACGATGACAAGAGCCGCACTCATTGCCGTAATAATCCGGGCTATCATCATGAATGTAAAGGTCGGACTAAAATAGGTCATGACATTTCCGGCAAAGAAAACAGAAAGTGTCATTACATATAATTTCTTTCTCTCGATTTTGGCCGTCAAGGATAACAGGACAGGTCCCGCTATGGCGTAAACGAGAGCAAAAATGGTGATCAATTGTCCGGCTGTGCCGATGGAAACACCCAAATCGTCGGCGATCACCGGCAATATGCCGCCGACGACCAACTCTACCAAGCCGACTGTTATCGTAGATACCGCTAATATGAATACTCTGAAGTCCATGTACATCCCTCCAAAAATGGTCTGAAAATAAAAAAATCCTGACCACAAATGTTCCGTTGTAGTCAGGATTTAAAGGTTCCTGGTAGAGACTCTCAAACCATATTATTGAGATTATACGTAATCGGTTGCTATCAAGTTTTTCCGTTTTCCAATCTAACACGGTTTCGAAAAGAAATCAAGTCTTCATCCCGTGTCCCTTGACGGCAGGAAAAAAGGAGTCTTCATTTAACAAAATTCCTTTCGAACCAAATCAATAAAATGTTGTGCGGTTTTTGAGAGATAGTGGTCTTTTAGCCAAACGAGCCCAACAGGCGCCGATAGATTGCTGGAATCTTCTAAACGATAAGAACGGATCGGTTTTCCTTGATGGCGTTTTAAGACTGTCTCTGGAACGATGGAAGCGCCAAAATTAGAAGCTACCAAATCCATCAGAATCGAAATGTCGGAGCATTCTCCGATGATATGCGGTTTCAATTCAAAGCGGGAAAACCCTTCCAAAATTAAGTAATGGATGCCCATCCCTTCCTTACTCGGTAAAAGCAATGGAAACTCCTGAATGTCATGAAGCGATATTTTCGGTGGAAGCGGATCTCCATATTCTGATGTAATGAAATAGAAAGGTTCCTGCAAAAGGTGAATGACAGAAAGATCATCAATTTCAAGTGGTAAACGGACAATCGCCAGTTCCACCACTCGATCTCTTACTAGCTTGCAAAGATGCGTGGACTCATTCTGTTTAATCTTCACATAAACCTTTGGATACTGGCCATGGAATTGTTGAAGCAGTTTTGGTAATTCTGCCAAGGATAATGTGTTGATGCCCAATGATAATGTGCCATTCACTCCGTTTCCAGCCGATTTCACTTCCATCTCCGCCTCTTCCATTAATCGATCCAATTGAAGAGCATAAGCATAGAGGGCTTTTCCCGCTTCTGTCACTTCAAATCGTTTGCCGGACCGGATGATCAGTTGGGAACCGAGCTCCTCTTCCATACTTTTTAATTGTTGGCTTAGCGGTGGCTGTGACATATGGAGTCTATCTGCTGCTGCTGAAATTTTTCCTTCTTCGACAATTGCAATGAAATAACGTAGCTGTCTAATATCCAATCAATAGGCACTCCTCTTGTATATGATTAAAGAATGCAAAACATAGTTTTTTTATATTTTTCATATAATTGTCTTCATGATAACATATTTATACAGGAAGAATAAGAAGATGGCGACATTGCGATCTTTTAACGGGAAATCTGGAAATATGCTGAAAGATGTCAGCTGCGCTTCGCGCACAGGCTCCCTTTTTACACAAGATACACACAAGGCAGCCATCCAAGAAGGGTGTAAGTAGAAATACCATGGAGAAATTATCAGTGAACAGCTTATTGCAGGCTTACATCTTAGCAAAGAAAATCGGTCTTGATCCGTATTTCATTAAGCTGCTGGAAATGGAATTAAGTCGGCGCTCTGTCAATTTCAAAAAAATAATGCTGTTTCAAGAAAGAGATCCATCCTTAAGTTCATAATTAGGGATGGATCTCTTTAAATTTACAGGACTGTTTCATATAGCAGGAACAAATTCAGAAAGATAACAACGACTGCCACAGCCCAAGCTGCAATCGTTGTAACTTTATGATTCACCAGGCCGCCCATAATTTGTTTGTTGGAAGTGAACATGACGAGCGGAACAAGGGCAAATGCAATTCCGAACGATAAAATAACTTGACTTAACACCAGGGCGTGAGTTGCATTGACACCAGACATGATAATGGCTAGCGGCGGGATCATTGTAATCGCACGCCGGAGATATAAATTAATTCTCATGTTGATGAAACCTTGCATGACCACATCACCAGACATCGTTCCGACAGATGAACTGGACAGCCCGGCAATCAGGAGCCCGAGGGCAAAGGATAAAGCAGCAACCGGGCCGATTGTGTCGCCAAGCTGTGTGAAAGCGACATCCAAGTCCTCCACCACTCCGCCTTTTTGAAAAAAGAGGGCGGCTGCGATAATAAGCATGCTCATATTAATTGCACCAGCGATGATCATGGCAATGATAATATCTATGAACTCAAACCGGAATATCCGTCTTTTCTCATCTTCATTCCTGCCAACGATTCGTTTTTGCGTTAAGGAAGAATGCAAATAGATTGCGTGCGGCATAACTGTAGCTCCAAGAATGCCCGCAGCCAACAGAATGCTGTCAATCCCATCAAAACGCGGTGTCACGATGCCTTGCACTACCTCCGCCATATCTGGCTTTGCTAAAAAAGTTTGGAAAGCGAAAGCGAGAACGACAATAAACAGCATCCCCGCAATGACCGCCTCCAAAGTGCGATATCCCCGCCGTTGTAATTCTAAAATAACGAACGATCCAATTGCGGTGATCAGAGCAGCTGGCAGCATTGGTATACCGAATAATAAATAAAGTCCAAGAGCCGCACCGATAAATTCAGCTAAATCCGTCGCAATGATTACGAGTTCTGCCTGAATCCAAAGGAAAATGGAGACACCTTTCGGAAACCTCTCCCTCGCCACTTCCGCCAAATTCATTCCTGTCGCAATCCCCAGTTTGGCGGATAGGGATTGAATCAAAACAGCAAGCAGATTGGAAACTGCAATGACCCATAATAACAAATATCCATATGTAGACCCTGCCGTAATATTGGTAGCAAAATTACCGGGATCGATATAAGCAACTGCCGCAATGAAAGCCGGCCCAAGGAACGGAAGAACTTTGCGGATCCCTTTTAGTTCCCCCCGCAGTGCTGCTTCTGCGGAAATTGTTGTTTTTTCCCGTCCATCTGGATCCCGCATTCGAGCACCCCTCCCATTTCAATCAAGTATTTCTTTACTATGTAACACGTTTCGTGCAAAGTAAACCTTTTTTAATTGTATAAACAGGCTGCCCTGCTGTTAGCATGAACTCCTGAAGCCAATTCCAACCGGTCTATGGCAAGAAAGCAGAAAACCTTTATCGAGCTGGCAACCAGCACTGTTTATCTGGATCCCTTTGAACCATGGTTTTATTTCAGCTATGACATGCTAACTATTTGTACCCTCCGTAAGTGTGCATTTATGGTCGTGGAGCGCTCGTATATGCTTGGGAAGCGCTCGTAAATTGCTAGGAGAGCTCATATATTCTTGGGAAGCGCTCGTATATTGCCCGAAGAGCTCGTATATGCTGGGGAGCGCTCGTATATTGCCCGGAGAGCTCATATATGTTTGGGAAGCGCTCGTATATCGCCTGGAGAGCTCGTATATGTTCTGGAAGCGCTCGTAAATTGCTAGGAGAGCTCAAATATGCTGGGGAGCGCTCGTATATTGCCCGGAGAGCTCATATATGCTTCGGGAGCGCTCGTAAATTGCTAGGAGTGCTCATATATGTTCCGGGAACGCTCGTATATTGCCCGGAGAGCTCATATATGTTTCAGGAGCGCTCGTAAATTGCTAGGAGTGCTCATATATGTTCCGGGAACGCTCGTATATTGCCCGGAGAGCTCATATATGCTTCGGGAGCGCTCGTAAATTGCTAGGAGAGCTCATATATGTTCCGGAAGCGCTCGTATATTGCCTGGAGAGCTCGTATATGCTCCGGAAGTGCTCGTAAACTGCTAAGAGAGCTCATATATGCTTGGGAAGCGCTCGTATATTGCCCGGAGAGCTCGTATATGTTTGGAAGCGCTCGTAAACTGCTAGGAGAGCTCATATATGCTCCGGAAGCGCTCGTATATTGTCCGGAGAGCTCGTATATGTTCCTGGAGCGCTCGTAATCTAAGTGTAATCACCTCAGCTCGAAGCATTCCATCCTGCAAACCAACCGCTCAAATTGGCCCTGGTTAAGGATTGGTTTCGTCCAATCAACTGTTCGCTTGTCTACAAAGGATTTCCAGATTCTTTTCCTATTGAATGCCAATTGAAAATTGAAACTACCTTTCTTTTTTAGAAAAGTATGTTAATATTTTATTAGTGGTTGTTTCCTTTGGAAACAAGATTTGGGAAATTAGGAGGGATGAAATGTTACATGTTACGGAAAACAAGTTTGCTGCATATCCGCAACAGCCTCATGGGGGAAAGCTGGTGGATCGTGTAGCAACAGGGGACGAATTGGAGGAGTTGCTTGCAAAGGCAAGACAGTTGCCGACAATTATGGTCGATTTGGAAGCGGTTATTACGCTGGAGATGATAGCGACTGGGGTGCTGTCACCGAATGAGGGGTTCATGAACGAGGACGATTATACGGCGGTTCTCACCAACGGAAGGTTAGCGGATGGGACAATTTGGCCGGTGCCGCTCAGTTTTGCACCGATTGGCAATCGAAATCAAGAAGTGATTCAAACGCTGACAGTCGGCGATGAAGTGACACTCGCCAATGAAGAAAACGAACCGATCGCCATTTTGCAGATTGAAGACAAATTCGCGTACGATAAAGAGTTCCGCGCAGCCCATCTGTTTGGTACGACGGATCGGGATCATCCAGGGGTGGATGCGATCTATAGAAGAATGGGAGATGTCGCACTCGGCGGACCGATCCGCTTATTGAAACGGGTTGATTGGGGGCCGTTTGAGAAGCTTCGTCTTGAGCCGAAAGATACGTGGCATGATTTTTATGAAGTGAAGAAGTTTAAATCGGCTGCGGGTTTTATTACAGGAGCCAATCCATTGCATCGCGGACATGAGTATATTCATAAAAATGCTCTGGAAGAAGTGGACGGCTTGTTATTGCAGCCACTTGTGGAGATGGCGAAACGTGAGTATACCCGTCATGAATTCCGGATGTTGTCGTACCGGAGTGTGTTAGAGACGTACTATCCAAAAGGCCGCTCCATCCTAGCGCCGCTCCGTGTGACGTATATTTTTGCGGGTCCCCGGGAGACGATCTTGCATGCTCTCATTATGAAGAATTATGGCTGCACCCATGCGTTAATCGGTCGTGACCATGCAGGCATTGGCGATTATTACGACAAATATGCAAGCCACAGCATCTTCGATCAATTTCGTCCGGAAGAGCTCGGCATCGATGTTCGCCTCTACCATGAAGTCTTCTATTGTACACGCTGCGATACACCAGCGACAGTTCAATCGTGCCCGCACGATGATCGGTATCGCATTAACATCTCTGGGACGGGTATTCGTGAAATGCTGCGCCATGGCATCATGCCGCCGAAAGAGATTGTGCGTCCTGAATCGGCGCGGATCGCCATCCAGGGTATCCAGCCAAAAGGGCTTGACGAAAATGAAAACGCTATCAGTCCGGTTGGCAAAACGATAAAGAGTATGTTCCCATTCTATCTGGAACGCACACGCCTTGGCGGTCGCAAACGCTTGACGCCGCTTACGATAGAGGAATTGACAAATTACGATCTGGAAATGGTCAACTTGGATGTCCGATCCAATGCCGACCGGATTTATCGGGATGTGTTTGAAGAGTACAGCAACGCAGGGGATACGAATCGTCATTTGCAGCCGGATTGGGTAACAGAAGCTAGAGATGCACTGCAAACCCAGCAGCAAATGGTCATCAACGATTTGGAGGAGAAGCTGAATCAGGCTCCGCAAGAAGCATCTGATGAATTTTTGTATCAGGATAAAGGAGAGGCAGAACGCGAATTAGTTGTGGCTAAACGAATTCTTAACGATCTGCCGAAGGGATTGCGTGCAGAAGACTTGGATTATCGGACGTGGAATGTGTTGCCTTACCAACGATACCGGGGCAGCGACGAGCCGAACAAGTTAGAAGAAGGAGCAGGGGAGTGATGCCCTTGCCATTTGTTTGTGCAAACAATGTCTATTCCACAAAACAGGCATGTTAAGGCATCACAAGACATACAAATAAATTGGAGTGTTACGACGACATCCAATACAGGGGGATATTATTGTGAAATTAAAAAAGTTTGGCATGGCACTATCATCTTCGGCATTGGCATTTAGTCTTTTAACTTCTGCAGTGGCAGCACAAGAAAATTCAAATGGCCAAGCTGCAGAGACGTCATCGGTAGCGCAGACTGTTACGAAGCAGGAATTGATCGCAAAGTTCAAAACATTGTTTCCTGAGTTGGATTTTCTGACAACGGGAGAAGCTTATATGAGTAGCGGGAACAACAATTTTCTAGGAGAAGAAAGACTTAGCTATCAATTATATCTAAACACGACGAAAGGAGGTAAGTCGTATTCGAGTAGTGTAGGATTTGTAGGCGAAGGGCTTGAACTTGAGAGTTTTTCCTATAATTCTCCGAATGAAGTAGATGCATTATTCCCGCCAAAAGTAACGAATGATGAAGCAAAGGAAATTGCTAAATCCTTTGTGAAGAAGTTCTTGGATGAAAAAGAGTATCAACTGGAAGAGACACCTTACTACTTTAATGTGAAGCTGACAGAACCTATCCGATATTCCTTTACCTTCAAGCAATTGAAAGGGCAAGTGCCGATCTCCGATCAACTTGCACAAGTGACAGTGCTGGGCAATGGAGAAGTGGCAGGTTACTATAAATTCTCGAATCAGTCCAAGGGTGAAACCTTTGATGAAGTCGAAGTAATTTGGGACAAGGACAAAGTGTTGGAACAGATCAAAGAGAATTTGGCCGTCGATCTGCAGTATGCAGTGAATTGGGATTACCGAACAGAAGAACGGTCAGTCGATCTAGTTTATACACCGCGGCTAGCCAGTGTCCACGCTTTAACGGGACAATGGGAGACAGTAAAGGGATTCAAAGACGCTCCGCCTGAAAAAACAAAGGTAGAGCCAATTGTAACAGAGCCTTTAGCGCCTAGGGATGCAGATATAACTTCTGACAAGGCAAAGAAATTTGCTGAGAAGATATTAAAAGCCCCATCTTCGGATGGAAAACTGGCAATCGAAGGGATTGACGTGCGAGAAAATTACTTTGGCAAGGAAATAATCAGCATTCAATATATGTACTATACAGATAGAGGCGGATCAGGTTCAAGTTTGGAATTTGATAAGAAAACCGGCGATCTTTTAAATTATAGTGAAGTGAGCGACCGTAGCTGGTACCCGATGAAAGAAAAGCCGGATTGGAGCCATGCAATATCCGAGCAGCAAGCCCAAGAGGCGGCTATCGAATATTTAAAAGAGTTTATGCCTTCAAGATTGCACTTGTATGCGAAACCGACAGTGGAAGGAACGTTTGAAGAGATGTTTGGCACCTATTTCTTGGCGTTCCCTCGAATCGAAAATGGTCTTACTGTAATAGGTGACCAAATATCGGTTGCAATTAATGCGGATGGAACATTGAATTCCCTCACAGCCGACTATAATGAATTTAGCAATTGGCCGGATCCAGAAAAAGCGGTAGGAGAAGAACAGGCGCTGGAGAAGTACAAGGACAGCCTTTCGGTCGAGCTGAATTATATGCGGAAAGGTGACGCAAAGCATTACGACCTTGTGTACGCTCCGAAGTTCTCCAATGAATACAATTATACAATTGATGCGTTGACAGGTGAGTGGAAGAAAGAGATTGGCATGAGAAGTGAAGTGACAGTCTCTCATCCGACAGCAGAGAAGGAATTGAACTATTTGATCAGTGCCAATATTTTAGAAGTGAAAGACGGAAAATCGTTTAATGGGGATGCCGCCGTTTCCAGAGGAGAGGCACTTCGCATTATAATGAATTCCCTAACTTATTTCTATGAGGGGCGTTTCGGCAGGCAGGAAGAAGTAAAACAGACGTTTGAAAACATTGATCCGAAACATCCGCTTTACCCAGCGATTGAACATGCGCTATCAATTGGATTAATCAATGCGGACCAGCCGAAATTCGATGTGGATGCACCAGTAACGAGAGAGGAATTGGCGGTCTGGTATGTTAAAGTTCTCGGGCTCGAGAAAGCAGCAGAGCATACTGACTTATATAAGGTAAACTTCGACGATAAGGATCAAATTACGAAGGAATTTGCAGGTTATGTAGCTATTGCAAATGCGAAAGGGCTTGTGAAGGCAGAAGACAACCAATTTAATCCGAAGCAAGAGGTTTCCTATGCAGAATTGGCGGTTTCTACAATCCGCCTGGCCCATCAATTGGCAGATCGGAATGTCAGGATGTTTTATTAAATAAAATGGAAACAAACGAATGAAACAGGAGGAGTCGGACGAATTACGTCCGACTCCATCTGTTTTTATTAATGCAATCGGAAAGATTGGGGAAAATTTACGAATCAGATGGAGAACAGCAAAAAACGACTGACTTAGAAGGTCAGCCGTTTCAATGCGCTTATCTAGCTTGGTATGCCTTGAACACATCAGCAACCATAGCGGCGACGTAGCCGCTGCCGTTATTGTCTTCAACATGCTCAATCATCATGGCGAGGAGGAGGGTTGGATTATCTGAATTGTACGTCACGAAAAATCCATTCTCTTGGCCTCTGCCTTCACCGGTTGCTTTTAATTCGGCGGTGCCGGTTTTGCCTGCAAGCGGGATGTTTGGCATGTTGGCTGCCTGCGCGAATCCGTCTACTACGACATTGCGCAGACCTGTCCGCATGATAGCAGCATGTTCAGAGCTAATAATGCCTTGTTTCCATATTTGTCCTGTTTCCTCTTCCGCAAAAAGCGTCGGTTTATAAATTACACCATCGGTCAAAAACACTTCATACATGGAAGTGAGGTGAAGGATGTTGGTCAGCATTTGTCCTTGGCCGAATGAACTGTCGGCTAGTTGGCCTTCCGAGCTGATTTTTCCATCATTTGAAATTTGGGATGCTGCCAAGTTTAAGGCAAACGGGAGTGGTTCGCCGTAGCCGAACTCGTGCAAGCCGTCAATAAATGATTGCCGGCCCATCTTCAAAGCCTGCTGTGCAAAATAAATATTATCCGAATAAATGAGGGCTTTATTCAAGTCCATTGGATTGGGCGCTTCTGGATGAAGCCGCGACACTTTATAATTCCCCCACGAGGAATCTTTTTGCCACGTCCGTCCGTTTATGACAATTCCTACAGCAGGGTTTAGCGTTCCTGCTTCCAATCCGATTGCAGCGGAGATCGGTTTCATCGTGGAGCCAGGCGCATAGGCTGCAGCAAAACGATTAAACAATGGCTGCAGAGGATCTGCCGACAATTGTTTGTATTGTTCTTCACTCATGCCGAGCATGAAATGGGCCGGATCGAAACTGGGCGAGCTGACGAGGGCGAGCGTTTCACCTGTTTTTGGATTGACTGCAGCACTGGTGCCGGGTTCGCCTTTCATTGAATCATACACCAGCTTTTGTAACTCAGCATCAATCGTTACATGGATAGTTTCGCCATTGGTGGCTGGCGTTTCAGCAATGACAACGGGGTCTGCCCCGGGGTCAGGTTTCTTGATGAAAATCCGGATTCCATCTTGCCCTCGCAAGCGGTTTTCCAGCAACCTCTCCAGTCCTTGTCGTCCGATTAGGTCTGATTCTTTATATCCTTGTTCCTTTCGTTCTTCCAGTTGTTCGGCTGTAATTTTACCGATATAGCCGGAAACGTGAGCAAGTGCTTCTCCATAAGGGTACTCACGCATCGGTGTCTTTTGATATGTGACGCCTGGAATGGCAAGAAGTGAATCCAGTACGTTTGCATCCGTCCTGGCCAATTTGGCAATCGGCACGAAATAATCCGGCTTTACCCAACTTTGATTTAATTGTTTATCGACAAACTCTGGTGAAACACCAATGGACTTGGCGAACTCTGCTTTACGAGAATGATCAAACTTACCGGGAACAATCCCTATTTCATAACCTTTGCCGTTGATGGCAATCGGCTGATCGTTGCGATCCAGTATTTCTCCGCGTTTTGAATCAATTGTTGCGATCCCGACTGTATCCTTTAGCTCCAACTCGGGAAAAATGAAGGACGGATCCCACTCAGCAAACCAATTCACTTCTTCGTCTTGTGTTTCCTTAAAAAAGACTATCTCCTTCTGGAAGGAGATAGGACCGGCCACTGTATCCATTTTCACTTGAATCCTGAAGGGCGCGGGTTTTTCTGAATCCCATTCCATCTCTTTATCGGGTTTTTCATACGTGACCTCAAGGTTTTCAATCGATAAATCTTTTATCAGCTTCTCTTGGCGATCAACGAAATTAGCGGCGTCAAAAGTTTGTTTCGTGGCAGTCGTCAAAAACTTCTCATACATAGTTGTAAAATCATGATCATTCCAAAGAGCAACATATGATTCAAGCCGTTCCTCCGGTGTCGTTTTCTTTTCACATCCTGCCAGTACCCATATGATACAAAAGGCGAGCAAGAAGATCAGTCGTTTTTTCATGCATTTCCTCCATTCATTTACGGTGTCTATACGCTTTGCATGTAGCTTCCTTTGCTTCGGAATAGTACCTTTATTATAATCTTAGAAAAGAATTCCTTCAATTGGATTTGGAAAGGGGCACCCAATATGTATGATCCTACAATATTTGAAAATATAAAAGTAGCGCTTGAAAACCGTATGTACGACTTAGATACAATCGAAAAAAGAATTATCATAACCAATCGGACTGACCAGATGGATTTCGCCATTTTATCACGTCGTTTCGGAATCGAATTTATGCTGCTAGATACTTTGGCCTTGCGTGCGGAAATTGTGCTCTGCACCTCCCTCCAAGATTTAGCCGGAGAGATTCTTGAGATGAAGGGGGGAGAGCCTGGCTGTTCTCTTACTCTGCGTTTTTTCAGTCAGGTGCAAACGGAAGCCGTTCCCTACAAAGAGATCGGGCAAGTGTTGTATGCGATTTGGGAGGAGGAAATCGATGTCACGCAGACACTCAGTTCAGTTCTTGGTGAGGAACCGTTCGAATTTACTTACACGATTGAGGCAGATTTCCATACACGCATCAATGAAGATCACATGCAGGAAATCGGAAATTTTCTTGTCCATGTATTGCGGACAATGGAAGCACTTGGGCGAATCATGGAAGGGATTCAGGAATAACCCCTATCCCTGTGCCTCAAATCCTTATATAATAAGAGAAATCTAAAAAAGAAAAGGTGCACGTAAATGAGTTTATTAACAGTGAAAAACATGAGCCACGGTTTCGGGGACCGCGCTATTTTTGACGATGTCTCGTTCCGTTTATTGCAAGGCGAACATATCGGGTTGATCGGAGCGAATGGGGAAGGGAAATCCACGTTCATGAATATTATTACGCGGAGGCTTGAGCCGGATGCAGGGACGGTCAGTTGGTCGAAGCGGGTGCGCGTCGGCTATTTGGACCAGCATGCTGCGTTAAAGCAGGGAATGAGCATACGTGACGTGCTGCGGACTGCATTTCAATATTTGTACGACGTGGAAGAAGAAATGAATGCATTGTTCGCTAAAATGGGCGAAGTGGAGCCGGATGAATTGGAAAAGCTGCTTGAAGAGACAGGGCAAATGCAGGATGAACTGACGAATCATGATTTCTACATTATTGATTCGAAAGTTGATGAAGTGGCGAACGGGCTTGGCTTGGATGAATTCGGCCTCGAACGGGATGTCCATGATTTAAGCGGCGGACAGCGGACGAAGGTGCTGCTTGGCAAGCTGCTTCTTGAGAAACCGGATATTTTGCTTCTGGATGAGCCGACGAACTATTTGGATGTCGAGCATATTGAATGGCTGCGTGGGTATCTGCAAAACTATGACAATGCATTCATTCTCATTTCCCATGACATCCCCTTCCTGAACAGTGTCATTAACCTGATTTATCATATGGAGAATCAACAAATCACCCGCTATCCAGGGGACTACGAGGAATTTTTACAGGTGTATGAAATGAAAAAGCAACAGTTGGAAGCAGCTTATAAAAAGCAGCAAAAAGAAATTGCCAACTTGAAGGATTTTGTTGCCCGCAATAAAGCAAATGCAGCGACGAGCCGCATGGCGATGTCCCGCCAAAAGAAACTGGATAAAATGGATGTCATTGAATTGGATGCAGAAAAGCCGAAGCCGCAATTCGATTTCAAGCTCGCCAGGACGCCAGGTCGATTCCTGTTCCAGACAAACGATCTGATTATCGGATACAATGAACCACTATCGAGTGCTTTGAATCTGACGATGGAACGCGGGCAGAAAATTGCCCTATCCGGCGCCAACGGAATCGGAAAAACATCCCTACTCAAAAGCATCCTCGGTGAAATCCCTGCACTTTCAGGGTCGGTGGAACTGGGAGAGCATCTTCATATCGGGTATTTTGAGCAGGAAATCAAGTCGGATAACAATCGGACTTGTTTAGAAGAGGTATGGGAGGAGTTTCCTCATTTTACGCAATATGAGGTGCGTGCTGCACTTGCAAGATGCGGTTTGACGACCAAGCATATTGAAAGCAAAGTAAAGGTGTTAAGCGGGGGAGAACGGGCAAAGGTGCGGCTATGTAAGTTGATCAACCGCGAAACCAATCTGCTTGTCCTTGATGAGCCGACAAACCATCTCGATCAGGACGCAAAAGATGAGTTGAAACGCGCCCTGAAGGAATACAAAGGAAGCGTCCTGCTCATTTCGCACGAACCTCATTTTTACGAGGATGTTGTGACCGATGTATGGAATGGGGAAACGTGGACAACCAAGGTGTTTTAATGACTGCTCAAAAGATAAAAGAACGTAGAAAATGAATTCTAATAGGGACCGGGAATTGATTGCTCAATTCACAAGCCAACGGCCACGCTTGGATGATTCCTAAATAACAGAAAAATGCTATTTAAAATGAACGCTAGGAATTTGTTCCGAAGCGTTCTTTTTTATGGAAATGAGGATTACCATCTTTTTGAATTGTAGGAGTTTTTCATGTGAGCCATCTCTTTTGTTAGCATATCCAGCTGTTGCTGCATCTTTTCCAAGTCGTTTCCACGGGTAGAGCCATTCCCGTTTCCTGAAGAATTTCCGTTGCTGTTCGCTAAATTCTCAAGTGCCATTCCAGCCGAAATCGTTGTAATTCCATCGCCGATTGTTGCCAGCAGACTTCCGATGAAAGCAAGTTTCGCTATGAGAACTTCGTCGTATGTTGATCCGTCGCCAGCTTGGTAAAACAGTCCGTCTTTATTCACAATCCCACCCCCGCTCCATCTCATCTCCCTTATTTTATGCGGACATGAGGCCAGATGTTTGGGAACTGAAAAAAAGAATGCAAGCTCCATTTAAGTCGCCTGCATTCCAGCATTATGCCTCATACTCTTTTAAAATCTCATCAACTGTCGAGACAACTTCATCTCGCTTCATTTTATCTGCACCGCTTTGCAAGGCGGAAAGAGTCCGTTTCGCCAACGCGAGTGGAATTTTGCAGAAGAGCAAAATATTTTTGGTAGAGATGGACTCAATGTATTCATCTGCCATTTGTAAATTTGCCTCTGCATAGGCAAACATGTCTGCCCTTGTCCAACCGTTAGGGAAGAACCCTACACCGCGTTCGGAATCTTCCTCTTGATTTCGCAAGATATTTACCGCTTGCAAGCCGCGGCCATATCCAATAGCCAGCTCTTGATCGGTTTCTGTGCCATCGTATTGCTTCCAAATATCCGATAACATGACACCTACGAGTCCGGCCACATAATATGTATAATCATCCAAGTCCTCTTTCGTTTCCACAGCGAATGCCTTCCCGACCCATTTTGACATGCCGACTGCCATGATACTCGTCGATTCCTTCACTTTATCGATATAGTCTGCAGGACAGACAGCGAGCCAATCATTCAAACGCAGGGTTACTTCAGGAAGAAGATCCTTGTAAGGCAACAATAGTTGATGATAGACATCGTTATCAAATCCTGTTTCCAACAATTTTCCTGTTGCTTCGAGCAATTGCTGCTTCACCGGAACATCCAGTTGTTCATGGTCTTCAATTTCATCAATCGCTCGCATACATAAGTAAGCCGATCCCACCGCTAAGCGTAAGGTAGGATTCAGAAGTTTAATCGGTATATAGAAGGTTCTGCTCGTTTGCTTAAGTACGCGCATCGCTTCTTTTTGCAGTTTCGTATCGGTAATCAAATAAACTCCCTCCTTTAATTAAACAAGTTCTTTTTATGCATTTGGATACTATCCATCATACACTATTTCAACGGGCACTTGCCATCAACAGCATACGAGCAAATCAAACCGGTCAAACAAAATAAAATATTTTGAGAAAAGATAATAAAAACCATTGACAATTACCAATTGGAAATGCTATCCTCGAGAAGGTAGAACAACCAAAACAAGAAAGGGAGGTACGATTATCATGACAAATGTAATTTTTTTCAAAACCATTTCCATATTGTATTCGTGCCGTTCCGCTTGGTAATCAATTAGTATTGACACTTGGAATGGCAGGAATTGCCGTTCTTTTCCTATGAGCACACGCTTATGTAAAAGGCGTGTGCTTTTTTGTGTCTAAAAATGAGGGTGTCCCCACGCAAATTGCGTGTGACATAAATAAAAAAAAGGAGTGCATTACAATGGGAAAGGCATGTACTATGCAGATCGCGAACAAGGAATATGTAAAAGACGGTTAGTGAAAACCGCACGTCAGATGAGCAGATTGAAAAAAAAAAGGAGGATTTTCAAATGATTAAGTTATGGCTTACTAAGGAAACAATCAAACGACAAAATACCAATGAGAAAACGGAGTGGGATTCTTCACCCGATGTGTTGGGGCCACCGTTGCCCCTGAGATAATTGAAGTTCCTTCTCCGACTAAGAGGAGAATTTAACGTTATGAATTTTATTGAGAGAGAAGTAATTTTACGTCATATGGAGGATTTGCGACAACAAAGAGGGAATCAACAAGGAGCAGTAATCCGCCGAAGAAGTAAAAAGTGGAAGCTATCTGCCATCTGGGCATTCTTCCTGTAATTGAACACAAAAACCGCCAGGATATCCTGGCGGTTTTCTTTTTCAATTATTATCGATTGTTGTTATTACGGTTGTTTTGGTTGTTGCGGTTGTTCTTGTTGTTCTCACGGTTGTTGTTATTGTTGTTATCAAATTCAGTACCAAATTCAACACGGTCGCGGTTTTGATTTTGGTCCTGGTTTTGATTTCTGTTGTTGCGGTTGTTCTCGCGGTTGTTGTTATTGTTGTTTGTCATTGATTTTCACCTCCAAAGTTAATATGGACTGAAATTCGTTTTTTATCCGTTTGGGATTTTGGGATACGCTGTTTGAATTCGAATCTCTTCCGAAACTTTTCTGTTGAATGGATGCTGTTGAATTTCGTCACTTTTTGATGATTTCATCAGCTTGGATTAGTTTTGAAAAATGAAAAAAGGGCATTGCAATAGTGGAGGAAAGGAGGGCGGAAATTGACAAAGAAAATTGTTATTTTATTGATGGACATTCAGGATGACACGGAAGCGGCACTCTCTATGACCGCAGCAGTGGACCATCCGTTGCTGACTTTATTGGAAGCCAGTTTACATAAACAATTGGCTGCTTTAAATATTATTACTGGAAAGCTGTCAACAAATGGTCCGACTTCTTTGGACGACTTAAAAGATGAGTATACCATTATGTTCCATGCGAATGAGGTATCCAATCCCTTTTTTGAATCATGGAAACGGGCTACGGAATGGTTGGAATGGCAATCCAGGGGACTTGCCGAACAGATGGAGCCTTTGATCCGAAATATGAAAAAGAATTTGGAAGCAGCCGGTGCTGAACTTGAAAATATGTATGGGCATGAAGCGGTCAAGTTTGTAGTGCCGTCCTTTTATTTACCGGCAACTACTCGGGAGGGATAACAGTGGCTTGGAAAAGTGAACGGGTTGATCAAAACATTTATAGTCAGGGTGAAGTAGATCGCTGGGTGTATAGCACATGCAACATTTGTTCAGTCGGCTGCGGATGTCATATTGCCGTAAAAGACGAAAAAATTGTTGGCATTAAAGGAAACAAGGATCATCCAATTAACCGTGGAAGACTGGGGCCGAAGGGTGAAAACCAGTGGTATGCCAATAATGCACCGGATCGACTGACGACACCTCTCATACGGGATGCGAACGGGACGCTCCAACCTGCTTCATGGGATGAGGCGATGGAGTTGATTGTCAGCAAGGCAAAGCAGTCGCTTCGTGAAAAAGGCCATAACAGCATTTGTATATATTCTACAGGCCAAGGATTTTTAGAGGATTATTATACTATAGCCAAAATAGGAAGAGCCGGACTGCAAACTCATTTGCTTGATGCCAACACGCGCTTATGTACGGCGACAACAGAATTTTGCCTTCTGCAATCATTTGGTGCAGATGGAGCACCCGCATCATTTGAGGATGTGGATGAAACGGAAACACTAATATTATTTGGCCATAATGTAGCGGAAACCGGCACTGTTCTTTTTGAACGCATTATGGAACGTAAAAAACGAACTGGAAAACCATATATTATGGTTGTCGATCCACGCAAGACTTTGACTGCCAAAGAAGCGGACCTGCATTTACAATTATACCCCGCAACGAATGTTCCATTACTCAACGGGATGATTCGAGAATTGATTTATAATGGAGCAATTGATAAGTCATTCATTGAAGCCCACACGATCGGCTTCGAGAAGATGAAAGACTCCGTTGAAGAATGGACATTGGAGAAGACTGTACAAACGACTGGCATTCCTTTGGAGACTTTGGTAACAGCCATCAATCAGATTGCCAAGACACCTTCTCTTGTGACGACCACTTTGCAAGGCGTATACCAAAGTGCTGAAGCGACGACTGCTTGTGTGGCGGTCAATAACCTTCATCTGTTGCGCGGATTGATTGGAAAGCCGGGTAGTGGACCACTTCATATGGCCGGCCAGCCGAGCTCGTCCGCGAATCGCACGGCGGGAGGAGTCGGGACGTATCCTGCACATCGAAATCCGACCAATGAAGCACACATCCGTGAAATGGCAGAGCTTTGGAATGTAGAAATGAATCGCTTGCCTGCGGGTCCTGAAAAAGGCATCGAGGATATCATTTCCATGATAGAGCGGGAGGAAGTAGATTTCTTTTGGAATATAGGCACAAATCCGATGGTCTCTCTACCGAATCGCAGACGCGCAAAACGGGCCCTGGAAAAGACGTTTGTTGTTGTGCAAGATCCTTTTTTAACTGAAACTTCCAGTGTAGCAGATGTCATTCTTCCTGTAGCTCTTTGGGGAGAAAAGGAAGGGACGATGGAGAATGGAGATCGGACGATCAACGTATTGCGGAAAGCGGTGGAACCGCCAGCAGGGGTGAAATCGGATTTTGAAGTACTATTGGATTTTGCTCGTCGTATGGAACTTATGGATAAAGACGGTCAGCCTTTGATTGGTTATCAGACACCTGAGGAGTGCTTTGATGAATTTAAGCGGATATCAAAAGGCCGTCCTTGCGATATGACAGGCATTACGTATGAACGGTTGGAACAATTGAATGGCATGCGCTGGCCGGTGCCGGATGACAAATCGACCGGTACACCCCGTCTATATTCAGACTTCCGTTTCCACACAAAAGTGGATGATGCGCAAAGTTTTACGAAGGATCAATTAACTGGCAGAGCCCTCTCAAAGAAAGAGTTTGAGGATATGGGAGCGGATGGACGTGCTATATTTCATCCGACTGTCTATTTACGGCCGTATGAAGAGCCAAATCAACGATATCCGATGTGGCTGACGACTGGAAGACTTGTCTGGCATTGGCATACAAGGACCAAAACAGCACGTGCTCCCATGCTTCATATGGCAGCCCAACATGCTTATGTCGAGATCAATACGGAAGATGCACAGCAACTAGGAATTGTGGAAGGAGAAGTAGTCCGGCTCTCCTCGCCGCGCGGAGAGATAGAAGTCCCTGCCAGGATAGGAGAGATGGTGAAAAAAGGGCTTATTTTTGTCCCTTTCCATTTCGGCAATTGGAATAAAAAAGAGGCAGCGAATGAACTAACGAATGACTTTGTAGATCCGCTATCTAAGCAACCGACATTTAAACAATCTGTTTGTAAGATAGAAAAGATACGAGATCGATATGCGATTAGCCAAAATGAATCCTTGGAGAGCATAGCAGAACAGTATGGGTTGACTGTACAGGATTTGCTGGCTGCCAATCAGAAAGCTGACCCGTATGAACTGCAAATAGGAGAAATGATTGAAATACCGTTATCGATCATTAACGTTCCTTTGCAGCCCTACATGCCTTATCGGGAAAAAATGTAACATTATGACCCTCCTGAAATTCAGGAGGGTCACAATGTTACATATACATAAAAAAAGAAGCCCTTTTACAGGACTTCTTTTTTTATGTTTGTTTAATCGTTCTTACGTTGTTTGGCGCGAGCTTCTCCGCCTTTTTCACCGGCTTCTTCTAAGCTCATTTTGCCATCGCTCGTGTTTCCTTCATGCTGTTGGGCACGAGCCTCTCCACCTTTTTTACCGATTTCTTGGTAAAATTCCTTATCGTGATTGCGGGCTGTCGCTTCTCCGCCTTTTTTACCGATTTCCTCGTAAAAGTCTCTACCATGTTTCTCGGAAGTTGCTTCTCCGCCTTTACGTCCTGCTTCTTCCACCGTCATTTTACCGTCTTTGTTGTTGTCGTTGTTAGCCATTTGTAAAGTCCTCCTTTGAAAATAGTAGTATCATGTTTCTATTGTTTTAGTTCCCTGGAAGACCCTCTATTAAACATTTTATATGAAAAAGAATGTTCTCTAGAAACAAGAGTTGTCCTCTTGAAAGGCATTGTCGATACATTTATGAACGGCAAGTTGGGATAGCCGGACGGTTGGAGAGACGTTATCGCCGGTCGCTCTTTGGATCGAATGCATCCCGGAGACCATCCCCAATGAAATTGATGGCGAGTACTGTGATAAGAATGCTGAGACCAGGCGGTATCCAAGCTTCAGGATGATAACGGAGAACACGAATATTCTGCGCTTCGGAAATCATATTGCCCCAAGTTGGTGTTGGTTGTGGTATTCCCATTCCGATAAAGCTTAAGCCTGATTCGAATAGTATCATCGAAGCCATCATCAATGTCGCATTAACAATGATGGGGCCAATCGCGTTCGGAATGAAATGCCGGAAAATAATCCTTGAATCACGAGCGCCGATTGCTCTCGCCCCCAAAACGAATTCCTGTTCACGCAAAGAGAGGAACGTTCCCCGAACGATTCTGGCAAGTGACGGCCACGCAGTTACCGCGATAATGACAATAAAAAGGCCAATTGTCACTTTTTCGAGCAATGCCATGATGGTCATCGCCAAAACGATGAATGGCAGAGCCAAAATGATATCAGTGACACGCATGATAATATTATCGATGATTCCACCGTAATACCCGCTCACCGCTCCCATAATAAGTCCGATTAGTACGGTGAATAGCATCGCACTGAAACCGATGGTCAAGGAAATCCGCGACCCATACAGCAATCGGGCAAAATTATCGCGTCCGGAACTGTCCGTACCTAAGATATGGTCGCTGCTCGGTTTTTGTTCAACCATGAGCAAGTTGGCTTCCTCCGGATCGTAGTCTGTCAGCAGGGGCGCAAAGATGGAAGCGCAGACGATGAGTGTCAATACAACGAGTCCTGCGATGGCCAGCTTGTTCCGCATAAATCGCCGCATGGATAATTGGAAGGGGCTTCTATGCTTGCGGTCCACGTCCATTGTCATGTCTTCGGCAGGCTGTTCATTATTTGATATGGATTGCATTAGTATTCACCTCAATCATAGCGGATCCTCGGATCGACGATGCTATAGAAAATATCTGCTAATAGATTTCCGACAAGAATGGCGACTCCTAGCAAAAGGGCGATTGCCATGATAACAGGATAATCGCGGTTGACGACAGAGCCGATAAACAACGTTCCGAGCCCTGGGAAGTTGAAAACCTGTTCTGTAATAATAGCTCCGCCCAATAGAGCTCCGAATTCGAATCCCATCAATGTAATGATTGGAATCATCGCATTCCGCAACGTATGTTTGTACAACACATTCCGATCGCTCATCCCTTTTGCTTTGGCTGTCCGAATATAATCGCTGCCGAGCACGTCCATCACTTCAGAACGCATATACCGCATGTAGGTAGCTGTGCCTGCAAGACCCAGCGTCAGCCCGGGAAGGACCATATGATGAATACGGTCTGTGAATTCTGCGAATCCGGATAAGCTGTTGCTTGATACGGTCCCTTGCGCTGGAAACCAGCCCAGATTAATAGAGAGTAAATAAATGGCTACTAGCCCAAAGAAGAAATTTGGCACAGCAAGTCCGAAGAAACCAAAAGTCGTCGCTCCATAGTCAAGAAGGGAATAAGGATGACGCGCCGAATAAATACCGATTGGTATGGCGACGATCAGGGTGATGCCGAGAGAGAAAAGACCTAAGTAAACAGTGTTTTTCACACGCTCTTTGATTAAGCTTTCAACTGAGCGTCCGTTGTAAGTAATGGATTTTCCAAAGTTTCCTTTTGCGACAGAAGAGACCCAATGCAAGTACTGTTCAGGAATCGATTTATCCAAGCCCAACGCCGCCCGTTGCTGTTCGTACACAATCGGATCTACATTTGGATCAAGAATTTTACCAGTGAATGGGTCACCGGGAGCTGCTTTCGCCAGCCCGAACACGATGATGGAAAGGGCTAGCAGCATGGGGATGAATACTAAAATCCTACGTATGATATATTGGTACATAATTTTTCCTCCCATGAAGAGGGAGAGTATGCCGCTATCCAGCCGGCATACTCCCACAGTGTCTTCTATTACTTAGCGTCCTCTACCCACCACTCATGAGGATCTTGGTACATCGTATGGCCCAATGGCTTAATTCCTTGGATCCGATCATTGTATGCCCAAATGGCGTTTTGTGCGTACAATATTAATGCCGGCAAGTCCTCGGAGAAAAGTTGCTGCCATTCTTTATAAACTTCGGCGCGGAAATCCTTTTCGAACGCTTCTGGAGCTTTCAATCCTTTTTGCAAGAGCTCTTCGGATTTTGGATTATTCCAGCGTGAGAAGTTATAGCCTGCTTTCGTGTTCCATAAACCGGATGGATCCGGATCAGCGCTGCTGAGAGTCCAACCGATCAAATAAAGATCGAAGTCTGTATTGTCGTTTGTCAAGTCAGGAACATACGCAGACATTTCCTTTGGCTGGCGCAAATTCACTTGGATACCGACTTTCTCTAGATCGCTCTTAATTAATGGAGCTGATCTTTCACGCAATTCATTTCCAGTCGGATAATCAAAGTTTAGAATCCACTTATTTCCTTTTGGGTCTTCACGGAAGCCATCGCCGTCAACGTCAACGTAGCCTTCTTCATCTAGGATTTGCATTGCTTTGTCCGGGTCGTACGTGTAATTGACAGCAGCATTTTCATCATACACCCAGAATTGTGTTGCAATTGGGGAATTGATTTGTTGACCGCGGCCGTGAAGCAATCCTTGCCCGTGACCTTCCCCAATGAGTCCTTGACGATTCACGGAGTAAGCGATCGCTTGGCGGACTTTAGGATTCGACAACTTTTCATTTGGTACCCAATTGTCTGGATTAATTGCTCCGGATGCCACATCCTCTGTCGTCCGGTGGTTTTGTTTAAAGCCCATTACCTGATAACCGAAATCCGGTTGCTCTACTATAGTGATGTTGCCGTAATCGCTGACCATATCATAATCGGCAGGTGCAATACCGCCCGGGCTGGCAACGAAATCGATTTCTCCTTTTTCAAGCAATCCGGTCATAACTGACTGGGCAACGACCTTCCAGACAATTTTATCGAGATGCGGAGCCCCTTGCCAGTAGTCTCCGTGTTTTTCAAGAACATATTGTTCCCGTTCGACCATGTCCGTAAATTTGAAAGGGCCGGTCCCAATGACTTTTCCTGGCTGCAAGGATTCTTCTGCTTCGGGTATTTGTGCAACAGGAATATCCTTAAAGATATGTTCTGGAATGATTGTGAAACTCGCTGTGTAAAGTGGTGTAACATTCGGTTCTTTGAATTTGAAAGTTACTTGGTAGTCATTATCGGCCACGACACCGATGAACTCATCTGTTTCTCCTGCAACATATTCATCATATCCGAGCAATGGCGTCACATAGTTCGTTCGAACACCGCCTGCCTCAACATAATCCGGATCAGATATTGCTTTGTACGTATATACGACGTCATGAGCTGTAAATTCCTCACCATCATGCCACTTGACTCCTTCTTCAAGAGTGAATGTGATTTCAGTTTGTTCGTCATTCACTTTCCATTCTTTCGCCAGGCTTGGAATGAACTCCAAATTCCCATCTTGTGAAACTAAGCTTTCATGAGTAAAGTCAAGGACATTTGCTTCATAGGTATCTTGATAGAAGATCGGGTTGAACATGCCTGCCGGAGCAGAGTACATTGCACCGGTAATGGTCCCGCCTTCTTTCGGTCCTGAAGTATTTTCTGAACCATCCTCGTTTTTATTTGTTTCTTCTGCTTGTGGTTTTTCAGTAGACGTACCTCCTTTGTCAGACTCCTTATTACAGGCCGCTAATACCATCCCAAAGACCAATAACAGGAGAAAAAGGAATACATACTGTTTATTTCGTTTCACCAATTGAAATCCCCCTTTATATTTTGTTGGATGAAAACCAAAGAATGCTATAAATGCTGGACATTTTCACTCGCTGCACCACCCCCTACAAGAAAACTAAAGGAAAGACCCCATTTCTGCACAAGCGGACGAAGACTTCCTAAAGTATATTTATTTGTTGTCATATAAATGACAAGCGACGAAATGGTCCTCCTCGATTTCCCTCAACTCAGGCCGGTCAATCGCGCAACGCTCATGCGCCTGTGGACATCTTGTCCGAAACGTGCATCCGGATGGAGGATTGGCAGGACTTGGAAGGTCGCCGGATAATTTAATTTTTTCCCGCTTCACCTTGCTGGCGTCTTCATCCAAGTCGATTACCGGGATGGATGACAGCAATGCCTTTGTGTAAGGATGCAACGGATTCTCATATAATCGGTTCTTTGGCGCTATTTCAGCAAGACGTCCTAAGTACATAACGGCAACCCGTTCACTTATATGTTTCACAACGCTTAAATCATGTGCGATGAAAAGATAGGTCAAACCGAATTCGTCTTGAAGATCTTTCATTAAATTCAGTACTTGCGCTTGGATAGAAACATCAAGTGCTGAAACAGGTTCATCGCAAATAACAAATTTCGGCTTTAAAACCAATGCACGTGCAATACTGATACGCTGTCTCTGGCCCCCCGAAAATTCATGCGGGTATTTTTGGCGATCGCTGGGACGCAATCCTACCTTCTCGATAATTTCTAAAATCCTGGCTTTCCGTTGATTTCTGTCAAGACGGCCTTGGACAATAAGGGGCTCCTCAATTAGTTGTTCCACACTCATTTTTGAGTTTAAGGAGGCGAATGGATCTTGAAAGACGATTTGCATATCCTGACGGTATGGCCGGACCTGCCTCTGTGTCAGATGGGTGATATCCGCTTCTTGAAATAGGATTTTTCCTTCGGTTGGGTCAAGAAGGCGGATGAGCAGCCTGCCCAATGTAGATTTGCCAGAACCGGATTCCCCGACAATCCCCAACGTTTCGCCTTTGTAAATCGTAAATGAAACATCATCAACTGCTTTTAAATGGCCGATTGTCCGCTTCAGCACGCCCCCTTTGATAGGGAAATATTTTTTGACGTTCTGGACATCAATTAATATCTCTTTTTCTACTTCTTTCGTTGCCTCGAACTGGCTGGATTCTGTCGTTTTAAGAGTCATGCCTTGTCACCTCCATCGTATAAAAAACAACGGACGTAATGATCCTTTTCCAATTCAGTTAAGGCTGGATTTGATTCTTTGCACCGATCCATGACAAACGGGCATCGGGTGGAAAAACGGCATCCTTTTGGAAAATTATAAGCTGGAGGAACGGTGCCTTTGATCGTTCCGAGTCTTTCCATGTCTTGGTCGATGTTTGGCAAGCTGCTGAGCAAACCTTGCGTGTATGGGTGTTTAGTTAATTTCAAAAGCTGTTTCGTCGGGGCTTGTTCAACGATTTGGCCTCCGTACATGACCATCACACGATCTGTATATTCATAGACGACACCTAGGTCATGGGTGATAAGCAGTAATGCCATTTCGTATTTCTTTTGCATTTCCAGAAGCAAGTCCAAAATTTGGGCTTGGATTGTCACATCTAAAGCGGTTGTCGGCTCGTCTGCAATTAACAGCTCCGGTTCGCATGATATAGCGATGGCAATCATGACCCGTTGGCGCATGCCGCCCGAAAGTTGGTGTGGGTATTCGTGGATGATTTGTTCAGGTCGTGGTATACCGACGGTGCGTAATAATTCGATCGCTTTTTCGTGCGCTTGTTTCTTCGAGAGTTTTTTATGTTTGCGAATCGTCTCAGTCATTTGACTGCCAATCGTAAAAACGGGATTGAGTGCGGTCATCGGTTCTTGAAAGATCATGCCGATATGATTGCCGCGGACGGAAGTCATTTGTCTCGGCTTCAGCACAGCCAGATCTTGTTCGTTTAACAGAATGGAACCATCGACAATCTTGCCCGGTTTGTTGATCAACTGCATGATGGAAAGTGCCGTAATGCTCTTTCCACTGCCGGATTCTCCAACAATAGCAACCGTTTCACCGGGATAGACGGAAAAAGAAATATCGTCTACTGCTTTTGCGACAACATCTTTTTCCAAATAAAAATATGTCTTTAGGTTATTAACATCCAGTACAGGTTGATTACTCATAGGGTCACTCCATTTCAAGGTGATGACACTTCTTAATACCATCAGAAAAGCGGTATAGAAGGTAGTCCAGACAATTATCTATGATACTAATGACTAATTAAGAGAGTGTCAATATAAAATTAAGAAAAATCAGTGAATTCGACAAGGAAGTCTGTTTTTCGACAATTTTCGATTAAATTAGATGGTTAAACCAATTCTAAATACTACAGAAAAATAGCATTTTTTTGAAGAAGGTAGATAGTAAAGGAAAGGACAGCTCGTAATTCAGAGGGTTTTTCCTGGAAAGTAAGTAGGAGAAATAGCTTGTTTTCTGTATGAGTTTTTTCAAAAGTAAGGGCTCCAAAGTTATATTAAGTAATTTGAAAAGGCATATTCTCACATGTGGATCAGTACCACGCCAAAATGTAGATATAAATCCGGAAGAGGTACTCATGCCGGCCGGCTGACTGCTTAAAATAAAATCCGGAGAGTGTTCGAAACAGCGGGCGGACCCGCTTGTAAGTTCCAAAGCGCACGAAACAGCCAGTTGACACCTCGCAAGTTCCAGAGTGTGCTCAATACAATCAGCGGGCGGCCTATATAATGTAATGGAGGAGTGCTCAATACAATCAGTGAACTGCTCGTAGCATGCAACGGAGTGTTCAGAGCAGACGGCGAAGCACTTCTAAATTTCGGAGAGTGCATGAAACAATCAGCGGACTGCTCATAAGACCCAGAAGAGTGCTCAGCCTGCAAACTGCTCATGAGGGTTCCTTCATTTCGTCGTTCTACAAGCTCAACTTTCAAATCAGTATAAAAGCTATATAAACTTCTCAAAAGGCTAGAAATGTTCGATTTCTACTGCTTGAGAATTCCGACCGCGAGGCGTAATTTTGAGGTCAAAAAAAGACTAACCAGCAAATCAGTTTTCCCCTGATTTTTGCTGGATAGTCCCATTTTTATAGTAATTTATCACAGTACTTGATTATGGAAGGATTGCGAAAGAACGAACCGGGAAGCCGGATGCTTTTTCCGGTTTCGGAACGATGTTGAAGATGACGGCTCCTTTCGCTGGACATTTGTCCAAGTTAGCCATCAATTCAATTTGGTACGTATCCTGTTCGAGTACATAATACTCTCCTTCCAGTTTTCCTTTAGAACGGAAATCAACTGCAGAGTCAGTATCGTACGTTTCGTGGCCGACTGCTTTCACATGGCGCTCTTCGAAAAGAAATTGAAGGGCTTCCAAGCCCCAACCCGGAATCCGGTTGTTGCCTTCGGTATCTTTGTTGTTAAAGGCTTCCTCATTGGGCCATCGTTTGCTCCAGTCTGTACGAAGCGCGACAAAGGTACCTTCTTCAATCTTACCGTGCACCGCCTCAAACTCCAAGATATGTTCGACGCCGAGTGTGAAGTCGTTATCTATCTCCGCTTCTTTCGATTTATCGATGACGACAAGTGGCAGAACCAACTCCTTCAAACGAAGCTCCTCCAGATAACGGGTATCCCGGACGAAATGAATGGGAGCGTCAATATGGGTTCCGTATTGGCCAGGGAAGGTGAATTGCTGCGCAAAGAAACCATCGTTATGGTTAAAGAGCGTCTCGAATTTGGCATCCTCAAACATGAAAAAATGAGGAGAATCTGGGCCGAACGAATGGGTAAGGTCGATCCATTCCTTTGTTTTTAGTAGTTGCAGTGCCTCTTGGATTTCTGTACTCGTCTTAATTGTCATTTCCATCCCTCTTTCTTTTCGGGTGTTTTCTATAGTAAATGAACCAAGTCATTTAACTCCTCTTGTTACCAAACTGGTAAAATACATGCTGGTTCCCGTCAGCCCTTATGATAAGGTGGAAACCGATTCGGTCGTTTTGCTAGCTGCTTTCAGTGCTTGTTCCAGATCTTGAATCACATCTTCCGCATCCTCCAAACCTACTGAAAAACGGAGGAGTCGATCGTCGATCCCTCGGCGGACGCGTTCTTCGACCGGAATATCCATATGTGTTTGTGTTGTCGGATATGTGATAAAGCTTTCGACACCGCCTAGGCTTTCAGCAAACGTAATCAAGCTAAGGCTTTCAAGGAAAGGAGCAACCCATTCACTTTTTTGTAGCCTGAAAGACACCATGCCTCCTCGTCCTGCGTATAAGACGCTCTCAATATACGGATTTTTTTCCAAGTAAGCGACAATCTCCTTCGCATTCGCATCATGAGCACGCATCCGGACATGCAGGGTCTTCAACCCGCGTAACACAAGCCAAGAATCAAAAGGGGACAATGTTGCTCCGATGGCATTATGATTTTTGCCGATCTGTTCGCATAACGCATCTCCCTTGGCGACAACAAGTCCTGCTAGCACATCATTGTGTCCGCCAATATATTTCGTGGCGCTATGAATGACGATATCTGCCCCTTCCTCAATAGGCCGTTGGAAAAATGGGGTCAGGAAAGTATTATCGACAATGAGATAAAGACCATGTTTTTTTGCCAAATCCGCAAACGCAGCAACCTCGATCTGTTGCATAAGTGGATTTGTTGGCGTTTCGACAAATAGCGCTTTGGTCTTTTCGGTAATCAGTTGTTCGACTTCTTCTACCGTTTCAAAGGAGGCGTATGTGGTTCGGATGCCATATAAATCTTCATACTGGTCGAATAGGCGGTAGGTGCCGCCGTAAATATCTTCCGGGGCAATCAATTCATCACCTGAACGAAATAAGGATAGAACAAGTTGGATGGCAGCCATGCCGGAACTGCAAGCATAGCCTTGATCTCCTCCTTCTAATTCTGCGATTCCTTCCTCTAATATCGACCGGGTCGGGTTTTTTGTCCGGGTATAGTCGTATCCTGTCGATTGTCCGAGTCCATCATGTTTGTAAGCGGTCGACAAGTAGATGGGAGGGTTGACGGCTCCTGTTTTCCGGTCACTTTGATTGCCTAATTGTACAAATTTGGTATCCAAACATCGATTTTTCATAGTTGCATCTCCTCTGTTAGATAAAATAAAAAAGGACCCTGCAAGAAGAGGGCCCTCAACAACGTGTTGAAATCAATCTTCTCATCTTCATGACGCACTCGTCATTTGGAATTAGCACCATACCAAAATCGGGCTGGTTGCTGAGACTTCTACGGGCCAAATCCCTCCGTCTCTCTTGATAAGAATAAAAATATGGAATTGTGTAAAAATAGTTTATATAACAATAGCATGAAAGAATCGTAATTGCAAGCTGGTATTTTGTTATACTGATGGTTGATGGCATGGTGGTTCAAACAGATAGCAGGAGGTATCTCAGTTGGCTTGGTTATATGTTGTTTTTGCAGCTATAGTAGAAGTGTTTTGGGTGATTGGTCTGCGTTATTCGGATTCATGGCTGGAATGGGCGGGAACTGTTGTAGCCATTGTGTTCAGTTTTTATTTCATAATCAAAGCTTGCGAGAAATTGCCGAGCGGTACTGTGTATGCGGTGTTTACAGGTTCCGGTGCTGCTGCCATCGTCTTACTTGATTTTGTATTATTCCATGCTGAATTCTCATTCGTAAAGGTTATATTCATCGGTATGATTATTCTAGGGGTCATCGGTATCAAAATGACCACTGCTGAGGGACAGCAAACAGAGATGGAAGGGAGCGATGGATAATGGCATGGCTCTACTTGGTTATTGCAAGCTTCGGCGAAATTTTTGGCGTTTATTTCATAAATTTATTCATCCAGAAGAAAACAATTTTACGACTTGTACTTCTCATTGCTGTTTTTTCAGCGGGTTTTTTCTTCCTCTCGTTGGCGATGCGCGACATTCCGATGGGCACGGCGTATGCTATTTGGACTGGACTTGGAGCGGCTGGCGCTGTGACAGTGGGAATCTTGTTCTTTAATGAGCCGGCAGGATGGAAGCGGATGCTGTTTTTACTGCTCATTATTGGCGGAGCGGTTGGTTTAAAATTGTTCGGATAATCACTGTCTACTGGATACTCTCGTCAATAATAACTGTCGAACTAGGTTGACATATTTAAAAAGTCAGTTAGACTATGGATGTACGGCCAATTGAATAAGCACAAAACTAGGGGTGTCCGGCATACCGGACTGAGAGGGAGAAGTCGATTGTTCTCCTAACTCTTTGGACCTGATCTGGCTCATACCAGCGTGGGGAAGTTTCTATAAAGATAAGTGGCATGCGTGCACGTATGTTTTGGAGACCAGGTCTGTATTTTTACAGAGCTGGTCTTTTTGCGTCTAAGCAGATCACTCCCTTTTTGGAGAGAGTCATTGGTCCACCCGCCAATCTAATATGAGGGGACGATGACAAAATGAGTAACACGACAGAAGAACCGATTCACATCCATTCCTGTTTTCCGGCAAGTAAGAAGGTTTACGTGAAAGGCAGCAGAGAGGACATTCAAGTTCCGATACGGGAGATTGAACTGTCTCCAACAATTACAGAAGAAGGCGAATTTCAGAACGAACCATTTCGTGTCTATGATACGAGCGGTAAGTATACGGAGACTGGCTATCAGGTGGATATTCGCAAAGGGCTTCCGGAGATCCGGAAAAATTGGATCATGGAGCGTGGCGACACAGAGGAGTATGAAGGCCGGGAAGTGAAGCCGGAAGATAACGGTTATCGTGCAGGTTACGAACGAAGGGATGACATGTTTCCCTTATTGAAGCGCAATCCGCTACGGGCCAAGCAGGGGAAAACTGTAACACAGATGCATTATGCCAGAAAAGGGATCATTACGCCTGAAATGGAATTCATCGCAATCCGGGAAGGCATTGATCCAGAGTTTGTACGAAGTGAAGTGGCACGGGGCAGAGCGATTATTCCGGCCAATATCAATCATCCAGAAGCGGAGCCGATGATCATCGGGCGCAACTTTCATGTAAAGATCAATGCCAACATCGGCAACTCCGCCGTTTCCTCCTCCATCGGCGAGGAAGTGGAAAAAATGACGTGGGCGACACGTTGGGGAGCAGATACCATCATGGATTTGTCTACCGGGAAAAATATTCATACGACACGCGAATGGATCATTCGAAATTCTCCTGTTCCGGTCGGGACTGTTCCAATATACCAGGCGTTGGAAAAAGTGAACGGTAAAGTGGAAGATCTGTCATGGGAGGTGTTCCGTGATACGCTGATTGAGCAGGCGGAACAAGGAGTTGACTATTTTACCATCCATGCGGGAGTCCTCCTGCGCTACATCCCGTTGACTGTTAATCGTGTAACAGGGATTGTTTCACGTGGCGGATCGATTATGGCCCAGTGGTGCATGCTGCATCATCAGGAGAGTTTCCTGTATACCCATTTCGAAGAGATTTGCGAAATTATGAAGGCGTATGATGTCTCGTTCTCGCTAGGGGATGGTTTGCGCCCGGGATCAATCGCCGATGCCAACGATGAAGCGCAATTTGCGGAACTGGAAACGTTGGGTGAATTGACTAAGATTGCTTGGAAACACGACGTACAAGTCATTATTGAAGGGCCGGGACATGTCCCGATGCATTTAATTAAAGAAAACGTCGACAAACAGATGGAGATCTGCCAAGAAGCTCCGTTCTATACATTGGGCCCGTTGACTACTGATATTGCACCGGCATATGACCATATCACGTCTGCAATTGGAGCAGCTATGATCGGCTGGTTTGGTACGGCAATGCTCTGCTATGTGACACCGAAAGAGCATCTCGGTTTGCCGAATAGAGACGACGTCCGCGAAGGGGTGATCGCTTATAAAATTGCTGCCCATGCGGCAGACTTGGCAAAAGGACATCCAAATGCCCAAAAACGTGACGATGCCTTGTCGAAAGCGCGATTTGAGTTCCGTTGGAGAGATCAATTCAATCTAAGCCTCGATCCTGAACGCGCCATGGAATACCATGATGAGACATTGCCGGCGGAAGGAGCAAAGATCGCCCATTTTTGCTCTATGTGCGGTCCGAAATTTTGCAGCATGCGCATTTCACACGACATTCGGAAATTTGCCGGTGAAAATAGTTTAGAAGAGAAATTGGCCATCGAAAAAGGGCTTCAAGATAAAGCGAAGGAATTCCAAGAAGCCGGTGGCACTATATATAGCTAAAAGGCTGGGAGGGAAGGAGATGACAACTGCGGCTGCTCTCCTGCAGGAAATCAGGAAGGGGAAAGATCAGCTTGTTCGGCTGGAACAGCAATTGCGCGAAATTCAACAGCAATGCGAGCATGAGTTTCATGAGGAACAAGCCTATCGACTCTGCCGGAAGTGCAATTGGATGGAAAGCCTTCATTATTAAAGAGATACAAAGCCCCTGTCGGAAGTCTGTTTGCTGACAGGGGCTTATTATGTTGTTGGAAAGGAGTGGTATCTTTTCTTCTATTCTAATCATTGTTTCCAGGAGACTTGCTGCATGCGCTCATTGAACAGCGATGGGTACGTAAGGAAACCGAGAAGGACACTTGTCAGAGCAGCTGTAGATAATAGAAGGAACAGAACAAGCAATTGGAATTGCACAGCCTGGACCGGATCTGCTCCCGCGATGATTTGTCCGCTCATCATCCCGGGAAGTTGAACGAGCCCGATCGTCTTTTGGCTTTCAATCGTCGGGATCATACTAGCTTTGATGGATGTGATAAGCTGGCGGTGAATGGCCTGTTTTGGAGTTCCCCCGAGCGAAAGAATTAATTCGCCAATCTCCCGGTTCGCTTCCACCTCGGCAGAAAATCGATTTAAGAACAAAATGGAGAGTACCATCGAGTTGCCGACGACCATTCCGCTCAGGGAAATGATATATTGGGCTGTCGCGGGTACGATATGGAAGCCGAGTAGGATGCTCTGCGTCAGAAGTTCGATGCTGACGAAAGTTAAAACGAGCTTCCATGTGACACCGCGAATCCCGGTGCCTTTTTTACGGGCATTTTGTGTAGCGGCGGCAATCATTAATCCGACCATCAGGATAATAAATAGAAAGCTCTCTGAATCGAAGACGAATTTGAGCACAAAGCCAACAGTAAGGAGTTGGACAATGGAACGGACAGTCGCTATCAATGTATCCTTTTGAAGGCCTAATCCAAGTGTTTTGGATAGGATAAGGGGGATCAGCACGAAAATCAAAGTGAGCGACAACGTTAAATAGCTCAAAGTTGTTCCCCCTTTACAAATTTTAGTACTCGTTCATTGGTCGGCGATTCTAATATCGAAGGATCACCTGTTTCGACAACTTGTCCGTCCATCATGACCCATAAGTAATCACTTACCCTAACGGCTTGATCTAAATTATGGGTGATCCAGATGATGGATGTGGCGCTGGTTTGTTTAAGATCTTGGACCAATTCTTCTATTTCATGTACCGAGGTCCGATCTAGAGCCGATGTAATCTCATCAAGCAGCAGAATAGAAGAATGGTTTGCCAATGTCCGCGCAATCGACACTTTTTGACGTTGGCCGCCAGACAAATCGAGTACGTTGAAATTTAAAAAAGATCGCTGAAGCCCAGTTTTCTCGAGAAGAGCGTGCGCCTCATCCGTTGTCATCTCTTTGCCTTGCAAACGAAGGGGAAGGGCCAGGTTATCAAATACCGTGCCTTTCAACATGGGAGAACTTTGCAAGACAATTCCGACCTGCCTTCGCAACGTGAGGGGAGCGATTTGTTCAATCAGCTGGTTTCCAATATAGACAGCACCGGACGTAGGCGATAGAAGACCGTTGCAAAGTTTAAGCAGGGTTGTTTTGCCTGCTCCCGAGGGTCCGACTAATGCTGTGATTTTCCCACTTGGAAAAGAGCCATTTATATTTTGAAGAATAGTATTTCCATCAATGGCATAGTGCACGTTTTCAAACTGAATTGCAGGGGGTTCGTTAGATGACATCCGCTTCCCTCCTTTAGTAAATCTATTTTTCGTTTGCTACTGTACCATAGATAAATAGAAAAACATACTTGTACGGGAAGCTGCCTGCGTCATGTTGAACACTTTCATGGAATTTTGCATCTACCACAATTTATGTTAATTTCGTTCGAATTCCGGGTAAATGGTGTATACTAAATGCAAATAGTGATTGTGGAAGAAGGGAATTGCATGAGTTCGCAATATGCAGACGATAGCTTGGCTTTACATACCGATCTTTATCAAATCAATATGACCGAGTCCTACTGGGCGGATGGCATACATGAAAGGAAAGCAGTGTTCGAGGTATACTTTAGGCATTTGCCATTCGGCAATGGGTATGCGATTTTCGCAGGTTTGGAACGGATTCTTGATTATTTGAAGGATTTTCATTTTAGCGAGAGTGATATTGCTTACTTACGTGATGAAGTCGGGTATAAGCAAGATTTCCTTGATTACTTGAAAGGCGTCCGGTTCACGGGAGATGTTTATTCAATGGTCGAAGGGGAACTTGTATTTGCAAACGAACCCATTGTCCGGATTGAAGCGACGCTTGCAGAAGCGCAGCTGGTTGAAACGGCACTGTTGAATATTATCAATTTCCAAACGTTGATTGCGACAAAAGCAAGCCGCATTAAGCAGGTCGTCAAAGACGAAGTGGTTATGGAATTCGGCAGTCGCAGAGCTCATGAGATGGATGCAGCCGTCTGGGGAGCGCGGGCAGCGTTTATCGGCGGGGTCGAGGCGACAAGTAATGTGAGAGCAGGAAAGCGCTTTGGCATCCCGGTCGCGGGAACTCATGCGCACTCACTCGTGCAAGCTTACAAGAGTGAATATGAAGCGTTCCTTTCGTATGCCAAGCGCCACAAAGATTGTATTTTCCTTGTAGATACGTACAATACGTTGAAAATAGGCGTGCCGACGGCCATTCAAGTCGCAAAGGAACTGGGCGATAAAATCAATTTCCTTGGCATTCGGCTCGATAGTGGAGATATTGCATTTTTATCCAAAGAAGCACGCCGCATGCTGGATGAAGCAGGCTTCCCGAATGCCAAAATTGTGGTGTCGAATGATTTGGACGAATATACAATCTTAAACTTGAAAGCGCAGGGCGCTAGAGTGGATGTTTGGGGAATTGGCACAAAGCTTATTACGGCGTATGACCAGCCTGCTCTCGGCGCTGTCTATAAAATGGTGTCAATTGAAAATGACCATGGCGATATGGAAGATACAATTAAAATTTCATCGAATGCGGAAAAGGTCACGACGCCCGGACTTAAGAAACTATACCGTATTATCGATAGGGAAAATGGAAAAGCGCAAGGTGATTACATTACAATGTTCGATGAGGATCCGGCATCGGAGGAACGAATCAAAATGTTCCACCCTGTTCATACCTTCATTTCAAAATTTGTGACGAATTTTGAAGCGGTCAATTTACATGTCCAAGTGATGAAAGATGGGAACGTCACCTATACGAATCCGACCTTGCAGGAAATGCAGCACTATGCACATGACAATTTAGCATTGCTGTGGGAGGAATATAAGCGATCCCTTAATCCCGAAGAATATCCTGTCGATTTAAGCCAAAAATGTTGGGATAATAAAATGCGCAACATTAGGGAAGTGCGGGAAAAAGTGGACGCCTTTTCGTTGCGATAAGGAGGAAACAGACATGTCACTTCAACAACAGATAACGGAAGCCTTGAAAGTGCAGCCGACAATTGATCCACAGCTGGAAATACGCAGATCGATTGATTTCATGAAGGAATATATGGAGAAGAATTCATTTCTGAATGGATTTGTACTTGGCATTTCCGGCGGACAGGACTCAACGCTTGTCGGAAAGCTGGCACAGATGGCTGTCGATGAATTAAATCAAGAACAACAGACAGATCGTTTCAAGTTTATTGCAGTCCGTTTGCCCTATGGCAAGCAATTCGATGAAGAAGATTGCCAAGACGCCTTGGATTACATCCAGCCTTCCATCATTTATACGGTCGATATTAAAAATGCGGTTGATGCGAGCGAAAAATCACTTGCCAAGGCAGGTGTTATCATTTCTGATTACACAAAAGGGAATGAAAAGGCCCGCGAACGGATGAAAGCCCAATATTCTCTTGCCGCCGCTCATAGCTGCGTTGTGCTTGGTACAGATCAAGCAGCGGAAGCATTAACCGGCTTCTACACAAAATTCGGAGATGGCGGAGCTGATTTGATGCCGATTTTTCGCTTGAATAAACGGCAAGGCCGTGAATTATTGAAAGCGTTGAATTGCCCAGAGCATCTCTATAACAAAGTTCCGACAGCAGACTTGGAAGAAAACAGACCGGCACTTCCGGATGAAGTCGCTTTAGGTGTCAGCTACGAGGAGATTGATGA
The DNA here is from genome assembly GCA_014204635.1 of Sporosarcina luteola. Taxonomy (GTDB): domain Bacteria; phylum Bacillota; class Bacilli; order Bacillales_A; family Planococcaceae; genus Sporosarcina; species Sporosarcina luteola_A. The sequence continues at coordinate 9,120 of JACHLS010000017.1, read as the reverse complement.
CTATCTTGAAGGAAAAGAAGTATCGGAAAAGGCGAAAGAACAAATTGAAAAGCTCTATTCGCGTTCTGCTCATAAACGCCACTTGCCAATTACCGTGTTTGATGATTTCTGGAAATAATATAAAGAAACTGAAAAACTGCACCCTATTAGTGAACTACTGGGGTGCTTTTCTTTGTCAGCGGGTAGAACGTTTTGGTTCCATGCATAGCCTGTTACCTGAACATTTAGCGTTGTGATCATTAATTGCCTGAGTGAAGGGCTCGAATCACTCGACGAACCGCCAATAACCAATTGGAGAGTGCCCGTATCTGCTTGCGAGGTGCTTTTTTAATTCGGCACCCTAGGAACTAATTAATTTTACCAAAGGACGATTTGCCCGTTCGACCATTCCCTCTTAAAGTGTAATCTTCCGAGCAACAAGTTATCCGCCATCCTTTCTGTCATGCTGAAAAGGTTGTAGGACAATAGGATGTGATGTATTATGGAGTTACATTTTGTTAATTTTCGGACAGTGGGAAAGTTTGTTGTGAATCAGGCTGACTGGCTTGCTTCGTTTGTAATTTATCTACAGTTGTTTGTTACAGCTAAATTGGAGGATTTATTATGACTCACGCACAGATGATCGACAAGGTATTAGCGAATATTGATAAGGTGATGATCGGCAAACGGAATATTGCTGAGTTGAGTGTCACGGCATTGCTTGCAGGTGGACATGTTTTACTGGAGGACGTTCCAGGCGTCGGAAAGACGATGATGGTTAAGGCATTGGCAAAATCAATAGGAGCTTCCTTTAAACGGATTCAATTTACGCCAGATCTATTGCCGTCCGATGTTTTAGGAGTCTCCATTTATAATCCGCGCGATATGGAGTTTGAATTTAGGCCGGGACCGATTGTCGGCAATATTGTTTTGGCGGATGAAATTAACAGAACTTCACCGAAAACCCAGTCTGCTTTGCTTGAGAGCATGGAGGAATCTTCTGTTACAGTGGATGGAGAAACGCTTCGCATCCCACAGCCATTCTTCGTGATGGCAACTCAAAATCCAATTGAATATGAAGGGACATATCCTTTGCCGGAAGCACAGCTTGACCGATTCCTGTTTAAATTAAAAATGGGATATCCGGATCGACTGGCAGAAGTGGAGATGTTGCAGCGGGCAGAAAAAGCCGTTCCTATCGAGGAATTGGAATCCGTCATAACATTGGAAGAGCTCCGGGAGTTGCAGATGGAAGTAGCAGCAGTGAAAGTGGATGCGACTATTAAAAGATATATTGTTGATTGTGCGGCAGAGACGAGGACGAACCCCTACGTCTATTTGGGTGTTAGTCCCAGGGGGTCGCTGGCTGTGATGAAAGCTTGCCAAGCGTTTGCTCTTATGAGGGGGCGGGATTACGTCACTCCGGATGATGTGAAATATTTAGTGCCTTTTGCATTCGGGCATCGGATTATCTTGAAACCGGAAGCGAGATATGAAGGGATAACAGCAGAGGAAATTATCGACCGCATCTTGACAAAAGTCAATGTACCAATTGAGAGGATACAGGTGAGATGAAACAAGGGTTTCAGTTCCTTAACGCTTCAAGCCGGTTTTTGTTTGTCCTTTTGCTGCTTGCTGCCACATACGTTTTTGCTATGTTCCAAGGCGGAAAAGTCAGTTGGAGCATTTTCTATATCTTGTTGCCGTTCGTCCTTTATTCTTGTTTGTTGTTCTTCTATCCATTGCGGGATTTGACAGCGAAACGGCAGATTATCTCCCGAACGTTGGAAAGAGGTGGAAAGTTGGAAGTCAAATTATTGATTCAGCGCACCATTCCATTTCCGCTTCTTTATACAATTGTTTCAGACAAATGGGAAGATCCATCTATCGCTAAGTTAGTTGGCGAGAGAGGGAAGCGGCTATTTCTATTTGGTTTTCGCAAAGAAATTGAATGGTCGTACACGATTGAAGATATGCCGCGTGGTGAACATATCTTACGCGGTGTTGATATGGAAGTATCGGACTTTTTCGGATGGATCCGCAAGACCAGACGGATTGAAATAAAAGATGTTGTTCTTGTTTTTCCAAAGACGCGGGATATCCACTATACGCCGATCCAAGTACAATATGATCAAGGTGCGCTGGCTTCCCCATTTTCACTTGTCAAAGATACAACAATGGCTACAGGGGTCCGTGATTATCAATCTGGAGACCGTGTCACCTGGATTCATTGGAAATCATTCGCGCGTACTCAGACTTTGATGACGAAAGAATTTGAAGATCGCCAGTCCGAAGAATTACTATTCGTCCTTGACACCAGGAAGCCGGATCTCTTCGAGGAGAGAATCGAATTGGCGGCTTCTTCTTTAAAAGAGGCCACTGCTGAACAAGCGAGTGTCAGCTTTATTTCTGCCGGGGAGAAAATTCATTCCTATCCATTTATTCAATCTGCTGATCAATACCGAAATGTCCTCATCCATTTGGCTAAGTTGAAACCCCAAGCAGACGTGTTGCCTGAATCAATGGAACACGGCATCTCAATGCCGAACGGTGGAAGTCTCATCTTTATCTCCAGCGATCCTGATTGGTCATTTATACAGCCGCTTGTCATGTCACTGCAAAATGTCCAAACGATCATCTGTTTAGCAGTGGTTGACCGCGATCGACCGATGTCAGAGAAGATGTTGGATCAGGTCCATTATCTTCGGACGAAAGGAATTACCGTTCATATACTCGGAAAAGCGGAGTTTGCTACGGCCTTCCGGGAGGTGGCTTCCTAATGAAAGAAACAAGAATGGACAAAAGATTACTGATTGTCTTGTACACGCTTGCATTTATTTTATTACGAGAATGGCTTCTCCCAGTTATGTCTCTAACAGATACAGATTACCTGGGGATTTTTATGGTTTTCATCGGTTTATCGTTCCTTTCCTCATTGTTTAGGGTGAAATGGTGGATTTCTGTTCCGGTAAAAGGGCTATATATCCTCTGGGCTGTCCACTTTGTCTTTTTGAAGCTCAATTTTTTCACTACAGACTCTCTTTCTCTATTGTTGTCAGACCTCATGAGCAACTTCTCTGTTTTCGCAAATGGTGAGTGGGGGGAGATAACAAATCCTTTTCGCACGATTCTTTTCTTCGTTCTGTTATGGATGACGGCCTACTTAATCCGTCATTGGATCGAAGTCCGTAAAAGCATTTTGCTGTTCTATGTGATGACAGTCGTGTTTATTGCTTTCATCGATACATTTAGTCCTTATTCTGCTGAAAATGCGATTTTCAGAATCATGGTGAGCGGGTTGCTGCTGGTAGGTCTTCTGTATATTTCCCGCCTCTCTGAAAAACACCATAGAACTTTGAAAACTGGCGTTTATGCGGCAATCTCACTTCCGCTTTTATTCGTAGTCGTTGCAAGTTCAGCCTTCGCGAGTATAATTCCTGAGAAAGACCCTGTATGGCCGGACCCTGTCCCATTCTTAAAGTCTGTCGTTCAGGGTGGCCAAGGAGCGGGAACGATTATGTCTACAAGCGGATATGATCCTGACGATTCCGTTCTTGGAGGACCATTTACTCCAGATCATACCCTTGTTTTCGAAGCGAAGGTGCCAAGTAAGCAGTATTGGAAAATTGAAACGAAAAGTACGTATACGTCAAAAGGATGGGAACAATCTTCTAGGGATGGAAACGTACACAGCTTCTTCCCAGGTGAGCCGCTGGAAGATGGGCAAACCACCACACCGGAAGACAAAGAACTTCAGCCGCAGAGAGCGGAACTGCGAATCCTCGAGAGCTTGCCTTATGTAGCTTATCCGTATGGAACTACACATATCGATACGAAACAGGACACTGTCGTCTTCCATCAGCTGTTTGACTCAGAAAAGATCTTGGCGACAAAAAACAACGCTGCACACGAACTTGATACGTATGAAATCGAGTTTAATGAACCAAAGTATAGTATGAAAGCCTTGCGTGAGACTTCGATGGATGGTTTTGCTGGAGACATTGATTTCTCGCCATACTTGCAATTGCCGAGAGAAGTTCCCGATCGGGTGAAAGAACTGGCTAGAACCATCACGGAAAATGAAGAGAGCGTATATGATAAAGCAAAAGCGGTCGAGCGTTATTTCCGTAATAATGGATTTACGTATGATCAGAAAAATGTCCCGATTCCTAGTAAAGACGAAGATTATGTCGATCAATTCTTATTTGATACAAAACGTGGGTATTGTGACAACTTTTCAACGTCCATGGTGGTCCTGCTGCGTTCAGTTGACATCCCTGCGCGTTGGGTGAAAGGATTTGCCCCAGGTGAATCTAAAATGAATAGTCAACGGGAAAGAATATATGAGATTACAAATAATGAGGCGCATTCTTGGGTGGAAGCTTATATGCCGGGCATTGGATGGATACCATTTGAACCGACCATCGGTTTTACGAACATGACGAGCATTAGTTATGACATCGAGACAAGCATGGATGATCCCGAGGCACCGGAAATGCGAGAATTGGAGAAACAAGAAAAAGAAAAGGAAACACCGATTGCTAAAGCGGAGAACAACCCAAATGGTCCCTCTGGTTTTGAAAAGGCAGGTACCTGGGTAAAGTCGAATGTATGGAAGTTAGTTATCCTTTTGTCTGTGATCGCTGCCATTGTCTGGCGGATATTTACCTTACGGCATAAATGGATGCCGAAATTACTGGTTCGCGTATATCAAAAAACAAGTGGAAATTGGGATGCATTCGACAAACAATATAATCGTTTATTGCGTCAAATGGATCGATTCGGTATTAAACGTTCAGGTGGTATGACGCTTTCCGAGTATGCAATGGCAGTCGACTGTCATTTTGGCGGCAGTCGGATGCGGGAATTGACAGCTGTCTACGAACAGGGTGTATATGGAGGCCATATTGAATTTCATGATTGGCCTGCTTTGCAGGAAATATGGGAAGATTTAATCATTAGGTCAGCCGGTTGATTTTTGGAATGCGTGCGAGTATGATATGACAAAAGAACAAAACGATACAGCCCTCATATATGTCTGATAATACGGTTCGGACGTTTCTACCAAGCCACCTTAAATGGTTTGTCTATGAAGGCGGGAATGGTTATTTTGCTATTCCTGCTTTTTGTAGTTGTCGAGACGCGCGGAAAGAATCTTTCTGACGCGTCTTTTCAATTACAAGGGCGATCGTACAATACTTTGGAAGAGGTGGATCAATTGTCAACAGCTCCTTTATTAGTCGAACAAGAAAAAATCGTGGTACTTGATTACGGCAGCTCCTACAACCAACTAATCACGCGTACAATCCGTGAATTGGGTGTTTATAGTGAATTGTATCCGCACACTGTTACTGCAGAAGATATTAAGAAAATGAATGCGGTTGGCATCATCCTGTCAGGAGGAGACAAAGAAGCAGATGCTTTGTCAATTGATCCTGCAATATTCTCATTAGGAATTCCTGTTTTAGGTATTTCTTATGGAATGCAATTAATCGTAAAAGAATTCGGTGGTTCATTAGGATCCCAAACTCATACAGATTCAGAAGTGGTAACGGTAGACCAATCATCTTCCATCTTCTCTGGATTGGCTGGAGAGCAAACTGTGTTTGGCAGCCAAGGAACACTTGTGACCCAAGCTCCAGAAGGCTTTAAAACGATCGCTTCTGGCAAGGATATTGAAATTGCCGCGATTGCAAACGATGAGAAGCGCATTTATGGGTTCATGTTCCATCCAGAAGTAGAGCAGACAGAAAACGGCCGTGACATGCTTAGTCAATTCGTTTCAATCTGTGGAGCGAAAAAAGAATGGACAATGAAAGCGTTCATTGACATTGAAGTTGAGAAGATCCGTTCTCAAGTCGGAGATAAAAAAGTACTTTGCGCATTAAGTGGAGGAGTCGATTCCTCCGTTGTTGCCACATTGATTCACCGCGCGATCGGTGACCAGTTGACTTGTATCTTTGTCGACCATGGTTTGCTCCGTAAAGGTGAAGTTGAAAGCGTTGTTGATACATTCAGCAATAAATTCAATATGAACTTCATCAAAGTGGATGCTCGCAAACGTTTCCTGGACAAACTAAAGGGTGTAACTGATCCTGAAGTGAAGCGGAAAACAATCGGAAACGAATTTATTTATGTTTTCGACGAAGAAGCAGCTAAATTAGACGGTATTGAGTACCTTGCTCAAGGCACAATTTACGCAGACATCATCGAAAGCGGTACAGCAACGAACGAAGTGATCAAATCGCATCACAACGTTGGCGGTCTTCCTGAGGATTTGGAGTTTGAATTAATCGAACCATTGAAAGCTCTTTTCAAAGATGAAGTCCGTGCGGTAGGTGCTGAGCTTGGCTTGCCGGAAGACATCGTTCGCAGACAGCCATTCCCTGGTCCAGGTCTTGGCGTTCGTGTTCTTGGTGAAGTAACGGAGGACAAGCTGGCGATCGTCCGGGAAGCGGATTGGATTTTGCGCGATGAAATCGCCAAAGCTGGCCTAGATAAGAGTATCTGGCAATACTTTGCCATCCTTCCAGATATCCGCAGCGTTGGAGTTAGAGACGAAAAACGTTCTTATGACTATGCTGTCGGTCTGCGTGCCGTTCATTCTGTTGATGGAATGACAGCGGATTGGGCACGGATTCCTTGGGATGTGCTTGAAAAAATCAGTAACCGGATTACAGCGGAAGTAGACCATGTAAACCGCGTAGTGTATGATATTACACCAAAACCACCAGGCACAATTGAGTGGGAATAAAATTAAATAGCGAAATCGTATAAATTTGGGGATAGGGCCCAGAAGTTTCTACCGGAACACCGTAAATGATCCGACTACGATATTCATTCGCGCAAAGCAGTTGCTTGTTTAGGATGGATAATGGAGAGAGCATACGATTTTTTTACGTATGCTCTCTTTTATGTTTTATTATCAGGAGGGTATGGGATGAAGAAATATTTTGAGTTTGACAAGTTGGGTACGAATTACCGTCGCGAAATCGTCGGTGGCCTAACAACGTTTTTGGCCATGGCATACATTTTAGCTGTCAATCCAATTACATTGTCATTGGAAGCTGTTCCAGATTTGCCGGATGCGATGAGAATGGATAAAGGAGCGGTTTTTGTCGCAACTGCATTAGCGGCTGCAGTCGGATCTCTATTCATGGGACTTATTGCAAGATATCCGATCGGCTTGGCTCCAGGAATGGGGTTAAATGCGTTCTTTGCTTTCACAGTTGTGCTGACATACGGGATTCCATGGCAAACCGCTTTGACAGGCGTACTATTCTCTGGTCTTATATTTATTGTCTTGTCACTTTCCGGTTTGCGTGAACTGATTATTAATGCCATACCAGCACAATTAAAATTTGCGGTTGGAGCCGGTATCGGATTGTTCATTACGTTTTTAGGAATGCAGAATGCAAAAATCATAGTAGGCGATCCAAATACTTTAGTGACATTAGGAAAGCTATCGTCTGGCCCTACACTGCTGGCGATATTCGGATTGGTTATTACTGTTATCATGATGGTACGCAAGATCAAAGGCGCAATTTTTTACGGAATGATTGCTACTACTATAGTGGGAATGGGAGTCAATCTCATAGAGGTACCTCATCAAATCGTGTCCAAAGTTCCAAGTGTCAGTCCAACTTTTGGTGCGGCTTTTCATACTATTTTTGAAGATCCTTCTTCATTAATGACGACTCAATTTTTAGTTGTGGTCATTACATTCCTGTTTGTAGACTTTTTCGATACTGCGGGAACACTAGTGGCGGTAGCGAATCAAGCAGGTTTAATGAAAGATGATAAACTTCCGCGTGCGGGCAGAGCATTATTGGCAGATTCATTGGCAACTGTAACGGGAGCAATTTTTGGAACATCTACGACGACATCTTATATTGAATCTACAGCAGGTGTAGCAGCAGGCGCAAAAACAGGATTCTCTTCTATAGTAATTGGGATCCTCTTTTTGTTATCACTTTTCTTCTCACCTCTTTTGTTTGTTATTACACCGGAAGTGACTGCTCCAGCATTAATTATTGTTGGAGTGCTGATGGTTTCAACACTTGGGAATATTGAATGGACCAAATTTGAAATTGCGGTTCCTGCATTTTTCACCATCGTTGCCATGCCTTTGACGTATAGTATTGCGACGGGTATTGCAATTGGATTTGTTTTTTATCCGATTACCATGTTGCTAAGCGGGCGACGGAAAGAAATTCATCCGATCATGTATGGACTTGCGGTACTGTTCATCTTGTATTTCATGTTTATTAAATAGAAGAAAACAAGCAAACGGCTGCCTAAATTCACTTGGGCAGCCGTTTTAAATCTAATTCTGAATGGCTGGGCAGAAAGGAATTGCAACTTTGCATTTAAGGTGCGTAAACCAGCTGAATAGCCAAGGGATTGAATTAAATATTACTGCGCGTTCATTTCAACTACTAGTTTGAGCCCTAACGGGTAAGTTCAACACTCTAGTGAGAACATACTGAGTTGAGGATGGTAAGCTGTCATAAAGACAGAGCGTTTGGGAAAGTGAGTTGCTCGTTTTAGATAAAACAGCATATCGATCTGAAAAGGGGAATCCGATTTACTTAAATGATTGAACTTAGTTTAAGTGCTGGAATGTTAATTGCTGCTTTCTAAGCAGATAACAGCTGTTTATACTAGTAAATAGCCGGTTTTCAACAAGATCTTAAAAATAAATTTAAAAAAGATGTTTAAAGTGTTGACGATGTGAAAACAATTTGGTATAGTAATAAAGCAGTCGGGAACAGCAACAAGAAACAACAGCAACCGACAGCAACTGAACCTTGAAAACTGAACAGCAAAACGTCAACAATAAAGTCGGAACCCGACCCCGTCGGGAAGAAGACAAACATGAATCTTCGGATTCAAATTGACATCTTAAATGATGCCAGCAGAAATCGAGCTACTCGAATTTCTTCAAGGTTCTTCTATTAAAAAGTAGAACCCGCTGGTGACCGAGGCATGGTGGAGTGCTAGGGAGCGATGAAGTGAGAGAGGGAGCGTACTCAGGTACGTGACTGACCGAACGACTGAAGCTGACAACGCAATACGCCGTGCATCGGCCGCCAGATTTATGGAGAGTTTGATCCTGGCTCAGGACGAACGCTGGCGGCG
>JACHLS010000016.1 GCA_014204635.1 Sporosarcina luteola | reverse complement strand
AAGAGGTCACACCCGTTCCCATCCCGAACACGGAAGTTAAGTTCTTCAGCGCCGATGGTAGTAGGGGGCTTCCCCCTGTGAGAGTAGGACGTCGCCAGGCAAAGGCCATCCCCTGTGGGGATGGTTTTTTTATATGTTTGAATCTAACAGATACCGCAAGGTATCCTTAGGATCTTGGAACACTGTTTAAGAGAAGCAGTATCCGATGGTTAGTAAAGCGGCTTTGCCGAGAGTAGGACGGGCAAAGGTCATTCCCTGTGGGGATGGTCTTTTTGTATGTGTGAATCTAACAGATACCGCAAGGTGTCCTTAGGGATCTTGGAACACTGTTTTTATGAGAAGCGGTATCCGATGGTTAGTCAAGCGGCAAAGTCGCTTCCCTGATGAGAGTAGGACGCCGCCACCCCTGTGGGATGGGTTTTTATAAGTTATTATAAAAATTGGATACCGTCAGGTGAGCCATCAAAACTTAAAGAACCATACTTTGGAGGTAAGATATCGATGGCTTCTAGGTAACAATGTCCTCTAATGAATAAAATACTTGCGAGCCCCTAATTCAATTTGCTCCGACGTTTAACCAATTAGGCGTCTTTCAAGCTGCATCATTCTATTTTGGAATTAAGACTTATATCTTCATGAGTTTTATCACATTAGTGAAATTTCATAACTAAATCCACTTTACTGAAGTTTAGTTCTCTTTCATCTCACCTTTCATTGCTTAATATCCTCTTTATATTTGCATGTTTTAACACCTTCAAGTAATTAAAGAAAATTACGATGCCAATACATAAGAAAATAATCGAAATCCCTATCTCGGAAATGTATTCCATTCCCCATATAAATAAACTCGATATCATTCCACCAAAAGCTCTCATTAGTCCTAAAATGGATAGGTGTTTCCCTCTGGAGTGCTCTGGAATGGAGTTTGCAATAATGGTTTGTTCCACTGGACGATAGACGAGAAATCCAACCGAGATTAACAACATTCCAATTACCAAAGAAATCGGGTGAATTAGATAGCTTAAAATTACGTAACCTGTTATGAATAGTACCAATCCAACCATAAGAATCGTTTTTTCGGTTGCATTTTTCGTGATTTTTAACATAAGCCCAGCCGCTAAAGTCATAATGAGCGTATCTTCCAGATTCAAATAACCGATCATTTGGTATCCTGTTATACCAATATTTTCAACAGGGTAATTGCCTACGATTCTGATGCTAATATAGTTTGGGAACTGCTCGCTTAATACATTTAATAAAAACTGCCCTAGACATAAATATAAAAATAGACGGGATGTAAAAAAACCATCATATTCAACCGACGAGTGTTTTTCTTAATTCGCTCATCCTTAGTAGCTTTATCCACAACATCACTATGATTTAACTGAGGCAACGGTTGTTCTATTATTAAGAAATATGTACAAAGCGAAGAAACAAATGCGGTAGCACCAACTATCAAAAACAGAAAAGCAGAGTGATTTTCAAAAAAGAAACCACCAATGACGGTCCCTAAAGAAAATGCGACACTTGAAAACCACATGAAATATGTATAAATGAGCTTTCTTTCTGATGCCTCACTAGAGTCGATAATTAAAGCTGAATAAGCTGGGTTTGCCGCACTTTGAAAAAAATAGACTAAAGAAAATGCGATCAAGATTGGAGTGACATAAAAGGTTGGAATATAGTCAAAGAAACAGATTACAATAAATCCAATCCCCGTTACAATTTCACTTAGTATAATGATTACTTTTCTGCCGAAGTGATCCGTAGCTCTGCCGCCAATGAGATACCCAATCATACTGATGATACCAATAACAAGGATCATAGCTGTCGTCATTGCCGACCCGATAGACTTCGAAAAGTATACTACTGTAAAAGGCATCACCATTGTTTGTGTGAAGACACTAAAGAAATTCAGGAGCATTCGAATACGAATGGTCTTGCTGAAAGTCATAAATTGTTTCATATTTTCCTCCAAAACTGTTGCTTGCTGGATACAATCATATAATTAATTTTAAAAAACTTCAAATGCTACTTATTTTTGATAAGTAAAAAGCATTTGAGCAGGATTGGGGGAACTGTTACTGGGGAGTAGCGGCAAGTTCTTTGACCACAGGTTTGGATTCTAGCATGAGGAAGCATGGAAAGTGGAAGTCCCCTTCTACTCGATTAAAAATGGGTATGGTCAAATGCGAACAGTGAACTTGCCATAATGGCAATAAGATAATGAAATGAATTTTGAAAGGCTGAGACATACGTTGAACCTGAATGAAGTGCTATCACTTTGTTCAGGTTTTTTATTGTCAGCGGTACATATTAAAGTCTTGATATGAGGAGATAGTATAAAGAAGAGATGTCGAGAATCGTCGGTGGATGAGAATGCTTAGAAAGATGTTAAACAGCACTCAAAATTATTATCGTATATTGGTCATTCTCTTAATTGGGATTGAATAGGGTGTATGGAAAAAGAGGAGGTGGAATGGATGAGAATCATTCAGAATGTCGCAATCCGATTCTTTAATGAACGCTTTTTTGACCAGGCCGCGCAGACTGCCTATTATTTGCTGTTATCCATGTTCCCATTTTTAATTTTCCTGTTCTCCTTGCTTAGTTATTTCCCGGTAAATGAACAAGTATTGCTGGCTTTTATCCGGCCGTTCGCTCCCGAGGAAGCTTATATCATTATCGAGCAGAATGTCAAAGCACTTATTTATAAAGTGCAAGGCAATGTCTTATATACAAGCCTCGCGCTGGCATTCTGGCTGTCCTCCGCATCCGTTCAATCGCTGGGCCGTTCACTTGACTTGGCTAATGGGTACATTCGAAGGTATAGCTTCTGGCGGGTATTGATCCGAGACTTAGGTGTCACATTGCTATTCATGTTTGTTATCTCCTTATCGTTATTCCTGCCGCTCATTGAACGTACTTTGCACGAAGTCGTATCGTACTATGATGCCATTGAGCAATGGCAAGGATGGCTCTATGCTTGGCCGCTTTTAAAATGGGGCATTGGTACATTGTTCCTCTTCAATTTTTTCCTCTTGTTTTATAAAGTCGTCCCAACCGGTAGAATGAAGGTAATGGAAGTGGTTCCGGGTGCCATCTTTTCGACATTCGGCTGGCAGATCTTCTCCTTAGTTTTTGACAATTATGTTTCCAATGTTGAGTATAATCGGCTTTATGGGCAAGTGTCAGGTATTATATTATTAGTCTTATGGTTTTATTTGACGGCTGTCATCATTTTGCTATCCGGATTATTAAACGCGGAGTGGCGGCGATCGTTGCGGAGAAAGGGGCGGCAGAAATGAAAATACTCGTTGTGGATGATGATCCGAATATTTTGGAACTCGTGACGATCCATTTGACGCAAGCCAGCTACGAAGTCCGAAAGGCATCAAATGGACTGGAGGCGTTAGAGGCTGTGTCTGAAGAGATGCCAGATCTGGCCGTGGTCGATGTCATGATGCCTGGTATGGATGGCTATTCATTGACACGGAAATTGCGTGCGGAGGCCGATGTTCCAGTGTTGTTGCTGACGGCTAAAGGTGAATTGGAGGATAAAGAGAAAGGATTCCTCGCAGGTTCGGACGATTATGTTGTAAAACCATTCGAACCGAAAGAGCTTCTATTTCGGATCAATGCCATCTTGCGTCGTTATGAAAAAGCAGTCGATATCCAGATACAGGCGGGACCTTTGAAAATCAACCGGCAGAGCTATGAGGTAATGGCAGGGAAGAAGGTTTTCTTATTACCATTAAAGGAGTTTGAATTGCTGTCTGTTCTCGCTTCGAAGGCAAACCAGGTGTTTGAACGGGACTTTTTGATTGAGCGTGTATGGGGTTACGATTATGAAGGCGATGAGCAGACATTAAATGTGCATATTAAACGTTTGCGCGATAAGCTGGAGGGATTGCAGGATGTAAGGATTACGACTGTCCGGGGTGTCGGCTATAAACTTGAGGTGCCGATCCCATGAGATCGTTGTATGGAAAGTTTCTCTCGTTTACAGTGGGCATCATGATGACAAGCGCTTTGATTGCTTTTTTGATCGTCAATACATATTACCACCAACAATTAAAAGGGGAAAACGATGCGAAGAATATGGCCATTGCTTTAGACATTGCGTCGTATATCGAATCAGCGGATGGCCTGGATTTGGATGCGTATTTGAAGACGCAGGCAAAGACTGGGTACAAACTATATGTTATGGATGAACAGCAGGAGACTGTCCTGTACGGAGCACCCTTCAGGAAAATGAATTTAGATAGGCAAACTGCGGAAGATGTCCTTCAAGGCAGCTTGTACCATGGCATGCGGGATTTGAAGACGGAAACATTCATGACCGGATTTTTCTCCGACCAGCTGGCCAATACAGTCGGTGTACCCTTTACGCATGCAGGACAGGCGTATGCCTTATTCATGCGCCCGGATATTAAATTCTTATTTACCGAGGTACATTTTCTGCTTGGCGGCATGGTCGTTGTCATGGCGATTATCAGTCTGCTGTCGATGCTGATAGTTGCAAAGAAATTAATTGAACCCATTACGAAATTGACCATTGTGACAAAGAAGGTCGCAGACGAACAATTCGATGGAAAGATAGAAATCAACAGGCGAGATGAAATTGGACAGCTTGCGAAAAGCTTTCAAGGGATGATCGAGCGGTTGCATGAGAATGATCGGCTGCGAAAGGAATTTATTAGCGACGTATCACATGATTTTCAGTCACCCCTATTGAATATTAAAGGATATGCTGCGTTGTTGATGGATCAGACTGTAAGCGAAGCGGACAGGCAAAATTACTTAAAGGTCATCCAATCGGAAACAGAGCGCCTTTCCACGCTGACCAAGCAGTTGTTGCTATTGACCTCATTGGATCAACTGGAATCCCCTCTTCGAATGAAACAATTCCCATTGGACGAGCAATTGATGGAAATCGTCCGGAAATATCGCTGGATGTTAGAAGAAAAACAAATATCGCTAACGCTTGAATTAGAAGAAGTGAAGGTGATAGGAGATCCATCATTCTTAGAAAAAGTTTGGGAGAATCTACTTTCGAATGCGATCAAATACACACCCGAAGAAGGGAAAATACAAGTGGAACTGAAAGAGACATCAGCCAATGTTGTGGTTTCGATTCGAGATACTGGCATTGGCATTGCACCAGAACATATAGAAAGACTGTATGACCGCTTTTACCGTGTCGATCATTCCAGAACACGGAATATCGAAGGGACGGGACTTGGCTTATCGATCGTCCATCAAGTTGTCACCCTCCATCAAGGCACCGTACAGGTTGAAAGCAAAGAGGGGGAAGGTACGCTATTTCTCATCACTCTGCCAAAAATGTAATGTCCTGTTCATGTTCCGTTCATGTTGACGTTTTATGATAGCGATATAACATGAGTGGAATAGGAGGAAAATAGAATGCAAGAAAAATGGAGTTTACGGTTGATTCGCATTGCGGCGATTTTTGGAGTGATCGGGGCATTTTTAGGGTCCCATATGGCAGGATCGGGATCGTACGCATTCCGGCCGATCCATGCACATATTCTCGTAGTCGGCTGGTTGTCTGTCTTTGCATGGGGCGTATTTTATAAGGTCTATAAAGTTCGCGCAAAAAAGCTGGTGACAATTCACGGATGGTCAGCCATTCTAGGCTCGATCGGACTAACAGCCGGAATGTGGTTCCAATTCATTCAGCCATTCGGTGTGAATGAAACCTTCTCCCTAATCTTTTATATTGTGGGCGGGAGCATCCTATTGCTTAGTTTTGCCCTCTTTGTCATTGTGACGCTGTTTGTCCAAAAGGATGGCGACAAATGACGCGAGAGAATACTAGAAAACGGTTTTGGTGGATCTCCATTGCTGTATGGATCTTGCTTGCCGGTGTGTTATCTGCTGTAGCCCCGGGCGGTAAGGAATTCGTGGTGGCCAATAAAGACGGCGGGCTGCCTTCTGATGCACCATCCATCATTGCCGCGCATGAAGTGGAAGCCTATTTTCCAAATGACGGCGGATTGCCGTTGTTCGCGGTATTTCATACGAATCAAGGATTTTCGGAAGAGGATATAACGGAAACTGCGAAAGCACTTGAATCCGCTTTGGCAAGCGATGAACGATACGAGGAGGTTGAGGTACTGCCGCTTTCCATGCTGCAGGCGGAGCAGCGGCAAGCGTTTGTTTCAGAGGATGAGAAGACTTTTTTTGTGCCGCTTTCCCTGCCTGAATCATTGGAGGGGAAGCAGCTTCATGAATTGGTAGACGCAGTGAAAAAGGCTGTGGATTCTGATCTGGATGACCAAATTGAGGCAGCCTGGACGGGACCGGCGGGAATTGCATCCGACGCCGTTGAGTTATTCAGCCGTGCCGATCTGGTGCTTTTATTGTCAACAGTCGGTTTAATTCTTGTGTTGCTATTAGTCATCTACCGTTCTCCGTTGCTGACTCTCATTCCGCTCGTGGGTGCAGGCATTGTCTATGCGGTAGTGGATCGCATTATCGGTTTTGCGACAAAAGAGGCGTGGTTCGGAGTTGATAGCCAAGCGTTGTCAATTATGACAATTCTGCTGTTCGCGGTAGTGACGGATTATTCATTGCTTATCTTTTCAAGGTATCGGGAAGAACTGAAACGGTATGAAAATGCGAGCGCGGCCATGCGGGAGACGATGCGCCATGTAAGAGAGCCGATTTTCTTCAGTGGAAGTACTATCGTATTAGGAGTGGCAACACTCTTCTTCGCCTTGTATGAACCGTATCGCAATTTTGCACCGGTCTTCGCGATTGCTGCAGCGGCTATGTTGATTGCAGGTTTGACATTATTGCCCGCCTTGTTCGCTTTGATTGGTAGAAAGGCATTCTGGCCGGTCATACCCAAGTACGGTGATGAAACAATCGAGAAGAAGACGATATGGGGGAAAGTGGCGCGTGTAGTGACAGAAAAACCGCTCCGCTTCATGATTCCCATTATCCTGCTGCTCATCGTCGGGGCATGGAATATCACAAATATGAAGGAATCCTATGATTTGATCGCTTCCTTCCCAGAGGATCTCTCTTCCCGGGTCGGATATGACCGGCTGGGCGACGCATTTTCGGAAGGCAGTTTAGCTCCAGGATCCCTTCTTGTGGTATCCGAGAGGGAGCTGGATCCCGAAGGCCTTCAGTCCGTAGTCAATGAAATCAAAGAGACTTCTGGCATCGCGAATGTGACGGCGCAAGGCAATCCGCTTAATGCGGAAGGAAATGCGGCAAAATTCTCGGTCACATTTAAAGGGAATCCTTACGACGCGCAAGCATTGGATACAGTGTTGGAGCTTCGGGAAAAGGCGGATTCTGTATTGCAGAAAGCCGGATTGGCTGACGCCAACCTGTATATCGCAGGAGAGTCGGCAATCAATGCGGACGTTCGGGATATCAATGATCGAGATACGTGGGTTGTCATGATTTTCATGACGATTTTGATCACCATCATGCTTGGCCTGCAGACAAAATCCATTATGGCGCCCATTTATATGATGGGAAGCATTCTTCTCTCGTTTGCGGCGACTTTAGGATTGTCTTACTTCCTGTTTGGCATCTTTTTGGATCTGGATGGCATCAGTTATCGGATGCCGCTTTATGCGTTTGTATTCCTTGTGGCATTGGGAGTCGATTATTCAATCATGTTGATCGCCCGGATCCGAGAGGAAATGAAAGTATTGCCGTTTGATGAGGCAGTGCGGAGAGGTCTAGAAAAAACGGGCGGCGTCATCAGCTCGGCCGGATTGATTCTCGCGGCGACTTTCCTCGTTCTCGCCACGATGCCCATTTATGAATTAAAATTGTTTGGGTTCATCATGGCACTCGGGATTTTAATTGATACGTTCATCGTCCGCCCCCTCCTTATCCCGGCAATCCTAGTTCGATTAGGCAAGTGGAGTTTCTGGCCGAAGAAGATGTAACAGTTTTTACGAAAGGCACCTTTGTTGGAATAACAACAAGGGTGCCTTTGCAATTTGATAAACATTCCAAAAGCAATCGGCTTTTTCCGTTTGCAGAAGACTGATAAAATGAAGTTACTTCAGCATAAGCCGATTGAGCATTTTTACGGATCTGCCGCTTACTGAAAAAAAACTAATGCACCTTGAGAAATAAAGGGCAAGGAGGGACTGCATATGGCGAAGAAAATTTCATATTGGGTCGTTGTGCTTGCCATTATGATTGGGCTGCTCTTATACTTTCAAAACGGATGAGCAAGGGCTGTCCTCTTTCGTTTCGTGCAGTTATCAAACCATGGAGTAGGAGGAGTCAGATGATACCCGACTTGGAAAACTTCAGACGTCTAGCAGATTTCGATAATGTCTTGGTCGTAGATGAAAAAGGAACGACACTGTATTATGATCTGGCGGATTTGAATGTGTTGTCTAAATTAGGCCATCGTCCAGAGGATTTTTTGGGAAAGAACGTCACTTCTTTTTATACAAATTTGACGGATGAAAACAGTACCATCATGACGGTATTACAGTCGGGTAAAGCAATGACAATGGTCCACCAGGAACTCGCCACAAGAACAGGACAAACCTATGAGTCCCTCAGTTCCACGTATCCGATCGAAGAGAATGGTGTTATAGTGGGCGCCATTGAGTTTTCAAAGCATTTTTATTCGAAAGAGCATATGCACTACTTAGATCAATACACAACCCACAAAATATATCGAAAAAATAACACGGTTTATACTATTGACGATCTGATTACGCAAAATGAAGCGATGATAGCAATCAAGGAGAAAGTGGAAAGGATAGCACAGCATGACTCCACCATCCTGATTTATGGCAAGACGGGAACGGGAAAGGAAATTATGGCGCAGGCCATTCATAATCGAAGCAGCCGTTATGTCCAACCGTTCGTCACATTGAATTGCAGTGCCCTATCTGAAGATCGGGCGGATCAGATTCTGTGGGGAACGGAGCAGGACGGGGAACCGCGAATCGGGGTAGTTGAACAGGCAAATGGCGGTACGTTATTCCTTGATGGCGTCAATGAATTAAGCCCTCAACTTCAAGCCAAATTATTGCAGGTGATCGAAAAGAAAATGATTCGTCGCATGGGAGGCACAACGGATATCCGTTTGGATGTCCATCTTATTTCCTCAACCAATGAGGATCCAGAATTGTTATTAAAAGAGAAGCGAATGCGCGAGGACTTCTATTACCGGTTAGGTGTCATCCAAATCGACCTTCCGGAACTCAAGGAACGGAAAGAGGATATTGAACTGCTGGTTTGGCATTTCATCCGGTTTTATCAGCAGCATATGAATGTGGCAATTGAGACAGTGGAGCCAGAGGTGATCCAACTGTTTCAGCAGTATTCATGGCCGGGCAATGTAAGGGAATTAAAAAATGCCGTAGAGACGGCAATCAACCAAATGCAGAATGGTGTCATTACCATGGATGATCTGCCGATGAAAATTCGCCGATCCGATAGCGGGATAAATTTGCCGAGTAAACGGGAATTATTGGATTTAAAAGACAAAGTCGACGAATATGAAAGGTCAATCATCGCAGAAGAGTTACAAAAGGCAAATGGTGTGATTGCGGAAACGGCCCGACGTTTAGGCGTTTCCAAGCAGACGTTGAAATACAAGTTAACCAAGTATGAATTAAGGTAAAAATTTTTTGACGAGAGTGGGAAAAAACTTCCCCTCTTTTTTTTATATGGTGATTCGGTATAGTGGAAGAATAGAAAACATTCTTATTACGAGGGCAACAAATGATGGAACAAGGGCTCCTGAAAGATTTGAAAACGGTTCCATCCAAGATAGATACAACGAAGAGGTGAAAAGAATGGGACAAACAATTCGACATAGCATCATTTTAGGTTTTGCACTGTTTGCACTTTACTTTGGTGCGGGCAATCTCATATTTCCGCCGAGCATCGGAAATATGACGGGCACGGATTGGATACCGGCGCTGGTCGGCTTTTGTATTACGGGCATTGTCCTTCCATTGCTCGCAGTGATTGCTATATTAAATGCAAACGGCAAATTTGAAGAGCTGACAAGACCGATCAGTCCTTGGTTTTATGTGGTATTTAATTTGGCGTTGATGGTGGGCATTGGAATGTTTGTCACCATCCCCCGAATGGCAGCTACTACACACGAGCTTGGGGTAGGCATTTTATTTCCCCAGGTGCCTCAAATCGTAACGATTGTCTTGTTCTTTGCGGTCAGCTTCTACTTTGCGATGGATAAATCGAATGTCATTGATAAAATAGGGAAAATCCTTACTCCTCTTTTAGTGATTATCTTATTGTTCATCGTCGGGAAAGGCATCTTCTCGCCGATCGGGACACCAGTGGACACGGGTTCGAAGGCTCCTTTCTCAGATGCTTTTATTAGTGCGTATCAAACGGGTGATGTGGTAACGGGCATTTTATGTGCGCCGATTTTCATTGCCGCGATTGTCGGTTATGGATATAAAGGAAGACAGGTACGCAAGATTGCCTTGATTGGAACGGGGATCGCAGGCCTCGGTCTTTTAATCGTCTATGGTGGATTATTGTTCATCGGAGCTGGAGGCAGTTCTGTTTTCCCTGCTACCATCGATAGCACCACGCTTGTATCTGAAATTGTCCAACGATTGCTTGGCAATTTTGGTTCGATTGCATTGGCGATAGCCGTTGCGCTGGCATGTTTAACGTCGACAATCGGTGTCATGGCAGTTATCGCAGATTTCTTGCATAAATTATCGAGAGAAAAAATCAGTTATCGGGTATGGGTGTTTATTATCAGCATTGTTGGAATCGGAGTCGGTTCGCTCGGCGTTGAGAAAATCGTCGACTATGCAATGCCGATTTTCACTGTACTGTATCCAGTTGCAATTGTATTAGTGTTCTTAGGTGTGTTTAATAAAATTATTCCGAATGCAGGGGGCTACCGAGGCGCAATACTTTTCACGATATTAGTGAGTACGTTTGAGACGATAACAGCCCATCATATTCACATCCCCTTCATTAGCAAAGCGGTCGGCAAGTTGCCGTTCAGTGAAAATGGATTTGCCTGGCTTGTGCCATCACTCGTTGGATTTGTAGCAGGACTGGTGTTACAACAGATCTTTTCGAAAAAACCGGTTCAGGCGGCTGCCGTTGCCGAGGCGGACAAAGATGTGGAAACAGAATAAAACGGATGGACGAAAAAACGACGGAGACCAATGATCGGTTTCCGTCGTTTTTTTATGTCACTGGAATACCAGGTTCAGTTTACCGTTCTCCAGCGCCAAACTGGCATTGAACTGTTTGCCGTTATTGGCGGTGAATCCTTTGATAACGTTTGTTTTCCCTTTGGTGCAGAGCAATTTCACTTGAGCAGGCGTCAGCTTTTTCTTTAGATAGATGCCCGGGAATGTCTGCTTGCAGCCATTCTGATAGTTGCTGCATCCATAAAAGCTTTTACGGGCGAGGATGGTGCCGGTTTTGCAGGCCGGGCATGGCGCCACTTCTACTGTTTGATAGGAGCCGCGGGATTTGGATGGCCGGGGCGGCACGAGTTTCGCATCAATTGGCTTTGCTTCCAATTGACGTGGAACTTCCTCTAATAACTTGCCAATGAACTTGGCAATATTATCGAGAAAATGCTGGCTCGTCCCTTCGCCATTCCCGATTTTTCGCAAATACGCTTCCCATTTTGCGGTCATCGAAGGGCTTGCCAGCAAGTTGCCTTCAATGGCTTGGCAAAGGACACGGCCTTTAGCCGTCAAAGAGACAATATTCTTTGTCACAGAAATATAGCCGTGCTTTTTTATCGTTTCGATAATGCTGCTTCGAGTCGCTTCGGTCCCAAGCCCCTCGATTTCTTTCAGAATATCGGTTTCTTCCTTGTCTTCGACGAGCTTCCCGCATGTTTTCATCATTGTAATGAGCTGGCCTTCCGTGTACGGTTTCGGCGGCATCGTTTTGCCTTCTTTGATGCCGATTTTACTCGACACAGGTTCTCCTTGGCGAAGCGGCGGCAAGGCGGGTTCGTCTTTCTCATCCTTAGAACCTTTGAATAATGACTTCCATCCGAGGTCACGTTCTGTCTTCCCGGTTGTAAAGAAAGGCAGTCCGTTCACGTCTGTCGTCACTTTTGTCTCCGTATAGAGATAATCCCGGTGGAACATGGCGAGCGTTGTCCGGACAATTTCTTCGTATAAATTCCGCTCGAGCGGCGACAAGCGGCCAAGAAGGGCCTGCGTCGGCACTTTTTTCGTTGGGATGATTGCGTAGTGCTCCTGAACTTTGGAGCTGTCCACATAGCGCTTCTTCGGCGACAGGGAAGCGACCGGAAACGGCTCATTGATCAATTGTTGATAGGCACCGACTTGGTCTTTCAAATAGTCGAACTCGTTCGGCGTAATATGCCGTGTATCGGTCCGGGGATAGGTGACGAGCTTTTTCTCGTACAGTCCCTGCATAATTTTCAAGACATTTGCCGGGCTCGTCTTCCACCTGCGATTGGCCGTTGCCTGCAAGGTAGAAAGTGAATGCAATTGCGGTGGCGGCGTCCGTTTATCTGTATGGGTGATCGTTTGAATGACACCAGGCGAATCGGGGCGGATACCATGCTTCGCAAGCAGTTCCTGGACAATTTCCCGTTTTGGTTCTTTCACCTTCGCCTTGCCCTTATATGTGCCATGTTCCGCCCGAAACTCCGCTTCCACCTCGAAAAACGGTTCCGACACAAACGTCTCAATCTCCCGTTCCCGTTGGTAAATCAAATATACCGTCGGCGATTGCACCCGGCCGATTGGGAACACTTCCTGCACGCCTTTTGCCTTTAAGAGCAGCGTATACAGCCGGGAGCCGTTCATTCCGACAAGCCAGTCGCTGATCTGCCGGGCTTTCGCCTCCTCATACATCATCAAGTCCTTACGGTTATCCCGCAGATTCGCAAACCCTTTACGGACCTCATCGACCTCCAGCGAATTGATCCAGAGACGCAAGATTCGTTGATTGCGGGCGCCCGTCTGGTTATAAATGCTATAGAAAATGTTCGACCCTTCTCGATCCACGTCACACGCATTAATCACGGTATCCGTCCCACGAATCAACTTATTCACCACTTGAAACTGCTTGAATTTCCCTTTCGCCACTTGAAACTCATAACGGTCCGGCAAAATCGGCAAGCTGCCGAGCGACCAGCGCTTCCACGAAGGGTTGTATGCATGTGGCTCCTTCAGTTCGACCAAGTGCCCGACGCCCCACGTAATATAAGCGCCTTCCGGAAAGGTCGGGCATGGGTTGACTTCCAAATAGCCTTCGTGTTTGCGCACGGAAAAAGCGTCTGCATACGCTTTCGCTTGGGAGGGCTTTTCAGATAGAATAACGGGTTTCATGGCGGACACCTCGATTTATGAATTGGTACGTTTGTTCTTATATTATCTCATATTGGGTGGGAGATTGCTATGAGGAGGAGGAAGGTATGATACAATTAAAGAAGCAGTGACATGAAGCGGATGGGCGGTTGGCACTCCCTTTATTTAAGAGGAAGGCAGACTAAAAGCGCCGCTTCCTGCGGCAACGTCTGCATGACTCGCGTCGTGCGAGCCCGTGTTTATATGGTGACTTACGAAGCAATGAACATGCTATTCCAATTTGGAATGTTCCTGGCGGCAATGGCGACAGCCGCTGCGGCAATTATTGCATTAGCCACCAATAGAAAAAAGTAACCACCCTCCGCTCTGGCTAAGTGTGAGGTGATTACTTTTCTGAACAAACACTGAATACAGGCCAACCGCTCTTCAAGCGGATGTCAACTGCAATTGACTGGGTGTTCGCGCACCCGGTCTTGTTTAGTATATGCCTAGTGTAACATATTGAAACTTGGATTACATAAAAAACGTATGTTCACATCAGATGAATAGACGTCTTAATAATTCGGAGAGCCAGATAACTATAAATCGTTGATGAGTGTCATCGAATAGTTCTTGTTTGAATTTAGGCAACTAAGGGGAGAGGGATGAAGTGCTGTTCCTATCAAGAGTAAAGCGTGAAAAGCATGACACAGGAGTCTCTCTAATGAGGCAGTTACTATCATGTCCTTTTACTGCAATTCAAGACTTTGATTTGTCTATAGAATTAGGAAGTTTGATTCGTAATTTCAAGATAGTGGCGAATTGGAAAGGAGTTTACGTAAGAATGGAAGTGAGGTGAGTTAATGAGACGTACATACATCCCAGTCCACTTCGATAAAACCATCTATCGGACATTGTATTATGATAGCAAAGAGCGGCGGTTCTTCGAGAGTTCCGGCGGCCAGCAGAATTCGCTGCTCAGCCTGTTATCGGGAACCGTGGGCGTCGTCCTGTATTCGTATCTAAGTAACTGGACTCTTTCATTCACGGACAGCCGGCTTACCATGATGCTGGTCGCCGCCGTCCTGACGTTACTTCTGACCATCAGTTTGATCTGGCTTTGCTGGTATATCTCGGAGAAGAGCAGGCACAAGTGGGAATACGTGCCCACGCCTTCTCCAGAGGAATTGCAGAGTCTGGTCCGCAACGGCCGGCGCTGGCTGATGTCGCAGGTGATGCTGTTGACAGGTTTTTTTATGCTGAATGTTTTTTTTACGCTGTTCCTTTTCCTATTCTTCAACAACGGTATTGTATTTGTCGGCATGATTATACTGTGGGCGATCCTGTTTCTGATGCTGTGGCTACTACAGCCATTCGCTCGGCTCAGACTTCTCCGCCGGCTGGAAAAGCAGCGGTCCTGATCTCCCTTAATGCACTTTGCCATCAGGATGGATGTTATGGCGGCGGCTTAGGATCTTCTGGAATGCACGGCCAATTGTTAATACAGTAGAAGGCAGTTAAGAAATCAAATTAAACAAGCTAATATTTACCTCAACCATCCTGAATGCTATATATAACTTAACAAGATTGGATATGTTATGAAAATAGAGAAACGTAAACGAATCCTTACCCTATTCATCATCTACACAGCTTTGATTTTATACTTTTTGTTTTTTGGCTTTGGGAGACCAGGTGCAGCAGTTGGCGTCGATGAATATCGATACAATTTAATACCGAATATAATATCTTTACGATTTCTAACCATTGCAGACTTTGAGTATTTTCAACCTTGGTTTTTTAACTTTGGAAATTTTGCTGGATTTATACCAATTGGAATATTGATTCCTCTGCTATATCAGTGGAAATTTTTTAAGTTTATTTCATTGTTTTTCTTGTCGATTCTTATGATAGAAACCGTACAAATGCTAACTTTTCTTGGTAGCTTTGATATAGATGATGCAATCGTAAATACATTAGGTGCAGCAGTAGGGTTTGGTGCATACAAAATTGGTTTTCGCTTCACAAGTATTCAGAAAAGCATTCGTTTCACTATTATGTCTGCTATTATCCTTTCAATAGTAGTAATAGGATTTTCGGAGCTGCTGAACAAATCTTTCACAAAAAAAGAAGGGGCAGCTATAGCTTTAAATGAACTAAAAACAACCGAAGATATACGAATTGATAACGATCTGCAAAGTTTTGAAATTGAGCATGTAAAAATGGAGCCGAAAATAAACTTGTATGAGAGTGATGGCAATACTGTAGAATCATTTACCTATTCATTTGATGGTCAAGATATTGTCCTTTCTCTAAATTACGGGATTCCTGATAATGTTGGCGACAATGGCGGTAAGGTTGTTATTTCTGTGAATGGACAAGAGATAGAAAGCTATTCCAATAAAGATCAAGTTTCTTCTGAAATACATTTGGAAAAGGTAAATAAACTTTCCATAACAATTGAAGGAAAAGCAAAGCTATGGGATGTTACATTTAAAGAAATGAAGTATTGGTGGAATTAACAATAAGATTATTTTATCACAATGAATTTGTTAGGCTTGGGCAATGCCAGACACTATGTTGAATAGATAAAATACGGGGGGAACATTAAGTTAATGTTTTTTCTTCCCCTTATTTCATTTTCCCTTAAAACTAACTGCAAGTAGATAATAGAATCCCGCAAAATCTAATCTGTTTGACTACTTAAAATTAGAGTTTAAAGTTAATTTGTCTGTATAGATATATCTTTCATAAGGTCGTTACTTTAAGTATAATAGATGAAAATCATATTTTATTTAAGGAGATAAGACGATTTTTATAAAATACATGGGGGTGTATGAGGGATGGGAAAATATAACTTGCCGGAAAAATTGAATGAAAGTATTGTAGATGGAATCATAGAAGGATACCGGGACTACTTGGAAGTCCGGCGGCAGAAAGCCAGGGAATTGAAAGTACATGGTGCGTATGCCTGGGTCAAGGGAAATCATATAGATCATTACGTTGCTGAAGCTTGTAAAGAACATGGGGTAAAGAGCGCAGTAGCTAAAGCCGGAATGACGTGGCAATATCTGCAGTTCATTAATAATGATGAAAAGATTCTGTTTGTTGTTAAGAACTCGAGATACTTTAACGTGGATGAAGTCGATAAAGGTAAGGATGCAAAAGGGCGTGCCCGGACAAATAACGCGACTTACATGACGAATTTGATGAATATAAACTCCGCCCTGAATTTCAAAGAGATTCCAGCAAAACATACTAGTCAATCCATTCAGTTAGAGTTATTGGAGGATTTTCAGCCTGCTACACGGGAGGTCAGAGAAAACATCGGCATGGTGGCAGAGTTTGATAAATTTTATATTGCTACCTATAATATTGGGGAAGATTATCGAATAAATGATATTAGAATATGGCTGCCTAATCCTGCAGATAATAAAGCGTATTTAATTAGCGACTTAACACATTATATTGGGAAGAAACCTGGCCATCAATTTGAAATTGAAACTGATTTGAAGGATATTTTAACTCAAACTGTTGCAGCTGAAGGGTTGGTAGATGCAGCTGCCTTTGGCATTGTAATAGACGATGCAGAAGAACGGAAGAGCTGAAATTTATAGGAAAGAGGTGCCACCTTGTTTGTTGGAAAAAGTTTAACCAATATTCGTGTAATGAATGAATTGAGCAGGGGGCAATTGGCTGAAAAGGTAGGAGTGACAGAACAGGCTATTTGGCAATACGAGAATGGCTATACATCACCCAAGCTGGCCGTGGTGAATCAATTAAAGACAATCTTTGATGTAAAAGCTTCTTATTTCTACAGGGAAGATATATTGAGCAAAAGCAACACTGAGAATATTAATGTTCAGCATATTGCCTATCGTTCAGAAACAGTAAATTCAATGAGTAAAACACAAAGTGAACTGATGCATATTCGATTCTTGGATGAATTCCTGAAAAGAATTGAAAGAAAAATCAACTATCCGTCGAATCTGCTGGTAAAGCTGAGAAACGAATCATTAAAATTTTTACGGCAAAATCCTGAACTGAAACGTGAAGAGCAAATCCATTTTATTGCAGATTTGGCGCGCCGAACAATTGGCTTGTCGGAAAACTCCAATCAAAACTTCCTGTTTTTATTAGAAAAAGCAGGAGCCTTTATTTTTGAAAAGGAAATTGGGGATACAATTGATGCTTACAGTCTTTGGACAGAAGACGACCGGCCGTATATTATGCTGGGAACAATAAAAAAATCTGCCTCTAGAAGAAATTTTGATTTAGCTCATGAATTAGGGCATCTGCTTTTGCATTATAAAGTGGAGTTCAATATGCAAGACAAAAGCTCATACAGGATATTAGAGGACGAGGCAAATAGCTTTGCTTCAGCATTTCTCATGCCTGAAGAATTTCAAAATGACTGTCGCAGCATCATAAAAGTTTCGAACCCTGATGCTTATTGTGATATTAAAGAAAAGTGGGAAGTCTCTTTGCAGGCTATTGCGATGAAAGTGTATAAATTAGGGTTGATGGAGTACCAGCAATACCGCTATTTTTTTATGTCCATTAATAGAAAAGGTTATAAAATAATTGAACCTCTTGACGATCAGATACCGGTCAGTCGTCCGACGAAACTGAAAAGTGTTTTCCAATTAGTGTTTGAAAAAGGAATATATACGGTGTCAGATTTGCTGGAAGAACTAAAAGTGGATCAGAAGTTTTTGACCAAGTTGACTGGGATAGAGGAAGCTTTCTTTTATTCATATCGCCAGAAAGAGAGAAAGAGCTTTACGATGAGTGAATTGGTTGTTAAGTAACTTATTCTTTGCTGGCTACATGTCAGTTGTTATGTTATGTGTCCATTGGCTTTAAAAACATACTATTTAGATAAGAGGTGCCGGTACCCAAAGTTGTTTGGACACTGGCACCTTTTCATGTGTTTCAGATTTGCTGGTCTACCGTGGTAAAATTCTAAATCCTCACCTTGGCCCCCATTAACGTATAAACTTCCCATTTAAATCAAATTAACTTAACTCAACCGAACGTCAGGATTCATCTCCCATTTAATCACTTCCAGTGCTAGAAATACTATTCTTAATACACTTCGGGATCGCAGAAATAGGGAAATAGGGAATTTTTTTGAGGCTATTTCTGTCTCTTCAGGAATGACTGCAAGATACTTTATTTCTTTCTATTGCGATCGAGTGGTCTTGCCTCTTACTGGGTAAGGGCAGTACACGCTTGCCATTTAAATTTTCTTTGTTAGTTGACACGTATATCACTTAATGATATATTTCACTTATTGATATATCATTAAGTGATACAAGTACGGGAGGCAGCCATGGCTAGAAATCGTTCATTAGAAATAGGAGAACTCACGGATACGGCGTATTACATTCTGTTGTGCTTTGTAGAAGAAAATCATGGATATGTTGTAATGCAGACAGTGGAAGAGATGACAAACGGCCAATTTTCCATCGGTCCGGCTTCACTGTATTCCACTATCCAGAAGCTCTTATCAGCTGATTTGATTGAGATTACAGAACTGGGGGAGAAAAACAAAAAGACATATCAGGCAACTGGGAAAGGGATTGAGCTATTAAAACAGGAAGTAGAGCGCAGGCGGGAAATGGTGCAGCATGCCGAGGATATACTGAAGAGCGCGGGTGAATGGTAAATGACAAGGACTAAGTATATATACAGTGGCGGATGGGCCTTTACAGAACAACAAGATATGGATCGGTTGCGGGAGCATGCCAGAGAAGGATGGTTATTGGATCATGTGCAGTTTGCTGGTTATGTCTTGAGGAAAGGAGAACCTCAAGATCTCGAGTACTCACTTGATTATCAAAAGCATGCGGATGAAGAGTACTTTTCAATCTTTGAGATGTCTGGGTGGACACATGTCTGTTCAGTTGGAAATGAAACTCACATTTTTAGCGCGCCGGCAGGAACGGTTCCAATTTATACAGATAAAATGACCACTGTTGAAAAATACAAAAGGCAGAAAAGAGTTATGGGGAAAATCGCTTTGCCCGCGCTGTTGATTACACTCTTGCTGTTCTCAATTGGAATGCTGAGTGATCAGAGCTGGGTGCCTAGAGTAATTAGGGATGCCTGCGGCGTATTGAGCTATCCATCCGGGGTGGTTTTACTCTTCACAGGTATGCCTTACATCGGATATAGCTATAAATTAATCAGACTGCGAAGGGGTTAAATGATAAAGCGTTAAAAGAAGGGAAAGGGAGGGTTCAAAATGGATACAGTTTTGACAGTGACAGACTTAGGCAAATCATTTAAAAATAAAAGGGTGATCGAGGATATTTCCTTTGAAGTGAAAAAGGGAGAAATCATGGCGGTTTTAGGGCCGAATGGAGCAGGAAAGTCGACAACCATCCGAAATATTATGGGAATCATGTATCCGGACGAAGGAACGGTTCAGTTTCGGGGCTACCGTCCGGGGGAGGTGCCTCGCCCCAAAATCGGATATTTGCCGGAGGAACGCGGCTTGTATAAAAACGTGAAAGTGATGGATATGATTTTATATTTGGCGGAGTTAAAAGATTATCCGCTCAAAAAGGCAAAACAAAGAGCGCTTGACTATTTGAAGAAACTCGGACTCGAGGGGAAGGGGAATGTCTCGATTGAAGAGCTCTCCAAAGGAATGGGGCAAAAAGTGCAATTTATCGGCTCGATTATTCACGAACCTGAATTGCTCATTTTGGATGAACCATTTTCTGGGTTGGATCCAGTCAGTCAAGAAGTGTTTAAGACAGAAATACAGGAATTGGCCAATAACGGCACAGCTATATTGCTGTCTTCCCATCAAATGAACATGGTGGAACAAGTATGCGACCGTTTATTTATGATGAATCGTGGCAAGAGGGTCATTTATGGCACGTTGGAAGATGTGAAAAATCAGTATGCGAATTTCAAATGCACGATCAAGGGCCGGAATGACCGCCATATTTTGGAATCAATCCCGCAGGTGCAGCGAGTCGAAAGCCGGGAAGAGGCTACGGTTTTATACCTAGAGCAGGATATTCAACCGGCCGCATGGTTGCGTACGCTTCCCGACCATCTTCAAATTCAGGAATTATCGATCGATCGGATTTCGTTGCACGAAATTTTTATTGATGTCGCGACAGACAATCACTCGCAGTTGTTCATCGGGAAAGGAGAGGGTGTACATGCGTAATAGTTTAAAAGTGGCCCGCTGGGAAATCAGGCGGAATTTAAAAAGCAAATCATTCCTTATTTCATTAATTAGCACGCCGATAATTTTCATGCTGCTTTCGTTTGGTTCTGCGCTTTTTAATAAGGATTCGAAAGAGATGGTTACAGTACATGTGTTGGATGAAATCGGTGTTTATGAACAAATTGTTCAAGTAGCAACAAAAAACGAATTGAACTGGAATGTACAGAGAACGGATGCAAATGAGACGGAATTTCCGAAGCTTGTTAAGGAACAGGATCAATCAGCCTATATAGCGTTGACACAAGAAGGGCTGGAAAACGGAACGATTTATGTTTATATGAGCCAAGATACCCCTGCTCGTTTTTTACTCGAAACGAGGGTACTGGAAGAGCCGCTCCGTCAACAGCAGTTGGCTCAATTGGAGCTGACCGATAAACAAATGTCTGTTATTGGAAAGGGTATACAAATGGAAGCTGTTTCTTCCGGAGAGGAAGCGGCAACTGCAGGGGCTGGTCCGGACAAAGCGGACAGGATGAAAAAATTGATTCCCGGAGCAGTTGCTGGAATGGTCCTTTTTTCAATCGTCATGACAGGCATGATGATTTTCACGTCAGCATCGCAAGAGAAGAAAGAGAAAGTTGCAGAAATCGTACTCTCATCGGTTACGACAACGGAACTAATGCAAGGGAAAATTATCGGTTACTTTGTCCTCGGAATTACCCAAGTGATGGTTTGGATGCTCTTTTTAATCCCACTTGCTCTGTGGAAAATGGATTTCCCACTTCTGGAATATTTACTTGTTCCCGAAATGCTCGTGTTGTTGTTCATTGCTTTAACGGGTTACCTTCTCTTTTCCGCTATTTTCGTGAGCATCGGGGCTACTGTCGAAGATATGTCGTCTACAAGCAATTTCCAAGGAATGATTATGACGATCCCGTTTATCCCGGTGGTCTTTTTAGGACCACTCCTCAGTGATCCGAATGGACTCGTCGCCAAAGTGCTGAGCTTTGTGCCCCTTACTGCACCAAGTGTATTGATATTTCGGCTGTCCCAACTGGAACAATGGCCATGGATGGAGATTATCATCGCCATCGCTGTATTGATTTTCTCCATTTGGCTCGCAATGAAAGCGGCAGGAAAAATCTTTAAAATTGCCATTCTGATGTATGGCAAGAATGCAACACCGAAAGAGATCTGGAAATGGCTGTGGGCATAAGTTCGAGTAGTATGTGCCCAATGGGGAGATAACTAGTAAATTTTCAGGTGTCAGAGTGTTTATGTTCGTAACTATTGCAGTAATGAGTGTTCTGTAAATCAATAGGTTACTCACGAAATGCACCCCAAAAGGTAGAGCAAATTTAAACCTTTGGGGTGTTTTATATACTTACATCTGAAGGCGAATTTAAATTTATGATGACGATATTTAAAACAAATATAATTGGATTAATCAAGAAATCTTTCTATCGTTTGGAGAGTCTTTTCTTTCGTGACAATATTAAAGTGATTACTCTTTTCTATTATAGTTAATATTGAATTACTGATCGAGTCATGGATTTCTTTCGTATGTCGTTCGTGAATAATATCTTTCTTGGCAGCAAGAATTAAAGTCGGATGAAGTACTCTTCCTAACTCCTCTTTTGATATATCGAGATTTCTAATCATCAAATCAAACTTCCATTTTTGAAACTTGGCGGATTCACTATATTTTATAAATGGGGTGCATGCTAATAAACCGATTGTAGCGGTAGTGCGAAACCAAAATTTAACGCCGTCTGCTTTGTAATTGGGAGAAATAATGATCATTTTATGAATCAATTGCGGGTCTAGTTTGCTTAACACTAATGCAATGTTGCCTCCATCACTGTAACCGACAATATTTACATTTTTCATCTCTTTTTGTCGGCAAAACAAGAGAATATCTTCCGCGAATAACTTAATATTATACGGAAATTCACCGGTTTCGCTTAAGCCATGTCCACGGCTATCAATAGCAATCACCTTATACTTTTTAGAAAAATGCTCAAAAAAGTGTTGAAACTTCAAACTACTTGAACCATTGCCATGCAAGAGGATTAGGGTATCCCCTGTGCCTTTCTCATAATAGGTTAATTGTATGCCATTAATCAAAATCTGTTTGCTTTCATCCTTGTTAATATAAATCACCTCCTGGAGATACTATTTTTCATAAATTGTATTTTCATACAAAAATAATTTATCGACTGTCGTATCTAAAACAAAAGCCATATCAAAGGCTAACTTTAAAGTTGGATCATATTTATTATTTTCTATGGCATTGATTGTTTGTCTGGTCACCTGGCAGAGGTTAGCTAACTCCTCTTGAGATAGTTTCTTTGCTTTCCTTAATTGACGAATAGTATTGTTCATAGTCTTTATCCACCAAATCTTTTTTTATTAATTATAAGGGATACAAAGTAAACAATTGTGATGGTGACAAGAAAAGTAAATGGGTTTAAACCAGTTGTCCCCGGATTGTCAGTTAGAGATGTATAGACAGATACAGCTATTTCTATTAATAAAACACCAATAATAACGACAAACGTTTGAGACATTGCTTTTTGTTTAATATAGTTTTTCCTTTCATCTCCTTGTTTTGTAAGTGAGAAAAGGAGAAAAGCAATCAGTGACACCGTTAATAAAAAGATACCAGCTAACAAAATCAAAATCCAATTCATTTTTATTTCCCTCCTGTAATGTAAAAAGTATTTTACATTTTTCATTGTATACGAATCTGTAAGAATGTCAAATACTTTTTACAATATTGTTTGTAATTCGGGAGAAAACTATTTTTTGTTTTGAAGTTTTCATATGATCATTCTCTATTGACTCCTATTGTTTGAAGGTCTTTATACGAAAACCTAAAGGTGTAAAAGCCACCAATCCTCGTATTTTCTTGAGGATTGGTGGCTTTATTCTATGCGATGGTGCAATGTATGATATTTATTGGTATATATAGAGGATTATATTCAATAAGTGAAACAATCTTATCAATCACCGTTCATTGCCTATCTCATAAATTTTTTGCATTGTCATAAGGTGGTGGGTTTTTTCATCATCCGATTCTGCGCCCAAGTACCACTCTACAAGCCTATACCCAAACATAAATAGAATCATTTCATAAACACAGTTATCCGTAATATGTGAGATATCCACATGTTCTGAAAAGCCCTTATAATACGCCGGTATACATCTCTGGTAGCACTCCACCATGAGATCAATATTCGCTTCGTCTGCCAGCAGGCTCGACAAGTCTTCACCTAAATAGCCCCATCCAGTGGTATCCCAGTCAATAAATACAGTCTTACCGTCTGCATAGAATATGTTTGTCACCCAAAAATCTCTGTGGCACAACACAATGGGAAGCTTTTCAACTCGGTTGAAAATGTCGTCTGCATTTTCATCAATAGCAATGAGCATGTTACATAGGTGTTTCGGAATTTCGCAGTCCTCGGAGCGTATATAATCATACACTCGGTTCCATGACCGATAGTGAAGATAAAAGTTCTTCATATAGTCCACATTGCTTAAGTTTGTAAAGTCCTGTGAAAATTGGGGCTGTTCAGCATACAATTTGCCTTGGAACCGTCCTAATTCCTCGGCTGCACGCTCATACATAACGCTGGTCAGGTCCAAACCCGAAATGCCGTCGATAAATTCCATCCAAATCTGCGTCTCATTTTCTTCTTCATTCATTTCAATGTGATAACACGTAGGCCAAGGGAATGCTTCTGAAAACTTAGCTTCTAAATCGGAATTATAAAAATCATATTCCCTTCTCCAGGAATCGGGATCGCCATAGCGTTCCCACTTCCTCTGCGTTTTTAAAACCAATTTATAGGGTAATTTCTCGCCGTCAGCGGTTTTAGCAGTGCCTGTTACTAGTTGTACATCACCCACTGTACCACCATGTAATGGTTTGGTTTCAAATTCGGCACTAATTATCTTTGTCCCAAGCATGTTGCTTAAAACTTCTATTAAAGTATCAGCTTTTAATTCGCTCATATTGAGGACCTCCAATCGTTCTTTAGAATATTTTTATATCTGTTGCTCTTCGTTGAAAAGTAATTCACTGCATGTATTAAAACGCAAGAATAGGAACGTTTTTTAGAGAAGTTGTACACATTTAATGCTAATCTCATTCAAGCGTAAATTTGCATATCCTTATCATACCTATCCAACTACACTACCAATATTAATCATTATTACCAGTATATCATTACTAGACATCAATGTAAATAATTTCCTGGTTATTCTCATTTTATCAGGAAGTTGTTGAGATACTAGGATCCGCATTAGATTTGATTATCGTACTGATGAAAAGTTTCATAAGTATAGGTAGTCCTGCTCTTAGTAAAGACATGGGTATTATAAGGTGTGCCAAAATCCGGAAGAGCTAAAATGCGGAGAGAGGCTTGCCCGTTAGTATGGTATGGTATGGAAAGAGAGGGGCATTTGCTCGCTTGAATAGGATTATTTATCATTTGGGGGAGAGGAAATGAAGGATCATGATAACGGTGTTTTATATGTAAATATGTTTCTCGGCACAGCAGGACTCCTCATCATGGGAATAGGGTTATTAAAATTTTATCAAATGGTTGGAGGTATCGGGGCTTCATTCGCTTTAGTAGGTTTTCCTCTGACAATGATTTACTTACATCATCTTGAAGAAAAAGCGGGTATAAGTAAGAAGGTATTACAGATTAGATCTTTCATAACGATTATTTTAGTAATCATAATTTACTTTTTCTTCTTTAAGTAACCGGGGCTTCAATGGAAGGCGAGAGGGAGAAAATCAAGATTTTTTAGGCAGTTAGTGAAGCATGTACTAACATAAAGGATCACCACCGTTGTCGTAATTGCAAAGCCAATCAAAATATGTAAACGTCAGTAGCCACAACTCAAAGGGGCTGGAAGTTGATCCGGACATTCCTTTTGGGTGAGGTGGTTTGCAAATAAAAAAGACGACACCGACTATCATCCTAATAGGGTCGCCTTATAATTGTTCAGTATATACATAGAGCTATGATGTTAATTCCGTCGATTGCATAAGTGTTTCACCATGCTTTAGCAGCCGCAGACGGATGGAATCCAATTTGCGCCTTTCCCATTCGGCAAGCAAGCGTTCTAATGCTTCCTCTGTTGTGTCATCGGCTAGGCGAAATGCACCGTAATGCATAGGAATGAATTGCTCCGCTCCTACGTCAATAAAGGCCTGTATCGCTTCTTCCGGCGTGACATGCTGCGTCCCCATGAACCATTCAGGTTCGTACGCTCCGATTGGCATGAGCGCATATGTAATGGATGGAAACCTCTCGCCGATTTCGCGGAACCCTTGAAAATATCCACTGTCCCCAGCGAAGTATATTGTATCAGCTTGTACTTCAGCAGGCCCTGCATTCGCCGATCGTTGAATGACCCATCCACCCCAGTGTGATGTATTGGTATCGGTCAATGTACGTTTGGTCCAATGCTGTGCGGGTACGAAATGGATGTCAATCGCTCCCATGCTCATATGCCCCCACCATGGCAACTCGTATACTTGATTTCCTTTCATTCGCTTTCGCATAAATTGTCCAAGTCCTTCCGGGACGAGGATGGCAGGCGAGCCTTTTATTTTTCTTAAAGATCCCAAATGTAAATGGTCATAATGAGAATGCGATAGCAGAATGATATCGACTGGCGGGATCTCATCCAACGACAGTCCTGGCTCTTCCAGTCTGCGGCTAAACCCCATCCGATGAGCCCAAACTGGATCGGTTACAATCGTCAGACCGGCAATTTGCAGGAGAAAAGTGGAATGCCCAATCCATGTGATCGTTAATGCATCTTGATTGCTGTTTAGCAGTGCCTGTTGCTTCACTTCCGATTGGCCAATGCGGAAACTTTCATCCTTTTGTTTTCCTCTCCGCTCTTTTTGCCAACGCAAGATGTCCTTTAAAGTTGCTGTTGTAGCTGCAGAATTGAGATTACTGTAACGTTTTCGACCCATGTGCCTCACACTCCTTCTAGCACTAAGTATAGAACATTTTTCTGAGAAATAGAAAGTTGGCAGGGAATAGTTCCTCATCTTATGAGAAGGAATGAGAACCTGCTATTTAGAAGTGGTTCCAATTGTCTTGTGGCAGCGGCATGTGCCGTGCAGGTAAACGATAAAGGATTCACACCTTATGTCGAAGGTGTGAATCCTTTATCATAATAACATTCCATCTGTATAAAGATTTATGTCTACTTGTTTAAACTCATTCTCCAAACGGTAATGCGGTCCTGCCATGTGTTTTAACGTATAAATATACGCGACAGATTGAAAGGGGACATCGGCGTTTGAATGATTGGTAGATGGATGCCAGCAATAGGGATACATTCAGGAGTTTCATACAGGCGGCATTCCGTGATTATCACTGACGATTCACGTTTCCCGTCCCTGTCTCATGAGGCGATACCACTGACTTTAAGAAAAAACCACCGTTTAGCCTACCGGACAGAAAAAGCCAAATGCTAACCTTTCCCTAATACACTCATCACCTTCTTACGAAACGTTTCACTTCCTATAAACTTTGATTCGAAAGAATTCATGTTATGTTGCAATAAAAAACTTTGCCAAAGATTCAGATCATCCATGAGGAGGACTATTACAAATTGGTTGCCTTCGAGCTCATCTGCATATAGTGCATCATTTAAGATAAATGCTGTTGAGCCGCCTTTTGCACCTAGATGGCGAAACCTTTTCGCGTTATCCCTATTAAATTCCATTGGCCACTCCATTAAATCACGCAATATCCCAGCAGCTGTTTCTGGCAATTCATCATTTGAGATGATGTTGAGCAGCCTTCCGTAATCACGGGCGGTTGCGCCAATAAGCCGATTTGACCAGACTCGTTGGATATCCAAGGAGGCATTGTATGATAATTCATTCGCTTGAATCTCCCCAGTCTGCATTTTTCCGCTAAGTTCCATCGCTAATTGACGGTACTTCTCCATCGGAATGGATTCAAGTGACTCGACTGTTTTCGCATCCGTTTCAAGAGGAATGAGTAAAGCCCCGACAAGCGGATAGATTGGCTCATGTTGTGTAAGGCCGAGTTGCTGTGCCCGGTTATCGATTTCATGGGTTCCTAATACATTGATCAAGTAATCCGTATTGGCATTGGAACTGTAGGTGATCATTCCTTTTGCCACTTCATGCAAGGTCACTTTCCCATCCTTTATTTTCTCATCATCCTTCAATGCCTCTAACCAGCTTGCATGTGCCCCTCCGTCTGTATTTCGAACATAGAAACGATCCAAGTCGGCTAATGGAATGAAGGCATCTGGGTTTTGCTTACCTGCCTCAACTTGCATCGCATATTCAGCAGCTACTAAAATTTTCACAGTACTGGCCAGGGGACGAACCGTGTCCGCTTCATACACGATGAGCTCATCGCCATTTTGGGCAGCATAAAATGAAGACATTTGTGGATATTTCTCCAAATGGTTCAGCACATAATCTGGGTTGTCTCTTAACAGGAAATAAGCTGTGATAATGATGAGAAGAGCAATGGAACCATAGATGATTAACCTAACTTTTGTGTAAGTTTTTTTGTCCAATAATATGAAAATCATGAAGCCGACCAGAAGGGCAAATAGATAATTGATATGAAAAATGAGGACGGCTGTTAAAATACCAAGCACGACTAGAGTGGTTGCGGCAGCTTTCAGGAACTCTTTTTTCGTCCGATTCGTTTTCTTGCAAAGTGGCAGGTAAGTGAATAGGAGAATCCCGATTATACCGATCCACGCATATATATTCATTCTGTTTGTCTCCCTTTTAGTATTTTTTACGTGCCCCCGTGACAATCCCTGCCTGAATGATAATAATGAAGGTTAGTAAAAACCAGATTGCTGTTTTATACGTTTCATAACTGATGGCATTGATGTACCTGCCGTATAATTCCAAAGCCAGCCAGCCGAGTGGAAGCAATGGAAACGCATACCGATACGACATATTTGAAATTGTCTTTCCACGCTCATCTTTACTTTCGGAGCCGAATTCAAATTTTAGTGATAGAAAAACAGCTATAAAAAACACTAAGACATATCCGACTTTTAAAACAGCTGCCACCATATCCATGTACTCATTCCTCCTCTACTCCATATTGAAAAACGTCATGCAGATCCACGCCAAATTCAAGCGCCATATCGAATGCCAATTTTAACGACGGATTATACCTATTTTTCTCTAAAGAAATAATGGTCTGTCGACTCACACCGAGACGATCTGCCAGCTCCTTTTGAGACCAATTCCGTTCAGCCCGCAATACAACAATTCGGTTATTCATCTGTCTATTTTGATTAGATGGCATCAAGATCACCTCTATGTCATGGTAAACTATTTTTTACTTTTAGTAAAGTATTTTTAACACATTAGTATGAAAAGGAATAAATACTCCCTTTTTTATATTGTTTGGGTGTTTTTCAATGTAGGGTCATGGCAGCTAGTATTTTAACTCCAATCTTCGTATTGGCTGATGTGAACGAAGCTGTCCATTAAGAACTTTATAAATACAGTGCAATATAGAGTTTCAGATCTACTGTACATTTTGGTGTAAATGAAAAAGGCGTACTAGTTAACAAGACCAGCACGCCTTTTGAGTATGTCAGACTCGTGATAAATTGTTTAAATGTGCGTTCCTAATTAGATAGGTGATGAAAATAAATGCAACCACTAGGTTGCATTTATGCACAGCGTTCTCTATAATGCAATCATACGGTTGCATTATAGAGAAAAGGAGTTTTGACATGAAGAAAAAACAGTATGTTATGCCTGTAATGGCTGCTGCGCTGGGCTTTTTTATGGCATTGCTAGATACGACTATTGTGAATGTATCCTTGCCAAAAATTACTGCATACTACGAAACCTCAATGGATCAGATTTCGTGGATCATTGATAGTTATAACATTGCTTTTGGAGTCACCTTGCTGACCGCCGTGAGAGTTGCGGATCAATTTGGCAGGAAGAAAATCTTTCAAATCGGGCTTGTTACGTTTATCCTAGCTTCCCTTCTGTGTGGAGTGTCCCAATCTGTCGATCTCTTAATAGCATTCCGAGCCCTACAAGGCTTCGCTGCTGCCTTGATCGTACCGGTATGTATTCCTTTAGTGCTTGTTCATACGCCGACTGAAAAAGTTGGTAGTGTGACCGCTCTGTTTGGCATCATGGCGGGTGTGTCAACAGCATTGGGGCCAACGATTGGCGGCATCATTTCCGAACACTTTGCTTGGCAATGGATATTCTACATAAACATACCCATTGGCATTCTTGCCGTGTCTCTCATTCATTCGTTTGTTAGAGAATCATATGATTCAACGGCGTCTAAACAAATCGATTGGGCTGGGATGATCACTAGTAGTGTGGCGTTGTTTGCGCTAATATATGGACTTTTACAGGTAAAAGAATACGGCTGGTCATCACTGCTCGTTCTCAGTTGTCTGACTTGCAGCGCCGCAAGTGTACTATTATTTATCATCTTTGAATTACGGAGCAAACATCCGATGCTTCCGGTTAGGCTGTTCAAAAACTATCAATTCGCAAGTGGCAATATGGCATTGTTATGTTTAGGAATTGGAATGATGTGTGTTTACTTCTTAATGGCGTTTTACTTAACGTCGGTAAAGGGATTTTCACAAATGCAGGCCGGTCTCGTTCTCAGCTCCTCATCCATTGCGACGATTCTAATCACCCCGCTTGCAGCGAAAGCGAATACGTGGGGAACGAAATGGTTTGGAGTCATCGGTTATGTTCTATTTGGCCTTGGAACGTACCTATTAGGATGGCTGGATTTAGATCAATCAATATGGATCATTGTCGGTGTCATGATGATAATCGGCTTAGGATCCGGTTTAATCTTTAGCCCTTTATCCATCGCTCTCATCTTACAAGTTCCAGAGGAAAAGGAAGGGATTGCATCCGGTTTATTTCAGATAAGCCGTGTAATTGGAGCTGCACTTGGCGTCGCATTGTCCGTGGTACTGCTGCAGCATATGATGGAGGACGAAGTCAAATTGGCAAAGCGTGAAATGATAGAATTGATTAACGCTAGCGAATTGACTTTTGACAGCAAAGAAAAAGTAAAACGTCTAGTAGAGAATGTGAAAGGCGACGAGGAGAGGGAAGAAAGTGAGCTGTTCGTTCAAAGGCTGGTCGATCAACTTTCGGCCGAAGAGGAAAGACTGCTGACGGTTTCTACCGAACAAGACCAATTCCGAATCAAAGAACAATTTGCAGCTGAAAAGGACGCGCTGATCCATTTCTATCCTTTGATAGAGAGGACCATAAAGGACCATGTTTCTGCTGCCTTTCAATCTGTCTTCCGAATCGAAGCATTCGTTCTGTTAATTGGGGCGGTCTTTGCCTATGGGAATGGAATCAATGCTAGAAGGATGCGGAAGTATATGGGGGAACGTAATACTAATAGAGGTACGAGATAGCAAGAATGTATGCAATTGATTGCTCTCCTTTTTTATTTCGACTATAATGTTAGCGAATTATGGGCAGACAAGGGGAGCAATCTATAAATGGCAAAAACGAAAACAAGAGAAAAAATACTATCAGCGGCATTATCGCTTTTTGGTGAGAAAGGGTATGCCGGTACTTCAACACGTGAAATAGCGGAGCGTGCGGGAGTGAATCATATCACCCTTTTCAGGCATTTTGGCAATAAAGAGAATCTGTTTCAAGAAAGTGTTATTTCGCATAAAACGAGTCGAGATTATTTTCCAAAGATTGAAGCTTTATTAACTGGTGACATCGAACACGATCTTCGAATATTAGCTAAAGCTTATTTTGAAGAAAATATTCCGAACAAGGAAGTTACTTGGATATTCATGCGTGAGATCCATCAAGATAAAGAACTCGAAAAATTGTTCTTTGAATATCCAAATACCTTATTTCGTCACTTGGAGAATTATTTAACGCAGTTGCATGAGCAGGGGAAACTACCAAAGGGGAACTTCAAATATACCGCAAACTTCTTCTATTCGTTGCTTTCTTCCATCTTGATTTTTCAATTAACATTGCCACATATGAATGAGCATATTAATCCGGATATCGATGAAATGGTTGAAGAGGTAGTGGGTTTATTTACAGCAAGTCTATACCATCCTAGAAACGAGGAAACGTGACGAGGAAAAGTTTTGTCGATTTATGCTTTTTCATAGATTGTTCCATGTTTAACTTTCAGGTAGAAAAATACCTGCAGTTCAGATGGGGAAAAGTAGGCCTATCCTTCATCTAAGGCCTCACTGAAAGAATGAGTAGATAAAGTGAAATATAAAGTGAAAGGACACATGAAGTACGTGTTCTTTTTCTTTTTTTCGACGTCTATTGACCGTTTACAAGCTATTTCTATAATTTATTCAGATATTAAAAACTATATAGAATAGTAAGTTAATAATTGACTTATCAAATACCAGAATATACAATGTAATTGATTACAAGGAAGGAAATGGAGATTTGCAGGCGATTTTACTTTATAAAATTTTTGTTTTTCTTCGCATCATTCATTATATTCATATCGAACTTATCAATTTAGTTTTAATATACTGAAAAAATAATTTCTCTTCACCTATCGTAAATCCTCTCAGAGCCTTATCTTTGAAAAATCCATCATTTACTTTTTAATCTTTTAAAATGACGATGTTTGACATTACATTGTTACATTCCTAGATTCTTTATTCATCGGATTCGATCATTACATTTTTTGTTGTTTTGTTTTTAGCTACTTCTATATTTTTATCTATGGGACATGCGATAAGAAAAATAGTGATGATTGATAATGTCACGATCCTTGTTATCTTATTTATTGGCTACAAGTAAAACTTGGAGAACATTGACTAAATACGGTGTTAAAACAATAGTTTCACCCCTATAAGGGAGCATATTAAAGCTAAAGTTTAAGCTTTAATTGCATGTTTAATTATCCGAAAATTAGTTGTATAAAATTAAATCGAAATAATTATTAAAATATGTTGACATACAAAATTACATGTTTTACAATAAAGTGGAATTATAGTAATAAAAAGGGAGGTGAAAAATATGAATTTACGTGATCAGTTAGAGCGACTTGAAGTTTCTAACAGAGAAAAAAACGTGGCAGCAAATTCTAATATCAGTAATAGCTGCACGGGCGGCGGATGTAACTCAGCAGTAGAAGAACAATAAGTTATCTTAAGATAAAATTATAAAACGAGCGATTTTACGTATTTACACATAAAAAATCGCTCGTTTTTATTTAAATAGTACATAATTAATTTTGCTTCTATGAATTTTCTACTTAAAAGCGAGGGGGTAGTAATATGAAGGAATATGTGCATGTGTTTGAAAGAAAGGACTTAAAAATTAGCTTAAATAACTATTATTTTAAATCGGGGTTAAATCTCGGAAAAAGTATTAAAGTTCAGGATGCATTTCCATTTAGGTATGTTCTATATGATCACTTTTATCACGCGCAAGGATGGAAAATTCATCTATCTCCTGCGTTGGATCAATACCCCTTACTATTGTCTGAAATTGTGAAAGTATTACAGAGGGAAATGATTTCTTTTAAATATGTTCCAGATCTAAAGTCATTTCTCTTCTTATCAAATAAAAATACAAGCATTAGTCAATTTGGCAAGTACATGACAATTTATCCGAAAGATAAAGAAGAATTTATGTATATTATTGAGAAATTATATTCGGAAATTAAGTGTGAGACGGGTGTAACAGTTCCCTCAGATCAAAAGTATAAAGACAGCAATTTTATTTACTATAGATATGGTGGCGTTTTTCCAGAATATGAAGTTTCGAATGATAATGAATGGGACTATCAAATAGTCGATGGATTTGGTGAAGCTGGTGAAGATTCTAGGAGAGGATTCTTTACTCTCCCCCCAGGGATACATGATCCATTCAAAAATACAGTATTTGATGATGAAGTCGTAAAAGAAGTAAAAATTAAAGGTTCCTTAACTGACCATGCTTTTTCGGTTACGAAAATAATCAGGCACTGTGCTACAGGGAATGTATATGAAGGATATGATGCTACGAGTGCTAAGAATATTATTATTAAGGAAGGGCGGCTAGGCGGTTTTCCATCATTAAAGGAACCTATATATAGGGCACATAAGGCAAGAATGAACGAGTTCGAATTTTTCAAAGAAAATAAAATGGCTTATAATCTTTTATTTCCGCAGCCCATAGACTATTTTTATGAAGATGAATCTATATTTATTATTGTGGAGAAACTAGATGGTATGTCATTGAAAGAGTTTATTACTGAAAACCCGATTTCTAAACCTGAGAAAAATTCAGAGGAAAAGAAAGAGTTTATAGAAACCCTCAAAAACACGTTCAACGAAATTTTCAAATTTATAATGCATTTGCATTCAGATGGTTATGTGTTTAATGATATTTCTGATGATAACTTCTTTATTACTGCGGAGGGGAAAGTTGCATTAATCGATGCTGAGAGTATCTCGAAAATTGACAATAACGAATGGTATGAAATGGGCACGGATAGATTCATGTATCGAATGCCGAAGAAAATTAAAAGTGAATACAAGGATTTGTACATGTTTTCGCAGCTAATGTTGTATTCAGTCATTGGAAAGAATAAAGGTTATTTTCATGATGAAAATTACTATGAAAAGGAGTATGGTGCAATCATTTCTCAACTGCCTCAGGGGACAAGAGGGATTTATAAGGCGGGAATGATGTTAAGGGATATAGCCTTGAATGAATGTCTACCTGATAATATTATAGTTGAATTTGAAGAAGAATTATATGGCAAGGATCATCAGACGCCTGCTGACATGTCAGGGGTACAGCTAGAAAATAAAGTGATAGCAGATATTGAAAATATTAGAAGGGTATTAACGCGATATTACTCTAATCTATTTGCTGATAATCCACACAACATATTTAAATTTAGGACATCCGATTACAATAACAGTCGTTTATCTCTAGTGTATGGTTTACCAGGTGTCTCTTTGTGTTTACGTGAATTAAATATTATAAATGATAGGCAATTAATAGATACGGCCTATATCTTACAAGAGTTTGCCTTGAAAGAAAGCAATATGAACAAACTAAACGATGGTCTGATTTTTGGGAAAGCAGGGATAGCCCTCTATTTGCAACAGGCAGGTATTCCTGTGGAAAATAACTACTACTTTTTAAATTTAGTCAAAAGAATCAATAGAGCGGACCATGAAA
Organism: Sporosarcina luteola; assembly: GCA_014204635.1. Lineage (GTDB taxonomy): Bacteria > Bacillota > Bacilli > Bacillales_A > Planococcaceae > Sporosarcina > Sporosarcina luteola_A. The sequence goes on along the minus strand of JACHLS010000016.1, from coordinate 54,670 downwards.
ATTTAGATTTGGCTAATGGATTATCAGGTATTTACATGGCATTGAGTCTGATCGATAAAAATCAAAATTACCCTGATATGAGCAATCTGCTAACTGTGCTTAAAGATAAATTACTTACTAGTACTTCGCCAATTAGCCAGTATCAAGGATTAGAATACGGTAGTTCCGGGTTAGCTTATTGTCTAACATATGGGACAAGTAAAGATGAGTATAATTGGAAGGCCATTTATCGTTTTATCGAACAAGATCTTGATACGGTTAAAGAAGATCCTGTATTTACCGGCCTTTCTTATAGTATACAAGAGTGGCCAAATATCAGATCTCCCTATCTCTATGCAGGGGGAGCGGGCATCATTCTCATTCTTTTGCAACATTATCATCGTCAGGGTGAAAGTGATTGGGAAGTCTTGCGTGAATTCATTTCATCCTTAAATTCTCCGTTCTCTTACAACTACGGTATAACTTATGGAATGGCCGGATTAGCTTTGGTGATGATTGGTGTCTTATTGCTCCCTAATATTCCTGAGGAACTAAAAAAAGAATTTGAGGCGTCGCTGCTCCATAAAATAAATTATATCACCACACATTTTCATCGGAATGATGAAGAAGGAGTGGTTGGGTTTTTAGGAGATAAGCAGTCATTTTATGCTGATGATTTTGGAGCTGGTGGATTAGGAATCCTTTTAGTATTAAAACTATATAAAGAGTATTCTATGTCCACATTGTCTTGGGATAACTACAAATTCAGTGCATTTCCTATTTTATCGTCTTCCAAAGAGCTTCAACTTTCTCAGAACGAAATTAGCAAATTAGCCTTGGTATAACTGGTTTGTGACCACTCCTTCGGAAATGTCTGAGCATGTAAGGAATCTGCTCAGGCATTTTCGCTGGAGTCTTTTGATCGCGTGTCTTTCGGAATGATGAATGTCTTGAATATCAATAGGAAATAGTGCAGTGTGAGTAGGTTTTAGTAATGATACAGCACATCCTTGGCCTCCATAGCCTAGTTGGGTCTATCGGAAGTAGAGGCGCCTCTTCTGCGGTAGTGAAGTCTAAGCAATTCACTATACTAATATATTTTTCGCTTTTCTGAAATGGGGGATTGACGTGTTTACATTAATACTGCGATTATTCCATGGCAAATGGAAACTGGCATTCTTAAGTTTCATTTGTTTACTTATTTTATCTCTTGACGGAATTGTTTTCCCTTATTTTTTAGGGAAATTTACAAATATAGTGACGGATAAAGAATATGATAAAGTTCCAATGTTGCTCATACTTTGGTTTATCTTATGGATGGGATTGCTTGTCGCCCAAGTCTCGAATGCTTATTTCTTCGGTAAACTAAGAAGTAATATACTCGTTGATTTAAAGGACAACATGTTTAAAAAAGCTTATGAAGTCGGTAATAGAAAAGTTAATTCCAGTACATACCTATCGACCATTACTTCTGATATTAAACAGATTGAAAAAGATTTTGTAAACAACTCCATGAACTTTATTTATAGTATTTTACAAGGTGTTGTCACCTTGATATTTTTACTATTCATTGATTGGAAAGTTGGTATGATTTTTGTTTTACTAGGTACACTTCCTACGTTTGTACCCAAATTAACTTCAAAATGGCTGAAAGAGGGAACGAAAAATTGGCAGCAGGCAAATCACCATTATATTGAACAACTTGAGGATGGTTTGAATGCAAGAAATCTCGTAAAACGATATAGTGCGGTACCTTTCATATTCAAACAATTGTTTCATGCAGTAACAACTGAGCAAAATAAATATTTTTCAATGAACTTTAGACAAGCTGTTTCATCATTCTATGTGAGTGCACTATATGTTATTTCCGCTATGGCCTCATTATCCTTTGGAGCATGGTCTGTCATGCGAGGCGATCTATCTGTTGGTATGCTGATCACGATATATATGGCAGCGGATCGCGTTGTTACACCGTTGATTTCGCTGGCAAATTTTTATAATGCAATGACAGCATCGGAACCATTACTTAGTAAGGTGCTTGATGAAAAAACACAAGATCCATTACCTAAAAAGCCACTGCTCACGGATCGCAAAGAGTATTTGATCTCATTAGCAAACGTAGATATTGGCTATCAAATGGATCTACCTATCTTAAAGGATCTAAACTTACAAATAGTCTCAGGAGACCGCATCCTAATTGAAGGTGCATCAGGATCGGGGAAATCTACCTTGCTTAAGACAATCATGAATGAACAGGATGTCATTTCAGGAAGTATTAAATATGGTGATGCAATACAAAGTAATTTAACTGAGTCATTTGCGGTCGTTGAACAACAACCATTTGTATTTAATAACACCCTGCGGTACAACTTAACTCTTGGGAAAGATACTTCAGACGATGAGTTATGTGCAATCTTAAAGAATGTTGGACTATCTCATCTGGCAACACCAAAAGGTTTAGACACACAGTTAGGTAGTAATGTACATCAATTATCCGGCGGCGAATTAAAGCGATTGGAGGTTGCCCGCGCACTACTATATAATAAAAACATTCTCGTAGTCGATGAAGCATTATCCGGCTTAGATGCTGAAAGTGCAGATCAACTCAACCAATTAATCATGAACTACCCAGGTACAGTCATCAATATTGAACATAGATTAAGTGAAGAAATTAGCAACCGCTATAATAAAAAAATAACATTGTCGAGCTGCGGAGACTTATTAACGAAGGAAACTTCATTGATGGAAGGGTGAGTATGTAACGCATTCAATCAGTTTGATGAGTTTGGGGATGATACTAGTATCATCCTGTAACTTAAGGGGGCTGGAAATTGACTTTCCGAGGGCCCCTTTTGGTTTAATTCCCTCTGTAGGCCTTCGGAATTTTAAAAAACGACACCTACCTCGGGTCGCCTAATGAATGGAACGGTTATTTCACTTCGTTGGTTGGAATACAATTTGACCACTCTTCCATTCGGAAAGTTAGCGATCTAATGCTTCATCTGTTAGACCATCGGCCAGCAAAAGTGCGGAATACGATATAGGACTAGTAATGTAATATGTGAGTTCTCTTTTACTTACCACCGACTCTCGTGCCGTTACCACCGCTTCTCAGGTGTTTACCACCGACTCTCGTGCCGTTATCACCGCTTCTCAGGTGTTTACCACCGACTCTCGTGCCGTTATCACCGCTTCTCAGGTGTTTACCACCGACTCTTGTGCCGTTACCACCGCTTCTCAGATGTTTACCACCGACTCTCGTGCCGTTACCACCGCTTCTCAGGTGTTTACCACCGACTCTCGTGCCGTTATCACCGCTTCTCCGAACTTTACCACCGACTCCCCCAAATCTCACTCAAAGCTCCCCCACCATTTGAAATAAATTCATCCTGCCTACATATAATGGAATAGCCGAAGAAGGGAGGGGTTTCTGTCGATAGTGCGATTGAGGTGCTGCTGCTTGAAAAATTGACGTGGAGCTGGCAATGGTTCGCTTTGCTGGCTGGCATCGTTTCCTTTTACGGTGTTTTTGTCAATCGATACGTGAAAAATGAACTCGTCTGCTGGCAGCCTATCTCTTTTCTTCTTGCATGCTTGTTGCTGTTTCTCATGCTGGGCAGTCCTTTTGCCATGCTGAGCCAAGTTTCCATCACATTGCATATGGTGCAGATGAGTTTGCTGTTTTTCTTTGTACCACCACTGCTCATGCTTGGTATCCCGGTAGCATTGGTTGATGTCATGACCAGTTGGCTGAGGCGGAGCAAGCTGCCTTCCATCCACCTATCTCCCATCGCGTTTCTTTCTACGTTCGCAGTAGTATTCCTCTTCTATCACACCCCTATTATTCTTACATTCCTAGTGGCACGACCTCTTGTTCATGCAGGGTTTTTATTGCTGCTCTTTCTTCTATCGTTTGGCATGTGGAAACCACTGGCTTCCCCGGACCCGTTGCTCCGCTTATGTTCTTGTAAAATGAAGCGGTATGCGTTTTTGAGCGGAGTGGCTATTTCACCGGCCTGCCTGTTTTTTATCGCATCAGGTTTTTTGGAAGGCGCCACAAATCCGTTGGCGCTTCAACTCATCTCCCATCTTTGTGGACCTGATATTTTGGAATCTTTTCCATTACTGCCCGCTCCCTTTCATACGAAGCATGATTTGATTTTGGCGGGTCTTTTTATGATGGTGCTGCATAAGTCTGCGTTGGTTGTTACGCTTAAGTTGGAGCGACGTGTATCGAAAGTTTTTTACGAAGCATTGGCACGAGACTGCTGGAAGGATTGAGAGGAGGTGATCAAATCATTTATCCACGTTATACATACATTTGGTGATTGAAAGGACAAGCCTTCCGTTACTTATAAGGAAGGCTCAAGTTCGCTACTAATCGGCGAACTGGACTGAAAGGGTAATAATTTTGAGAGGTGCGGTCTCCATTATCGAACCGTCATAGCCCACCACAACCCGATCACCGATCAGGAAAGTATCTTCCGTATTGACGGATAGGTCTACGTCGACTTCAGAGCCTTGAATGCCTCTGTCTCCCTCTTCCACAAGGACGAGCGCCGTAGTACCCGTGATCCTTTCAATTTTTCCAATAAACGAGAAGGTATCTACAACCTTTGTACAAGCAAATAAAAACAAGGCAAGTGAAAATATGCAGACTGACCGTAACAGACGTTTCAAAAGGATTACCTCCTCAACTTCCTATTGGAATAGATGGTGCAGCAATCGATCTTTATCATCAAAAAACTGTTTCATAATTGAATAGTGTTCTGTCTCCTCCAATGTCGTCTCATGCATGCTGTCTTCTGTAATTTGAATAATTTTTGAGAGCGGATGCGCCATGACGATGGGAGAGTGAGTCGAAATGATGAACTGGGATCCGTCCTGAACGAGCTCATTCATACGTGCCAGCAATGAAATTTGGCGGAGGGGGGACAACGCGGCTTCCGGCTCATCCAGGATATACAAACCGTTTCCGCTGAAGCGTTTCATAAAAGCGGAAAAAAAGGATTCGCCATGCGATTGTTCGTGCAGTGAAACGCCTCCATACGAATCGATAATCCGTGGGAGATGAGGGAACTCCTGATCCAATTCTTCTATATTGGTCGCGACATTGTAAAAACTTTCGGCACGGAAAAAGAAATGATCTGAAGGACGGTCTATTCCTTTCACTAGACGCAAGTGTTGATCTAATAGCGAGTGGGAATCAAAGCTTGAAAAATTGAAATTCAACGTACCACCTTCCGGATTAAAGCCATAGGCAATCGCGATTCCTTCTAACAAAGTTGATTTGCCCATGCCATTCTCCCCGATAATATATGTAATGTTCGGATGAAGCTGCAGCTCATCTAAGTTACGAACAAAGGGAAGGGTGAAAGGGAATACGCCATGGGGCAGCTGTTCCTTCAATAAGCGGACGGATCGGATATATTGAGAGTTTGCATTTAACTGAGTCACAGGCCAAAACACTCCAATTCAATGATTTAAAAGTAAAACAATCGTTAACGATGGATAATGGTTAGTACATTCTCTTACCTATATGTACGAACGAGTTTTGTAAAAGTTTCTGTGGTAAAGGGAACTGCTTTTCTACATTGCTAGGAGGCAATCATTTTAGTATAAAAGTTGCAATGCATTCATTGATGGAGTGTTAAGTTAAGTAGGAATAAGGACAAGCCAATAATAAGAATTGCTCCTAAAACGATAAGAGTGATTTGTTTTAATAAACGATTTTCCTCGGATTGCACGTTGCATAGCGATGCGCCTAGCATCACTCGAGAAGGGCTGGCCATGGTGGAATGCGAGGAGCTTGCATTTTGGGACATGGCAATCAAATCTGGTGATAGTCCAACTTGCCCCGCTGTTTGCATTTGCAGCTGGATAAACATTGCATTTGATCCTGTGTTGCTCCCTGTCAGATACCCCCCTATCCCTCCAATTAGAGGAGAGATCAGTAAAAAACTAGTTCCGAATAAGGCGCCTGTTTTATCTGAAAGGAGTTGGGTCATTCCTGCGGTTGCCATCACTTCAGAAATACTGACAAAAGCTAAGGTTGAAATCGTAAAAGGGATCCATTGTTTCAACGTCTTTTGTAATGTAAGAAAGACGGTCACCTTCTGAATTCTAAATATATAAATCGTAAATAGACAAGTCACGAATAACCAAAAACCCGGTGAATACAGTAAAGCCATTGAAAAGGAGAACGAGGGAAATTTGATCACGGCATGAGACTCTAAAAAATGCCGGAAGGGCGTCCATAAACGGGAAATGAATATAAATACAGTAAGAATGATATAGGGGCTCATGACTTTAAAAATATTGATGCTGGGAAGTTCCTCCATAGAAGTTGCGAGTTCCGCCCGGTTATTTTTCAATGAAGAGATGACAATGCCTATCCCAGTTGTAAGTAGTGAGCCAAGAACTCCGGCTAATTCCACGCTGACAAACGTGTTGAAGAAGAGAATAGAGAGAGAAAAGGTAATTGACAACAGGAGCAATACCTTCCATTTTTCCTTAATCGCTTGGATTCCTCCTGCTAGATAAACTGCGATAAGAATAAAATAGGCAAACACCGGAATGCTGAGCATAGCGGAGCCTGCGCCAAGCTTCTGGAGTGATAGCCCGCCAAGTTCCGCCCCAATTACCGTCCCTGTGGCTAATGCTCCCCAAGGCACAGCGAGTAAACTAACAAGCCCCAATAAAGCGGATTTTACAGGACTAAAGCCTAACGCGATAAAGATTGGCGCAACAATCATAAAGGCGATACCGAACCCGCTTGTGGATTCGATGAGTGGTGAAAGACCAACTACTATTATCATGACTTGAAGAATTCGATCACTTGTCGCTTTTGAAATAAAGGTGGCGATAGATTGAATGCCACCTGCACTATTCATCAAATGGAAAAGAAAGATGCCAAAAAAAAGAACATATGCAGCAATGAGAGAAATTAATAATCCTTTTAACGATGAATGAAGAATGTGTTCCGGTATAAGATGAAAACGAGGATATAGTAAGGTGATGAGAACTGTGATAAGAAAAGATAGAGTTCCTGCACGTAATGACGTCAGTTTGAATAAAAACAAAAAAAGAAAAATACTTAAAATCGGAAAAAGCGCTATAAAAACGGTCATGCCTACCCCCCCATTCGTCACGAAGAACTTGTGGAAATACACATTCATTGTTACGATGTAACTATAAATCCACTATAGTGTACTTTTTTCTATCATAATTACTCTTCTGGTAAATGTCAAGATTACATTCCACTATAGTAGAAAAAGGGCGTGTCTTTCATTGAAGTTTGGAGAAAATGTTAAAAGAGAGAGAAAGAAAAGAACTCTAACCTTAGAAGAGCTTGCGGAGCGATCAAAGGTGAGTCGATCCATGTTATCGATGATTGAAAGGGGAGAAAAAAATCCTACTATACAGGTTGCTTCGCAAATTGCCGAAGGATTGGAAGTCACAATTTCGCAATTATTAGGGGAACAACAGAAGCAAGAGGTCATTCTTATACGTTCCAATCAAAGAATGGTCTATAAGGATGAAACGACTGGTATGGAACGACAGCTTTTATCTCCTGCATTTTCATCAAGGGGCCTGGAATTTATCCTCAATATCATACCGCCCCTACAGGAAACCGGTACTTTTCCGGCCCATCAAAGAGGGGTTAAAGAATATATTCATGTTACACAAGGAAGTCTAAAAGTTATACTAGGCGAGCAGCCTGAAACTTATACAGTGGAACAAGGAGATTCTCTCTACTTTGGGGCCGATGTAAAGCATCGCTTCATAAACCTTTCAACTGATGAATGTCATTATTTTTTGATCATTGATTCACATCAGTCTGAATGACATTATGGTTATCACAGATCAACATTCAAACCGATTTCTTCTCAAAGAAAAGAAATCGGTGAATTTGGTATGATCCTCAAGCAGTCCTGCCTATCCGAAAAGAATCGTACATGCGCTATACACCAATAACAGCGCCATAAGGATATTAAATGGTTTTTGGTATTGCTTTACGAATGTTTGCAATAGGGAACCGAATAAACTCCATGTAAATGTACTCATAATGCCGACAAAACCTAAAAATGCCGACAAACATAGATAGCTGCTAATGGAAGTGTAGTACGGAAGAATAAATGTCGAAACAACTGAAACTCCATAGAGAATTGCTTTGGGATTGATAAATTGCAGCAACGCACCGATTAGAAAGAAATTCGTCTGTTCTTTTTCATTATTTGTGCTAGTAGTGTCTTTGCTCGTCAAAATTTTAAATGCCAAGTATAACATGTAGGCGACGCCAAAAAGGGATAGAGGCAATTGAATCGTAGGCATCAGGTTTAGGAGTATACGATTAAATACTAAACAACACAGGATAATAACGAAAAATCCAAAACCGACACCTAAACAAAAGGTTGTCGTTTTTTTAAATCCATGCTTGTTTGCGAATGCCATGGCCATCATATTGTTTGGACCTGGAGTGAAGCTGGTAACGAATACGAATAGCAAAAAAGATACTACAGACATTGCCAATCCCTCCTTTATTTTGTATCTTATAACGTCTAATATGGTCTTTATAGCGTATTCGTTTTATTGTACAGAAAAGACGTTATATTGTAAATAGAGAAGGAGTGAGTTTGATGGAGGACATTCAACGCATTCTAGCGAGAAATTTAAAGGCAATCCGGAAGAAAGAAAAGCTGAGTTTAGAAAAGGTCTCTGAATTAAGCGGTGTAAGTAAAACGATGATAGGACAAATTGAAAGAGGGGAATCAAGCCCCACACTGACAACTATCTGGAAGATCGCCAATGGGCTGAAAATCTCTTTTACGTCACTGATCCATAACCCGCAGCCCGACACGAAAGTCGTTTTGCGAAATGAGATCCAAGTATTGACTGAAGATGGAGGAAAGTATAGAGTCTATCCTTCATTCCCTTTTCAAGAGGAAAGTCGTTTTGAAATCTATTCGGTTGAAATCGAGGAGGGAGGGAACTTGAATTCTGCTTCACATAAACAAGGCACGGAGGAATTCATTACGGTATTTGATGGAGAGTTGACGATACGGGTGAATGATGGCGAATATATATTAAAAAATGGGGATTCCATCCGATTTAAAGCAGATCGGCCTCATACGTATACGAATTCGGGAGATCGGTTGGTTCGATTAAGCATGACGATTTTTTATCCGGATTGATAATGGTTCAGGATACAGGATACTATTTTAAGAAGTGACAGAAATGTGGAAGGTGGTCAGGGATTTGGGGCATGTAATCCTACTTGTGGAAGATGATAAATCGATTAGTGAAATGCTTGTTAACTATTTGGAATTAGAAGGGTTTCAAGTTGTTTGTGCGTACGATGGAATAGAAGCTCAGCAGCAATTCAGGAGAGGTTCATACGATCTGATTTTATTGGATTTAATGTTGCCTCGACTAAACGGAATGGATTTTCTAAAACAGATCCGAGATGAAAGCAGCATTCCAATCTTAATTCTCTCTGCTAAAGATGGAGAAGTCGATAAAGCGCTAGGACTTGGTTTTGGAGCAGATGATTATATTACGAAACCTTTTTCGATGATCGAGCTTGTAGCTAGAATCCATGCTTCTATTCGCCGAGCGACAACATATTCAGGGCATGGAGATAATCAATCTAGTATTATTCGTGTCCATGAAATTACGCTCGATATTGAAAACATGTTAATTGAAAAGAATGGAAAACCAATCAGGTTGACAGCAAAGGAATGGGAGCTAGTCAAGCTATTTTTTACAAATCCGAAAAGGGTCTTTACAAAAGAACAAATCTATCAAGCAGTTTGGCAAGATGTCTACTATGGAGATGAAAATATCATTAATGTCCATATGAGAAGGTTACGGGAAAAAATTGAGGATGACCCCTCAGCGCCAATCTATCTGAAAACGTTATGGGGCATGGGCTATCGGCTTGGAGAATTTTAAGATGGAGATTGTATTACTTGGCATTATCATTTTTCTGATCTCCCTCAATGTACTTCAATTCTACAGAGGCAAACAAAGAGAAAAAGAGTTAGGATATCTTGCAGAACGATTAAAAGAAGTATGTGGAAAAACGTCTTTTGACCGTATTCTTCTTAGTACGGATGATCGGGCCATACAAATTTTATTAGTCCAAGTCAATGAGTTTTTAGACCGTTATCAACAATCCAGTGCCCAGTTAAAAAAAACAGAGCAGTCCATCAAAAAAATGCTATCGAATGTATCGCACGATTTAAAAACACCCTTAACGGTTGTATTAGGCTATATTGAAACCATACAACAAGATCCACGAAAGCCGATGGAGGAACAATCTAGGATGCTGGAGAAAATCCACCAAAAAACGTTGGAGATCATCCATTTGATCAATTCTTTTTTTGACTTGGCGAAACTAGAGGCGGATGACCAAACGATTGATGTAACAGGAGTGCACATTAATGAAATTTGTCGGAAAAATATTTTAAGCTTCTACGATATGGTTCAGATGAAACAATTTGAGGCGGTTATCGATATTCCGGATTTGCCGATTTACGCATTGGCGAACGAAGAAGCACTTGGCCGCATATTAAACAATTTATTCTCCAATGCACTTCACCACGGAGAAGCAGGGAAAACAGTAGGATTTAGTTTGGAGTTTGATGATCATCATGTCTATCTGCGTGTGTGGGATAAAGGAAAAGGGATTGAAGAACACCATCAGGATCATGTTTTCGAAAGATCCTTTACATTGGAGGAATCGAGAAATAAGGCATTCCAAGGCAGCGGTCTTGGACTGACCATTACGAAAAAGCTAGTGGAGTCCATGGGGGGAACCATCGTTGTGGAAAGTAAGCCATTTCATAAAACCACATTTCTCATCCAGCTAAAACGAATGGTATTTTAACTTCGTAAGGTTTTCTTAAGAATTATGAAATAGGAAAGAAAGGGTTGCCTTGTAGAATAGGTAGTAAGGGAAAGGAGGTCAAACAAATGGACATTGCTATTAAAACAACGGGCTTAACAAAAGCGTTTCAAGGAAAGGAAATTGTATCTGGCCTGAATATGACTGTGAAAAAAGGTGAGATATATGGCTTGCTTGGACCCAATGGTGCAGGAAAAACAACATTAATGAAAATGTTGTTAAACCTGGTTAAACCAACAGCAGGGGAAATCCACATCCTAGGTGAAACGTTAACACATTCATCCTTTGAATTGTTAAAAAGGATGGGGAACATCATTGAATACCCAATATTCTACGAGAAATTAAGCGCGTTTGATAACTTAGTGCTTCATTGTGAATACATGGGCTATTATAAGCAAGAAGAAATCCATGAAACAATCGAGTTAGTCGGGTTAAAGAACATTGATAACAAGCCTGTGAAAGAATTTTCTCTCGGCATGAAGCAACGTTTAGGGATTGCCAGAGCGATACTGACGAGACCGGAACTGTTGATTTTAGATGAGCCGATCAATGGATTAGACCCCTCTGGTATTAAAGAAATCAGAAATCTATTCCAAATGCTTACGAAGCAATATGGAATAACGTTGCTCATATCAAGTCATATTTTAGGGGAAATTGAACAACTTGCTGATACGATCGGCATAATTAACAAAGGACAATTAATCAAAGAGATTTCAATGGACGACATTCGTGAGCAAAATACAGAATATATAGAGTTGGTGACGCCTCATCAAAGAAAGGCTTGTTATGTACTAGAGGAACTGCTTGCGATCTCTAACTATAAGGTTGTTGATGATTCGACCATTCGGATTTATGATGCGAATGTAACACAAACCGCCATTTCAAAAGAGTTGATCTTAAATGATATAGAAATCGAATCAATTAATAGAAAGGTGAAGAATCTGGAGGAGTATTTCTTGGATCTTGTAGGAACCTCCACTGTTTGATAAGCGGGAGAAAAGGGCAGCATCGTTTTGAATTACTAAAAACAGGGAGGTGAATCATTTGTTCAATTTAATAAGGCTTGAAATGAAAAAGGAAAGTTTGAAGTGGTATGGACTTGGAGCGATCATTGCCAATCTGCTCATTCTTGTTCTCATCATCCCTATTCAATACGACGAAAAAATTACGTTAGATGAAATGTTTGTTATATTGGGAGCCCTGATAAGAGCCGTATTCATTGTATTCGCCGCTGTATTACTGTCAAAGTTAATCATAGATGAATATAGAAGTAAAACAATATATCTTATGTACACGTACCCAATTCAACGAAAGAAGTTAATTGCAGCTAAACTCCTACTGGCAGGCACTTTGACTTTTATTACAATCGCTATTTCAAGTGTTTTCGTAGCTACGGTTTATTCTATTGCCCATAATATGTTCCAACTCTCCACGGAGGAAATACCTGTTCAGCGATTACTTCTGGAAATCATGAGTATGCTCAAGTTCGCCATAGCAGCCGCTGGGGCTAGTTTAATACCTTTATACTTCGGCTTGCGTAAACGATCCGTCTCGGCAACGATCATTTCTTCCTTACTCATCGTAGCCGTATTAAGTCAAAGCAATCCATGGCTTCCAATCGCCGATAATATGTACGTTGCTTTAGCTTTTGCAGCGATTGGCGTCTTGATCGCGTTCTGGACAATTCGTAACGTAGACAAAATGGATGCGATTTAAGTACAGGCAACAGGAAATGAAGAGGGAATTGGAAGGAGTAGATCCTTAACAATTCCCTTTTGCTCTGCGAATTAAAAATCATATTCCGCGTCTTTTTTCTGACGAATTCCTTCAAATGCTTCCGCCGTCAATACGGTATCTTCCACTAGCCGCTCCAAGCGGAACAGGATATCGTCATTGACAATCTCCTTACGGAAAAAATCCTTTTCTTCAATAAAGACATACGTAGGGACGATATGGGCTTTCATATAGGCTAATACCGGCTTTAATTGCTGCTCGACCATTAAATAATGCTTGGGCGTACCTGCAGTGACGATCGTGCTGACGACTTTATCGCGGAAAGCATTAACGGGCAAAAGGTCAAAAATATTTTTCAATGTTGCCGGAATGGACGCTTGGAACGTTGGCGTGCCAATGATCAAGGCGTCTGCCTCCATGATCGTCTCTGTGACCAATTTGGTATCCCCGTCGTATTCAAAGTAATTTCGTCCGTCACTGAACTGAATGCTATACTCGGCCAGATCCAATAAAGTGACGTCATGTTGCGGGTAGTTGTCCTTAAGCAGGCTAACAGCTGCTGCTGCGGCAGTCCTCGTTTTGGAGCCTACAATAGAGCCGGCCAATACAACTATCTTCATCTGGATCCCTCCTGTTAATCGGCTGTATATTTCTTCAGAGCCGGAATGATGTCGTTCCCGATCAGTTCAATGTTCTTCATGATCTTATCGAAAGGTACGCCTCCAAAGTCGATTTGCGCCATGAAGCGCTGCATGCCATACAGTTCATGTTGGTACAGAAGCTTTTCGATGATTTGCTGTGTGCTTCCTACCATTAAGGCATCACGTGTATCAGGTGCTTGCGCGAATTGCTGTTTTGGATAGCCGGCGCCACGGATGGCAATGAAACCGCCATTGAGGTGGGGATACATGCCTTGAAGCGCCTCTTTGGTCGTATCCGCCACGTAGAACAAGCTTGTTGTTGCGACTGGTAATGTTGTTGGGTCAAATCCACTCTGTTCAGCCGCTTCCCGATAGGCATCGACGGAGTGCTTGAAATTGATGGCCGGGCCTCCAAGCGTAGTTAACATCATCGGAATTCCCGTATGTCCGGCTTTAATTGCACTGGCAGGCGGTCCGCCAACTGCACGCCAGATGGGTAGGGTCCCATTTACGGGTTGTGGCAGGATCTGTGCGTTTTGAAGGGGAGGACGAAACTCGCCTTGCCATGTCACCCGTTCCTCTTCATTGATTTTCTTCAACAGCTCTAATTTCTCTTCGAAAATCTCCTCATAATCTTGTAAATCAACACCGAGCAAGTGGTAAGCACCGACACGGGAACCTCGTCCAGCGACGATTTCTGCGCGGCCGCCTGAAATCAAGTCGATGGTGGCAAAGTCCTCGTAAACGCGGACAGGGTCCGATACGCTTAAAACAGTTGCGGAGCTCGTAATTTTAATATTGTTTGTCGCTTGTGCGATCGCGCCGAGGACAACCGTATGGGCTTGTGTTGTGAAATACGTTTGATGGCTTTCGCCGACACCGAACACATCAATTCCAGCTTGTTCCGCAAGCTTTGCTGCCTCGATCAATTCATGAATCCGCTGCTGTGCTGGCACACACTCACCCGTCAGCGGATTGGGGATGAGGTCGCCTAATGAATAAAGTCCGAATTCCATGCCATCTGATGGCCGAATACGATATTGTTCCAAAATTAGTCCTCCTCGATTGGTTGTAGATTTTGTTCGATTTCAGTACGGCGACCTTCTAAGAACGGTGGCAAGTCAAGCTTTTCACCGAGCGTTTCGACGGGTCCGTCGATTGTGAAACCAGGCCCGTCCGTAGCAATTTCAAACAAAATACCGTTTGATTCACGGAAGTATAAGCCTTTGAAGTAGTAGCGATCCACGATGCCGGATGAATGGAAGCCACGTGCTCGTACTTGTTCATTGTAGTAGGCGAGCGCTTCTTCATCCTTTACACGAATGGCCAGATGATGGATACTGCCTCGACCTGGTTTTTCAGCAGGTCCTTCCATAGCTGTTACAACGATTTCGCCAAACAATTCTCCGTTGATGGATTGAAAAATCGCTTCTTCTTTTGTGCGTGACACTTCGGCATAGCCGAATAGTTCAGTAAGTGTGCGTCCTATCTTATCGAGCCGGCGTACTGTGATTTCGACCGGTCCCATGCCTTGGATTTGATGTTCAGCAGTTACGGATGATTGGTCCCATGTTTCCCAGTGTTCGATTTTTTCATCATACGACGGAACCAACACCATGCGCAAGCCTTCTGTGTCCTCAAAGTGAAGAGCAGGGCGGTTTGCGTAAGTTGAGATATCGCTATGTTGTACGCCAAATGTTTCAAAACGGGATTTCCAAAAAGCTAAGCTTGCCTCGGATGGAACATGCAAACCGATTCGTGTAATGGCATTTGTACCTCGGTGTGTGCTTCCGACAAACGGCATTTCAAAAAAGGATAGCTCCGTGCCCGGACTGCCTGTTTTGTCTCCATAAAATAAGTGATACATCGACGGATCATCTTGATTCACCGTCAGTTTGACCCGTCGCAATCCAAGTACGTCGCGGTAAAAACGGTTATTTTGCTTGGCGTTTTTCGTAATCATTGAAATGTGGTGATGTCCTGGAATGGAATACATGGTTTGTTCCTCCTCCTTCAATTGATTAATCAAGTGATAGGGCAAAAAAATTACCGATCCGGCAATTTCTTCTGTTCACTGTTTTTATGCACACGTGACATGAGCGTATATAACGTTTTTTTCTCTTCCTCCGATAAACATTCATCAAAGAAAGAGGACTGAAATGCAAGCTGGGCCTCAAAGGCATTTTCTAATTTTTGCCGGCCTTTGCCGGTCAATAAGATCGTTTTAGTTTTCCAATCCTGCTTGCGCTCAATGAGGCCTTCTTTCTCCAGGCGAGCGAGCATACGCGAAATACCGCCTTGCGTCACGGTTACCTTCTCAGCTAACTCACTTTGTGTTAAAGGCTCGTATGTTGAAATCTGCATGAGTACATCAAACTGGGCGGTTGTTAAATCATATGGCTTTAAAAATTCATTGGAAAGTAAATTACTTTGATGGGTGAATCGAGTCAGCCGCAGCCAGATTAATGATCCGCGAGTATTTCTTTGCATAGTGTTCCTCACTCCCTTTCCTACTATTCACTTTACTACTCAAGTGAAAGTTTCGCAAGGTATTTATCTTGAATTCAAACTAATTATAAGACGGGACTCCTAGATACTAGATTTTCTAACTTTACCCGTCGTGAGATAGACAATCAGGCCAAGGAATAAAGCCGCTAGTACAAGAAAGAAATACGAGAACACCTGTAAACCGTCCGTCGGTGAGTCCTTCACCAGGATAACTATGACAATAGAACTGAATAGGGTAAAACCATAAAAAATGATCATCGGAAGCCACTTTCCTTTGCCTAACCAGTGAACTGCCTGCCGCAATAGCAAAAACCCTGAGATAAGCATGAGTAAAGGGAAGAAAGGCGAAAACTTAGCTGCAAAGACAAAGTGATCAATCGGCAAAATGGCATCAGGTGAATCAATTGTTCCCTTTAGCATTTTGGTAAAGATCGCTGTATGCTCCCATTCCCAAGATGTGTTGAGGAGGGTTGACCCTTCGTACCAGCTCACAAAACTTGAAAAGAGTAAAATGTTCAAATTAATGATAGTTACAACCAGACTGCGCATTATGTTTCCTTCATCCTCCTAAAAATGAATACTACTGGTTATACGCTTGTGGGTAGAAAAAGTTCCTCTTGTGTTATGTATCAGTATGAAAAAAAGCTACTCCAATTGGAATAGCTTTCAAGTGCCTAACTCACTTTTCAAGGTTCTTGTAAGATGAGTTTTGCGATCATATCATTTTCCTCTCTATCAATACCGATCTCGTTAAATCCAAATTTCCTATAGAGATGTCTGGCGATCTTATTGTTAGGGGCATAAGAAATGTAGACAGCTGTTGCCTCGCCTTGCGGGAAAGTCCGAATATATTCAAGAGCCTTTTTCATTGCTTTGGTTCCGTATCCCTTGCCCTGATACTTCTTATCAATCATAAAACGCAGGATACCGTAAGCTTCTTCATCGCCATATTCATTTTCTTCAGCAGTATCATGATACATTATGATAAAACCTATCATCGTATCCTCGTTATAAATGGCAAAAGACATGGCTGGCAAATGATCATTTAGCAAAGCAATATACGATTGGGCGAGACTATAGACATTGGATGCCAGGAAACCCTTTTGTTCATCTGTTACCTGCAAGTTTATACACTCATCAAAATTATCCCAAGTGATTTGACGGAATTCAATCATCACGTACCTCCTGTAAGTTTGTTTTTATCGTTAATTCGTCAAAACAAAAATAGGGGGTCCGCGGGAGTAGGATTAAAGTTATTTAGACGTCAACATGACAATTCCTACCTCTCGTAATTTTTAATTTATTTTACTATTTTAACTATATGCAATACAAGAAAGACGAAAGCCGCAAAGGGCTTTCGTTTTCCTTTCAATCCAATGAAATGTCCACAACCTTTTCGATATACTCGACCATTCTATACCCGTCGATCGACAGTTTGGCTGGAATGAAGTCTGCTCCATCTTCCCTAGAAATCTGGATTTCATGCTCGGTTGGATAGAGAACCGGTTCTTCCAGTTCATTGATGCGATAGGAATTTTCATAAGCTTTATATTGCTTGCCATTCTTATCAATAATATAACCGTCATAGTTAACCCCGGTGAATTTGTTATGATCATCTGCATCTGAAAAATGAAAGTCGAGTGATTGATAAACACGATTCGCATTCAGTTCTTCACTCATCGTGATCAAAGTCGGTTGTCCGATCTCTACTTTATCGATGGAGATTTTCGTACCTAAATAAGTAAATGTTTGCGGGAACGGTTTAGACGGATTGATTGGGAAATCGGCTTTCTCCTTGACGTTAAATTCCATCTTTCCAAAATGGACTTTTACATAGGATGGGTTCTCAAAATAAAGGGATTCAAATGTTGCATTCATCTCACTCCATCCGTTGCTATGATATGTGGAACTGCCCACACCCGCAAAATCAAATTCGCTTCCGGTTACATAGTTTTCTTTACTTTCAATCCCGGCAATCGAGATGGATAAGCCATCTAACTTACGATCTTGACTCTCATTGCGATAACGATACGAAAGAACTGTAACAGTTGGAGCGATTGTCAGCTTGTCGATGATCACCGGATTCCCCTCATAAGCTGTCTCCACGTTGAGCTCATGAATAATCGCCGGGTGTTTTTTGACGGGGATCTCAAAATGCCAGTCTCCTTCGACATATTCGGGAACTGTAGTGCTTGAAACTTTTTCATCTCTTCCGTCTAGTTGCTGAATTTGGTTCAAGGTCAGCTGAATGGTTCCTGTTTCATTCAATAAAGGCGCCATGCCCAATCTGCCTTTGGAGACATGAGGATTTTCCGAAGGCAATCGCATGTGACTGTATACAGGCGGATCACTTGGTTTCCGTTCAGAATTGAATAAGTGATCTTGATTGTCCATCCTAAACCCGTTCATATAGTCAATCAAATATTCACTTTCGTTCGTAGGATCTTCTATTTCATAATAAACAAGCGTCTGCATATCATCTGCTACGACGTCGGTAATCGTAATTTTGATGTCATTACTCTCGGCACTCACATTCACCTTGTCGCCCAAGCCCTGCTGCACAAAATTCTCCACTTGCTCTTCCTGCTTGCTGCCAAAGTCTTTCCACCAGTCCGCGAAAGTGGCAAACCCATTCGTCGCAATCGCCGTGCCGACGAAGACGGTTAGAAAGAGAGCAGCGGCAACAGCGATCAGGGATGTATGACGAAACGTCTTTCTTTTGATTGTTCCTAAGCTTCCAACAGATGACCGCACATTTCTCATGAGGTCTGTTGGAACATGAATAGACTCACTTTCTTCTTCTAACGAAGCAATGATCTGTTTGAGCTTCGAACATTCCTCTTTGCACGCTTGGCATTCCTCCAAATGAAGTTCAAACTGTTTTTTTTCATGTTCATCTAGGCTTCCATCCAGATAATCCAGCATTTGATCCTGGGCATAGTTACAGTTCATTCCCTTCACCGCCTTCCATTAGTTTCCGCAATGTTGACAGCCCTCTATATAATCTCGACTTTACCGTCCCGACAGGCACGTTTACGATATCTGCAATCTCTTGCTGGGAATAGCCCTGAAGGTATTTCAGAATGATGGCTTCCTTATGGTGGCTATCCAATTGATCTAAGTTTTCCATGAGTTCCAACCGATCTTCGATTGGGCGTTCATCTGCCGTTTCAGGCGGACATTCGGCCACTTGCCTGTTCTTTTTTCGATAAATTGCCCGGCATTCATTGATAAAGATGGATGTCACCCATGTTTCAAAATAATCATCCTGCCGCAGTTGTCCTATTTTTTCATGTACTTTGAGGATGGTATTGTGAAAAACATCTTCAATATCATGATGATCTTTCAAATAAGCCCAACCAATTTTATAGAATTTTGACTGTCTTTCCTCAAACCAATTCAGTAGTGCTTCGATGTCTTGCTTTTTAATTCGCTTTAAGTGGATCGACTCCGGAATCGATGTTTTCAGAATTGGTGCTCCCCCTTTCCGAGCGGCTCTTTACCAATTAGAGCAACGACAGGGGAGGAAAGTTCCCCTGTAATTAAATGTATTTGAAATAGAAAAACCATTCCATGTGAATGTGCTGAATGGTTGGGGGCCTCCTTATATAATAGTGGGACTTATTTACGTCCTGCTTTACTATTCTGTCTAAAGAGAAGATTAACTGGTGAAAATTTGGTATAATACTGGTAACCTAACTGCAGGAGAGAGAGGTTCTTATGAATAATTGGATGTATTCGTTGTATGCCTTGATTCTAGGTGTAGTTTCTTTTTTTACAGGTGAAATGGTCACATTTATCATGCTTGGTTTTATATTAATCGCGCTCATAAATATAAACAATACATTGAAAAAGATGTATTTGAAAGAGAAGGAGTAGAAAGTCTTTAAAGAAAAGCGGATCCGTAACTTTTGTTTACTTGAGTCGTATGCAAATCAAAAGTAACATAGTCCATTGGTAAAGGCGTTGAAAACGTTTTTCTGTTAAATTGGTTAACAGTCTGGGAGGGTTGTATGTTTAGTTTTGATACATTTAAAGATAAGAGGTATTGGATTCTTTTATGCCCATACTTACTGATCTTGGTAGTCTTCTCTATCGTAGCGTCGAGTGAAATGTTGGCAAATACATTGATTACGTATTTATTATTATTGTTGTATGCGGCCTCATTTTGGGCAATCTATCATCTGTGGAAGTATCTTGGCGATAAAAAAAAGAAAAAATAGAATGGGCAATGGATTTATTTGCGACTTTGATATATGGACAGATCATCTAATAGAAGGGCATCCTAAGGAGGGGCCTTAATAAGCTAGCCTGTCGAACTATTCATTGTGAAAACAGTCAAAATTCAGTATGATAGTGAGTAGGAAACCGCACGTTGATCATAACTGTCAAAAATACATAATCATACAGGAATTAAAGGAGGCATCAGACAGTGGACAAATTATGGACTACCTCTTCAAACTAACATTTTGAGGAGGAAACATAAATGACGATAACTTTAAGCAATAGTAAAGAAGTAAATGTGGTTGAATTGGAGAAGTTATACAATGATGTTGAATGGTATGCTTATACGAAAGATATAACAGTATTACAGCAAGCTCTTCTGCAATCATTGGATGTACTAACGGCTTGGGATGGAGATGAGTTAGTCGGCCTCATTCGTATTGTCGGTGACGGATTAACTATAATTTATATCCAAGACATACTTGTTCTAAGTGCTTATCAAAATCAAGGGATTGCGACTCAACTCATGCGGCAAACTTTGAATAAATATAAAGACGTTCGGCAAAAAGTTCTTTTAACGGAAGAAGCACCGGATGTTAGACATTTTTATGAAAAGAATAGCTTCCAATCTTGCGATAAAGGATCATTGGTAGCATTTGCTTTGTTGAATTAAAGGTGAAGACGAAAACATGTTGCATCCTACAATTCGGGTGCAACATTTTTTAGTTTGACAATTTTCGGTACTAGACACACTATTCCGTTTAACATGGCCAAAAGAAGGGATGACACATAATTGGAGATTCGGAAACCAACTGATTTGGAACTTGAAATGATTTTAACGCTTTCCCCGGAAGCGGTTTATGATGGGACATTGGGCCAGGTGAAACCGACCAGTGAAAAAATTGAACAATTAGTTAAACCGCTTTTAAATAAAGGTAGCTATTATCTAATTGCAGTAAACGATAATCAGATCATGGGATGGATCCTATTAGGTGAAAATAAAGACCAGTTTACTGATAAATTATATGGATTTATCTATGAGTTATTTGTTAGTAAGGAATTTAGAGGTAATGGAATTTCGAAGCAGTTACTCACCACTGCCATTGACCAGTTGAAGCAGGATGGACATACGGAAGTACGTCTAAGTGCATTTGTTGGTAATCATGCTATTAAAATATATGAAAAAATGGGTTTTAAAGTGAGAACAGTCACCATGGGATTGCCGTTGTAAGAGCTCTTGAATTTCAAAAAATAAATGACGCGGCGGCTGTAATAAAGGAGAGAATGATGAACTATATTCAATCATTAAGGAGCATTATAGGAACAAAACCAATTCTTGCTCCAGGTTCAGCCATAATAGTGCTCAATAAAGATCAAGAAATTTTATTACAATTACGCTCGGATACACATGATTGGGGCATCCCTGGTGGCGGCATGGAGTTGGGGGATAGTTTTGAAGAAACAGCCCAAAAAGAGCTGTTTGAAGAAACGGGTCTTCTGTGTGACCAATTTGAAATCTTAGGGTTAGCCTCTGGTAGGGAGTTTTATTATAAATTTCCTCACGGAGATGAAATTTATAATGCTACTGTCATATTCAAAGCTAAAGATGTTAGCGGAGAGTTGCATAAGGATGATGAAGGTTTGGACTTAGCATACTTTCCGCTGGATTCTTTATCAAACTTAAACTCTACTTCAGAAAAGATTCTTAAAAAAATTGGGTTTATCAGGTAGAGTGGAGATCATTTTTTGCATGGAGCGTGTTAACGATATGATCTAAACAGTAAAGGAGGTCGTGCAGTGTTAAAGAATAGGAAGAAAACCTTTTGCCTGTTAATAACGATCTTTATTGTTTTGCTGTCTGGATGTAATGGAATGGGAAAGGCAGTTGATCACTATTTCTTATCTTTGCAGGGGGAAAGTCAAACTTGGGAATTATCGGGATATGAAATGGTCATAACACCAAAAGATTTTAAAGCAGGTAATGGGGTATTAAAAACGAAAAATAAAGGAGAATTTCTTTCGAATTTTTTTCAGTTTGAAACTCACATAATTATTGACGGTGAAGATTTGACAGTGCATTCGGGTTCCGTATCTTTTTCAGGTCTGAATGAAGAAGAGGGACTTGATATCTCCAACGAAATGACGGGCGCAATTGAGGGAGAATCCTATTTAAACAAAAATGGAAATCCTATTTCATTTAAAGAAATAAGCGATATTTACGTGATTGTGGAATGGAGTGATATGAAGAAAGGCGAGTATACGAAAGAAAAAATAGAGTTATATAGCAGAACAAATCAGGAACCATCTTTTTTAAATTAATGGGGATGAGTTGGAGATGTGATGCCGCAGAAGCACGAAAAATCGTTTTTGAAGACAATTCATCTCGTATATGCACTTTCTTTGAGACGCTATTCCTATATAAAAAGAGAAAAAGAGGACGCAGGCAATCAATTACGAGATGTGATTATTACCTCCGCAATAAGTATGCACATTACAAAGTACTTTGACAAAAAACCGCCCTTCTCATCGAAGATGCGGTCTCATTTCAATTATTGATAATTTCAAGCAATTCACGGATGTCAGTGCGTTCTTGAGGCGTTGGTATATGCTTCGGATAGCCGATCATCAGGGTAGCTACGATTTTCTCACCTGGTTTGACACCGATTGCTTCCCGAAATACCGGATCATAAATCCAATCATTTGAACGCCAAATCATGCCAATCCCACGCTCCCACGCAGCGAGCTGGAAATTTTGAATCATAGTAGAGACGGCACCGTAATCCTCATCCCATCTTCTTTGTCGCGGATCTTCCGGCATGATGACGACAAGATGGAGTGGGATGTTGCGGAAGTACTCGGATTTTCGCAGCACTTTCTCTGGTATTTCGCCGTCTGCCTTTTTTTGAGAATTGACATAGGCTTGGACGAATGTATCCTTTCCTTCCTCCATATACAATTGAAATCGCCAAGGCTCAGTCAGTTTATGGTTCGGAGCCCACTTTGCAACGTTCAATAATTCAATAATCTCCTCGACATCGACCGGGTCCGGTTTAAACGCTTTGATCGTCCTTCGACTGATGATGGCCTGCTCAACTGGATTTTTCCCCTTCATTTCTCAAACCCCTATCTGTTTTTATTGAAAATGAAAATCATTATCAATGATAGCATACCATAGATAATTCTTGTTTTCGTACTTTTATATGTAGTTAATTAAATTGAAAATAAATTGGAACTATTTCAATTCTCCTCCGTAACATTACAGGGAGGTGGAAACATGTTAAATCAGAATGAGCCGCGCCATGTGATGATGGCTATTTCGATCGGAGTTTTATTGTTAACACCAGTATTTCTGCTGGCAGTCCCTATGTTTATTGCAAAGTCGTTGCATGAATTGCCAACCTCTTGGGTGGTGCTCGCTCCTGCAAAAGGATTTCTTTTCTACGGCATTGGTCTATTGTTTTTATTCATTGCTTTTTTCATTCTCTTCTTGCTTCGTTTAAATAAAACCGCAAAGTGGATCAGTGCTTTCAGTTTTTTATTATGCACTCTATTCATTGCAGAAGGGACCCAGAGATATATAGGCGTTGCATCTGATTATCTATCCTTTAAGCGGGGGTTATTTGCCTCCGAACAACGGTATCCATGGAGTGAGGTGGAATTGGTGACCTACCGAGAATTTCCTGAGGAAGGGGGGTTCTCAAAGTTTGATTTCCACTTTACAGATGGGGAGATCATGATACTTCCCGAAAACGGGCAAGTTCGGTATCTGCATAATTCGATTAGGAAAAAATTAACGAAAGAGGATATCGATTTTCAAAGAAAATAATCTGTCTAGTTGAGGAGACAAGAAAAGCCGCCATTTGGCGGTTTTTTTGATCGTATATTAGCCTTATTAGCAATAAGATTATCGGTTTTGGCACACATGCTACCATATTTGGCGTGAATTCCAGCTAATTGGCACATGGACAGACGCATTTGGCACGGTTGCCTGTTCATTTGGCACCCGGGCTGCCTTATTTGGCAAGGGTACCTCATAATTTGGCGCAAGCAATACCCAGATGTTAGCAAACTATGCCGCCACTCATGGTCTAGCTCTGTCTTTTTGACGTTCCCGAAGTGTGATAGCATTTCAGTAGCAAAAAGGGGTCTATCATACATATCCTTCAATTCATTGAACAGCATCGCTTCTGGTTGCTCGCCTGATTGTTTCCGTTGCAGGATTTTCGCAAGGATGCTGCTTCCACTCATATTCTATTTGATTTGCCCTTCCATGTGTAATATAATACTTACATATGATACATTTAAATAATGGTGATGATTTATTGCTTGTTTTGGAGGCTTTATCAAACCCGCATCGGTTAAAAATTGTTGCGGTGTTGTCGGAAGGTCGGCAATATGTGAGCGAACTGGCGCGGCTTCTTGGGATGAGCAGGCCTTTGCTGTATTTGCATCTGCAAAAGCTGGAGGAGGCGAACTTGGTAACAAGCAGCATGGAGATCTTGGATAGCGGCAAGGCAGCGAAATTCTATAGGCTCAATCCGTTTCAATTCAATTTGAATGAAGAGCTGGTCCACCAGCTGGCATCGACATTAACTATGCCGAAAAAGAAATGATGAGGTGAAGTAAATGATGTTTATGGGAACCATATTAAGTTTAATTATGTTGCTTTTGCCGGTCCTCGTTATTGCCGTCGTCGCTTATTTTATTGTGAAAACGGTTAAAGGTTTTGAGCGGCGCGCAGATGAAAAACTTGCGCTGGAGCGGGAACATAACGAAATCATGCGGAAACGGATCGATGAACTGAACGATCGTGTTGTCGAAATCGAGAAGCTGTTAAAAGAAGTGGAATAAGGGATCGGGAGTGGATGTGATGAAATCCAGCTCCCTTTTTTTCGTACAAAAAATCCCCTTGAGCAGAGGATTTTCGTTTTCTTATTGAATTAAGCTTTTCACAACTTTTGACATGGTGGCGCCATCCGTTTTGCCTGCGAGCAATGGTTTGGCAATCTTCATGGCATCGCCCATATTCATTCCTTGAGATACACCGGCTTCTGTCAATACAGCGGCAACCTCTTCTTCGGTTAATTGCTTTGGTAGAAATGATTTTAGAAGAACCAATTTCGCTTTCTCCTGTTCGATCAAATCATCCCGCTGTGCAGTTTGTGCTCCTTCGAGCGCCTGGTTGGTCTGTTTGATTTCCCGGTTGACGATTGCGGTCTCCTCTTCTTCAGTGAGCGGAGTCCCTTTTTCCTTCTCAGCCAGGTCAAGCGCCGATTTCAATAAAGTGAGCACGCCTTTTGATAACGTATCTTTCTCTCTCATAGCCGTTTTCAACTGTTCAAATACTGTAGTCTTCAACATATATAAAACCTCCCATTGATAAGTAACGAAAAAACATTTTGTGTAAAAAGTATAGAAGAGCGGCATCGGAAAAGCAACTGTATGAATTAATGTGAATTCGTCTGCTAGAATGGTTTGTATAAAGAGGGGGATTGTTTCATGAAGTCTATCTTATGCTTTGAAACTGCGGAGGAATGCGAACGGCATGCAGCTCTGATCAAACGCCAAATGGAAAGGCTGGGGAAATACGAGGAAGTACTGCGGTCCTCCTATCAGTTGGAGGAAACGCCGAAAGCTGTTATGTGGACATCCGCTGAACTCGCGACGACCATTTTTTCCTCTATTCCGATTCCTGCTTATACGAGTGAAGAGTTCATTTATCTCTCGCCGGAGCTCGATCAATGGCGGGACTTGATGTTGCTTCAATTGGATGGAAAGGAGCTGCCCGAAATCCAAGCCTATTATGAGAGGTTCGGCGGGGATCATTTGTTTGAAATCCTGGCGCACGAGTTGACTCATCACAGTGAGCTGTTTGTGGATGAATTTGATGATGACCGAGAAGACTCGATCTGGTTTGAGGAAGGCATGTGCTTTTATTTGCCGCGACGCTTTCTTGGTGAAGCCTATTTCAATGAAGTGACGAAAGTGGAAGATGCTCTTGTAAAGACTTTTCAAGAACAATATGGCGGTCATTCATTGGATGAATTCGGAGCGTGCACCTATGAAGGTTCGATACCAAGCATTATGTTCGATTACTGGCGCAGCTTTTTGAAGGTGAAAGACATCGTTGAGTTCCATCATGGGGATGTCCAGCAGGTGTTCCGCCTTTATCACGAGTGGCATGAGGCGGGTCGCAGTGTAAAGCTGTCGACCTATTTTGACGATATTTGCACAACTGTATAAACCCGATTGTATATGACAATCCTATTTGGTATAGTAGAGTCAATATGAAATCCATGAAGTGGCCGAGTAGATGGGAATTGTGATACAGAAAGCATAGCGATTGCTGAGAGTTATGCCACCGCTTTTCATTGAAACCTACCACGGAGATGTCATGCAAACATGACCGGGTCGTTCCGTTACGAAACGTTTGAGGGCTTATGGCAACCATAAGCCGAACAAAGGTGGTACCACGTCGACCCAGCGCAAAGACGTCCTTTTTATGAGGACAGCTTTGCGCTTTTTATTATGCAGAAGGAGGTTTTACTTTTGAGCAATCAACAAAATGATTTTTCAAAATGGTACATTGATACGATCCAAAAGGCAGATTTGATGGACTATACGCCAGTTCGTGGATGTATCGCATTCAAACCGGATGGCTTTGAGATTTGGGAGCATATCCAGGAAGAGATGAACCGCCGTTTCAAGGAGACGGGCCATCGCAATGCGTATTTCCCGATGTTGATTCCTGAGTCGTTTTTCCAAAAAGAAAAGGACCATATCGAAGGCTTTTCGCCTGAGCTTCCTTGGGTAACTGAGGCGGCTGGTGAGAAATTGGAGGAGCGGCTGGCACTCCGTCCGACGTCCGAGACGATGATTGGTCATTTGTATTCCGATTGGATTAAGAGCTACCGTGATCTTCCGGTTTTGATCAACCAGTGGGCGAACGTCTTCCGTTGGGAGAAAAAGACGCTGCCGTTCATCCGGACGTCTGAATTCCTATGGCAGGAAGGGCACACAGCTCATGCGGATGAAGAGGAAGCGCGCAACGAGACGATGCAAATGCTGAACATCTATAAGGAAGTAGTCGAAGGACTTCTTGCGATTCCTGTATATGATGGTCAAAAGACGCCTTCCGAGCGTTTTGCGGGAGCGGTCGATACGTATTCCATCGAAGCAATGATGAAGGACGGCAAGGCAGTTCAAGCAGGGACTTCCCATTACTTAGGCACAAAATTCGCAGAAGCGTTCGATATTAAATATTTGACGAAGGAAAATCGTCATGAATACGTCCATACGACTTCTTGGGGAACATCCACTCGTCTGATCGGCTCCGTCATCATGGTGCATGGGGATGAGCAAGGTTTAGTCTTGCCACCGCGCATTGCTCCAACGCAAGTAGTGTTGATTCCGGTTGGCCCTTGGAAGAAGAACCCGGCGATCATGGAGAAGCTGGATGAAGTCTTCGCGGCACTGAAAGCGAAAGGCATTCGCGTCCGTTTGGATGATTCCGATCAATCTCCTGGTTTCAAGTTCAATGAGTGGGAATTAAAAGGAGTACCGGTTCGTCTTGAGCTTGGACCGCGTGATCTGGAGAATAATCAGGCATTGTTGAAGGCCCGTGATGAAGCAGATAAAGTAGCGGTTGATCTTCCGAATGTTGTGGAACGCATCGAACAGGAATTGGAAACGATGCAAACGCGCCTGCTGGAAAAAGCGCGGAAATTCCGGGAAGAGCATTCCCATACGCATATCGACAAATTGTCGGAGTTGAAAGAGCATATTGCCGTCTCCCAAGAGAAAGGCGAAATCCCTGGATGGATTCTTGCCGGCTGGTGTGGAGACGATACGTGTGAAGAGCATGTGAAGGAAGAGACGAAGTTCACAACACGCAATATTCCGTTCAATCCGCCTGCTGAAAAGCACGTATGCATTAACTGTGGGAAAGAAGCGAAGCATACCGTCTGGTTTGCGAGAGCATATTAATCAAAAAAGACAAGCATGTATAGGCTGCCCTATAGGTGCTTGTCTTTTTTATCATAAAAATGCAGCCATGCTTCGTGGATGCCAGCGGCACAATGGGCTTGTGCACGAAAAAGATTGGGGTGGTCATCTAT
The DNA here is from genome assembly GCA_014204635.1 of Sporosarcina luteola. GTDB lineage: Bacteria > Bacillota > Bacilli > Bacillales_A > Planococcaceae > Sporosarcina > Sporosarcina luteola_A. The sequence goes on along the minus strand of JACHLS010000016.1, from coordinate 26,558 downwards.
GTCCAACAACTCCTGCTGGGCGTTGCCGACAATGACTGCAGGGTGTCCGAGTGAAAGCATATCGATATCATTCCCTGAATCGCCCGCGATGAGCAGCAGAACGTCTGGAGCCGCATAGTGCTCGAGGACATGCTCGAGCGCTTTCCCTTTGCCCGCAGATATCGGCAGCACATCGATGTCCTGATTGGAGCTGAAAATGAACACATGAGGAAGTTCCTCCTGTCTCAACTTTTCTTGAAATTTTAAAGCAAGCTGGGGGTTGTTGTCTACTGTATAAGAAACCCGGCGGTCGTTGGGAAGCTGTTGCCGCTTTAACTCGGGAATGTCAGCGGCGATCTCAGCAATCCGATCTGGCTGCCAATGTTCGTTCATTTTCCGTTTCCATCCGAAGTCTTCGCCGTCCTGATGATAGATGGCGGTGCCCACATCTGTAATAAGCAGATCGGGTTCAGGCAAGGGCACTTCTTGAATCAATGACTTGGCAGAATCGAGATGCCTCCCCGTTACATACACAAGCGCCACCTCATATGGCGCTTGTTCGTAATAAGCCAGCAGATTTGCGAGCCCCTCCTCGTTTCCGACAAAGGTCCCGTCCAAGTCAGTCGCCAGCATAAATTTTTTCTGTTTCACGAATGATCACCTCATATATATTGTCCATCTTCTTTGCAACGGTGGACCAATTGAACTCCCGCCGAGCAAAGGAAGCAGCTTTTCGTCCAAGCAGCTTGGCAAACTCTTGATTCGCCGCCAAGAACTTCATAGCACGCGCCAATTGTACAGTGTTTTCCCGTTCGAAATGGAGACCGGTTTCTCGATGCTGCACAACATCATTCAACCCGCCGACAGCTGAAGCAATAACCGGACAACCACATGCTTGTGCTTCTGCCGCAACCATTCCGAAGGATTCATATGTGGAAGGGACGACGACGGCAGTGGCACCGTTAAACAACTGCGCCAATTGGGATTGCGTGCGTGCACCTAAAAACTGAATCTGGTCCTCCAATCCACTGACTGCTTTTTTCAATTTCGGGCAAAGAGGTGTTTTGTTTTTCGGATCCACTTTGTCAGCATCGCCTCCAGCAATCACGAGCTTTGTGGATGTGGGAAGTTCGTTTTGTTCTTTTAATAAACGAAAGGCGTGGATAAGTGTGAAGATCCCTTTTGTCGATTCCAAGCGGCCGGCAAAAGCGAAGTAGGGGGACTTTCTTTGTGATGAAAGCTGTTTAGTTTCAAAGCTTTTATCAACCCCGATGGGAATCACCTTGATCGGAGCAGGATCCTTCACAAAATCCTGGATCAGATGCCGTTCTGTTTTGGTTGTGGCAACAATGGTATCTGCATGTTCCATGATGACCCTCTCTGCCTGAATACGTTCATATTCACGTTGTCCAGTGGCTTGTGCTTTGGCTATGCCGAGGGAATGAGAGGTGTGAACCCAAGGGATCCCAAAATCTTTGACAATATTTAAACCAAGAAGGCCGGAAAGCCAATAATGCGTATGCATAATGTCATAGGACGAGAGATTGAGAATGTCTCGCATTTCAGCATAGAAGTCAGGCAGCATGCCATATAAATCGCTTTTCGGCACATATCCTCTTTTGCCTGCAGCGATGCGGATCACCCGGCATCGTGTGCCAAACGATTCGATGAATGGCTTCGATTCATCCGCCCAATGTGTAACGACATCCACTTGATGTCCTGTTTGATCGAGTGCCAAGGCCAGTTGTTTCACGTAGTTGTTTTGTCCGCCTGCTTGTTCACCACCAAGGGCTGCCAGCGGATCGCCATGGTCGGAAATGAATAATAGCTTCTTCCGCATGTAATATTCCCCTTTCAAATTTGGATTCTAGTGAACATCAATCACTACATCTCTATACCCTGCTGTTTGTGACATTAACATTACGTCTTTATGAAGAGTTTGTGAAAGAAAGTAATACTATTGTTTCGAAAAGGAGAAACATTGCCGACAAGTCTGGTGACGGAGTAAGTTAAAGACAAGACGAACCCAACTGGCCGGCTATATTCAAAACAATATACCGATCGAACGCAATAGACCTGGCAGCTTTGATAATGTCCATTGATAGTCGTGACAAAGATGTGCCAACCGATCTTATGAACTAGGAACGGCGGGGACAGATGGACTGGAGTGAAGTGTTAAGGAATAAAAAAAAGGCGGTTCTGGATGGGGTGCATCCAGGCCGCCTATTCTTATTTAAACTTCTGCTTACGAAGACAAAATAATCGCAGGGTAAGCACCTCATTTCATGACAGCCGTCTCCATGGCTTCCAACAATTCATCCGCTCGAACAGTGCGCTCGCCGCCGCCTTGGACGAAAGCATCATTGCCGCCTCCTTTTCCATTTAAAAGGGGAAGGATGTCCGCAGAGACTTCCTTCATGCTTGCAGAAACAGCTGCGCCTCGTGCTGCGACAAACTGAAGTTTGGTATCATTTTTTGCAACGAGGAAGACAATCGCTGCTTCATCCTCTTGGACAATGAGCCGGGCCAACTTTTGCAATTCCTGAATTGTCCGGTTGGTGAAAGCAGCCTTGATGACGCCGATTTCCGCTTTGCAAGCTGCCAGTTCCTTCGCTTCCACAGCCAACAACGTTTCATTTGCTTCTTCCAATGACTTCTCGAGTACATGATGGGAGGAGAGCAGTTTTTCAATCGCTTCGCTGACCCCATTCTCAGGGGCGCTTAATAATTTGGATGCCTCCCGCAGCTCCACATTTTTTTTGTGTAGCTGCTCTAGCACACGTCCGCCGCATACAAAGTGAACTCGTGTCTTGCGTTTCTGTTTTTCTGTGCCGATGATTGAAATGAGGCCAACTTCCCCTGTCGATTTCGGATGTGTCCCTCCACAGCCGTTGTAATCGAAGTCAGGGATGATGACGAGACGGATTTCATCGGTAACGGCAAGTTGTTTACGCAAAGCGTATTGCTCGAGTTCTTCCTCCGTCACCCATTTTGTCTCAATAGGCCGATTTTCCAGCAGAATTTCATTGGCCAAACGCTCCGCTGCGCGCAATTGTTCTTCCGACACTTCCTCGATATCCAAGTCAATGCTGACAAGCTCTTTGCCAAGGTGGAAGCTGACAGTCGGGAATCCGAATAATTCTACGAAGGAGGCGGTTAAAATATGCTGGCCCGCATGCTGTTGCATGTGATCGAAACGGCGATTCCAGTCAATGATTCCTGCAACCTGATCGACAGGTTCCATTGACTTAGCCAGATAATGTTGAATTTCCCCATCAACTTCTTCGACATCCACAACAGGAATGCCATGGATTGTACCCATATCATGAGGCTGGCCGCCGCCAGTTGGATAAAAGGCGGTATTGGACAGGACAACATAAGGACGGCCATTCCCGTCTTCCGCTAGCCGCACAATGTTTGCGTTAAATTCTTTCAGGTATGCGTCTTGGTAATACAATCGTTCATGAAGTGCCATATTGAACCACGCTTCTTTCCGTTATGTAATACGAACATTGTATCGCGGCAGAAGAGGGATTCAAACTAAAAAACTCCCCGCTTATTTCAGCGAGAAGCTTCGTTCCGTTTTGAATGCAACAATCCAGTCCAGCATTTTTTCGTATTGCTGGTGCCATAATTTTTTCATGGCAAGCGTTACGAACAAAAGGATGCCGATCATGACAAGCGAGACGACCGTCGTCAGCCGGAAGAAAAGGAGCGACTCTTCAAATCCACCGGTTCCAATGAAGACGATAAGACTTGTAATAAAAGTGATAACGAGGACAGGAATTAACTGAAAAAATATATCGAAGTTCCTTTTTTGCAAGACTTTCATTATGATGGGTGTTATAAAAGCGATCAATGTGATGTACAACAGAATAATAAGTGCATCGAATGCCATTAGGATGATATCCATCGAATGTACCTCCTTGTCTTGATGTGGTTTCTGCCATTTTTCAATGGGCGGAATTTAGAATACATATCAATCTATACCCTAACTGACTTGCAAGTATGCATAGTCTTAAAAAAAATCTCGTTACGGTTAGTTTATTCAGAGGATCAAAAAATGAAACAGCGCTGCCATTCATTTCAACTGAGGAACGTGTTTTTATTCTGTATAATTGAAATGAAGAGAAAGGGAGTCTTAATTGGAATGAAACAAGTATTAGTATACGGCGATGCGTTCGTCGATTATGTGGCCGATGACGCAACGAACCGGACCTTTACGACCCACGTGGGAGGCACGACGGTCAACGTGGCAGTCGGTGTCTCAAGGCTTGGCGTTCCTGCGTCCTATATAACAGTGACAGGGGATGACGATACATCATCCGATGTCAGGAAGAAGATTGAAAAGGAAGGGGTCGACTTGGCTTTCGCCAAACGGGTTCCAGAAAAGCGGGTAAGTGGAGTTGTAGTTCATTTGACAGAAGGATTCGAGCGGATCTTTCATTCTTATATTGATGAAACGCCGGATATTCAGGTGGAGCCGGAGGATTTGCAAGAAGAGGCATTTGATCGGGCGTCCATCTTTCATTTTGCATCCGGCACGATGTTCCACTCTACGGCACTTCAAACAACCCGAAAAGCTGTGACGATGGCAAAGCAAAGAGGTCTTTATCTTTCTTTTGATGCGAATATCCGGTTGAAGCGTTGGACCAGCGAAACGGATTGCAGGGAAACGATTGGTTCCTTCCTTTCGGTTGTGGATTTAGTAAAAGTGACAGAAGAGGAATTGTTCTTTTTAACGGGCGCAGGAACAGTGGAAGAAGGAATCCGGCTGCTCGCTGGTCATGCCATCCCAATTCTGCTCGTTACGGCGGGCGAACGGGGGACTATCGGTGTCATTGGCAGTGAAACATTCCATGTCGGCGTAGCGCCTGTCGAGGTGGTGGACACCACAGGGGCAGGGGATGCATTTATGGCAGGCATCTTGCGGGAACTATACAAAAAGGGAGTACCTGGTGATCGGCAAGGCTGGATTGAAATCATTCGCTTCGCAAACCGGATTGGTGCTCTGGCGACGACAAAGCAAGGCGCATTGACGGCGTTGCCGCGAATAAATGATCTGTAAATAGAAGAGAGGCGTGATAAATCGCCGCTCTCTTTTTTTATTTCTATTTCACTTGTGATATACAGAATAGAACAGGAGTATTATACTAAAAACAATACGAACTGGACGAAAGGTTGTGAGGAAATGTCTGTATTGGCTGATATTCCATGGAATCTCATCTTGCCGATCCTTGGCTTGCAGTTGATCCTAATGCTTGTCGCATTAATTGACCTGATACGGAACCAACGGACAAACGGGCCGTTTATTATGTGGATTTTCATCATCATTCTGCTGAATATTGTTGGTCCAATCTTATATTTCATCTTCGGGAGGCGTCAATCATGAGTATCCTGCTGGAAGCAACAGGGTTATCGAAACGGTATGGTGAACAAAAAGCGGTTGATGCTGTCACGTTTACTTTGGATGCTTATACGTCGACAGCGCTGATAGGTCCGAACGGGGCAGGCAAGACGACGACTCTGTCAATGTTGGCGGGTTTGGTAACGCAGACGGAGGGGAGCATTGCGTTTGAAGGTTCCTCCGATCGAGAGAGCCGTTCTCATATTGGCTTCCTACCGCAGTACCCAAAGTTTTTCCCCTGGTTGACGGCTATCGAATTTACCGAAATGGCTGCCAAGATCAGCGGCATGAGTGCAAGAGAAGCACGAGCAGAGTCTCAAAAAACACTTGAGTTTGTCGGTCTAGGAGATGCATTGAATAAGCGGACGGGCACCTTCTCAGGTGGGATGAAACAGCGGCTAGGGTTGGCGCAAGCTATCGTTCACAAGCCTAAGCTTCTGTTGCTGGATGAGCCAGTTTCCGCTCTTGATCCGGTTGGAAGACGTCAAATTATGAATTTATTGAAGGAATTGCAACAGCAGACGACTATCCTTTATTCCACTCATATATTGAATGATGCGGAAGAAATGACGGATCAGCTATTGTTTATGCAACATGGGAAATTAATTGATCAAGGCTCTTTGGATGATTTTAGACAAAGATATGCGGAGCCGAAAATCAGGATTGAGTTCGAGGGGACGGACGAGTTACTTCGCTTTGTACAGACAGCCCCTTGGCAAGTGGAAGCGACAGGCTCCATCGGTTGGATTGACCTGTCTGTGGAGAATTCCTCGATGCAGGACGTATTGGCCTTATTGAGCACCGGGCGTTATGGCGTCCGCAAGGTAGAGAGACAATCCGCAAGCCTGGAAGAAATCTTTATGAAGGTGGTGCAATGATGAAGGGATTCGGTGTATTGCTTCAAAAAGAATGGCGCGAACAAATCCGCAACTTTAAATTATTATGGATTCCCCTCGTCTTCATCATCTTCGGCATTTTAGAGCCGGTGACCAATCATTTCTTGCCTGAAATTATGAAAAGCGTCGGCAATATGCCCGAAGGAGTGGAATTTCCATGGCCTGAATTTGCGCCGAAAGATATTCTTGTTTCGTTAATGGGTCAGTATCAGTCAATCGGTCTCTTAATTATTGTGTTGGCTTTTATAGGCGCCATCTCAAGTGAACGGAAAAGCGGGACGGCGACGTTGTTGTATGTACGTCCCTTATCGTATTCAAGCTATTTTCTAAGCAAGTGGACGATGATCAATGCCCTCGTTTTGTTCAGTGTATGGGTTGGGTTTTTAGCGGGGTGGTACTACACGTCCCAATTGTTCGGCTCGATTCCGGCAACCGATGTGGTGGCATTTCTCGCTGCGTATAGTTTATGGATCATCTTTGCGGTGTCGATTGTGTTGGCTCTAAGTGCATGGCTGCCGACTGGCGGAGTGGCTGCGTTGGGCCTGTTTCTGACAATGATTATGGCGATTTTGGATTCCGTCATCGGTGCCTATTGGACGGTGACACCTTGGAAGCTCTCCACGTATGCTTCCTACATCCTCATGGGGAGTATGGATTATCCGACGTTCTGGAAAACAGCGGGGCTGACGGTGTTTTTAATCATTCTGTTGATTCTGTTCGGCACTTACATGGCCGGGCGGAATGCAGCGAAGACGACGGTATGAAAAATAGAAAAGGCGACGGAATCTGTTGATCCGTCGCCCTTTTTAAATAAAAGGACCATGTTATCCAGGAAACTTTTCTTCAGTAGAGGAATCACTTTTCGTCTTATGGTGATTCTCTTGCTTTTCTTCATTCCATTCCATCTTGGCATCTTCGAGAGGCACTGTGTCGACTGTTTGCATATCCTCATGCATGTCGTAAATGCTTTCCTTGTCTGTCTTCATGTTTTCTGGATTGTCCATGTACGGTCCTTCCGCATCTTTTCGGTCGTGTTCCGTAAAAACTCTCTTTCGATTCATGAAAACCACATCCTTTCGACGTTATGCTTGGCCTTGGCGAACCATTTTCAACAGCAGATGTGCCAGCGAATGTTGCTCTTCCTTGTCACCTGCATTCCATAATTCCTGCAAAAGATACTGCTCCCGGTTCCGCGGCTCTTCGTGCTTGGATAAGTAATTCGCAACAAACTCCGTTGTCTTAGCGAGCTGTTCCTCGCTTAATCCTAAATTCTCGCCTTTGTTCACCTTATCGGCAAGATACATTTTAAAGCGATTGAAGTTTTCCAAAATATCTTCTTTCTTTTCCGCGTCCATTTGATTCAATTCCTGAGCTACACGATCTTTCGCATCCATCTGCACACACTCCTCTTAGGTGATACTTCAAGTATTGACTTTTTACAGCGGGTCTAAACATTATGATTTGACTGGTTTCGGCAAATGCATCTCGTGTTAAATGAGATATCGACCAACTGGAGCACATTAATCTATCACCAGCTAAACCGGCTTTATTACCGCGAATCACCTGTTTATCACCGGATCACGCTGCGTTGCCACTACTTGACTACAATTTGCTGTTTGTCGCATTCTTCCCTGGATTTTGCTCATTACCTGCTCTAGGGAACGAGCCGAGCAACTCGCATCCGTCATTGGCACAGTCTTTAGGGTGTGAATTTTATATAGCGTGGGTACAGTGAATAAAAAGGAAAAGGAGTGTATATGGATGGAAACGAACTATGTAGGCACGTTTCATTCAATCGATTCTGCTCTGTACAAAATTACACAATTAAAGTCGGAAGGCTACGAGGAATCCGCTATTCATGCGGTTGCGAATACGGAAGATGAGCTCGCCCAATTGCGAAATCAGACCTACGTTGTGGTGGCCGGCCGTGAGGATGACAGTTTTTTAAGTCGGTTCAAGGCTTCTGTCGTGGGTGATGGCGAAACGGCAGTGGGAAGAATGGATGATCAACTGGCTGGCCAAGTGCAAGGTGAAATCCGGAATGGCGGCATTGCCCTTTTTGTGGAGGGAGAGCCGAAAAAAAAGGACGGTTCAGCTGATCGCGATAGCCGGGCTGCTATATCTGAAAGTGGAGAGCCTTTACAACACAACGATGATTTTCAACCTCGAAACGATAATGAAGGAACTGTGCCGAGGCTAAATACGGACGGTTTATAAAGAAAGCCGTTTGGGCGGCAGGCACTCGAAATAATAAACAGCAAGGGGGCCAAGAGATTCTGGCGGAAAACCGCAGAAAGCTCGGCGGCCGCAGAAAGCGACCGTACCCCTTGCTGTTTACTTATATACGGTCACCATTGGTTCTAGGGTGCCCCTTTTAATAATTGACATCATCATTTGTGCGGTCTTTAAGCTTGCCGACCTCTTTTTGCACTTCGCCTTTCATCTTATCCAATTTTCCTTCTGCTTGGAGCATCGGATCGTCGGAAGCGTTGCCGACTTGGTCTTTTACTTCACCTTTCGCTTTGCTGACCGCACCTTTTAGTTTGTCTGAGAATCCATTGTCTTTCATAAGCAATCCCTCCATTTGTTGTGGTTGATACTATATACCCGCTATCGATATTGTGTAAACGATATGTATAAAGGGTAAAAATAAAAATAATTATTATACTTATAGGGAGAAAGGTCTGTCTAACTTTAATAAAATGCGTCTAAACATATCTACCTAAATCATCAATAGATTCGTATAATATAGATAATCAGCTTATGGGAGGTGACGGAATGATTCGGAAAGGACGTTTTGCCATTTGGAATGGAAAAGAATATGCACTCGTGTCCTATCAACGTCAATATTATTTGCAAACGGAAGATGTTTCTGAAGAGAGAAATGGATTTGAGCGAATGAGCGGAAAAGAACATGTGTTACTTCGGCCTATTTCGGTGAAAGAGTTGCAGGATGCCTATGAGATCATTCCGTATACAATGATAAAAGGCTATCGATTTGCCGTAGAAGGAGTCAACCAGGCAAATGGAAAAGTCGCACTTGTGACAAATAATCCATTTGTCAAAGGAAAAGTCGATGTTCGCCCTTATGGAAAATATGAGTACATTATTGAATTGCCAGAGGATCAGGTGGACTTCCTAGAGGATCGATTGCCAATATTGGGGTTTGATAATCAGACTACATACAAAAGATCAACGTGATGCCGCTCGGCGACTCTCCGTTGATCTTTTTCTCATGTTTTTAATAATTGCAGGATGGATTGCGCTTGCTGCTTATGAAGGGATAATACATATTGCCCTGCCTGCAACAGAATGTTCGCTTTTGTCAAAGCCATCATTTCTTTTGCGATATCCACATCGCGTATACGGGATTCGGCCGCTGTCAAGTTCTCTTCCATAGTCATAGCATTGTTGTACGCATGCTCCAGCCGATTCACATAAGCCCCCAACCTGGAACGCTCGGATGACACATTGTGGATGGCTTCGTCCAACTTTGAGATGGCTTCATTTGCTTCCTCCTGAGTGGCAATGGAAACGTCCTTCAAGTCTAAGTCACCTAGGTTTCCGAATTCCAAATCAATGGTTTGCCCCGCATTTGCCCCGACTTGAATCTTAGTGGGGTTTTGGCTGCCATCCAATAAAGGTTTTGTATTAAACTCCGACTGTTGGCCGTGCCGTGCAATTTCGTCTTTTAATTGCTGGAATTCCTGATTCAGCAATGCGCGATCCTTATCGGATAACGCTCCGTTCGATGCCTGGACACTCAGCTCCCGCATCCGTTGTAAAATCGCATGCGTTTCATTTAATACGCCTTCTGCTGTCTGCACCATGGAAATGCCATCCTGGATGTTCCGTTGCGCCACTTGGAGACCTCGGATTTGGGCGCGCATCCTTTCTGAAATAGCGAGTCCGGCCGGATCATCGGCTGCACGATTGATCCGCTTTCCTGTTGAAAGCCGTTCCATGGATAACATCACTTGGTTATTGTGCATTGTCATATTACGGATGATGTTCAACCCGGTGGCATTCCATTTACCCAGCAATTCACTCCCCTCCTTTACTGCCTTCCCCCTTACTATCGTCCAACTGGAAGAATTGTGAACTTGTTTCCAGTTGTTTTTACTGATTTCTCCAAAAAGCTGCTGATCTGTCAGCTTGGCTGATGAAGCATTCTATAGCGATGGACAGTTCTAAAGTGGACTGAATGAATCAAGCATAAGTCTGTATAGTTTGTCGTCATCCTTTCTTGGATTGCCTCTACCATCCGTGTTATTTGTAATGAAATACAGATACTCTCCTTCTGAATACAAATCCCGGATTCGCCCATACCCTTCGATAGAACGAACGATCTCTTCTTTTGTTACATCCATGACAAGAATTCTTTCGCCGCGCAAGGCGGCTACGTATAAAAGATCATGGTGAAACACCATTCCAGATGGAGCCCATGTCTCATTGCTTCCTGAAGTCAGCAATGGCGGCTGCAAGCCAGGAGCTGTTTCTGTTCCCTCGATAAGCGGCCATCCGTAGTTCAGCCCTTCCTGAATCAAGTTAATTTCGTCATTTGCCGACTGGCCATGTTCTGAGGAATAAAGATTTCCTTCTGCATCCCATGCGAGCCCTTGAGGGTTTCGATGCCCCATTGTAAAGATTCGAAAGGTACCGTCTTGTTGTCGTGTCAGTATTTTTCCGTTAAATGACGAAGGATTTTGGGCTTCTTCGGGTCTAGCGCCGTCGCCGACAGTCGCAAACAGCACGCCTTCCGGAGAAATGGCCAAACGGCCGCCATGATGGACAGGGCCGGATTGAATTCCATCAAGCAGTACCTCTCGTTCATTCCACATGGCGCCATCGTAGGAAAGAGTAACGATACGGCTACTGGGCGCCCCATCCAAATCCGCTGTGTAGAAAGCATATGCAGTATGGGAAGAGTTGAAATCGGGCGACAGCACGAAGCCCAGCAAACCCGCTTCTGCGGCATTTGACAGTGGCTTAGATAACTGGACCGGTTGTCTTTGCATGCTTCCATTCTGTTCTACGCGTGTAATGGTCCCCGCTCTTTCACTTATGAAAATTGTGGTTCCGTCAGATGTAATGGACCATGGAGCTGCCAAGCCTGTCGCTAAAATGTCGACTTGATTTTCTTCTGTATGTCCCTGAGTGCAACCGAACAGAATGAAAACGAAAAACAGATAATAGTACCGCTTCACGGTGATCCCCTCCATGCTTTGGTATATCTATCGTACGGTTTTATCTGTCTGAACAAAAGAATAACGACGTAATGTTTCGTTAATTTTGGAAAAAAGATGTTTTCTCTGTATGAAAAGTGGAGAAGCACGGACATGCTGAGAGGTAGTTACGAACTTTGATATAAGGCAAAGGAGGAAATAGCATGGCAGAAGAACAGAAAGGCCTATCCAGGCGTGATTTCCTAAAAACGACGGGGATTGCAACCGGCGCCTTAGTTGGCGGAGGAATCATCGGCGGATTGGTCGGATATAACGTCAAAAAAGAAGATAAAGCGTTGCAAGGAACCGAACAAGGTGGAACCCCTACGGATGCAACCAGTGTTCGAGGTTTAATGTTTTTCAGAAACCCGCATGATTTTCAAGTGCTTTCGCAGGCTGTAGAAAGAATTTTCCCGGAAGATGACCTAGGACCAGGTGCCATCAAGCTTGGAGTGGGTTACTTTATTGACAATCAACTAGCAGGAAACTATGGAAGCAATGCCCGCGAGTACATGCAGGGTCCGTTTTTTGCAGGCGAGGTGACGCAGGGCTACCAGAGCCGTTTAACGAGAGCGGAAATCTTCTCGCAAGGGATTGCCAAAATGGATGAAGAAGCGAATAAACGCTTCAAGAAGAGCTTTGTCGACTTGGAAGGGGGACAAATGGATGAAATCATTACAGCCTTCCAGAAGAACGAAGTGGAGATGAAGGGAGTTTCTTCCGAATTTTTCTTCCGGCTTCTAAGACAAGCCACTTTGGAGGGAGCCTACGCTGACCCGATCTACAATGGCAACAACAATATGGATGGTTGGCGTATGAAAGGGTTCCCGGGGCATCAAATGGCATATATCAATGTCATAGAAGAAGAAAAGTTTCAAAAGATCGAACCAAAATCAATTAGCAGCATGCAGCATTAAGGGAGAGAATAACAATGGCAAAAACGTTGGATAAAGTTGACGTCGTCTTGGTAGGCGTCGGTTGGACAGGCGGCATCATTGCGGCTGAATGCGCGAAAGCAGGTCTGAAAGTGGTAGGGCTAGAGCGGGGCAATACGAGGAATACCGCTGACTATGTGATGGTCCACGATGAATATCGTTATGCCATCCGTTATGAACTTATGCAAGATTTATCAAGGGAGACGATTACTTTCCGCAATACCCGTAAAATGCGGGCATTGCCGATGCGCCAGATGGGTTCATTCCTGCTTGGGGAAGGTCTCGGCGGTTCCGGCACCCACTGGAACGGTATGACTTATCGTTTTCTGCCATACGATTTCCAAATCAAATCAATGACAGATAAAAAGTACGGCAAAAACAAATTATCTGCTGAATATCTGCTCCAAGATTGGGGCATCACATATGACGAACTGGAACCATACTTTACAAAGTTCGATAAGACAATTGGACTTTCTGGGGAGGACAAAAATCCGTTTTGGGGTAAGCGATCTGAAGATTTCCCGACACCGCCGATGAAGCGGACCCCCATCTTGAAGAAGTTTGAGGATGCCACAACATCACTTGGTTATCATCCCTACATGCTTCCTTCAGCCAACTTGTCCCAGCCATATGAAAATCCGGATGGCGAGTCGATTGGCGCTTGCCAATACTGTGGTTTCTGTGAACGGTTCGGCTGTGAATATGGAGCCAAATCATCGCCGGAAGTGACGGTTGTTCCGACTGCGATGAAGACAGGTAACTTTGAAGTCACCGTCCATGCAAATGTAGTGGAAGTAATGAAATCGGGCAACAAAGTGACGGGTGTCCGTTATATCGACACACAATCAGGAGCGGAATACATCCAGCCTGCGGAAATGGTTATCTTGACCAGTTACGTTTTGAATAATGCAAAACTTCTCATGGTGTCAAAAATCGGAGAACAGTACAATCCGGACACTGGACGAGGGACATTAGGCAAAAACTATGGGTATCAAATTGAACCGGGAACAACTGGATTTTTTGAGGAGCCGATGAATGTCTTCATGGGGGCGGGAGCTCTTGGGATGACAATCGATGACTTCAACGGGGACAGTTTTGATCATTCGGATGTCGATTTCATTCATGGCGCCAGTATTACCCTATCTCAGACGGGTGTAAGGCCAATCCAGACAAATCCAGTTCCGCCGGATGTTCCGGTATGGGGAGCGGAGTTCAAGAAGCAATCCATCCTCAATTATCCGAGAACATTGTCGGTATACGGACAAGGGGCCTCCATGCCGCATCGCGAGAATTTCTTATCACTCGACCCGGACTATCGGGATGCGTACGGGGTGCCGCTCTTGCAGATGACATATAACTTTACCGAGCAGGATCGCAATTTACATCAGTTTATCACAGACCGGACTGCGGAGATCATGAAGGAAATGGGCGCCAAAACGGTTGTGCCCGGAAATCCGATCAGTGATTATGATATCGTGCCTTACCAATCCACACATAATACAGGTGGAACCATCATGGGCAGCGATCCGGGGACGAGTGTTGTGAATAACTATTTGCAGCATTGGGATGCGGAAAACCTGTTTGTTGTAGGAGCCGGAAATTTCCCTCATAACGGAGGATATAACCCGACTGCGACTGTAGGGGCGCTTGCATATCGTGCAGCAGAAGGCATCATCAAGTACAGCAAAAACGGTGGATCACTTGTGTGAATAAAAGGAGGACGACAGCATGAGTTTAGCAAGCATCGGGATTCCTGGATTAATTATCATTCTTGTCATTGTACTGATTTTATTCGGCCCTCGGAAATTGCCTGAGGTCGGATCCGCAGTCGGTAAAACATTGGCGGAATTTAAGAAATCGGCAAGGGATATTTTGGAAGATGAGGACAAGCCGGATACGCCAAAGAAAAAAGATCCTTCTTAAGCAGGTGAGTGGAATGGATCCATATGAGCATCATAATCGTAAAATCTTAAGTCCGTTGGATAAAAAACAGGAAGCGTCAAGTGAGCAGCCCGTGGAATTACTTGAGGAAGAGTCTGTCGACTCGAAAGAGAAAAAGGAGAAAAATCCGTCGCTCGTCGATCATTTGACGGATTTACGGAAACAGCTCGTCAAGAGTGTATGTGTGTTCCTCCTGTTCTTTATCATTGTATTTTCCACCATCAATTTCTGGTTTCCTTTTGTCACGCGAGGACATGAGTTAATTGTCCTTGGCCCTTTGGAAGTCGTGACATTCTATATGTCCATTTCGACGGCATTGGCATTCGGATTATCGTTGCCCTTCCTTTGCCATTTTCTTTGGCAATTTGTAAAACCAGGGTTGCTTGATCGGGAGAGCCAATTTCTAAGCCTCTACTCCCCTGTCATGTTTCTTTTGTTTATCGGAGGGCTTTCATTCGGCTATTTCATCGTTAATCCGTTAAGCTATGATTTTTTAGTGTCGATCGGCAAAGTGAATTTCTCGGTATTGATTTCAGCCCAGGAATATGTAAGATTTCTTCTCATGACGACGATGCCGGTTGGACTTCTCTTCGAATTGCCTATTGTCGCTATGTTTTTGTCGGCGATTGGCCTATTGACCGCAGAGGCAATGAAGAAAATTCGCAAATGGTCGTATGTGGTGCTGGCGGTTGTCTCGGCTCTTATTACGCCGCCTGATTTTGTAAGTCAATTGATCGTCCTGATTCCGATGATCTTGTTGTACGAAGCCAGTATTTTTATTGTCATGCAAGGCGAACGACGCGCGAAGAAGATGGAAGAAGTGAGCGTGGATTGATCAAATTAAAGAAAATCGGAGTCCTGACAAAGGACCCCGATTTTTGTTTTACGAGCCTTGGTTATTTTTCATGATCCCCATAGCGCCCGTTAGTGATCCAAATTGTTTCATCAGCTTGTCACGGGCTTCTCTATTCCGCATTAAATACGCAGCACCCAATCCGATCGCGGCAATGGCCATTTTGTTCATGGGACATTCACCCTTTCGCTTCATGATTTTTTGAATCGCCTTAGATTCTCCGGAATTATATAAATTATACAGGTCAGTAAGGATTTTAATTATAAAGTCTTATAAAACGTTATTTACCTCCGATGTATATAGTAAGGAGGGTTTATTATGAAGATTTCGATTCGTATTAAACTAATAGTCATTACGTTAGCTCTTTTGATCATACCAAGTGTGACAATAGGCATATCAGGTTACTGGACGGCAAAAACCAACTTAGACGAAATTGGGTCGATGGGGATTAAAAATAACGTCATGTCGGCGCTCGATTTGATTTCCAGGTTGAACGAACAAGTAGAAAACGGTTCCATGACACTCGAGGAAGCGCAAAATAAGGCGAAGGAGACATTGATCGGTCCTCTTCAAGCAGATGGCACGCGCTCGATTGAGAACAAAGTAGACATGGGGAAGTATGGGTATTACTTTGTTCTGGATAAAGAAGGGATCGCACTTGTCCACCCTACAATGGAAGGGAAAAACTTGTATGATTCTCAATCGGAAGATGGACGCTACACGACGCGGGAAATGCTCAAAGCCGCGGAGGATGGCGGCGATTTTGTCACATTCGACTTTAAAGTGCCAGGCGAGGAAAGGGTGGCACCGAAAATCGTCTATGCTGAAACGGATCCGGCATGGGGGTGGATTATCGTTTCGGGTACATACCTGAGTGACTTCAATAGCGGGGCAAATGATCTGCTTATCACATTGGCTATTGTACTAGCTGTTTCGATTATCCTCGGGGCTGTTCTCATCATTTGGTTCTCTGGACATTTATCGAAGCCGATCCGGATGGTGACGGAACATGTCGGCAAGGTGGCCGATGGAGATTTGACATCCGAGCAGATGGTCGTTCGCAACAAGGACGAAATAGGTGAATTGACTCGATATGTAAATCGGATGTCAGATAATTTGAAGCAGATGATCGAGCAAGTATCCACTGCATCCATGCAAGTGGCGGCAACGTCTGAGGAATTATCCGCCAGCAGCGAACAGACAAGCCGTTCTGTGGAACAGGTGGCAGGAGCCATTCAGGATTTAGCATACGGCACGGATGCCCAGATGGATAAAATGGAGCAATCTAACGAAGCGATCCACCAAATGACGGATGAAATGAGCAAGCTTTCTGCTGCGATGGGGCAGGCGAATGAGACATCCAAGTCGACAGCTGAGATTGCAGGGAATGGCGGGGTAGTCATTTCCAGGACCATTAACCACATGCAGACCATTCAGCAGGAAACAGCATCCACCGCTGAATTGATCAACGAATTGGGGAGTAAGTCCTTGGAGATTACCAAGATCCTTTCCATGATCACAGATGTTGCCGAGCAGACGAATTTGCTCGCTTTGAATGCGGCGATTGAAGCGGCTCGTGCAGGAGAACACGGCAGAGGATTTGCAGTTGTTGCGGACGAAGTGAAGAAGTTGGCGGAGCAGTCTGCACATTCTGCGAGCCAAGTCGGTCAACTCATCGAAGCAATCCAAAAAGATATTGATCAATCCGTCATTGCCATCAATCGTGGACACGCGTCGGTCAATGAAGGCATCGACTTGGTCAACGGAGCGGGGGATGCTTTCCGGAATATCTCCACAGGCGTTGAAGAGGTGCTTGTCCAAATCGGGGAAGTATCCAAATCACTAGAAGCGAAAGTGCAGGAGTTTGAGACGGTGTCCGGATCAATTGGCGAAGCTTCCAAGATTTCTGTCGACTCGGCGTCGCACACGCAAAATATTGCAGCCGCTGCGGAAGAACAAACAGCCTCCATGGAGGAAATTGCTGCCGCATCGGATACACTCGCGAGGATGGCAGAGGAACTGCAAGAAACAGTACGGGCGTTTAGGCTCTAAACAAAAATGGACAACCCCCTCTCATCACCTATTATAATAGGTGATGAGAGGGGGTGTTTTTGTGGTAAAGAAGCAAGGATATACGGCACGGGACGCTGCGTTTTGGAAAATCATCTTTGGAACAGGCCTGTCTTCTGTTTTCATCTTCGCAGCCATGTATGCCATGCAGCCGCTTCTTCCCGTTTTCACAAAAGAATTCTCCATATCCGTTTCCTATGCAAGTATGGCCATGTCTGTTACGACAATCGGTCTGATTGTCGGCTTGATTATTTTAGGTTTTATGTCAGATCGGACGGGCCGAAGAATGTATATCAAGTTATCACTGTTCGGCTCTATACTGCCGTTTTTACTCATCCCGTCGGTGGACTCCTTTTGGCAGATCGTGGTGTTGCGGTTTGTTCAAGGGTTCGCATTGGCAGGCGTACCCGCAGCAGCACTGGCATATATAAGCGAAGAGGTTGACAAAAAGTACGCCAATTTGGCAACAGCATTATATATCTCTTGCAACAGCCTCGGTGGAATGATTGGCCGTTTCCTTACAGGCTATATGGCAGAACAGGCTTCTTGGCAATTCTCCTTATATATTTTGGCTGCTTTCGGTGGAGTACTGTTTTGCTTCGTCTGTTTCCTGCTGCCAAAATCGAAACACTTCACATCGAGTACAGTCCGTCTTTCGGAAGACTTGGAAGGGTTTTTCTATCATTTGAAAAACCCATCGCTGCTTCTCGTTTTTGGACTAGGAATTGTTTTACAGTTATCGTTTACCGGCATTTGGACCTATGCGCCATTTCATTTATTGGCGCCTCCGTTTAGGATGACTCTTGAAATGATCTCCTACTTGTACCTGGCCTACAGTTTTGGAGTGGTGGGAGGTCCGATTGGCGGCTGGCTTTCCGGGAAATTCGGGCTGGATCGCGTCCGTCTGATCGCAATCTTTTTATTCTCGACTGGGATTCTGTTGACGTTGTCCTCCAATACCTGGCTGCTGATAGTCGGTTTTTGTGTAATATGCCTTGGCTTTTTCACGGCCCATTCTTTGACTGCGGCCTCCGTCAGCAAAGAAGCCACACATCACAAAGGCAGTGCCTCCAGTCTATACTTGGTTTCCTACTATGTGGGTGTGACACTCGGGAGTACTTTGCTCAGTCCGTGGTGGAATGCATTCGGATGGAGTGGGCTTGTCGTGTTGACCGCCATTTTGCCTATTCTCTATGTAGGTTTCCTGCAGTTTCGTCGGCGGAAATATCAAAAAGGAAGTGCAGCCCTTTGACCGCACTTCCTTCTTTTATTTGAACGATTCGGGGAGGGTTGTCAAATCGATCCCCCATATAAGCGGCAATAGCAAATAAATTGCAGCTGTTACCAGAATAATACCAACGATATTCAGCACAAACCCGGCTTTCGCCATGTCGGGAATGCGCAAATATCCCGAGCCGAAAACTACAGCGTTCGGCGGTGTAGCGACCGGAAGCATGAAGGCGCAAGAAGCGGCGACACCGGCAGCGATCATTAATGCGTAAGGATGGAAACCAAGAGCAACAGCTAGAGATGCCATGATCGGATACATCATGGACGCGGTCGCCGTGTTCGACGTAATCTCCGTTAGGAAGATGACAAGTGTCGTGACAATAAGAATGACAACCAATACATTGACGCCATGGAGCCCGGATAATTGGGAACCGATCCAAACAGACAATTCGGAGCTGACAAAGCCTGCCGCGATGGCCAGCCCACCTCCAAAGAGAAGGAGAATTCCCCAAGGCAGTTTCACGGCAGTATTCCAATCGAGCAAATGGTCTCCTTTTTTCTTGATGGAAGGAATAATGAATAAAAGAATGGCAAAGGTCATGGCAATGACGCCGTCTTTAATGAACGGTATATAATTCTCAAGAATAAACGACCGTGTGATCCATGAAAGCGCTGCCAATAAAAAGATAATAAAAACGATGATTTCTTCAGGAGAAGCACTGCCCAACTTCTTTTTCTCATTATGAATAATCGTCCTTCCTCCCGGCAGAGTCTTCAGTTTGGAAGGATATGCGAATTTGACGAGATACACCCACGTAATTAAAATGAAAGTCCAAGATAGAGGAACGCCAAACAGCATCCATTTCGCGAAAGACAGTTCAATGCCGTACATCTTATCGATGGCCCCTGCAAGCAAGGTATTCGGGGGTGTTCCAATCAATGTGGCAATGCCGCCAAGTGATGCAGAATAGGCGATTCCGAGCATAAGTGCCTTCCCGAATCCAAAATTTTCTTTAGAGGTATCAATAGATGGATCATCCTTCAAAGCATCCGAGACTTGATAGATGATCGCAAGTCCGATGGGCACCATCATCATGGCAGTGGCCGTATTGGAAATCCACATCGATAGAAAACCGGTTGCCACCATGAAGCCCAACACAATACGGTCCATATTCGTACCAATCAATGAAATGATTGTTAAGGCGATCCGGCGGTGTAAATTCCATTTCTCCATCGCCAAGGCAATCATAAATCCGCCCATGAAAAGGAAAATGTTTTCATCCCCATATGCCGATGCGGTAGGCTTCACTTCCAGGCCACCCGATAAAGGAAAGAGTACAAGCGGCAACAAAGAAGTGACCGGAATCGGAATCGCTTCCGTAATCCACCAAGTGGCAATCCAAAGCGTACTCGCTAAAATGGCGACCCCTTCCTGAGAAAGGTCAGCTGGTTGGAAAAAGGCCAGCGTCAGGAAAAATAAAAGCGGTCCTAAAATAAGTCCAATCAATTGAGCGGGCGAATAACTTCGAGACTCACGTCCTCCTCCCTCATTCTTCACCCCGACCGGTTGTCCGTTACCACCGCCCGAAGCCATTTCAGAGCTGTTCGGGTGGAAGAAAAATCGAAATAAATCCTTCACCTGATCATGCATGCCCCAGAGACGATCCCAAGCATTCGAAAACATCGTGCTCTCCTCCTTTGATAAAGTTATGGCTCCTTTGCCAAATGATGGAGCCAGATTGATTTCTATGAGTATACTAATAAATGAATAATTAGACAAGTTAGATAGGGAATTTGGTAGAAAATTGTCGGTTTTACTGAGTGTCGGATGTCAATTTCGATTTGAGCTTTTATGTGGTGTTGCCAAGGTGGATTGACGGAAGGGTGCTGGTCTAGATTATCTGGCATGCCACTCGACTTTCTGGTGTTCGTCCGGTTGATCTGTCGTTCAGCACGACATTCTGGCGTTCATCCGGTTTATTTGGCGTTCAGCATGGCTTTCTGGCGTTCATCTGGTTTATTTGGCGTTCATCATGACATTCTGGCGCTCATCTGGTTTATTTGGCGTTCGTCCTGACTTTCTGGTGTTCATCTGGTTGATCTGTCGTTCATCACGACTTTCTGGCGCTCGTCCGGTTGATCTGTCGTTCATCACGACTTTCTGGTGTTCATCTGGTTGATCTGTCGTTCATCACGACTTTCTGGCGCTCGTCCGGTTGATCTGTCGTTCAGCACGACTTTCTGGCGTTCATCTGGTTGAATTGGCGTTCATCCTGACATTCTGGCGTCATCTGGTTTATTTGGCGTTCAGCACGACATTCTGGCGTTCATCTGGTTGATCTGTCGTTCAGCCTGACTTTCTGGCGCTCGTCCGGTTGATCTGTCGTTCAGCACGACTTTCTGGCGCTCATCTGGTTGATCTGTCGTTCAGTATGACTTTCTGGCGTTCATCTGATTTATCTGGCGTTCAGCACGACTTTCTGGCGTTCATCTGGTTGAATTGGCGTTCATCCTGACATTCTGGCGTTCATCTGGTTTATTTGGCGTTCATCACGACTTTCTGGCGTTCGTCTGGTTTATTTGGCGTTCATCATGACTTTTCTGGCGTTCGTCCTGACATTCTGGCGCTCATCTGGTTGATCTGTCGTCCGCCCGATTTATTTGGCGTTCAATAAAAAAACTAGTACTAGACCCGTCGGATATAGCGACGATAGGATGATTCGGTGCCGAGTACAGTTTCCGTTATTCCTGTTCTCTTGAAAGCTGTTGAATGTTACACGTTATGTATGTAAGCAGCGGGGCATACGTAAAAAAACAAAAGGGTTGGACTTGAGGGCCAACCCACGGGACCTTTGCAGGTCAAAGATTGAAAATAACTATTCTTAGGCTGAATGCTTTCTGTGCAAATCACTTCCTAAGCTCTAACTCCCCTAGACTTCAAAGTTTAGGCTGATACAGCAGGAATAATGTATTCCATAATTAGTGGCCATCTATCCGCAGGGTTCACCATAAATTCCGAGGAGATTGCTATCACTATATCCTGTTCGGGAATACAACAGATCACATTCCCTCCGTCACCTAATGCGACGTATGCAAACACTCCGTTCTCCTCACGCAACCACCAGAGATAACCGTAATTATTGCTATTCATTGTAGTTGTTTCTTGAATCCAGTGCTGGGGGATAATTTGTTTCGTATCCCACTTGCCTTGATTCAGATATAAATAACCAAATCGAGCCATATCGCGTGTGGTAAGCGTAAGTCCCCAACCTCCGGTAGTGTAACCATTTGGATCATGCACCCATCCTTTTACATCTTTTCCGAATAAATGATCATAGTCATATGATTCTATTTCAAATAAGGGTATCTCCTTCATGCCAATAGGCTTAAATAAATATTCATTAGCAAACTCACGAGAACTTTTGCCGGTGCTTCGCGTGATAATGGCTGAAAGTAAATGTGCACCGGCAGTTGAATACTTAAACGTTCCAACTGTTCCTTGTTGACCAAGCATATTCAGCGCATACTCTACCCAATTGGATTCCATGCACATCTTGTCCAATGGTTCATGCCAATCCTCAAATGCATAAGGAGCTGTCATCGTAAGTAGATGGCGAATGGAAATATCCTGTTTTTGCTGATGAACAGGATCAGCAACGTACTCGGGGAAAAAGTCTAGCACTTTCTGATCTTCGTTTTTAATAAACCCTGCATCTATAGCGATTCCTATGAGAGCAGACACTATGCTTTTCGTGACAGATGCCACATGATGTAAATCATTTGAGCTGGATCCGTTGAAATATTTTTCATAAGCAATAAAACCGTTTTTGATAACTACCAAACCGTTTAGATTGTGGTATTCGGTTCTTACAATAGACTCAACTTCTGATAGCTTTGCGGAGTCTATCTTACAAGTTTCAGGGTTTTCAACTTTCCAGTTTACCGATGGCCAGTCGTTTCTTCTCATAACAACATCTCCTTTTTAACATATAGTACCTTCCTGACAAAAGTATCATGTTATAAAAAAATATACATCCGTTAATTAAAATATATTTTAAAAAAGTTAAATTTTTTTG
The DNA here is from genome assembly GCA_014204635.1 of Sporosarcina luteola. Classification (GTDB taxonomy): domain Bacteria; phylum Bacillota; class Bacilli; order Bacillales_A; family Planococcaceae; genus Sporosarcina; species Sporosarcina luteola_A. The sequence goes on along the minus strand of JACHLS010000016.1, from coordinate 3,946 downwards.
TTGGCGCTATCTGCTGGCTACTCAGTCTATTGAAATTTAGTTAACGGATAATGGCGAAATTGGACGCAAGGGAAAAACATGCTGCATTTAGGAGGAGAGAAGAGATTTTAAAAATGAATGATAAGTATGGGAAACAAGTTTGGTAAAGTTTATGGCATGAAAAAAACCTGTCTGCTTCGCAGACGGGTTTTTGAGTTCCTACATATATTGACAATCTTAAGTAATTGGGATAAACTAAATGTCATTTGAAATTATTAATATTTAATTATATCACATTAATAATTAAAAGTCAACTGTTTTATCAATAAAAATTTAGGAAGGATGAAAAGTAGTGGATTTCTCCCGTTTGATAAATGCCATCCAATTATCTCCTCAGTCCAACACAGTGAAAGAACTGCTTGTCTTAAACGAAAAAACGAAAGAATACGGCTTGGTTCTTACGCCCAACGATGTAACAACAATGATCACGTTTAGAAATAAAGTACTTCACGACTATGCACGAGTCGAGCTGAGCAATGAGGTGCTAAAAGAGTTAATTGAAGTATATGCCGCTTCACCTTATATGGATCCGAATCATTATGTGGAAACGTTAAATGATCTTCAGGAGATTTTTTATTACCTGCGCAATGAAACAGAAGATAAGATTAGCGACATAAAGTTAATCGATCAGATAATGACGTTTTTTAACGGTCCGTGTGCAGGCTCAGTGGAGCTGGTAAGGAGTGAGATGGAACAAATGGCAGAAAACTTTAGAGGCGATTTGATCCGTGGTAACTCATCATTTGAAAGAGATGATAAAACATGGAATTAAATCAATCGCAAGATCATTCTCGATCGGTTTCATCTATTACTCTAAATCGCTCAATGTTAAAACAAAGCCAATATACGTTGTCTCTCTTAAATGAAGGTCAGCGGGCGGGGCTCATTTCCAGTCAGGAAGCTTACCGAATTCAGGTAGAGATTATGCAAGTTCTTCAATATTTGATTCGAGAATATACCAAAGGAGAAAGTACTTCGGTGTCATCAGATACAGCGCAAGGGATTTTGACATCTCTCTTGTATGCCTTAGACGCCTATACTCTTCAGTTTACGGAACCGGAAGATGCGATCACTCATCTGGGTGTAGAGACCGTAAAGAACATCCATTCCAAAGGCATTGAATTACTTCAACAGTACTTTGAAGAAGCCAAACAACTGTATCAGACGATAAAAATTTTGAGATTAGATGTTCCCGTTGATGCTTATAACATGACTATTGATGAATCATTACCTGTATTTATGAACAACTATGATATTGTCTTTGAAGGACAAAATACGATGGCAAGCATTGACTATCCTTTAGCTGTTGATGACATGAAACTTCAAGGTGTCTTTTACATGAAACAGTATGTAAAGCGCTTCTTACTGGAGACGAAATTCTGCCGCTTTTTTCTACATCAAGATGTGTTATTTGTTCTGAAAAATTTCGGGAAGAAAATGCGCTTTAACTATAGCATTGAGCTATTTAATATATTTGAGTTAATACTAAATAATGCTGTCTTCTCAGTGCTGTCCGGCGGAAGTGCCAATCAAATCAGAATTTCAGATGTTCAATATAACGAGCTGGATCAATTGTTTATGTCTAGTGATCCTGACAAAAGATCTAAATTGATTCATAAAGCAGTTGAGCAGATCCAAGAGGAATTAGATATAGATCAAGAGCTGATCGCTTATATCCATCTATACCGGGATGAATTGATTCAAAGGGTAAATATATCGGCTGAAATCGCCAGTTTTGATAAGTTAATCATCAAGGAAGAGGAGGAGCGCGAAAAATCAATCGTGTTCATGTTACATGAACACGACCGGATGAATGATATGAAAATGAGAGAATTAGTGGACCGAATCATGAAGAGCGATACAAAAGCGGATAAAGTAAGCCTCATCCGAGAGCATGTTGTTTCACTGCATGATTATCTGGATTTACTGAACTCAGAATGCTTGTATGGTGATGAATATGATTCACTATTTGCCGCATTTTGGGATATAGAATTGGCCGTTTTCAGTAAAATTGTATTTTATGAAGAGTTAAGAGGAGATACAAGAGCTTTTTTAGAGATTGTTGCGGACGGTACGGAAGCTAGAGAAGAGTGGGACACAAGATTTGTAGAATTTATGCAGCAGTTGGATGAAGAGCGTATCGAGGCAATAGGGCACCTAATTTACGATATTGATTATGAGGAAATTTCCTTTTATTAAATATTTAATCTTGGATAGCCCTCTTTCTAGAAAAGCAAGACAAACAGCAAGGGATCGGAAAAAATCGCGAACACGGTTCCGAACCTTGCTGTTTGTTTTCATATGTTGGACAGGCTTTTGGCACATACAACGTTAGCTTAATAGATTGCCGAGCAATCCTTTACGACGACCGGAATTTTGTGATTTTGTCGTCGTATTTGATTTCTCGCCCCGCATAGGCGAGGAACCGAATGAATCGAATTGGCTTGAGAGTTTCTCCCGGGCATCCTTATTTCGCATGAGGTATGCAGCCCCTAGTCCGAGTGCAGCGAGTGCCATTTTCTTTTTCATGAAATGCTCCTCCTTCTCGAAATTCATTTTGTTCTGCTTTTTGTTTTCCCGATTTGCGGATCCCTAAACTAGCATCCCCCTCTCGCCGTTTCATAGCGATGTTCATATACTAGGGGAACGATAAGGGAAAGGGGATAGGAGATTGTTTCGAATTGAAGTATCTGTATCCAAGCGGCAATTACGGCTGTATGAGAATGATCGGCTTGTTAAGACATACCCGGTAGCTGTAGGGAAAATGGTGACTGCCACTCCAATTGGGACGTATAAAATAATTAACAAACAACGGAATCCTGGGGGTCCTTTTGGAGCGTTTTGGATGGGGTTGTCCAGGCCGCATTATGGCATTCACGGGACCAACAATCCGTCCTCGATTGGGAAAGCTGTATCACATGGCTGTATCCGAATGTATAACAAAGATGTTCTAGAACTTGCGGCAAAGGTACCGGTGGGAACGGTTGTGAAAATCCAGGAGAAGTAAGCAACAACATTTGAACTCCTTCTTGTTCGTCATGCACACTTCAACTATAATCGAAGTGTGGAATGAAGAAAGGTTGATAGAAATGAGTATTAATTCAAATGTGGCTCAAGTTGTCTCTTTACTTGGAGAAGCCTCTCGCGCATCTATTTTAACGAGTTTAATGGATGGACGTTTTCACACTGCCACTGAATTAGCTTACATGGCAGGGATCAAACCCCAAACAGCCAGCTTTCACTTATCGAAATTGGTTGAGGGGAATCTTGTAAAGGTGGAGAAACAGGGACGCCATCGTTATTTTCAATTGGCTAATGCTGAAGTTGCTGCCCTTTTAGAATCGTTGCTGGTAATCTCACCTCCACCTGAAATTCGTTCGTTAAAACAATCAACTCAGTTAAAGCTCCTTCAAGACGCGAGGACCTGTTATGATCATTTAGCTGGAAAATTAGGCGTCGGAATAACGGAATTCATGGTGTCTGCTGGTTATTTGGAGAAAGAACAAAAAGAGTTTGCGGTGACGCGAACAGGAACCCGATTTCTTGCTGACTTTGGTGTGGATCTGGATGTATTGAAAAAGAAACGGCGTTCGTTTTCTCATGCCTGCATTGATTGGAGTGAGCGAAATCACCATCTTGGCGGCTCCTTAGGCAATGAGCTAATGGTAAGATTTCTAGAATTAGGGTGGATTGTCCAAGCCCCTTCAATTCGTGCTGTTACCATAACGGATGCAGGAAAAAAGGGATTTAAACAGTTCTTTGATTACCCAAACGAATAGGCAGTAAAAGAAGCCGTTTCATATAGAAGGGCTTCTTTTGTGCGCTTGGCAGTGCTTTTCTCTAATGGGTGAAAGTCCCTAACATGCCGTCGTGGCGGAAATGTATAGCTGACTGGTAGTGCGGGAAT
>JACHLS010000015.1 GCA_014204635.1 Sporosarcina luteola | reverse complement strand
TAAATCAGATTCAAGCCGCATGATTTCTGTTTTTTGAGATACAATCCGCAAATTCTGCCCTTGTTTGTATTTTAAAAAAGAGGAATTATGAAATCGATTCATCTAATAATTTTATTAACTTCTTCTCATCTGTTGCAAGTACTATATAATCATCTGTATAGCGAAGTATAAATACTTCCTCTATTAGTTCCTTTTCTATCTCTTTATCAACGAAATAATTTAATGCACAGTTTGACAAAAAATTTGATGCTATCAAATCTAATGGCAAAGTACTATTCAAAAAGTCCACTAAATGTTTAATCTCAAATTCTCTTTTATCATGTGGATTAATCTTTCGGTAATAATCTAATAAAAGTTGTTTGTAGTCACTTGCTAATTTATTTATATCCGGGTAATCAATTCTCAATTCAAATAAAGCATCTAAAATTTTTCTAACACTTAATATATTAAAATAATCATTATTAAAATTTTTAATTTTGTCTAACTCATCAAATCTATTATTTAACGCTTCTTTTACTTTTTCGATTTTTAGGGTCGGAAAAAACTCTTGTATGTCTAAATCCCCTCTATAAATTTCTGTTTGATTAGCTAACATCTTCTTCGTAATTTGAATCCTATATGTATCAAATTTTTTTAAGGCCATTTGATGTCCTTCATATAAACTATTATTGTTGTAATGAATATAACTTGATTCAAACAGCGCATTTTCCGTGGTTTCAGCACTTTTTAAACGTTTTATCCTACCGTTAAAACTCCAAGGAACCATCCAGTCGAATTGCTTTCTAATATTTTGATTACAAATAGAAAATGTATTTTTCACTCTTTCATTCGTATCAAACCATTCTCCGATAACTAAAATGATTGCTGTCCATAAAATCTGATATTCAAAAGGAAATACTACTTTTGGGCGAACTCTCGGTTCTCCTTTCGAACCAAAAGATTTAGGAAAGAAATATAAATGCCCCTTCATCGCTTCTATCTCATTTGATAGCTCATCTGGGTTTTGTAAAAGTTTTGACAAACGCTCAATATTTTTATCAAGTGATTGTTCAAAGAATATTATTTCTGTGTGCTCAACAAAAGAAGTTTCCATTGTCACAAAATGTTTAGCTTTCTTAAAAGCGAAATATAAATATTTCTTATAATCAGGTTCCTTCATTATTCATAGATACCCCTTTCCAACTTTCACATTACTTTTTTTACTGATATTTACATACTTATTTTGTATTATACTAGATTTCAAAAAAGAAAATAGTGTTAAATCTAAGCTTACAGGGTTAAAGTGGCTTAGGTACCATCAATAAAGAATTAACAACTGATAAATTTAAGATAACGAATTATATAAAATATTTCTCTAATAGGCTAGCAATATCAAAACATAAAACATTAGGAGTAGTGTCTTGTAGAAATACGATGTTCTCGTATGATAACCAAAAGTAAAAAGAAGCCAACAGCAGAATTAAATGGTTGGTTTCTTCATTTTTTTTATTCGCCAGGCAGGTAACCAAACGGAATACTTTCACTGCGCCACAAGCGATGCGGTCTCCTGAATCGCCGGAGGGCTTCAACACTTGCTTCCGTTGGATCGGCAGCACTCTTTTCAGACTATCGTTTCGTACACATATTACTCCGATTCAGATTTGTTAAGTTTTTGGAGCGCTTTTTTAATATCACTGAGCGTATCCTGATTATTAGCGGCATAAGCTTCCAGCAGACGATCAATGTAAGTGGATTCGATGTGGTAGAGCTTGGCAGTATTATCACCCTAAAATTCAATTAACGAGTAATCCGGCTCTGGGTCATTTCCATCCCCTTTTCTCCTAGGAGCGATCCCTTCACTATATGGTAGACACCAAGGTACTCTTCCAGCCTCTTCACTTGTTCCGTTAACGCTTTAAACGTTTCCATGTCATCGTTGTAATCATCGAGCGCTTCGTACGCGTTGTTGAACTCCTGGAATGCCTTGACGAATTCCACACGCAACTCTAAAGGGGAATGCATCAATAGCAAGTGAATCCGGTGCCAAGCTCTTCAGTTCCTTGTGCGCCGCTTTAAACCTTATTTTGACTTTTCGTAAGATGGATTGATAATGGCCTATTTTCCTTTTCTTAAGAATAAAATCTCGTTGAGTCCTCCACAATGGATTGTAAGATATGGCTTATCGGATCGCCTGAGAGAACCAGCAAATCTCTTACCTTACACATTCGTTATCAAAACTTAAATCGCCACACACCCAAAGTATATTTACCATTTTTTTAACTATGTGATATAATTAGTTAAAAATACTACGGAGGTAACAAATGAAAAAAGGATTGTTAATTTTTCTAAGTTTTATATTAGTTTTCCCTCTATTTTTTGGTTTTTTCCCTGACAATTCTGAAGCAAAGAGTACCTATGTTAAAGGTTACTATCGTAAAGACGGTACGTATGTTAAAGGACACTATCGAAATACAGGTGGTTCTAGTAGTCCATCAAAATATGATTATAAAAGTACAACTACTAAACCTTCACTTACAACGACTAAATTAACTATAAAAAATACCGTGAATTTGTACAAAGGCAATAATCTAGTTGGGCAAGAGCCCATTAATGAATTAGTATATGTAAAAGGTTATTACCGTAAAGACGGAACTTTTGTTAGACCTCACTACAAAACATCACCAAATCATTTTATTCGAGACAATTTTAGTTATTTAGGTTTATCTACACTACTTCCATTAGAGAAAAAATATCCAACATACAAATATAATTTAAATGATGAAATAGCTTCTATAGAACATTATTTATATACTAGTACAATTAATGACGAACTCTCGACATATCAATTTAAAAATTTGAAAGATTATGCTGTTAAGTTAAATAAAAGTAATTCTGTTAATACAACAGAACTTTACGGATGGTTGTTCTATAATTCACTTGGTTACGATACTTACTTTTCAGAAGCTCTTGTAAAGTTTGACCAAACAGGTACTCTAACATCAGAATTATATTTATATCAAATTCTTTCTTCAATGGGTATTAAACAATTAACTTACACACAAAGAACCAATCTTAGCGCTTACGCTCAATCATTGAGCCCAAATGAGAATATTAATAATGTAATTAATTTAGGTAAAATCTTCTACGATTCTCTAGGAGTTGCAAGTGAAGAAGTTGAAAGTCAAATTGAACTTGACTTACTTCAAAACTTTTCTAACAATTTAAGTGAAAATTAATTATTCCAAAGGACTTGTGCGTTAAATCTCACACAAGTCCTTTTGGTATATTATCTTCAATTAATGTCATAAAAACTATAGCTGTCAATTGTATATGGTCTATTCCCCGCTACCCCTCATATGAGTATATAACGTATCAAGTGCTTCTTTTATTGCATTCCTCTCAAGCTTCGTTTGCTCTTCTGTTTAAATCATGTCTACGACTTCACTTCCAACAGCAAATATGCCATTCATTCTCTTTCTATTGGGCATAAAAAACTTCCTAATATTATCATAGAAAGTCCATGAATAAGCTCAAACATGTCATTTTTCCTCTGGAAAAAAGAAAAAGGAATATTGTTCAAGAGTTCAACTCCCGCTCAATATCCCTAAACTTTAAAACCATTGATACATAAGATATGGAGACGGTGGGAGTCGAACCCACGTCCAATGGCTCCAAAACTTAAGCGTCTACGCGGTTAGATTGACTATTTAACGATTCGCGCGCACGTTTGCCGTCAATCAAGGCGTCTTGAGCGCTATCCTGGAAGTCTCTTGCAACGGCCTAAGGAGGCGACCGTTACCGTTTTACATTAATAGTGAGCCTTAACAATGCCACATAGGCGATAGAACTGCTAGGCAGATTCATCAGCTTACGCTGCGAATGCTAAGTTGTTGTTTGTTTGCCAGCTATTATTAACTCCCCTTTCTATTTCTGACGGAATCGAGCCCTCTGACACCTAGCCCTTGTCGAATCCGTAACGCTTCTGAAAAGAAAGTAATTTAAACAATACAACGTTCTGATACCATTCGTACAATGCATACAAGTTTATCACGTCTTAACTAGAGTTCCTTTATCGAGCTGATATTCATATGTGTTGAATAGAAATGTTACTACCGTTTTAGCAGAGTTAATAACCATTAATGCATGATGCATATTCACCTCATATCTTCTGTGATGGGCATCTCCGTGTTCATTTCTTATTTCTGCCAACCCGTTAACAATATTAATTAATCCGCTTAATACCTGTTTTAACGGTTTCTCTAAGTTAGGATTATCAGTATTTAAGTTTAATTCGTTCCTTACCTTAGTAAATAATGCTGGTAAATCAAGTTTATCTTTCAAACTTTCCCCGGTAATATTGACAATAATTTCGTTACAAACACCTTCTACTAACGAACGAGCACTAGTAATTGCTCCAGAAAAATCTCCATCTGATAGCCTTTTATCGCACTTTTTTAAATCCTCTTTAATGTGTGCAAATGTTAGATGATCTGGTATTTCACTTTTGACATGAATTACTCTAACGTCTAGTCGATCTTCTTCAAGGATGTCTATATATACATTAAAATTTGTCCTAACAGTATTTATAATGTTTAATGGAAAATCGAACTGCCCTATATCTGCGGTTAAATCATAGACTGCTTCCTCTATAGTACGGCTTGTTCTAACAAATTTCGGAATTGAAAGTTCTTTCTCTTTGGCTATTGCTCTGATAATAGAACGGCTTTCTTGGTACAAAATATCCGCATAAGATATATCCGAACAAGAGTGAGAATTAGTATTATCAAAATGATTTTCTAATGCATTGCATAAATTTTTTTTTGTATTTTCGAGTAGCTCTATAGCATTCATGATAAAATCCCACCTTTTACAATATTATCCTTGCAGAATATTATAACATTAATCCCAACATTTATAGAATTAATTGTTTAATTATTTTAAATCGAAATATTAAAAAATATTCTTCTAACATTAGATATTGGTGGTGGTAAATCTTCCAAAACTTCCTTTGGATAAGAAGAAGAAGAAGATCCTATATATATGATACGACGGCTTTGTGCAAGCTTAATTATGGTAATTATATCTGTATGTTACTAATAATCTAAATAAAATATCTTAATTCATCAACAATAGATTTAGCCTTTCTGGTTGCTTCTTTAAGTCCAATTTTGTTAGTTGAGTTCCATATATTATTTTGTTATATACTAAACCATAATTAGAAAACAAAAGTTCTTTCACTGTGCTTCCCACTGCATTTTTACATGGATTACTATAACTATTTCCTTTCGGAAAATTTTTATCTCATCTTTTTTAATAAAATTTCATTTAGAGAGTGGTCTATATCCTAATCATTTGTTTTTTATCTGCCTCAATATTAATAACTATTGATAACTCTTTTGGTCAGTCCAAAAAATAATTTACTTTATTTATAATATATAATAAAACAGGGCAAAAGAAAAAACCCTTGATACAAGGGTTTTGACACTGTTTGAAATCCACTGATTTCGTCTTATGGAGACGGTGGGAGTCGAACCCACGTCCAAAGGCTCCAATACTTAAGCGTCTACGCGTGTAGATTGACTACTTACGGTTCGCGCTGCATTATGCCGTCAATCAAGGCGTCTTGAGCGCTATCCTGGTAGTCTCTTGCAACGGCCTCAGGAGGCGACCGTTACCGTATCCCACTAATAGGTGAGCCTAACAATGCCACATGGGCGATGGAACTGCTAGGCAGATTCATCAGCTTACGCTGCGAATGCTAAGTTGTTGTTTGTTTTGCCAGTTATTATTAACTGCCGTTTCTGACGGAGTCGAGCCCTCCGACGCGCAGCTCAAGCTCAGACCACCCCTGTCGAATCCGTAACGTCCCCGGTATAAAAGGTTGAACCCGCTAGGCGCGTGGCCTGCCTATCAACACAATCAACTGGAGAGTCAGGAAATGCTATGCCCGAAGCATAGCAGGTTTCTGAACTATCACTGTCCCTATCATACAACGTTTCTGCTGAAATTTCAATGGAAAACGCTTCCGCTTAATATTGCTGCTTCGCTTTGAATGCGCGTTCCATTTCGCGTTTCGCTTCTTTTTTCTTCAGGTCGTCACGTTTGTCGTAGAGCTTTTTCCCTTTCCCAATGCCGATCAGGACTTTGGCGAAGCCGTCCTTCAAGTACATTTTGAGCGGGACGATAGCGACACCCTGTTCTTTGATTTGGCCGACCAGCGTGCTGATCTGCTTGCGGTGCAGCAGCAGCTTGCGGGAACGGATTGGGTCGTGGTTGTACCGGTTCCCTTGCTCGTACGGGCTAATATGCATATTGGAGATCCAGGCTTCGTTGTTGCGAATGAGGACAAACGCGTCACGAAGCTGGACCTTTCCGTTGCGGACTGATTTGATTTCCGTCCCTTGGAGGACGATGCCCGCTTCGATTGTTTCTTCGATTGCGAAGTCATGGTTTGCTTTTTTATTGACCGCAATGACTTTTCCTTGGCCTTTTCCCATTGTCAACACCCCTCTAAAGCAGCCGGAGGGGATTGCCGCTCCGGCCTATTTTCTCTTTCTTGGACGTTTCTTTGTTTTCTTGGCGACGCCCTCATAGAATTTCTTCTTCTGGCTCGGTCCGCCCTGTTTCTTGCCTGGTGACGACTTGTCGCTTCGCTTACCTTCTCCGCGTTTGCCGCCTTCCGATCCTCCTTGCTTTTTCGCATGGATCACTTTCGGCGTTTCTTTGCGCGTCCGGTGGAATGATTGCTTCATGCCGGCGATTTCAAAGTCAATTGCTGATTCTTCCGGTTTGACGGATACGACGCGAATCGTCACTTCGTCTCCGATGCGGAATTGCTTGCCGGTATGGCCGCCGATCATCATCATTTGGCGATCGTCGAATCGGTAGTAGTCGTCTGTCATGTAGCTCACATGGACAAGTCCTTCCACCGTGTTTTCCAGCTCGACGAACATGCCGAAATTCGTAATGGATGAAATGACGCCGTCAAATTCCTCGCCGATCTTATCGAGCATGTACTGTGCCTTCTTCAGTGCGTCTGTATCGCGTTCTGCATCGACTGCACGTCTTTCCCTGTCGGACGTATGCTGGGCGATTTCAGGCAGCGCAGCGTTCCAGTGGGCGATCGTTTCGGACGATAGGTCCTTCTCGATCAAGTACGTGCGAATTAGCCTATGGACGATCAAGTCCGGATAACGGCGGATCGGTGATGTGAAGTGCGTATAGAAATCCGTCGACAAACCGAAGTGGCCGAGGCTCTCTTCGAAGTATTTCGCCTGTTGCATCGAACGAAGCAACATCGTCGAAATGACCGTCTCTTCCGGCAGGCCTTCGATCGATTCGATGATTTCCTGCAAGGCACGCGGGTGGACATGGTTTCCAGTCCCCTTCACGACAATGCCGAAGTTCGTCAGGAACTCAAAGAACCGCGCCAGTTTTTCCTCTTTCGGATTTTCGTGTATCCGGTAGATGAACGGCACATTCAACCAATGGAAATGCTCCGCCACTGTTTCGTTCGCCGCGAGCATGAATTCCTCGATCAGCTGCTCAGAAACTGTCCGTTCGCGCAGCACGATATCGGTCGGCCAGCCTTCTTCATTGACAAGGACTTTCGATTCCTTGAAATCGAAGTCAATCGCGCCACGGCCCATCCGCTTCTGGCGCAGGATGGCAGCGAGGTCGCCCATGTCATTGAGCATCGGAACGATATGCTCATACTTTTTAAGCAGCTCTTCGTCTTTCTCCGCAATGATCTTATACACATTCGAATATGTCATCCGCTCTTTCGAATGGATCACACTCTCGAATATTTCGTGGTCGGTGATTTTCCCGCTTCCGTCAATCGTCATCCGGCACGACAGCGTAAGCCGGTCGACACCCGGATTCAATGAACAGATGCCGTTCGACAGCTTATGAGGCAGCATCGGAATGACTCGGTCGGTTAAGTAGACACTCGTTCCGCGCTCATATGCTTCATCGTCCAGCGCCGTGTTCTCTCGCACATAATGGCTGACGTCTGCGATATGGACGGACAGCACGTACGTGCCGTCGTTATTTTTCACGACGGACACAGCATCGTCCAAGTCTTTGGCATCTGCGCCGTCAATCGTAATGATCTGCTCGTCGCGCAAGTCGCGGCGCTTGAACAAGTCTTTCTCCTGAACAGTTTCCGGAGTCGATTTAATCTCATCCATGACCTCTTGCGGGAATTCGATTTCAATGCCGTGCTTATAAATGATCGATAAAATATCGACACCCGGGTCGTTTTTATGCCCGAGAATTTGCACGACCATCCCCGTAGCCGATTTCAGGTCACTCGGCCATTCGGTAATTTCGACAACCACTTTATGGCCTTCCACCGCATTCAGGCTGTGGCCTTTGGCGATGAAAATGTCCATCGGCAGCCGTTTGTCGTCCGGGATGACGAAGCCGAAGCCGCGATTGTCCTGATACGTTCCAACGACTTTCGTCGTCTTCCGTTCCGCGATGCGGATGATCGTCCCTTCCCGGCGGTCGCCCATGGAGCTGTTCGCAATGCGGACGAGTACGATATCGCCATTCATGGCGCCGTTCACTTCTGTCGGCGGAATGAAAATATCATCCATCCCTTCCGTTTCCGGCGTTACAAATCCAAATCCTTTGGCGTGGCCGATAAATTTACCGCGCACAAGATTCATGCGCTCCGGCACACCGTATCGGTTTGTCCGAGATCTGACAATGTCACCCTTCTGTTCGAGATGGACAAGCATCTTGACCAGTTCCTTGAATTCTGCCGCTCCTTCAATCCCTAACATTTCCTGGATCTCCTGGACGGTGAGCGGTTTATATGATTCCTCTTTCATGAATGCCAAGAGACGTTCTCTTAATTGCTCATCAAAAATATCCAATGATAAAGTCCCCTCCTTCTACCTTCAACATGTTCATCTAGTTACAGTTTCACACGTTCCAATCCAATGATTCAAGAAATTGAAATACATCCTCGTGAAGCTGTTCCTTTTCCGGCCCTAATGTGATGACGTGACCGGAGTTTTCATACCATTTGATTTGTTTTTCTATTGACTCGACATTGTCATAGATAACGTTGGCCGAGTCGGGATCGATCACTTTGTCCTGCCGCGCCTGCACTACAAATAAAGGCGCATAGATGTGATCGAGCTTTTCTCTTATATCATAGACGAGGGCACGCAAGTCCTTTAAAGACGGCATCGACTGTCCGCGGAGTGACTCCACTTCCTCTTCGATGACGGACTCCTCTTTCCCTTCGTACTTCTTATAGTCCTTCGCATATTTCAAGACGCCTTCATACATCGTATCCGTTGTTTTCATCGACATCGGCGCACACATCGTCACAATACCCTTTACTGGGTAATTCATGCCTACGTGCAAGGAAAACACCCCGCCCAACGATAAACCGGCGACGGCGATCTCCTCATAGCCTGCCTCGCGCAATTGATTGTAACCTGCTTCGACATCGGCCCACCACTCTTCTGGTCCCGTCTGAATCAATTCCTCAGGCGGGACGCCATGCCCGCGGTAATGGGGCGCGAGTGACGTGTAGCCTTTCTTCTCTAAAAAACGGCCGAGCATCCGGACATCTGCAGACGTACCGGTAAATCCGTGGAGCAAGAGGACAGCGCGCTTCCCCTTTTCAAAGAAAAACGGTTTCGGTTGAGCAATTCTCAAATCAATCATCCTTCCAAAACGTCTAGATGTAAATTATCACCTATATGTATCATGTGACACTTCTCTTATCCTATTCTTCCCAATGAAAGAGAAAAGAAAACGCCTGACCCTACTTGGAAGGTCAGGCGCTGAGCAAGTACGCTTACAATATGTTGTTAGAATTTTACGATCGCAATTGCTAAAATAAAAAACAATATGGACAGTACAATCGTCACCCGTTGGAGAACGAGGTCCAATCCACGCGCCTTTTGTTTTCCAAAAAGTTGTTCAGCACCACCGGAGATGGCTCCTGACAGGCCTGCACTTTTTCCGGATTGCAATAAGACAACTACGATTAATGCGATTGAGACAATTAAAAGCAACGTCAATAACAAAGCATGCACTTTGTTCCCACCTCCTGCTAGTACATCACGACATTTCTATTCTATCAAACATTGCCAAACGTGACAACAACATTTGTCAATTCCGTCTGATTATGCAGAAATGTCGCGAAGAGATTGTTGCAGGTTCTATCACTTTTTCAAGTTATAGAAAGTGCGTGCTCCAAGGTATTGCGCTGTATCATCGAGCTGATCCTCGATGCGGAGAAGCTGGTTGTATTTCGCTACGCGGTCAGTCCGGGATGGTGCACCCGTTTTGATTTGGCCCGCGTTTGTCGCCACTGCGATGTCGGCAATTGTCGTATCTTCCGACTCGCCGGAACGGTGGGAGATAACAGCTGTATAGCCTGCACGTTTTGCCATTTCGATCGCATCGAATGTTTCTGTCAATGTACCGATTTGGTTTACTTTGATGAGGATGGAGTTGCCTACGCCCTCTTCAATGCCGCGTGCCAATTTTTCTGTATTCGTTACGAACAGGTCGTCACCGACAAGCTGCACTTTTTTGCCAAGGCGTTCTGTCAGCAATTTATGGCCCGCCCAGTCGTTTTCATCCAAGCCGTCCTCGATGGAAACGATCGGGTATTTATTGCAAAGCTCTTCGTACCAATCGACCATTTCTGCCGATGTCTTGACGATGCCTTCGCCTGCCAAGTTATAGTTGCCTGCTTCTTTGTCGTAGAACTCAGAGGACGCGACGTCCATTGCAAGCAATACTTCTTCACCAGGCTTATAGCCCGCTTTTTCGATCGCTTCGATGATGGTAGAAAGTGCTTCTTCGTTGGAAGCCAAGTTCGGCGCAAAGCCGCCTTCATCGCCTACAGCTGTGTTCAAGCCTTTTGCTTTTAGGACGCTCTTCAGGCTATGGAAGATTTCCGCACCCATGCGAAGTCCGTGGCGGAATGATTCAGCACCAACCGGCATAACCATGAACTCTTGGATATCGACATTGTTATCCGCATGTTCGCCGCCATTGAGGATGTTCATCATCGGAACCGGCAATTGCTTCGCGTTGACACCGCCTAAGTATTGATAAAGCGGGATATCGAGGTAATCAGCAGCCGCATGTGCAACCGCCATGGAAACGCCTAGAATTGCGTTCGCTCCAAGCTTCCCTTTGTTTTTTGTTCCATCGAGTTCAATCAGCGCTTTGTCGACAAGGACTTGGTCAAGAACAGAATAACGGTCCACAAGCTCTTCTGCGATGATTTCCTCTACGTGGTCAACCGCCTTTAGAACACCTTTGCCATTATAGCGGCTCGCATCTCCGTCACGCAGCTCAACAGCTTCATATTCGCCTGTGGATGCGCCAGACGGAACGATGGCACGCCCGAAAGCGCCGCTTTCTGTGAACACTTCCACCTCGACTGTCGGATTTCCGCGTGAATCAAGGACTTCTCTTGCTTGGATATGTGTAATGATTGGCATAGTTATTCTCTCCTTAATTAAAATAATGGTGTTCCTGTCATGTCGGCAGGTTGTTCAATTCCGAGCAGCTTCAACATCGTCGGCGCCAGGTCGGCCAGGATGCCGCCTTCGCGAATCGAGATGTCGGGATTGGTGATGATAACAGGCACGGGATTGGTCGTGTGGGCTGTCATCGGGTTGTCTTCTTCCGTCCTCACTTCATCCGCATTGCCATGGTCGGCCGTCACGATCGCAACACCGCCTTTCGCATGGATGGCATCGATGATTTGACCGAGGCAAGCATCCACCGTCTCAATCGCCTTGACAGTCGGCTCCAGCATGCCGCTATGGCCGACCATGTCCGGATTGGCAAAATTGAGGATGATCGCATCCTGCTTGTCGTCATTGATTTGCGCAAGCAGCGCTTCCGTCACCTCGACAGCGCTCATTTCAGGTTTCAAATCATAGGTTGCTACTTTCGGAGAAGCAATGAGAATCCGGGTTTCCCCTTCAAACTCCTCTTCCCGTCCCCCGCTCATGAAGAAGGTGACGTGCGGATACTTTTCGGTTTCCGCGATGCGTAGTTGTCTTATACCGTTTGCCGACAGCACCTCGCCGATCGTATTGACGAGGTTATCTTTTTGGAAGACGACATCCGCTTGGACTTCCTCGCTGTATTCGGTGAAAGTGACAAACTCCAAATTGTCCAGAGTTTTCGGCCCTGTATGGAACCCATCAAAGGATGGATCTGTAAACGCACGGGATAGCTGGATTGCGCGGTCTGGACGGAAATTAAAGAAGATGACTGCATCTCCTTCATTGACCGTAGCGACCGGAGTTCCTTCCTTCTCAATGACGAACGGCACAACGAATTCATCTGTTACATCCTCGTCATACGATTGAAGAATTCCTTCGGATGCAGATCCCGCTTTGTTTCCTGTTCCATCGACGATCGCGCGATAGGCTAGTTCCACCCGGTCCCATCGCTTGTCCCGGTCCATCGCATAATACCGTCCCGAAACCGTCGCAATCTTGCCGACTTCCAAGTTCTCCATTACTGTTTCGGTTTGTTCGATATACTCCATCGCCGTTTTCGGGCCGACATCGCGGCCGTCTAAAAATGCGTGAACATATACGTTTTCAAGGCCGTTCATTTTCGCTAACCGCAAGAGGGCGAACATGTGCTCATAATGGCTATGGACGCCCCCGTCCGATACAAGCCCCATCAAATGAAGCGCTGTTCCATTATGTTTTGCATGCTGGACCGCCTTCAACAAAGCCGGGTTTTCAAAGAAGTCTCCATCCTTGATTGACTTGTTGATGCGCGTCAAGCTTTGGTAGACGATCCGGCCGGCACCAATATTCAAGTGGCCGACTTCGGAGTTCCCCATCTGGCCTTCCGGCAACCCGACGGCTTCGCCGCATGCCGTGAGCGTGGAATGAGGGAAGTTGTTCCATAGCAAGTCGTAGTTCTGCTTATTCGCCTGTGCAACCGCATTTCCGAATTTCTCATCCCGCAAGCCGAAGCCATCTAAGATGATGAGCGCTACCGGTCCTTTACTCATGGACGCCCGCCTCCACCAATTTCAAGAAGGATGCCGGATCCAGGCTCGCACCGCCTACTAATGCCCCGTCAATATGATCCTTGGATAGAAGCTCGACGATATTTTCAGGTTTCACGCTGCCGCCGTATTGGATACGGATGCTGTCCGCAATCTCCTGGTCGTACAATGTCGCGATGGCAGAACGGATTTCTTTACATACTTCATTTGCATCATCAGCCGTCGCTGTTTTCCCTGTGCCGATCGCCCAAATAGGTTCGTATGCGATAACGGCATTGACTGCGTCTGTTCCTTCGATATTAAGGAAAGCCTTTTTCACTTGGTCTGAGACGCGCCTGACCGTTTGGCCTGCTTCCCGCTCTTCTAATGTTTCGCCGACGCAGACGATTGGTGTTAATTGATGAGCAAAAGCGGCTTTCACTTTCAGATTCACCGACTCATCGGTTTCATTGTAATATTGCCGGCGTTCCGAATGTCCTAAAATGACGTAAGAAATGCCCAGGTCCTCTAGCATAGTCGGGCTCACTTCGCCCGTAAACGCCCCTTCTTCCTTGTCATGCATCGTTTGGGCACCAACGGAGAGAGGGGTCCCCTTCGCCATTTGGACGAGCTCTGCCAAATAGAGTGCCGGTGAGCAGATGACCGCATCGACTTCCGAGACGGGCAGCTTGCCTTTCACTGCGTCCACAAATGTTTTCGCTTCACCCATCGTTTTATACATTTTCCAGTTTCCTGCTATGATTGGTTTCCGCAAATTCATCTCTCCTCTCATTTATCGTTCAATGCGGATACGCCTGGAAGGTCCTTGCCTTCCATGAATTCCAATGACGCGCCGCCGCCTGTGGATATATGATCCATTTGATCCGCCACACCGAACTTTTCAACAGCTGCTGCAGAATCACCGCCGCCGATAACGGTATATGCTTCCGTGCGGGCCATTGCTTCGGCAACTTGTTTTGTCCCTTGAGAGAATGGCTCCATTTCAAACACGCCCATCGGCCCATTCCAAATGACCAATTTCGATTGTTCAATTACTTTTGCGTATAATGCCGCCGTTTCCGGTCCGATATCCAATCCCATCCAACCGGCAGGCATGGCATCAATTTCTACTGTTTTCACGTTGGCATCCGCCGAGAATTCATCCGCAATGACGGCGTCGATCGGCAAATACAAGTTGACGCCTTTGTCTTTTGCTTTTTGAATAAACGAAGCTGCCAGTTCAATTTTATCTTCTTCCAAAAGCGAGTTGCCTGTGTCGTACCCTTGCGCTTTCGAGAATGTATAAGAGAGTCCGCCACCAATCAATAAATTATCGACTTTGTCTAGCAGGTGGTCGGTGACTCCGATTTTGTCTTTCACTTTCGCTCCGCCAATAATCGCGGTAAACGGACGTTCCGGATCGGACAATGCTTTTCCGAGTACGTCCAGTTCCTTTTCCAGAAGCAATCCGGAAACAGCAGGCAAAAAGTCTGCGATGCCGGCAGTCGATGCATGCGCACGGTGTGCAGCGCCAAACGCATCGTTGACAAACACATCCGCAAGTGCTGCGAATTGTTTGGAGAGTTCCGGGTCATTCTTTTCTTCGCCCGGATGGAACCGAACGTTTTCAAGCAACAGGATGTCCCCATCTTGCATGGAAGCGATCGCTTCTTCGACGGTTGTTCCAATGGATGCATCCAGTTTGGTTACCGGCTTCCCGATTAATTGAGAAAGTCGTTCCCCTGCCGCAGTCAGTCTGAATTCCTCTTTCACTTCGCCTTTCGGGCGGCCGAGGTGGCTTGCTAAAATGACTTTGGCCCCTTGGCCGGTCAAATATTCGATTGTCGGAATGGCCGCACGGATTCTCGTATCATCCGTAATCGCTCCATCCTCCATCGGCACATTGAAATCAACCCGGCAAAAAACTCGTTTGCCACCTAGTTCTATATCTTTCATCGTCTGTTTGGACATCATGAAAAATAGCACACCTCCGTATGTAATGTAACTTCCTTTTGCGGGGAATAGATCCCATTCCGCCTAATCATACCATATCCCTTTAATCATTCGGTATGGACAAGGTAGAAAAAAAGAGGAACGGGCTGATCCGTTCCTCTACCCATCTTCATTATAAGACGTAGGTTATTGATTGGCTATGATTTGCTTAGAACCCTTGTTGCTGCATGTATAATGCCAAGTCGATACAGCGTGCAGAGTATCCTGATTCATTGTCGTACCACGAAATGACTTTCACCATATTGCCATCTAGCACCATTGTGGACAAGCCATCTACTGTGGAAGATGCTGTGTTGCCGTTGTAGTCGCGGGACACGAGCGGGATTTCATTGTAATACAAGAAACCTTTCAATTCATTCTCAGAAGCGTTTTTCAATGCCGCATTCACTTCTTCGACTGTCACTTCCTTGCCGACTTCCGCAACGAAATCAACGAGGGACACGTTCGGTGTTGGAACGCGGACCGCCATGCCATCCAACTTCCCTTTCAATTCAGGGATAACCTTCGTAACTGCAGATGCAGCGCCAGTTGTCGTTGGAATCATGGATTCCGCAGCAGCGCGCGCACGGCGGTAATCTTCATGCGGCAAGTCCAGAATACGCTGGTCATTTGTGTACGAGTGAACTGTAGTCATCATGCCGCGCTTGACGCCAAACTCATCGTTCAATACTTTCACGACAGGTGCCAGGCAGTTTGTCGTGCAAGAAGCGTTCGATACGATATGGTCGGAACCTGCATCGTATTCCTTGTGGTTGACGCCCATCACCAATGTTTTGATATCGCCTTTTGCCGGAGCTGACAGGATAACTTTTTTCGCTCCTGCATCGATATGCTTTTGAAGACCTTTTTGGTCGCGGAAGACGCCTGTTGATTCGATAACTACATCTACCTCTAGCTCTTTCCAAGGCAACGCGGAAGGATCTTTTTCAGCGTATACACGGATTTTTTTGCCGTTGACGACAAGATGATTTTCATCCGATCCGACTTCTGCATCGAAAATTCCGTGCACGGAGTCATACTTGAGCAAATGCGCTAGCATCGCAGCGTCTGTTAAATCGTTGACAGCGACGATTTCGATATCGTCATGTGCTATTGCTTCCCGAAATACCACTCTACCAATTCGTCCAAATCCGTTGATCGCCATTTTCAATGTCATGTGAATGACCTCCATATGTTAAGTATTTTTACGTACTATCTGTTGCATTTCTAAAGCGGCCCCTTCATCGGTCACTAAAATCGTTTGCCGAGGCGCGCTTGCCATATAGGCTAAGATCGCAGCTGCTTTGCTTGCACCGCCTGCCACCGCAATTAACAGCGGGACATCTTCCAATTGTTCGGTCTGGATGCCGACCGTCCGCAATCGATACACGACATTTCCGTTTTCATCAAAATAATAACCGAATGCCTCTCCAAGAGCTTTCCCCTGTTCCAGCAATTCCAATTCCTCTTTGGATGAATTTCGTATCGCCGCCATCTTTTTCGCATCGCCAATCCCATGCAGGACGCAATCCGTCTTCTCGTACAGCGCCATCATCTCCAGCGCCGCCGGTTCTTTTCGGAACACCTCATGCGCTTCTTCGCTCAATGTTTCCGGATAATAAAACGTGCTATAGGTCGCGCCGCAAGCTTGGGCAAATAAAGCCGAAATGACATTCGCCTGCAAGCCGATATCCTCCCCGACGCCCCCTCTGGCCGCTATAAACTTTAAGCGCTCAGCTTCAGGAAACTTGGCAATATGGGGAGGGATCGCCGCAACCGAACTGCCGCCCGTGACAGCCACGATTCGTCCGTCGCCGATCAAGGAAATGAATTGCTCCGCCGCCTCTTTGCCAATGACAGCTTTCACCGAAGCGTTCGCATCAGAGTCACCAGGGACGACAATCACTTTCCGGATGCCGATCGTCTGCCCCAAATATCTGCCGAGCGTATTGCGTCCCGACCAATCATCCATACTAGTACGCAGCGAGGATAGCATTTGCCTGCCTTCCTCCGTCACCGTGGCCCCTTCCTTCTCAATGCGAATCAACCCCGCATCCCGAAGTGCCTCCAGCACATTGCGCGCCTCCCGTTCCGACAGCCTCGCCACTTGGCCCAGCTGCCTCCTCCCGATCGGCCCGCTCATTTCTATCAATTTTAATGCACTATATCGCTGTTGCATGAGATCCATCATTTCAGGCACAAGCTTCCGTTGCGCTTCGAGGAAATCCGAGTTCAATGAAAGCCCCTCTTTTCTATGGACTAAAAATGTCCCACTAATTTATTTTTGTCCCACCTAAGTCAAAAAAATAGATCTTGTATTTATTGTATACCTATTCCTTTCATTTTTCAAACAAATATAATATGTCAATATAACCGATCGATCCATAATATAAAACCTCGCCATCTTTCTCGATCACCGGAATCATCAGCATATACTTCTCGTGAGCTTGATCGTCCTCCTCAATGTTGACTGTCGTCCACGTAAGAGGCACATCCTCCTGCGCCAGCTTCATCATCGCTTCCGCGTCCTCGCATAAAGGACACCCGGGTCTTGTGTAAAATGTCACATGCATTTGCTTCCACCCTCGTTCTTGTTTTGTATGGGTTGATTATAGCGGAATTATGAGCGAGAGAACAAGTGGAGGATGTTTAGGGGGAAAGAGGAGGGGAGTTTATGCGCGGGTTTGCCTGCTGTATGCGCGGGTGAGTACCTCTTATGCGCGGATGAGTACCTCTTATGCGCGGATGAAAGTTGGTTATGCACGGGTACGGCTGCCGTATGCGCGGATGGATAACGGTTATGCGCGGGTACTACTACTTTACGCGCGCGTGGCTAGACTAGGGGCTCACTCGCTACGCGGGGAGTACAATAGATGGTTGGCTTATTCTTTCGCGAAGAATGCTCTTGACCATTCAGTTTTTTTTACAAGGTGACACTAAATTATCCAGTGCCATTGGCTAAAATGTGGCTGTATGCGCGGGTGAGCACCTCTTATGCTCGCCTGCACACCTTTATGCGCGGGTGAAGGTGGCTTATGCGCGGGTACAGCTGACGTTTGCGCGGCTGCACTTCGCTTATGCGTGGGTACGACTACTTTATGCGCGCCGGGCTTGTTACTAGAGATTCACTCGCTACGTGGGGAGTACAATAGATGGTTGGCTTATTCTTTCGCGCAGAATGCACTTGACCATTCTCGGTTTTGTTACAAGGTGACACTCAATCATCCAATGCCGTTGGTTAAAATGTGGCTGTATGCGCGGGTGGAGGTTGTTTATGCGCGGTTCCAAGACTTTGCCCGTGCGTCAGTCCGTTCACCTGCTGTTTAATTCAATCCAAACAAAAAACATCCAACCCATGAAAGGATTGGATGCCTGTATTCATTACCAGCTTCGTCCTGCGCCGCCTCCGCCACCGGAGCCACCGCCGCCGGAGAATCCGCCGCCTCCGCCGAAGCCACCACCGCCGCCGAAACCGCCTCCTCCGCCAAATGAGCCTGGGAAGAAAATTGGACCGCGCGATCTGCTGCGTCTGCCTGGGCCGCCACCGCGGCCACCTCCACCTCCAAACATGCGGAAGAGAAGATATATCACAATCAAGAAGATAATAGGACCTGGGATGCCTAAGCCGCCGTCATCATTTTGAGGTTCGACCGTTTGGACGTCCACTTTGCCATCCCAGTCATATTCTTTCGCAATTTCATTGTAGAATGTTTTATATGCTTCTGTTATGGCTAAATCGGGTCTTGGTGGGTTAATTTCTTCCAGATAGGGCATGGCGACGTCATCTATGAGACCCCCTACTTTGCCATCGGGGAGCGCACCTTCCAAGCCGTATCCTACTGTTAAATGAAACCATCTCTTATCCTCGTCAAACCTTTTTTCAGTTGTGACAACGAGGAGGGCTCCATTGTCCTGCCCCTTTTTACCGAGATTGTACTCACGAAGCGCCCGAGTCGCAAATTCCTCAACGGCCTCGTCACCGATGTTTGGCAATGTTAGAATCGCCAACTCAGCCGATGTCGCGTCATTCAACTGTTTCCCTAGCCGGTTCAATTCTGCTTTTTGCTCTGCTGATAAGACGTTCGCGTGATCTTGTACATACTCATCATAGTCATTCCAAGGAGGGACATCCGCTGCCAATGCCCGTCCCGGCAGGATGGCCGCCACTAGCATGAGGGCCATCAGGATGAAGCGGGATGCGGTGCGCATCAGTCTTGATCATCTCCAAAATCGACTTTAGGCGCTTCGCTTGCAGCTGGGTCTGCTTTGAAATATTCTTTTTCATCGAAGCCGAAAATGGAGGCGACGAGTTTCCCCGGGAAGCGCTTGGTTTGTCGGTTGTAATTTGCCACTACATCGTTGTAGTCTTTGCGTGCGACGCCGATTCGGTTTTCGGTGCCGGCGAGTTCATCCATGAGCCGGATAAATTGTTTATCCGCTTTTAATTCGGGATAACTTTCCTGAACGACCAGCAGACGTCCAAGCGCTGATGACAAATTGTCGTTCGCCGCTGCCTGCTCCTCAGGTCCCTGCGCACCTGCCAGTCGTGACCGCGCATCTGCGATGTCTTTGAAGACCTTCTCTTCATGGACTTTATACCCTTTAGCCGTATTCACTAGGTTCGGAATCAAATCCAGCCGTCGCTGCAATTGGTTTTCCACCTGTGCATACGATTGATCGACATCTTCATCTAAATTTACAAACTTATTGTAACTCGGCACGAGTATGATACCGAGCACGACAATGATTCCGATGATGACCGCTATCGGTCCTAATACCTTTTTCATTGTATCCACTCCTCTTTCATCAATACGTTACTTGTACCCGATTACCGGTTCCTCTGAAACGTTCGGTATGTAATTCTACTGGCTGGGCCGTAAAAAAGTTTCACCTTTTTGTAGCTTACGCCATGGCTCAATCAATTAGACGTAAAAGCGGCTACCCTCCGGTTATGAGGATAGCCGCCCACCACAATCTTATTTTGTCAGATCTTTCATATCGCTTCTTGTGATGATGTGGTCGATGAGACCATACTCTTTCGCGCGCTCCGCTGTCATGAAGTTGTCGCGATCTGTATCTTTCGCGATCACTTCGACCGGTTGGCCTGTGCGCTCGGATAGGATCGTGTTTAGTTTTTCGCGAAGGAAGAGAATGCGTTTCGCCGCAATTTCAATTTCTGTCGCTTGCCCTTGTGCACCGCCAAGTGGCTGGTGAATCATGACTTCGGCGTTCGGCAATGCATACCGCTTGCCTTTCGTACCGGCTGTCAAGAGGAATGATCCCATAGAAGCTGCCATCCCGATACAAATCGTTTGGATGTCCGGTTTGATGAATTGCATCGTGTCATAGATCGCCATACCGGCTGTGATGCTGCCGCCCGGGCTGTTAATGTAGATGGAGACATCTTTTTCTGGATCTTCCGCTTCTAAGAATAGTAATTGTGCTACAATGGAGTTTGCGACATTGTCGTCGATCGCGCTTCCAAGCATGATGATCCGGTCTTTCAATAGACGGGAGTAAATGTCGTATGCGCGTTCTCCGCGATTCGTTTGCTCAATAACTGTAGGTATTAAATTCATTTCATTTCCTCCTTTTAGGTGGATGTTGCCATCGGTCTGTTGAAAGTGTATTTCAACTGTACCTTTATCATACCTATTATAGTCAACAATGGTCAAATATAATGCATTGTAAAAAACCTATTGCATTCATTCCACTTCTTTTGTATAATGAAACTTGTCCGTTACAGATATGGATACTCGATATGCCCTCGTGGTGCAATGGATAGCACGCAAGATTCCGGTTCTTGAAATGTGGGTTCGACTCCTGCCGAGGGCGTCTACAAATACTTTATTCAGATTCTTTCTGGATAAAGTATTTTTTATTTGGAAGAAACCGTTCCTCCATAAAGAAACGGTTTCTATCTCTTCTCATGTAATCAAACAGGAGCGCTGGCATGGCAGTCTCTGCCGTCCAGCGCTTGTATGCGATCAGTTTTCTTTCTCCACTAACGCAGAAAGCGTATCTAAAGCTTTTTCTTCGTCTACGCCATCTGCCATTAATGTGATGGACGTCCCTCTTGCAACCGCCAGGCTCATGATGCCCATGATGCTTTTGGCGTTCACTTGACGCTCGTCCTTCTTTAAGAATACGTCCGCTGAGAATCGGTTTGCCTCTTGTACAAACAAAGCTGCTTGCCTAGCTTGCAACCCGGTTTTCATTTTCACTTCGACTGTTTTTTCCACCATAACACTTGGCTCCTCTCCACTCACTGATTTCATCTATTATTGAATACCGCCGCCTCGGAGTTTATCCGCAATTTCTTCAATCTTCCGCAGCCGATGATTCACTCCAGATTTACTGACCGGTCCTCCGGAGACCATCTCCCCCAATTCCTTGAGGGTCACATCTTGATATTCCACGCGCAGCCGGGCGATTTCCTGCAAACGATCCGGCAATTGATCGATCCCGATCGTACTTTCAATGAATTTAATATTCTCCACTTGCCTTTGTGCCGCGCCGATTGTTTTGTTCAGGTTGGCGGTCTCGCAGTTCACGAGCCGGTTGACGCTATTCCGCATATCCCTCAAAATCCGCACGTCCTCAAATTTCATTAAGGAAACATGAGCGCCGATCAGACTAAGGAAATCCGAAATCTTCTCTGCCTCTTTCAAGTAAGCGATATATCCTTTTTTCCGCTCGATTGATTTAGCATTTAAATAAAAACCATTCATCAGATCCACTAGCGCTTCACTATGCTCTTTATAGAAAGAGAACATCTCCAAATGGTAAGAAGATGTCTCAGGGTTGTTCACCGACCCGCCCGCAAGGAAGGCACCTCTCAAATATGCTCGTTTGCAACAGTCATTCTCAACTAAGGGAGCAGCAATCTCATTGTTAAACTGAAATGTGCCAGTCAAAATATACAAATCCTCGAGAAGCTGTTTGGCACCTTCCCTAATTCTACATATGTATATATTGTTCTTTTTCAGTCTCATCTTTTTTCGTACGAGCAATTCCACCTTATAAGGATACAGCTTCTTCACATTGGAATACAACCGTCTGGCAATCGCCGCGTTTTCTGTTTGAACATCCAGGCTCAGCTGTTTGTTCGAGAAGGATAATGCGCCGTTCATCCGGATGAATGCCGAAATTTCGGCTTTGATGCAACAGGCATCCGACTCCACTTGCGTCAATTCCTTCTTTACTTCTGCCGCAAAAGACATGATAAACCCCTTTCCCGGCACTTCGACATGTTAACGGGCCGTTTCATTTTCTATAAAATCCATTACCCATGAGGCCACTTTGTCCGCGTCATGGATGACCCTGTCGCCGGTTACAATTGAAATGGGCTCGACAAATGTACGAGGCACGAATTCTTGCAATACCTCAATATCATTTTCCACTTGCCATACTTGACCTGCAAGTCCGTTGCTTTCCAGTTCGGCTGATAAATCCGTCGCATTCAAAAGAACCGTATCGATAAAATTTGTTTCCGCATGCTCATGCAATGCCTTCACATGCTCTGAAGCCGTATAGCGGTAGGTCTCGCCCGCTTGCGTTGTCAGATTGCCGATGTATATTTTTTTCGCCGCAGCTGCCACAACCGCATCCCGTATGTCCCGCACCAAGATGGTCGGGAGAATGCTTGTGTATAGGCTGCCCGGTCCGAAAATGATCAAGTCCGCTTGTCGTATCGCTTCCACCGTTTCCGGCAGTGGCTCGACTTCTTGCGGTGACAAATACACTCTTCTTATTTTACTTCCATAGACGGGAATTTTCGATTCTCCCGTCACTATTGTCCCATCATCCAGTTCCGCATGCAACGTAATTCGTTGATTGGCAGCCGGCAGGACTTTTCCTTTGATGTTCAACACCCTGCCCATCTTCTCGATCGCCCGGGCAAAATCCCCGGTGATGTCGGTCAGAGCAGCAAGCATCAAATTGCCGAGCGAATGGCCTTTAAGATCATCGGACGTCGCAAAACGATATTGGAACATCTTCTCAATCAGCGGCTCAACATCTGAAAGCGCTGCCATTACTTGGCGGATATCACCAGGAGGTGGAATATTATATTGATCCAATAATCTCCCAGAACTTCCCCCGTCGTCAGCCACAGTCACTACTGCAGTCAATTCGACGGGGAACTTTTTCAACCCGCGGAGCAATGTGGACAACCCGGTTCCGCCACCGAAGACGACAATTTTTTTCATTTTACCGGATTGCATCATGTTGTCAACCCTTTCTTTTCTCAATATCCCGATGGGTGATAATCGTCTGGTATTCTTCCTTGAACCGTTTGCCGAAGTATTCAGCTAACGTGACCGAACGATGCTGGCCCCCAGTGCAGCCAAACGCGATGACCACTTGGGATTTCCCCTCATTTTTATATTGCGGAATGAGAAATTTGAACAGATCCGTCAATTTCTCAATCAACAGCTGGGTATCATTCCATTTCAAGACATATTCCGAGACTTCCGATTCCAACCCGGTTTTCGGTTTCAACTCCTGGATGTAATAGGGGTTTGGCAAAAACCGGACATCGAACACGACATCCGCATCAATCGGCATACCATGTTTAAAACCGAAGGAGATGAAGTTGACTGTGAATAACGTGCTGCCTTTGGAAGAGAATTCAGCCATTATCTTCTCCCGCAGCTCTCTCGGCTTCAGCTTGGACGTGTTATAAATGGAGCGCGCACGGCCTTTCAATTCTGACAGCAGCAGCCGCTCCTTGCGAATGCCGGTGAGCGGCAGGCCGCCTTCAGCCAATGGATGCGAACGCCGGGTCTCTTTGTACCGTCTGACCAATGTTTCGTCTTCCGCATCCAAGAATAGCAGCTGGACGGAGACGCCTTCCATCTTGTTCAGGTCATCCAACGCGCCGATAAGCGAATCAAACAAATCGCCGCCGCGTGTATCCATGACAGCCGCAATACGACGCATTTTCGTTTCCGATCTCATCATCAAATCCAAGAATGTAACCATCAGTTCTGGCGGCAAATTGTCGATGCAATAAAACCCTAAATCCTCAAAGCTTTGCATCGCGACTGTTTTGCCCGCTCCGGACATTCCGGTGATGATGACAACTTCTACATCACTGTTCGGCTTTTCATTTTCCATTCTAGTCAATCACTCTCCATTGAATTTTGAAGTTCGTAGCGCAGCAACTTAAACTCTTCCGTGTAATAAAACGTCCCGTATTGGATGGCTTGCGGCGATGAGATGGCAAACAACAGATTCATGCGATCTCCTTCCGCCATCGGCAACGTTTGCAGTTCCTCGATGTCATGCCATTCCAATATACCTTCGCGATTCGATTCATACGGTATGCCCGATAAATCGTTAGCGACGAATGTGAATAGCATCCATTCGTCTAACACTTCACGGCCGACCTCATCCATGATCATCATCGTGTAGATTCCTTTGAGATGCGGATGCAATGGGACAGCTCCGGTTTCCTCCGTAAATTCACGAATGGCGGCCTCATATATCGATTCGCCCGGGTCCATTTTGCCGCCGGGCGCAACATACCAATCTCTTCTTGGCTTTTTTAATAACAGAACTTGCCCATCTTTGACGACAAGTAAATTTGCGATTCTTTGCATTGGCGGTTCCTCACTTTTTAGCATGCATATCTCTAGTATACAACGATTTTGATCCAAACAACAAAAAAAGAAGGCAACCTAGCCGAATAACGGCAGATCACCTTAAAACTTGCTATATAAAAAGGGGGGTCAATTGATACTTCTACTATAACCTAAAGTTGTTTCATTACCATTACAGGCATATTAAGGTTTGATTAAGTAGACATGTAATAAATGAGGTGGAGGAATCCAATTCCTCCACCCATTTTAAAGCCCCTGCTTCTTATGCGTTGGCTTCTAGCTTCTCTGCTAATTCTTCTACATACTTCTGGCAATTTTGTGCGGCAATACTTCCGTCGCCCGTTGCCGTGACGACTTGACGCAACGTTTTTTGGCGTACATCCCCCGCAGCATAAATGCCTGGAATGGATGTTTCCATTTCATCGTTTGTGACGATATAGCCGTTTTCATCTAAGATGCCAAGATTCTTGAATGGCGCTGTCAGAGGGTCCATGCCGATGTAAATGAACATGCCTTCTGTTTGGAATTCCCTTTCGGAACCATCTACAGTCGAAACGAGTGTGACAGAACTGATTTTGTTGTTCTCGCCGTTCACTTGTTTGACAGTCGAATTCCAAATGAAATCAATTTTTTCGTTCGCAAACGCACGGTCTTGAAGAATTTTTTGGGCGCGCAACTCATCGCGGCGATGGATGATCGTCACCTTTTTCGCGAAACGCGTCAAGTATGTTCCTTCTTCAACAGCCGAGTCACCGCCGCCGATGACGACAAGCTCTTTGTCTTTGAAAAATGCGCCATCACAAACCGCACAGTAGCTGACGCCGCGGCCTTGCAATTCTTTTTCGCCCGGGATGCCCATTTTTCTGTATTCAGCACCTGTTGAAATGATGATAGAACGTGCTTTATATTGTTTCTTGCCGGAAATGATCGTTTTGTACTCTTCTCCGTCGATGATTTCGTTCACATCGCCGTATGCATATTCGGCACCGAAGCGTTTTGCATGATCCATCATTTTTTTCGATAAATCCGGTCCCAGGATCGATTCAAAACCCGGATAGTTCTCAATTTCCTCTGTATTTGCCATCTGGCCGCCAGGAATGCCCCGTTCAAGCATCAACGTCGACAAGCTGCCGCGTGATGTATAAACCGCAGCTGTCATTCCCGCAGGTCCAGCTCCAATAATAATCACATCATAAATTTTCTCAGTTGACATGAAATTTCCTCCTCTGTTACAAGTAAGCCTGCTCAAATCATATAAGATTCTAGTAGACCATTCAATTTTTCTGCTTGCTTCGACATCTTTCTACAGGTCAGGAATTGAAGTGCGGCAAAAACTCGATCAATTCATTGACATACTTGGTTAATGTCGGGACCGAGATGCCGTATTTTTCCGCAAGAGCAGTCTTCGTGACGCCAGGATAGCGGGAAGACTGGAACATATAATCCGTCGCGGCAGCCAATGCCGATGGATTTCTAAAGGGGTATTTCTTGACAAGCGCCATTTCACATAACGTAAACCACATCTGGAATAAATGCGTTCCTTCCTTATCGAGCGGTTTGTACTCTTCATATAACCGGTCTGTTGTCTCCAGCGCACGTAAAAAGGCGTCATCGAACCCCGATCCGCTTGTGAAATCGTATTGCAGGCTATGAGCCAGGAATAACTGCTCATACACATTCAACTTCGATATATCGATATACGTCGGATGCGAGATTATCTCCTGTTTATGTGCAGATTTGCCAAGGAGATAAAACCCTAATAGCCTTTCGCTGCGATACTGGTTTCCGATTTTACTCAGCAGAAACTCACGATCTTGTTCATAGGATGACGGCCTCACAGATGACTGGACATCTTTCCACGGCTCAAAGCCTGCTTTGGATGGATCCAGCTCCACCAGTTTGGCGTACGCCTGCTTCGCCATTTCCTCATGTCCTGAAAAATAGGCGGAGTGGGCCAGCCAGAAATAATAGCCCGCGTCCCCGTCAAACCCTCTTTTCTGCAAACTGCGCAGCCAGTTGTATGCCTCTTCATGCTTGCCGACCAGTGCGAATGTCGCCCCTAGCTTGTAACGGTGCTCAAATTGATAGGGTTTGATTTTCAGAAGAAGTTCCAATAGCGAATCGAGCTTCTCCTTATCTTTCTCATAATAATAAAAGACCGCGAGATTGCATAACGCATGCAAATTCCCTTTGTTCTTTTGCAAGACTTCATCTAACAACTCTTTTGCCGGTTCAATCTTTCCAACGTAGAAATACGCAAGCGCCAAGTTATTGTAGGCAGCCCAAAATTCAGGATAATCGACGATGATCGACTCCAAAATGTCGACCGCCTCTTCAAAACTTCCCGCCTCCATCAGCCGTCGCGCTTTCTCCTGCAAGAAATACACTTCGCTGTCCGGCATCTCTTCGTCATCGAAATAGGCTTCCTCTTGCTCTGCAAAATCGATGATTTCCATTGACTCATCCGCCAACGGACCATCCGGAGCGAGAGCAATATATTTCTCTGCATAGATCTTGGCGTCACGAAGCAAGCCTAAATGGGCATGCACTTCGGCCAAGTAAAAAATGATTTCCTCTTCTTCTGGGCTTAAGCCATGAGCGGCAGTCAGCAGTTCGTAAGCTTCCTCAAAACGCCCTTCCTCCATCACGAGCACGCCGTAATGCATGAGGATCAGCGGATCATTCGGGCTCAGTTCGACCGCACGCCCAAAATATTTGTGCGCATCTTGGAATTTGTCGCGCTGCATCGCCTGCAAGCCCTTTTTATAGTAGAACTCACCGTCCGGGATAAATGAAATAACCTTCTTATTTATGTTGTTACGCTTGTTATCCAATCATATTCCTCCGAAAAAAGTTAGAAGGAACGTACAGTACGTCCCTTCCAACAAACTTGCTCCATTATATCATAACTTCTAGTCTCGTCATCAATTTTTGTCAGATTCCGTCAGCTATGCTCTTTTGCTTTGCGTTCGCGCATCTGTTCTGCAGTGTAAATGATGCGCACCGGATTTCCGCCTGCGAGCACGCCCGGCGGGATATCCCGGTTGACAAGGGACGCTGCAGAGACAATGGCCCCGTCTCCAATTTCTACTCCGGGCAATATTGTCGTGTTAGCGCCGATCATCACTTCACTGCCAATGACAACATCACCGAGACGGTATTCATCAATCAAATATTCATGCGCTAAAATGGTCGTATTAAACCCGATGATCGTATTTTCCCCTACCTTGATCCGTTCCGGAAACATCGTATCCGGCATGACCATCAAAGCGAATGATGTCCGGTCTCCGATTTCCATTTTCAAGAACGTTCGATATAGGAAGTTCTTCCATGGGATAAAGGGCGTATACCGGGCAATTTGAATCACCGCAAAGTTTTTCGCCACTTTGAAAAAGGGAACGGTTTTATAAATATGCCAAAGGGAATTGGCATCCCCTTTCGCCTGATACCTCTCTGTCCGTCTCACTGTTCTTCTCCATTTACGATCGCTAGAATATCAGAGATATGATGCAACATATAATCAGGGTGAAAGGTTTGTAAAAACGCCTCCCCCTTCAAGGACCAGGCAACCCCCGCCGTTCGGACGCCGGCATTCTTTCCGCCTTCTATATCGTGATAGTTATCTCCGATCATCATCGCCTCATCCGGCGCCACGCCGAGTCTTTGAAGCGCCAGCAGGATCGGTTCCGGATCCGGTTTTGGCTTTTGCACATCATCCAAACCGACAATCGTTTCGAATACATCTTCTACTCCAAGAAGGCGCAATCCTTTCTGGATCATATTATTTCGCTTTGTAGAAACGATGGCCATTTTCATGCCTTGTGCACGCAGCTTATGTAACGTGTCGGCTACCCCTTCAAACTCTGTAGCCAGTTCGTCATGATGCTCCAAATTCCATTCCCGATATTCTATTACAAGTTGTTCCACTTTCAGAGGATCGACGGTACCGAACGATTCCACCAAAGTCGGGCCGAGGAACGGCACGATATGTTCACGTAGATATTTTCCAGGATAATGCCGGTCCAGCACCGTCTGGAATGTCTGGATGATCAATTCATTGGTATCCAGCAAGGTGCCGTCAAAATCAAATAATAATGCTTGTATGGGTTTAGCCATTCACAATGACCTCCTTCTGTTTCTGTCGTTCTGCTTGTTTCCAAAAATAGGCCACCACAATGGTCAAGACGAACGCCGTGACAAGACGGATGAGCAATAAAGGCAACACGGGTATGCCAAGCGGAACAAAAATCAAAGTATCTTCCACCACAGCATGGCAGGCAACGAGAAAAATAAAAGCCAGTGTCGCGTCACGTTTGCTGACGCCATCCTCTTGAACCGCTTGGATCATCACACCCGCTCCATAGGCTAAGCCGATAACAAGGCCGGCGACAAGTGTCATCGAAGCATTGGGCTGTACGCCAATCACTTTTGTAAAAGGTGCCAGCGCATTTGAAAACTTTTGTAAATACTGTCTGTCTTTCAAAAACTGGACAATCACCATCAACGGAATGACGATGAGCGCCAACTGCAAGATGCCAAAGGACGCTTTCTGCAAACCGAGCATGCCGATTTCAACCCAGCCTTCCGGAGCTGCAGCGGCTTGAGGAGCCATGCCATACTTCGCCAGTTCACCGCCGCCTTTCCAAACAAGGTTAATCACAATGCCGGAGAACGCAGCCAAACCGAAACGGACGACTAAGACAACCCAAAGTTTGACGCCGACCTTTAACGCAACACCGGTTTCTATGAATAAATTATGGGCGAAGCTTAACATGACTGCGATAATAAACACTTCTTTCACTGTCAGATCAAGCGATAAAATACCTGCGATGCCCGCATATAAGTTCAATGCATTGCCTAGGACAAGCGGTATGGCAGCTTCCCCGCTTAAGCCGAACAGCCCCATGAATGGCGATATCAGCTTTACGATCCACGGCAAAATAGGTGTATGCTGCAGAATGACAACTAGGATAGTAATCGGAAATATGATTTTTCCCAATGTCCATGTCGTAGTCAAACCCGCTTTTAAGCCATTTTGCAACGTCCTCATTTCCCTGGCCCCTTGTTTACTCATCTTCGTATTTCACTTCCACTTTCTGTATGAACCTTCTATAAATAAAAAGACTGATTCCGGCTACGATGGCAAGAATGGATACAATTTGCGCTGCTCGGAGATCTCCGCCGTACAGACTGTCCGTCCGCATCCCTTCGATAAAAAATCGGCCGATCGAATACCAGACGAGATAGAAGAAGAACACTTCCCCGCGCCTCAAATTCATTCTTCTGATGACGAGCACGATCAACAACCCGACAACATTCCAAAGGGATTCATACAGGAACGTCGGATGATAGGTCACGCCGTCAATTGTCATTTGATTCATGATCCAATCCGGAATGATTGTGTTTTGCATAAAGGATTCGGATACGGGCCCTCCATGCGCCTCTTGGTTCATGAAGTTTCCCCACCTGCCGATAATTTGGCCGATCAAAATACCCGGCACTGCGATATCTGCAACTTTCCAAAAAGAGATGCCTCGCTTCTTCGTATAAAAATAGGCTGTCAGAAAGGCACCGATGAGTGCGCCATGGATGGCGATTCCGCCTTCCCAAACCTTAATGATTTCAGCAGGGTTGTCCTTATACACATCCCATTGAAAGATGACATAATAAATCCGCGCACTGATGATTGAAATGGGGACAGCCCAAATGAGCAAGTCAGTCAAAAAATCAGGGTGCATGCCTCTTTTGACCATTTCCCTTTGCACGACAAGGAAGGCCAGCACGATACCGAGTGTAATTAAGATACCGTACCACCGGACCGAAATGGGCCCTAACTCAAATGCAACCGGGTTGATTGCGCCTAATTCAAACATATCTCATTCGTTCCCCTCTGTTTCCACAGGCATCGTTTTCCTGTTTATTTCCATTTCAAGTTTCTTTGTAAAATTCTCGGCTGCATTGATTCCGAGACGTTTCATCCGGTAATCCATGGCAGCAACTTCGATAATGACGGACAAGTTCCGACCCGGACGGACAGGCACTGTCAGTTTCGTCAATTCTGAGTCCATAATCGCCATCTTTTTTTCATCGATGCCTAACCGATCATATACCTTGGCGGGATCCCATACTTCAAGATCAATGACCAGCAAGATTCGTTTATCATCTTTCACCGCACTGGCTCCAAACAAAGTCATCATATCAATAATGCCGATGCCCCGTATTTCCAGCATATGCCGGAGAAGCTTCGGCGCATTGCCGATCAACACATTTTTGGCGACCTGTCTAATCTCAATGCTGTCATCCGCAACCAAGCGGTGGCCTCGTTTCACAAGCTCCAAAGCAGTTTCGCTCTTTCCGACACCGCTTTTGCCTGTAATCAGAACACCGATTCCATACACATCCACTAATACACCATGGACAGTTGTCATCGGAGCAAGACGTCCTTCTAAGTAATTGGTAAGCATGCCGGAAAAACGGGTTGTCGGATTATCAGTCTGCAGTACTGGAATTCGGCACTTTTCAGCGGCTAATTGCAATTCCGCAGGGGCTTCCTGTCCATGAGCGACAATAATGGCAGGCGTCATTTCGGAACAGAGCCGTTCCATCCGTTCAATCCGTATGTCTTGTGGAAGGCTGTAAAAAAACGCAAGTTCTGTTTTGCCTAACAACTGCACTCTTGCGGCGGGATAATATTCCAAAAAACCGGCTAATTCCAGTCCGGGCCTCGAGATATCGCTCAATGTAATGCAGCGATTCAGTCCTGCTTCTCCAGCTAATAAAGCAAGATCAAACTTTTCTTGTATATCTTTGACTATCACCGTAGACAATATTCCCCCCACCTCTCGTCAAATGTCCTTGCACCATTTTACCATGAACCATTTCAATTGAAATCAATTCAGCATAAAAACGGACAATTGCATAAAAAAAGTCATCATGATAGGTCATCATGACGACTTTTTTCTTGCATATGTTAGTTTGCGTTGTAACAGACAATGACAGAGCCCGACTTAGCTTCACCGTTTATATGAAGCGCCGTGCGATCTTCTTCGGTTCCCTTATGGAAACCAATGGAGCGGTGTAAAAATTGCTCTTCCACTCTCGTCCGATGCACGTCGTTCAATTGCAAATCAAGACGGCCCATGTTCGAGGAGATTTCGCCCGCCAATGCGATATCGGAAGGAACATAAATTTCCACTGATCCGCTGACAGTACGGGCTTCAACTCTTTTGGCATCCCGATCAGTTGTCGTCACTACGACATGTCCGTTCAGAGATTTGGCTTCCACATCTGTTATGGAACCACTGATATACACCCGTCCGTTCATTGTTTCGGCTGTCAGTACTTTGCCGTCACTTTCTTTCAGCTGGATCGTACCATTCCCCGTTTCCAGTTCAGCCTCTTCAAACTGTAAATGGGACGCTTCGATTTTTCCGTTTGCAGTTTTACAGTAAAGTTTCGAAGTGGATATGGAATCCAACAGCGTCCCGCCATTCAATAACCGGATCGAGAACTTCTCATATTCCTTCTTGGGCACAGTAAGATCCACATTGACTTGAATCAGTTTCAGATCACTTACAATGCGAAGCTTGCCATCATCATTCATAAATACAAGTTTCTTTAGGAATTCCTCTTTTGCTTCCTCATCAGACTTCTGATTGAATGCTTTCACTGTGAAGTCGGCTACCACTACGTTGCTTTCCTGATCTTCACTCGCTCGAATCGTCAATCTTCCATTGTCAATGTCGGCAATAATTTCATTCAGATCGTCAACCGATTTCGTAATGGAATGGGTGAAGGAAGTGCTTGAACCAAAAGGCGAATCGAAGTCGAATGTTCTCACACGCTGCACGGCCGTCTGCATGAATTGCATAAAGCGTTCGCCTACATGACCTACATCCTTGCGAAGATCGTTCAAAAAGTCATCCATTGACTCTTCTCTTTTCGTTGATTTCGACTCGTAATCCACATCGTCATCATAGGAAGACTTTTCATAAGCAGGTTCTATTGGGGTTTCAACCTTCTTCGAGTGACCACCTGACTTCTCCATCGCTTCCAACAAAGTGAGTGCCTCTTCAATTGTAATCGTGCCATTTTCCACCATAGTCAAAATTCGTTTACGTTCGTTTTGCATCATTCCGCCTCCTCATTAGTAACGGACAGATAACCAGCCGTAAGGAATACACGTCTGCCATCCATGTTGTAATACTTATATATACGAATCGGGGGACTGGAAGTTTCATTTACCGACAGATTGTGCTTCGTCTATTTTATCTTTCATTCTTTTCCGATCCCGTTCCAGGATTGGTTTTAAATAATGACCCGTGTAAGATTTCTGGACGTTCGCCACTTCCTCGGGCGTTCCGAACGCTATGATCTGTCCGCCATTTTGTCCGCCTTCCGGACCCAGATCAATGATGTGGTCCACTGTTTTGATGACATCCAAGTTATGCTCAATGACAAGAACGGTATTTCCGGTATCTACTAACCGTTGCAAGACGAGCAGCAATTTTGAAATATCATGGACATGGAGCCCTGTCGTCGGTTCATCCAAAATATAGAATGTCTTGCCATTGGAACGTTTATGCAATTCGGAGGCTAATTTCACTCGCTGCGCCTCCCCGCCGGACAAGGTTGTCGCCGGTTGTCCCATTTGCACATAGCCAAGCCCTACGTCTACAATCGTTTGCAGTTTTCTGCTGATTTTCGGTATGTTTTCGAAAAAGACGAGCGCA
The DNA here is from genome assembly GCA_014204635.1 of Sporosarcina luteola. Taxonomy (GTDB): domain Bacteria; phylum Bacillota; class Bacilli; order Bacillales_A; family Planococcaceae; genus Sporosarcina; species Sporosarcina luteola_A. The sequence goes on along the minus strand of JACHLS010000015.1, from coordinate 59,686 downwards.
TCTTCCACTGTCATCGAGAGGACGTCTGCAATGTTTTTTCCCTTATATGTCACTTCTAACGTTTCCCTGTTATATCGTTTTCCATGGCACACTTCACAAGGGACATAGACGTCTGGGAGGAAATGCATTTCAATTTTGATGATTCCATCCCCCCGGCAAGCTTCACAACGGCCGCCTTTTACATTGAAACTGAAACGTCCTTTTTTGTAACCTCGCACTTTCGCTTCATTTGTCATGGCAAAAACATCTCGTATATCATCGAAGACCCCTGTGTATGTGGCAGGATTCGACCGAGGCGTGCGGCCAATAGGGGATTGATCGATATCGATTACTTTTTCGAGTTCTTCCACTCCTGAAACGGTATCGAAATCACCCGGTTTCTGTTTGGATCGATTCAATTTTTGAGCAAGCACTTTATATAGCACTTCATTCACAAGTGTACTCTTCCCGGAGCCTGACACGCCGGTCACCGCAATGAATTGGCCGAGCGGGAAATCGACATCCACTTGTTTCAAGTTGTTTTCAGAAGCGCCCGTTATCGTTATGTTCCTGCCATCCGATTCTCTCCGCTCGAGCGGCAGCGGAATAAACCGTTTTCCGCTTAGATATTGTCCCGTCAAAGAATTCGGGTCCTCCATAATTTGGTTGGGAGTGCCGGCAGAAACGATCTGTCCTCCAGCGGCGCCCGCGCCAGGTCCGATATCAATCAAGTAATCAGCCGCCATCATTGTATCTTCATCATGTTCAACGACAATTAGCGTATTCCCGATATCCCGCATGCTTTGGAGTGTGCCGATCAGACGATCATTATCCCGCTGATGAAGTCCGATAGACGGTTCATCCAAAATATAGAGAACGCCCGTCAAGCGCGAGCCAATTTGCGTGGCCAGTCTAATCCGCTGCGCTTCCCCTCCGGACAACGTGCCGGCTGCCCGGGATAAAGTTAAGTAATCCAGACCTACATTAATGAGAAAACCGAGTCTCTCCTCGATTTCTCTCAAGATCATATTAGCAATCTGCCGGTCTTTCTCTGACAGTTCCAGCTCTTTGAAGAAACGATCCGCCTCTGTAATCGACAAGTCCGTCACCTGGCCGACATGGCGGCCGTTCACTTTGACAGCCAGCGACTCTTCTTTCAGTCGATAGCCATGGCACGCGGGGCACGGACGTTGCGCCATGTATTTCTCCATTTGCTCCCGGATATAGTCTGATGACGTTTCCCTGAAACGTCGTTCTACATTCGCCAATACCCCTTCAAAATAAATATTGTTCACGCGGGTATTGCCGAATTCATTTGTGTATTTGAATTTGATCAGATCATCTCGGGAACCGTACATTAATTTGTTTACATCCTCTTCTGAAAGCTCACTTACTGGAACCGTCATCGAAATGCCGAAGTGCTTTGCGACCGTCTTCAGCAATTCAGGATAGTATTGGGAACTGGTCGGCTCCCACGGTGCAATGGCATGCTCCTTCAGCGACAGTGAACGATCGGGCATGATCAGCTCTGGATCGACTTCCAGTTTTGTACCGAGTCCATCGCACTCAGGACAAGCGCCGAACGGACTATTAAAGGAAAACATCCGCGGCTCCAACTCGCCGATTGAAAATCCGCATAGCGGACAGGCGTGATGTTCACTGAATAACAACTCATCTCCATCGATGATATCGACGAGGACCGTTCCTTCCGCAAGCCGGAGAGCAGATTCGAGCGAGTCGCTCAGTCGTGGTTCGATGCCTTCCTTCAAAACGATCCGGTCAATGACCACTTCGATCGTATGCTTTTTATTTTTATTCAACTCAATGTTGTCATCCAGGTCCATCGTCTCCCCATCCACCCGGATGCGCACATATCCCTGCTTCTTAATATCCTCTATCAGTTTCGCATGCGTACCCTTGCGGCCGGAAACGACAGGCGCCAAGATTTGAAGGCGAGTTCTTTCAGGAAACTCCATAATCCGGTCCACCATTTGCTCGATCGTCTGAGAAGTGATTTCTATTCCGTGCACCGGGCAGATTGGTTTGCCGATTCGTGCATACAGCAATCGCAAATAATCGTAGATTTCAGTGACAGTGCCGACAGTCGAACGTGGATTCCGGCTCGTAGTCTTCTGGTCGATAGAGATGGCTGGAGACAACCCTTCGATGACATCGACATCCGGCTTGTCCATCTGCCCTAGGAATTGGCGTGCATATGCCGACAGGGACTCTACATATCTGCGCTGCCCTTCCGCATAGATTGTATCGAAAGCGAGCGAAGACTTTCCGGATCCCGACAAGCCAGTCATGACGACCAGTTGATCGCGCGGTATGGTCACGTCTATATTTTTCAAATTATGGGCACGTGCCCCTTGAATCACAATCTCGTTATTTCTCATTTACATTTCACCTTTCAGCCTTCAATTCTAGAATCGTATCACGCAATTCTGCGGCCCTTTCGAAATCCAAGGCTTTCGCCGCCTCTTTCATCTCTTTTTCCAGTGTGACAAGGAGCGTTTCCTTTTCTGCCTTCGTCAGCGACTTTCCTTTCGTCGCTTTTTCCACATAGGACACCGTATCCTCGGCAACTTGAGTAGCCCGGATGACATCCCGCACTTCTTTTTTGATCGTCGTCGGTGTAATGCCATGTTTTTCGTTGTACGCCATTTGGACTTCCCGTCTCCGCTTCGTTTCCTCGATCGCTTTATTCATGGAATCGGTGTAGCGGTCCGCATACATGATGACATGGCCCTCGGAATTTCGCGCGGCCCGTCCAATCGTTTGGATGAGCGAACGTTCGGAACGTAGGAAGCCTTCTTTATCCGCGTCCAAAATGGCGACCAAGGACACCTCAGGGATATCTAGTCCTTCACGGAGCAAGTTGATGCCCACTAATACATCATAGGTTCCAAGGCGCAGTTCACGAATAATTTCAATCCGCTCCAAAGTTTTTATCTCAGAGTGTAGGTACTGTACTTTAACGCCAATCTCTTTTAAATAATCGGTCAAGTCCTCGGACATTTTCTTTGTGAGCGTAGTGATCAATACCCTTTCATTTCTCTTCGTACGCTCATTGATCTCATCAATCAGGTCATCAATCTGTCCTTCGATCGGCCGCACTTCAATCACCGGGTCGAGCAATCCGGTCGGTCGGATGATCTGTTCGACCATTTCCGGCGAGCGCTCGATCTCATATGGCCCTGGTGTTGCCGAGACATAAATTGACTGATTGGCATAGCGTTCAAATTCCTCGAACATCAACGGGCGATTGTCCAGTGCGGAAGGCAAACGGAAGCCATGATCGACTAGCACCTGCTTCCGCGCCTGGTCGCCGTTATACATCGCCCTTACCTGTGGCAATGTAACATGGCTCTCATCGATGACCATGAGAAAATCATCCGGAAAATAATCAAGAAGCGTATAAGGTGTAGCCCCGGCTGGACGCAATGTCAAATGACGGGAGTAGTTTTCGATTCCGGAACAGAATCCCATTTCCCTCATCATTTCAAGGTCGTAGCGGGTTCTTTGTTCCAGCCGCTGGGCTTCCAGCAATTTGTCCTGCTCACGAAGCACTTTCAGCCGTTCTTCCAGTTCAATCTCAATATTTGCAATCGCTTTTGTCAGTTTATCTTCGCCGGTGACAAAGTGGGAAGCCGGGAAGATGGCTACGTGTTCCCGTTCTCCTAAAATTTCCCCGGTAAGCGAATCGACTTCGCGGATCCGGTCAATTTCATCCCCGAAAAATTCGATGCGGATGCAGTGCTCGTCTTCTGAAGCTGGAAAGATCTCTACGACGTCCCCCCTCACTCTGAAAGTCCCGCGGGTGAAGTTGATGTCATTGCGGGAATACTGAATATCTACAAACCTTCTAAGAAGTTCATTTCTTCCAATTTCCATGCCTGGACGAAGCGAAACGACATGCTTGCCGTATTCCTCCGGGGAACCGAGGCCGTAAATACAGGATACCGAGGCGACAATGAGAACATCATTGCGTTCAAATAATGAGGAGGTCGCTGAGTGGCGGAGCTTATCGATCTCATCATTGATCGTAGCATCTTTCTCTATATACGTATCCGTATGCGGCACGTACGCTTCCGGCTGGTAATAATCATAAAAACTGACAAAATACTCAACCGCATTGTTCGGAAAGAATTCTTTAAATTCGCTATATAATTGTCCCGCCAACGTTTTATTGTGGGCAATGACGAGAGTTGGTTTATTCACCTGAGTGACTACGTTAGAAACGGTAAACGTCTTGCCCGTCCCCGTAGCACCCAGCAAGGTCTGGTGCTTTTTTCCTTGTTCGATCCCTTGTACGAGCTTGGCGATCGCGGAAGGCTGATCGCCCTGTGGCGTGTAAGGGGCTTGTAAATCGAAAGTTTGGACCATAGGAGTCCCTCCCTGAATGAATTGTCTATATTCTATCATAGTTACTGCCATTTCTAAAGAAATAAGCGAACGTACGTTTTTTATCATGTGTTTTCGACTGAAACGCCTATGTCGTCCGGATATTCGTTCTATGCCATGTATACCCACTTTGCCCACGGACAAATTAAAAACGCTGTACAGGCAAATACCTTGTACAGCGTTACATTCATCAGTTTCCCATTTCCAGTTTTAACAATTCGTCCGTGTGCCGCTCAAATGCGTCGACGTCCCGATTATCAAGTGCCCGATCAATCAATTCCAGCAACCTTTTTTTCGTTTGTTCGCGGTGTATGTGGTTGAGGAACAGATCCATATAAATATCGTTCAGTAGCTTTTCGGCATGCAACGTTGAACTGTTTTTCCCCACTGCTTTTAGGAACTCCGTATACGAATAGTTATTTTCCATCTCCCTCACCCCTGATGCCCTTTTCGTTATTATACCGAACTAAACCGAATAGTTGCAAGGGTTTTGGGAATATTCTATTTTTTGAACCGATTTAACTATATTCCGTGCCAATTTGTTTTTTCAAGCCCCTTTGGATGCAGACCGTACGGTAGCTTCCGAAATCAGCATGACGACCAGTCCTATCAAGATGGGCTGCACGGACAGACCAAACGCGAAGAATGCCGCTGCCATAACGATTAATGCCTGCACCCATTGTCCATTCCTAACCGTGCTGCGTATAGCTTGCGGCCGCTCCCTGTCGCTTTCCGGAAACAGCATATCCATCCGGAAATCGTCTCCCATCTTCAAGGCATTATATAGCTGGAGAGCTGTAGCGAATGCCAATGCCCCTGAAAATAGATACACGCCGATAAGAAACGGAATAAAGAGAACGCCTAACACGGACAGGACCGTAAGTCTCACCCACAGCCAAAAGATATCATCCGTACGGACCAAAGTCCGTTTGATCAGGAATGCTTGTGGCTTTGTTTTTCTGAAAACCGGGTTAGACAGAATAAACCCGAGCCAGCCTCTTCTGCTGACCGATCCTTTCACATGCGGCACATCCGTAAAATAGTTGGCAAATCGGTAGAACCGCATCATCCGATTTTGCTCCATTTTAATGAAATGATCGTACGGAAATGGTTTTTCCATCCGTTGTCTTCTCCAATACACATCATACAGAGCCGTCGCCAAACCGGTACCAATCAATACATATGGATAACCGGCCAAACCGGAATAGAGCGTCGCAAACGCGAGTAGATAACGGACGATCCGATCAACCCAGATGGCATCCCCGCTTCTCGCATGATGAAATGAATATTCCGTCTCCGCAAATAGCCATTTTAAGAGTACAATGAAAACTGCTACCGCCGCATAGCTGATATTGCTCCCTGTATTCGTCGCTGACAAGAGTGGCATGGCAACAATGAATAACAGAAGAGGGATGGGCAGCTGGGAGAGAAATGTCCAGCGCAAAGAGCGTTTCGTATAATGATCAAGCTTGCTTTCCAGCGGCAAGAAGAAAACTGCATCTGCTGGCTTCAACAGGGTAACTGGAGCTGAGATCGCAAGCGGTATGGCAATTAACAAAGAGGCCAAGAGTGCCGCCGGAAAATTTTCAGGCACTTCCTTCAACCAATTGCTATAAGCATAACCGCCAGCTCCGATCGTAAAGACGAGGACGATCGCCAAATGCCCCGTAAAAACAAATTTCATGTACCGTTGGACCTCGTTCATGTAATGGATGAACCGGTCGCTCCAAATATTACGCAAGTCCTTCATGGTTCCGTTCCTTTGTCATCGCGATATACAGCTCATCCAACGAGGCGCCAGGCCGATTAAAGGCACTTCGCAGGTCGTCCATAGTACCATGTGCACGAACTCGTCCTTCATGCAGCAAGATGATTCGGTCGCAATACTTTTCGGCCGTTGACAATACATGGGTAGACATGAGTACCGAAGCCCCATTGTTCTTCCGCTCCGTAATCTGGTCAAGCAATGATTGAATGCCAATCGGGTCCAGGCCGACAAAAGGTTCATCGATGATATACAAAGATGGCTCCACAAGAAATGCACACATGATCATCACTTTTTGCCGCATCCCTTTGGAAAAATGGGCTGGAAACCATTTTAATCTCTTTTCCATCATAAATTCTTTCAACAATTGTTCCGATCTGGCTTCAAACACTTCCTGCTCGACGCCATATGCCATTGCTGTCAGCTCTAAATGTTCCCGCAGCGTCAGCTCTTCATACAGAATCGGCGTCTCCGGTATATAGGTAAAGGATTTCCGGTATTGTTCCGGATTTTCCTTGAATGTCATACCATTGACCCGAATATCGCCGCTATGTGGGTGCATTAATCCAATAATATGTTTAATTGTCGTACTTTTTCCCGCACCGTTTAAGCCGATCAGTCCCACCAACTCACCGCTCTTGATTTCAAACGATAAATCGTGCAGCACGGGACTGCGTGTATAACCGCCTGTGACTTGTTCCACTTCGAGAATTGCCATGACCATCCTCCATTCTTCACCTCATTTTAACAAATATTTGACTGGAATGCTTTGCCCATCTCACCCTTCTACTAAAAAAGTATGCTAAACTATAAAAATTAATGCTGCACCTTGTGAAAGAACGCAGCAGGTGCTTCTCTTGGAGTTGGAGAAGAACATACAAATGAAAGGATGTATATCAATGACAAGTTGTTTATTTTGTAAAATCATTGAAGGCTCCATTCCTGGAGAGATCGTTTATGAAGATGAACATGTCATCGCCTTCATGGATATCGGACCTGTTAGTGAGGGGCATTTGCTGCTGATCCCTAAAACACATCGGGAAAACATCTATGACATGACCGAGGAAGAAGCTGCCCGCCTATTTTCAGTTGCACCGAAAATAGCAAATGCACTGAAGGAAGAATTTACGCCTGCCGGATTGAACCTTCTTCAAAACAATGGAGCTGCTGCAGGACAGGCCGTCTTCCATTTCCATATGCATTTTATCCCGCGATTTGATCAAACGGATGGTTTCCAGTTCACCTGGGATCCAAAAGTAGAGGAACTTCCCCAGGAGCGCATCAAACAAATTGCAGCAGGCATTCGAAACAAATTGCAAGACTGACCTTGAAATTTTATCTGAAAAGTTGTATAATACACATACGTTTTCGCTGTCGATCATGAGGATACGGCAGGAGAGCTAAAAGAGTTCAGTTGAGGAGAGATGAGAAATGAATACGAAAAATCTTATGCTCATGGCCATTTTGGTGGCTGTCGGCGCAGCGTTGTATCTTGTCATACCAGGCTACGGGGAAGGCATGAAGCCTGATTTTATGTTGACAATGATGTTTATCGGCATATTTCTATTCCCCGATGTCCGCAGTGTCTTTCTGCTTGGTGCGACGACTGGGGTCCTATCTGGTATATTCACCAGCTTCCCTGGCGGATTCCTGCCTAATATCATTGACAAGTTCATCACCGCTTTTGCCGTATACGCCATCGTCCTATTGCTGAGTAAAATATCCCGGAAGCTGATTGTATCGACAGTGATTGCTTGTATAGGCACGATTTTATCCGGTACGATCTTCCTTACAGCGGCCATTTATGTGATCGGCGCCGAGGTACCGTTCGGCTTATTGTTTTTCACAGTTGTCCTGCCTGCAGTAGCAATGAACGGAATTGTCTTTTTTATCATCTATCCGCTCATTACCAATCTATTGAAACGGACATCGTTTAAGACAGCTTTATCCAATTGATTGACCACCTTCTGCCTTGGGCGGAAGGTTTTTTGTTTATTCATTCGAGCGTTGCTATCATGTTCTTTCTTGCCGCGAGGTTGCCGAACATGTTTTAATAAAACTATAAGAGGAATACTATTTTTAACGGAAGGAGTGGAACCAGATGAAAGCTTCCACATTTATTCTCGGACTCGTTGCGGGATCGGCGGCCGCTGCTGTCACAGTTCTTTATTCGACTCCACAATCAGGGAAAGAATTGCGCAGCTCGGTAAAAAGCGCCTCCAGCGATTTGAAATACAAATTGCAAGACGTCAAAACGAAGCTGGCCGACATGAAACATTCTGTCAAGCATCTGGCAAATGAAGCGAAGACGTATATTCCAGAAACCGTCGATGGAGTAAAAGAATCGATTGAAAACTGGCAGAAGTCGACTGCCTCCAATCAAGTGCGGTTGGAAAAGGAAATTCTGGCTATCCAAAACTCGCTTGAAGAACTTGAAAAATCAATCGCTGCGCAGCAAAAATGAGTCTCATAGGTTATCCTTTCTTCACAGGATAACCTATTTTTCATTGCAAAATTAATATTGTTGCAATTCCAACTTTTCTCTTTGTTACTTTCCTGCTATAATGAAAGAACTAGGAGAATATAAGAAGTTGGAGGTATTTTATATTGGAAGAAAAGTTTTCTCGTAAAGAGGCGATGATTTATAGCCAGCGGGTTGCCCAAATGTCCAAGGCACTTTGGAAAGCAGTAGAAAAAGATTGGCAGCAATGGATCCGTCCTTATGATTTGAATATTAATGAGCACCACATTTTATGGATTGCTTATCATCTTCAGGGAGCTACGATCTCAGATGTCGCAAAATTCGGCGTCATGCATGTGTCGACCGCTTTCAACTTTTCGAAAAAATTGGAGGAGCGAGGGTATGTCCAGTTTTCGAAAAAGGAAGATGATCGCCGCAATACATATATTACCGTAACCGAAGAGGGGGAAGCCCTCTTGAATGACATGAACCAAAACTATTATAATTCAGAGCACGGCATACTGGAAGGATCGTTGCCGATCAAGAACATTTACGGTAAATTTCCTGAATTTTTGGAAGTGATGTCTGTGATCCGTAATATTTATGGAGAAGATTTCATGGAAATCTTTGAACAAGGCTTTAAAAACATTGACGTAGCGTTCGATGAAGCCGAGGGAGATCTGGTCGCTGTCCATACCTCCGAAAAAACGAGATTCTGATGAAAGGAAGTGTTATTTTCGTTTCCACTCCAACAAGGCTTCTTCTGTTGCTTTGAACTCGGATGGAAGGAAAAATAATTTCATTTTCGTTATGCTTCTGCTATCATTAGATAGGAACGAAGAGGAGGTATGGATTTGATCCTTACAGTTACGGTTCTGTTTTCATTATTTTACTTATATCAAATAAACAAGATGACATATGCGCTTTGTCAATCCAGGGAGATTCCTGAAGAGAAGCAGCCTAAGATATATCGGACGGTAAATATTTTAATCACTATTTTGATTTTATCGTTCTACTTGGAAGTACTATTGAAAGTCTAATGACTTCAAAAGGAGCTGTCCAGACATTCAATTGCCATTGAATGTCTGTGACAGCTCCTTTTTTGAATTGATCCACCTGAAGATTACTCACTAATACCGTCGTTCTATGTTCCAGGCACACGCATTCCGCGGGACATGGGTAAGCCTCCTCGACCGCGCAGGAGTCGCCGCCTCCCTCTCCAAGCAACTAGAGTGAAACATTTCCTTTTGCTATTTTCCCGTAATTCAAGCGACTTGACGGGCAGTCCCTCATTTTTTGGTTTTACCTAACTAAACGCCAGAATTCAGGTCCATAGCTTTTATTCTCAAATTCAACCTGGATTTCCCTGTTAGGAAAATGTTCACCAACGTTCATCTTATAAAAACTGTTTTGTACAGGAGAACCGAAGGAAAACTCGATTTGACGGTCTGTTAGATTAAAAAGAATGGAATGGACGGTTCCAAAATGCTCCTTATAATTGTGCACCGTCAGACCTTCCGGATATTCTGTTGAAATGAGCTCCTTCAGTCCGCAAGTAGATATCTTATCAGCAGTGGATAGCTTGTCTTCTATAAGTTGATATCGAATTTCAGACTGCTCTAACTTTCCTTGTTCCAGACGTTCAATTTCGGGAAACAGTCCATGGTTTGTCGCTACTATATAATCCATTTCTGTTTTTTTAACCGTTTTAATCCCATCATACGTCCCTACTAAAGCAGCCTCCCCATTAGCATCAGCCATCAATAGATTCATATTTGTTCCGATCGGCATGTTATTCAGTGCATAAATGGCCTCTTGAATATTCTTAGATGTTTCAAGTAAGGTTCTTACGACAACCATAAATTGCAATCCATCCACTGCGGGGGCTCTCATCCCAGGATGGTGTCCGATCGGCATTCCACATGAAGCAAACGCCACACATAGTCCCTTTTCATTTAATCCGTCACTCCTGCCGAATGTAGAGACAGAGAAGCCCGTGTGTGTGTATTTACCTTTTACTTTTGTTGTACAGAGACGGAGGTCAGAAATGTCAGGAGTGAGATCATAGTTTCGGAGCATATATGTTTTGTTATCTTCCATTTTGTTTCGAAGAATAGCCCCCAAACTACAACCTCCAGGTGTTAACCAAGAGTCAGTATAATACGTTAATTGATGTGGCTGGCAGCCCATTTCCTTCGCAAAACCTTCTAACTCCTCATTCATTCCGGGACAATACTCTTCGAGTAAGGATTTTCGCTTACGATACTCCTTCTCACAAGTAGGCTGTCTACTTATAAGAGATTCCTTGCATTGCACACTTTCTCGAAATTCCAATGCTTGTTGTTTCCCGATAGCATTCGGTTCTCCCTCCAGGTAAGCAAACGTTCCAATATACGCAGCCACTGCAAACACTCCTATCTCAATTTGATAGCAAGAAATCATAACTTGCTACAAGTAGCATAAACCTTCCCGCTACAGGAGAGTTAACACCCAATTCAACATCAAATTGGTTTCGTTGTTTTAACGAAAATTTTTGTTAAGAAATCACTCGGGTGTATATCGGCAGCAGGCTTTATATTGACAGGATCCGATACTTTTGATGGAACGAGTCCTTGCGTGTATTGCTCCATATACTTTCCTTCAATGTCTATGGATTGGTTTTCCAACCACGATTTCAATTGCTGATAGCCGATGTGAAGATCAGAATAGGGTCCTCTTATATCAATGCAGGCATATATGCCTCCAGGGATGGTTTTTAGATATGTTTCCTTCTCGGCTGCTTTCACAGGTAAAAGCAATTCCACATCTGCTGCCTTTTCCTTCGTGTCTCTATCGTGAAAGATTGCCGCTAATGCTCCATTTACAAGCAACTGATAAGCATAAATTCTTTCAAACAACTCTGCCACCAAAGTATCCATTTCTATCATGTTGATTGTTTTGCGAATCGAGAATACCTGTAACGCATCCCGTTCCTCCAGGTAACAGTTGGAATAGATCGGCTCCGGAATGAGGACTTCGTCATTTTGCAAGAGCTTCTGAATTTGGCGGATTCCTATTATCTTACGATTTATATCTTCTTGTTGTTTTTTTAATGTCTCTGCCTTCCTCTGTAATTTTACAGCTAAATCTTTCTTGTTATATTCTTCTAAAATAGAGTCAATTTCAGTTAATGAAAAATGACAGTCTTTCAATATTAAAATTGTCTTCAACTCTTTAATTTTATCGTAATCGTAATAACGATAGTTTGTTTTAGGATCTATGTATGAAGGTGCAAGCAGACCAAGATCACTATAATAGCGAATGGTTTTTACTGGCACCTCGCAAATTTTCGAAAAGTTACCGATCGTGTACATATCCAACCTCCTAATTAAAATCATTGTAGCACGGCCCCCAATGATTGAATGTAAACAATTAAGGGGGAACAAGCCGGGTCCGCGGAAAGCAAGCTTCGCAATCCGTGCAAAGTCAAAACTACAAGTATATGAACTTTCAAGAAAAAGGCTGTCACAGAAAATCAGCTCGGATCACTGAATTTCTTGACAGCCCCTTGTATTTACATCACCTATCCGCTTAGTACCAGAAAGCTGCACCTACGATAATCAGCAGAATGAACAATACAACAATCAATGCGAAGCCAGCTCCTTGGCCGCTATATCCACCCATTGGAGCACCTCCTCTCTCTTGTTAGCATATGCTTCACTTTTTTTAGACCATAGGCTGTTTATCCGATGGAACCTTTTTGTCTTACATTCGTTTTTATGGTATAGTATCAACTGTTGTAGACAAAAGTTAGGAGAGAAAACGTATGAAAAAAACATTAATTGCCATCTCTTTAGCCACTTCCGTACTTGCCCTTTCGGCTTGCAGCGATAAAAAAGCGGCCGATGATGAAGTTATTGCATCGACAAAATACGGAAATATTACAAAAGAAGATTTCTATAATGAAATGAAAGATGCAATCGGCGTTCAAGTTGTCGAGAATATGCTTCTTCAAAAAGCGATTGAACACGAATACAATATTCCTGATAAAGAATTGAAGGAAGAAATTAAAAATCAAAAGGACATGTATGGAGACAACTTTGATCTATACTTGCAACAAAACGGCATTACTGAAACATTCTTTGAAAAGAATGTCAAAAGTCAAATGTTGCAAAAGAAACTGATCGACTCCTTGAAAGTTTCTGATGAAGACATTAAAGCTGGTGTGGAACATGCCAAAACTGAATTGCATGCTCGCCATATCCTTGTAAAGGATGAGAAAACAGCAAAAGAAGTTATTCAAAAGTTAAAAGACGGCGGGGACTTCGCAAAATTGGCAAAAGAATATTCAACTGAAGATAAGGCTGAAGAGACAGGCGGCGATCTTGGCTGGTTTGGACAAGGCCAAATGGTAAAACCGTTTGAAGACGCTGCTTACAAGTTGAAAAAAGGCGAAATTAGTGAACCAGTCAAAACAAGCTTTGGCTACCATGTCATCGAATTGCTTGATACACGCAAAGCAGAGACAGAAAAGACAGATGATGAAATTAAAGCAGAAGTTGAAAACAACTTGAAAAGCGCTGCATTCGAAGCTCGTTTGAAAGAACTTGTGAAAAATGCTGGTGTTGATATTAAGGAGAAAGAATTCCAAAACGCTTTGGAAACTTACCTTCCTGCAAAAGAAGAAAAAGCTAAAAAGTAAAGATTTCAAAAGGGCTGCCCTGTACGATTGTCGTACAGGGCAGCCCTTTTTCAATGTATCACGATTCATCAAACGAAGGCTTATAGAAAGACCGATTGTCCAATGGGAAAATACGCTCCGTAAATTCCCCGGGGGCTGTCTTGGCCATAGCCCGATTCAGCATATTCATTTTCGCATCAATATTGTCAATATAATGCAGGATTTCTGCTTCCTTCAGCATCGGCCGTTTCGGGCTGCCCCACTCTTCTTTCCCATGATGGGATAGAACCATATGCTGCAGCAGGGTGACTTCTTCGCCCCCAATTCCTAATTCATCGGCGGCCTTTGAAATTTCATTCACCATGATGGTAATATGCCCAAGCAAATTCCCTTCCACGGTGTACTGCGTCGCGATCGGGCCCGATAACTCTACCACCTTACCTATATCATGCAGGATGATACCGGCATATAACAAGTCCTTGTTCAATGTCGGATACAGTTCTGCAATTGCTTTTCCAAGTTTCAGCATAGACACGACATGATCCAAAAGACCGGATACATAATCATGATGATTTTTAGTCGCTGCCGGATACACCATAATATCCGCCTGATGTTTCTTCAATAAATGCCGGGTAATGCGTTGAATATCGGGATTCTTCATTTCAAAGAAGAATTGCAGAAGCTCCTCAAACAGTACTTCCTTGCTTTTAGAAGCTGACGGCACAAGGTCTGAAATGGAGATGCCTTCCTCTTCCTTTGCCGGACGGATGCTCTTGATGCGCAACTGACTTTTCCCCCGGTAATCATGTATTTCCCCGCCAACCTTTACAATCGTTGCTGCAGCGTACATCTTTTCCTGCTCTTCTCCTGTGTCCCATAACTTCGCTTCAATATCTCCACTTTTATCTTGAAGAATCAATGTCATGAAAGGACTGCCTTGTTGTGTAATCCCTTTTACGGATTGTTTAATGAGCAGAAAAAGATCAACCGGTTCACCGACTTGATGCTCTAATATTTTTTTCATTGAAGAACCGCCCCCTGATTGTTTCCTAGTTTGGAAACAGTAATAATCGTTGCCTGATGCAAGTGTTTCGTCATCATTTCGTGACAAGTAAAATAGATGAACTGGTGCTCCGCTTGCAATCTCTTCAACAATTTTATCATACGAGAAAGACGTATGCCGTCAAAATGAACAAACGGGTCGTCCATCATGATAGGAAATGGTGCTGTTCCCCGCAAAGATTCGGCTAATGCCAGCCGTAAGGAGATGTATGCCTGTTCCTTGGTCGCCTGACTTAATTCCACAATCGGAAACAGCATATTGTCGTCCTCGCGGATTACCCGGAACAATCCCTCTTCTCCAACCGTTAAACCATTATAGGCCCCTCCAGTCAATTCTGAAAAGTAGAGACTGGCCTGCCGTAAGACACCCGGCAGCTTTTTTTCCTTCAGTTCAGCCATCGTTTGACGGATCGCTTCGGCTACAGCTTTTTTGGAGGACCATTTATGGGCGAGCTGTGAAAATTCAGCACGTTTATTTTCAAACTGCTGCAACATGCGTTCATAGGTGTCATTATCTGCAAGCCGCTCGGTCAGATGCGCCAAGTGTACCTTCTCTTCCAGCAATTTTGATTGCTGTTCCGCTATCTCCTCTAACCGGTTTGCCACGTATCCTGCCGTCTCTTCCACTCCGCCAATCGTAAGTTCAGCTGGCCATGCTGAACGGTCATATGCAGAAAGCTGGTTCCTCACATCGTCCAATTGCCTTCTTACCAATTCTGTCTCTTGGTACACATCAAACGCGCTATAGAATTCTTCCTCGGATGCCGCTGCCGCCTCTGTCAATAGCGCCTCTCGCTGTACTTGCAACATTTCAACTGTCTGATCGTGCTGCTCCAGTTCCTCTTGCAAATCACTCACCTTTTGAGAATCTGCTTTCTGCTTCTCCAGCCGTTCTTTCTGCGACATCAATTCATTGCGAAGATGCTCGAATAGTGTTTCTTCTGGAACTTCTTTCCCTAATACACCGCTGGCCTCCTCCAAGCATACTGCCATTTTGCTGGAGGCATTCCGTTTGCTGTCTTGGGCAGACTCCAACTCCCTACCCACTTCCTGCAACTCCCTGATCATCCGAAAGATTTCTGGAATGATCGGCAAACTGGGCAGTTCCTCAAACCCATACGCCTGAAGAAAACCATGGAGCTGATCTGTCGTGTGCTCTACCCCCGATTGTGCGGCATGAAGCTCTTCCCGGTAGATCTTCTTATTCCGCTCAACCGCCAGTGAAGCATTTTCAATTGCTTCCTTTTTCCGTAGATAATGATCCACTTTTTGAATCAGCGCGTCCATCAGTTCTTCCTCATTCGCATGTCGCGCAATCAATTGTTCCATCTCTTTTCTTTTCACGTCAGCAGGACTTGTTTTTCGCAATCTGCTATGGATCAAAACGGCAGCAGCGCCCAACAGCACACTGCAAAAGATCATCATCCATTGTTCACTGACAACGCCCACACCAGCCAAAAGAATTGCCATTAGCAGCATAGACGCGGGAATAATTCGTATAGTTCCGGAAGGCATGTCATTCAGTCGAATGAACGCTTTAGCTTCAGCAAGGCGCTGCTGCAGTTGTGGCCATTCGGCACACTTCTTACTTTCCTCGACGGTTGGGGCCGACTGCTCCAATCGTTTCCTATCTGAGTCAAGCGCAGTCTCTTCGTTCTTCAACTGGGCAAGCTGCCTTTTCAAATAATCCAGTTGTTTATTATGTTGTTGTAATTGCTCCAACAATAAAAGCAGTTTCTTCTCCTGTTGGATGGAAACATCCGCTGCAAGCACAAGAGCCGCTTTTTCTTCTTCTCGGATGCCGAGACTGGCAAAGAAACGATTCCGTTTGCCCTGTAGTGAACGAATCTCCTCACTTGCCGTCCTTTTAGCAGAACGCCACTGATGCCATTCACTCTCACAGGCTACAAGCCGTTCCAGCCGAACGAGCATGTTCTGTTCCCGCATTCCGCTTGTGTCCGCAACTTTTTCGAGCTCATTTTGGATGACTCGCCTTCTTGCCAAAACATCAAGCAACTTGTTATTGATCACCTCGTATCGCCGTATGCCATCAGTCGGAAAACTCGAAACGGCATTTCGCTCCAATCGGGCCATCAATCCCTTTTCCTTCTCAATCAATGGCATTACTTGCCGTTGCGAATCTATCGTCTTGCGCTGGTGTTCCAATTCCCGTTCTTCAACCTTTAATTCTTCTAGAATGCTGTCAATGGTCATCATACGATTGACAGCAGGAGCATATTCGTCGGCCTGCTCCCTTTCTTCTTTTAACGCTCTCTCCATTTCACGAAGTTCGGCCAATCGGACATTCATTTCTGGGACTCTGCCATTCTTTTTAAACAATTCCCCCATTTCCTTTTCCAGCTTCGACTCAAGTTGCAGCAACGCATCCACACCCGTTGTGCCCGATGCAAGAAGCGTGCGGCTTAATTGTTCCTCATCCATTTTCTCAAATCCCTGCAACTGGAGGAGTGAAAAGGAAAAGATGGCCTCGAACGAGGAGCGGTCATAGTGCCGCAAAAGCTGTCGGAGCGCTTCCTCTCCCCCAACGGAGCCATCTTCGTATTGAACTGTAACGGTGCCGGCAGACTTTCCGCGAACTCTTTCAATAATACATCTACCAGCGTCCGGATCATCGATATGGACTTGTCCACCATATTTTCCGCCTGTTTTGGGTTCGTATCGTTGCAAAACATGATTCTTTTGGGGAAACCCAAAGAGGATATGGAGCAGGAATTGCTGGATTGTCGTTTTCCCGGCCTCATTCTGGCCATACAGTACATTGATTCCATTCTGAAGATCGATTGAGACGTTTTCATGTTTGCCAAACCCATAGATGACCAATTTCCGGATAATCATTTCCTAACCTCACTCCATTCGGACCAATTCATTTTCGATGAACTGTTTGGCATCCCGTTTAATGCGCGTGACGTCCTTTTCATCAAGCACTTCCAAATACTTGCTGATTCGGACATGCTGGTACACTTCTTGCAATGTGGATTGCCAATCTTCAATCGCCCATCCTTCCATCGTTGCCAGAATGGAATCGACCATTCCATTTGGTGTAGTATGTAAACTAGCGGAACGCCGTTCGATTTCCAGACTCCGGATCCAGATGAATGGCTCCACCTCATCCAAATGTTCGCGCAGGACTTCCAGCCACTCATTCTCCGGTGCCTGTCTGAACAACTCCTCGGTCTCCGTGTCCACCCCGGTAAGGCGCAACTCCACGATGCGGCCTATGTTCGTTTCATTCGTCTCCAATGCTTCCCAGCAATGCTTTAACCACTCATTGGCATGACGAATACCGGAACACTCCACTTCAATTTGCTCAAACAGAATGGCAGATGTCGGAATAAATCGAAGAGCTGTTTCGGTTTTCGATAATTCCACTTCATAAAATCCCTTCATCCCCTTTTCATTCCGATGCCGCCCCTGTATATTGCCTGGATAAATGATCGGCGGATCTTGGTGCAGTTTTTGACGGAGATGAATATGTCCAAGCGCCCAATAATCATATCGCTTTTCCAGAAGCTGCTCCTTTGTAAAAGGGGCATACACAGCATGGGTCTCATTTCCCGCCACACTGCCATGCAGCATGCCGATTTCAATATTGTCCCCTGCCGCTTTTGGATAGTGATGGATCATCGGCGTTCGAATATGTCTTTCTTTGTAGCTGAAACCATGTATCAACACGTCCTGCCCGTTCAATTGAATGCGCGCCGTTTCCACTGTGTCGTCAAAAACATGAACATTCGGAGGCAAGGCGACTCTTGTCCACGAACCACTTAAATGATCATGATTTCCATGAGAAAGGAAAACGGGAATGCCGGCCTCGTGCAGCTTTTCCATTCCTTCTTGAAACTTCAACTGCGCCCTTAAATTCCGATCTTCCCCATCATACAAATCGCCTACAACGAGCACAAAATCCGGTTTTGAAACGAGAGCATGCTCGATCATCCGTTGAAATGCCTGTATCGTGCTACTCCGAAGAGACTCCAGATGGGACGCGGGCAAATCGGTCATCCCCTTAAAAGGGCTTCCAAGATGGAGATCGGCTGTATGGATAAAACGGATAGTAGACATTGCAATCCTCCTTCACAAAACGAATATTTGTTCCTATTTTACCATATCAATCCCTAATAGAAACAGAAAAATAAAAGGAAGCGTTCTGAAAATAAGGGGTTTCTTTAAGAGGAGACAACAAAAAACAATTTAGCTAGTGATACTACCCCAATAGGCAACCGAAAAAAACGCTTAGGTTGAAAAGATGTGAACAACGAGATGTCAACGAAAACAGGGACACCCATTCTTCTGTGAATGGTGTCCCTGTCTAGAGTGTATTTAAAAACTTTCCCCCTCAACCGAATCGGTTGCCCCAAGAAAACGTTCCTTCTTTTATTCTTTTCCTAGCTGTACCGCTTTTTTAATGTCTTTCAAGGAACGGGATGGACCATACATCAGTACACCGCCGCGATAAACGCGGGCACCGAACCAGCCAAGCAAGAAGATCGTGACAATCATAATGCCGATTGATACTAGCGGTTCCCATAGCGGCAAGTTCAACATACCAACTCGCAAGAACATAACAAGCGGTGTAAAGAATGGGAAATACGATGCGTATTTCAGAAAACCAAGCTCTGGATTGCCGAGTCCTGCCATGGCAATAAGAAATGCTGCCACGATCAGCAATGACATCGGCAAAATCATCTGCTGCACATCTTCTGTCCGGCTGACCAGCGAACCGAGCAATGCCGCCAGCGTCGCATATAAGAAATAGCCCAGCAGGAAGAATACAACGGCATAAACCAAAGTGGAAACATTCATATTCGATAGATCCAGCATATCAAGAAAACCGCCTGTTTCTTTCGCTTTCGCCGTAGTGAAAGCAATGTAGCCTGCCAAACCGTAAATAATGATTTGCAAAATGCCGAGCGTTCCAATACCGAACACCTTCGCAAACATATGCTTTACTGGCGATACACTGGAAATCAGGATCTCCATCACACGAGACGATTTCTCTGTAGCGACTTCCATCGCAATCATACTGGAATACATGATAACAGACATGTAAATGACAAACATCAACACATAAACTAATACACCTGCCTGCATTAACTCTTCTTCCGATTTCGCGGATGCCGATATATTCTTTTGTTCAAACTGGATCGGTGCGAAGAGGGACTGAACTTGTTCTCCAGTCAATGACAACTGCTGCGCATTCATTTGCGTCTGGACGGATTGCAGTGCTTCTTGAATCTGTCTAGGAAAATCAAAATCGATGACACTTTTCGTCATATACTTCGCTTGAATCGTATTCGCTTCATTTAAGTCCAATGTCACAAATGAATCGATGGCTCCCTCTTTTACTTCATTTTCAAGTTCAGCTTCCGTACTTTTAGAATCGACAAGTGATAATGTTTCATCAGCTGCCTCAATTTCTGCTTTCAACAATGGAAAGAGCACACCGCTATTGTCAATGACATTCAGCTCATTTGCGGTCTTATCATCGCCTGTGATATTTTTCACACTGTCAATGATGCTTCCAATATTGGCAAATATGAAAATCGCCGCAACCATGATCGCTGTTGTGATAGTAAATGATTTTGCCTTTGCCTTGGTAACAAACGCCTGTTTAAAGATAATCCAAAAATCACGCATGTTCTTTCCCTACCTTTGCTATGAAAATTTCCTGCAGCGACGGCTCCTCAATCTCAAAATGCCGAATCGGCCCCAACTGCAGTGCGGCAGCAAGTAATTTTTCCGCAGTCCGCTCATCCTCGATTTGGAATACGCCGCCCTCTATCGATTTTGTAAAGCCCTGCACCCCATCAATTGCTTCCAACACCGTTAAATCGTGATCTGATTTAATCCGGACATTTTGTCGTCCAAACGACCGTTTCACATCGCGCAATGAGCCGCGGACAATTTGCTTGCCGCGATGGATGATGCTGAGCTGTTCACATAACTCCTCCACATGATCCATCCGGTGGCTAGAAAACACGATGGTGGCCCCGTTATTCCGGAAGTCAAGAATTGCGCTTTTTAACATTTCAACATTGACCGGGTCAAGTCCGGAGAAGGGTTCATCCAATATGAGCAACTTGGGATTATGCATCAAAGCGGCAATCACTTGGATCTTCTGCTGATTCCCTTTCGACAACTCTTCCACCCGCTTGGTTTTATATTGCGGCACCTCGAAGCGTTCAAGCCACTGGTCGATCGACCTTTTGGCATCCGCCTTTTTCATGCCTCGCAACTCTCCTAGGAAGACGAGCTGATCTTCGACTTTCATTTTGGGATACAATCCTCGTTCTTCTGGCAAATATCCTATCTCAGGGCTTGTTGCATAGGAAATCGTTTTTCCATTCCATGTAATGGTCCCTTCGTTCGGCGTCAATAGCCCCAACACCATTCGGAAGGTTGTCGTTTTCCCAGCTCCGTTCGCTCCCAGGAATCCGTACATTGTCCCTTCTTGTACAGTCAAATCTAACTTGTCAACGGCCGTGAAATCACCGAATTTTTTTGTAACATTATTTAATAGTAGCGTCATACTGTTCCCCTCTCTCTTTCTTCTATCCTACTTACGGTACGGATTAAAGATTCGTTTCATTTATAATTTTTTATTCAAAACAAAAACCGCTATGCCATATGATAGGAGCATAATACCGTATGCTGCGGCAAGAAGGATAAATGCTAGGGATGCTCCTTCGTAAATCAAAGCGCCGAGCCACATAAGTGCAAGTACTATGACTGTAATCCCCCACGAAATAGTCCTCGCTTTTGCATGCACCGTTTCATACCGTTCGTCAAACCTTCGCTCTTTCCTGCCTTTCCAGAAGTAGAACAAAGCGATTAACAGGACAATACCAAATCCTGATATAAAACCAGAAATCATTTCTCCTGATAGAATCATAAGGAGCCCCCTTACTAATTTTGTTTACTCGCGATTGCCGCGCCAATTCCATAGGAAACCATATGGACTACCCATAAGCCAGCTAATACGAAAAATGCTAATTGGGAACCTTCGACAATCATAACAATCGCCCAGGCTACTAAAATCGCAACTGTCGTGGTTCCCCAGGATATCGACTTCGCCTGTCGATGAACATTCGTATACCGTTCATCATACCTGCGCTCCTTCTTCCCTTTTCTCCAACTGAAATAAAGGATAATACCGGCAATGGCCAATCCTAACGGCAGCCCCGACAAAAATGCCCATATATCGAATTCTTCGTACAACAGTCATTCCTCCTCCGGTAAAAAAATGTCTTCAATTCTGCAAGCAAAGAGCTTTGAAATTTTAAAGGCTAAAATGAGGGAGGGGTTATATCTCCCCTTTTCTAAGGAAATGATTGTTTGTCTGGAAACATCCAGTTTCTCTGCAAGATCGTCTTGCGTCCACCCCATCTCGGTCCTCTTTTCCTTTATCAAGTTATTCAGTTGGATGCTCCTCCCTTCAAATTGTAAAGTCCCCTTTACGTAAAGCTAACTTTACGTAAAGTTTACTTTACCTTCTATGCATTGTCAAGCGACCTTTACAATTTATTTTCATCATCCGAATGAATCACTATTCATTTATTATCCCGAAGTTGTATAATAGAGAAAATCGAACGGAGGGATGGGACGAATGAGGACTTATAAATTGACAGCGTATGAGAAAAACGGGGAATTGTTGACGGAGGAGACATTTACTGCGGCAACGGACGAGGAAGCGAAGGAAAAAGGACGCGTTCTGCTGGAGGAGAGAAACTTGAACGAACAGACCCACCGACTGGCTTCACCAGCAGGGAAGCTATTGCTCTTCCATACGTGATATACTGAAAAAAAGACTTCCGGAGGTACCTCTATGAACATCGCACTTATCGCACACGATCAAAAAAAAGATGAAATGGTGAATTTCACCATTGCCTATGAACACATCTTTTCGCAATATACGTTATACGGGACAGGAACAACGGGGAAACGCATCATGGAGGAAACAGACTTGCACGTCAACCGGCTCATGTCCGGACCACTGGGCGGCGACCAGCAAATTGGCTCGATGATCGCAACCGGAGAACTGGATCTCATTATTTTTTTCCGTGATCCCTTGACTGCCCAACCTCATGAACCGGACGTCAGCGCCCTTTTACGTTTATGCGATGTCTATGGAGTTCCACTGGCAACGAATATTGCGACTGCGGAACTGCTCATTCGTGCGATTGAAAAAGGCTACTTCTCCTGGCGGGATACAGCAGAAAAATACCGTTCAAGAGGACTTAAATAAGCAGGCAGCAATGTTCTATGTTTAAAAACCCGTTTCCAAGTGTGGAAACGGGTTTTTAACATAGGATAACGCAGAAGATACATAGTTCATTAAAGGAAGCTTCAACTGGCGCGGGCCAACAGTGCGATTTCTCATCAAAAACACCCGTTTCCAAGTGGAAACGGGTGTGCAAAATAGGTTATCGCAAAAGATACGCTTGCAGGGCTTGCTGCAAAGAACCAATCGTTTCTGTCTGTTCATCAAATCGGACACCAAGTCGGATGACATTGCGCACAACATCTGGCCGAAGCCCTGTGATCACCGTACGACATCCCATCATCGCGGCTCCATCAATAATCTTCATTAATTGATCGATGACCTCAGACTCCATATTTGCGATGCCTGATAAATCCATAAATAACGTTTGAATACGTAAACGTCCAATTTCCGTCAACACTTTTTCTTCCATCACTTTCGCTCGAAAGTAATCAATTGTGCCGATCAAAGGAAGAATAGAAATGTGCGGTGTAATGGGAATGATGGGAACGGAAAGATTCTCAACCAATTCCCTCTGCGCCTTAAGCAATGAATCTTTGTAGGTGGAATAATTAATAAAGAATGCATTCAAGAACGTATCCAAGCGATTGTTAATCTGCTTTTCCAAACTGAAAAAATCGTACTCGTAAGGTCGTGCTTCCGTAAATTTATTTATAAAAGACCAAAGTGTTCTTCTAATGGCCTGTACCCATTCCAGCTTAAAGGATAGGGTGAGTGAGTGGGTTGCCCAAGCAATTCCTTCCTGCTTCGCGAATGCGAGCAACTCGTTTTCTCTTCCTTCTAGAATATAGGACACAAGCTGATGGGCGTTGTTAATCAAATCAATATTGCCGATCTCAAGAATGTCATTTATTTTCTCTCTGACATTGACGGCTTCATTCAAAAGTTCTTGTTCAAATAAATCTTTATTTTCCTCAAAAAACCTATCAGCAGCTTCATTGGTGAAGATACGGTCCATTTTTTGCTCCCCCTTATACATCTATGCAAGTACATATATAACCTATTCTAAGTGGGAATAAACCTTTAATTCAATATAATTTTGCAGTAATTTTTTCCATCTATTGACCTCTAAAGGCAGGATGCCTTTTTTCAATGAATGCTTGTATTCCTTCCAAGTGGTCTGACGTTTTACGCATGTTCACTTGTGCTTCACTTTCCATCTGAAGTATTTCCTCTAATTCGTTCATCTTCGGTGCATGCAAAATCTTCTTTGTCGCCAGCATAGCCTGTATGGGAGAAGCCAACAATTGAGCAGCCAATCCGGAAACCGCCTGATCCAATTGACCACTAGGGACCAGCTGATCAACAAGTCCCTTAGCCTCGGCCTGGAAACCAGTCATCACATCCCCTTTCCAAATGAGTTGCTTTGCTTTCGGTACGCCGATCCGCTCCTTTAAGAAAAAGTGACCTGCCCCATCCGGCACTAAGCCGATGCCGATAAAATTCATTGCAACTTTGCTATTCTCTTCGGCAATCAGTACATCGCATCCTAGCGCCATGCTGAATCCAAGCCCAGCGGCCGCCCCATGGATAGCTGCAATTGTAATTTGCGGCAAACTGTATAAGCCTTTGGCCAAACGCGACACATCCACCATGACCTTTCCGATATCCATAGGAGAATCCGGGTCGATCATTTTTTTAATATCTCCTCCTGCCGAAAAAGCCCGGCCTTCCCCCTGCAGAATCAGCACTTGCACAGACGTATCGTTTTGCAATGCCTCAAAGACGTCCGCCAACTCCTTCATCATTACATCATCCATCGCATTCATTGCTTCTGGACGATTTAAGTACAATCTCGCCAGTCTTCCCTCTTTAGCCAATCTGATTGTCTGATACATCATGACACCCCTTTTAAAATGAATAGCTGTTCATAATGTATTATTCGGCATCCTCTGGCAAAACCCTTTTACCTGTGGAAAGTAACAACGATACTTAGGAGACGCATAAAACCGGAGGAACTGCGCAGCATTGCCTCCTCCACAACAAATGACATCTGACATTCAAGTGCTTAACTACTAACTATACCTTGGATGGTCAAAGGCATTCAGCGCGAAATCTCATGTTCTACAACATTTTACTTCTCCACGGACCGGGAGCATTACACAAACAAACCCAGGCGCGCACTAAACCGGGATAGCCGCGCATACCTACCCGCAACCCGAGCATAACAACAGTCCACGCGCGCATAAACTCCGGCAGCCACGCATAAATCCCGACAGCCGCGCATTGCACACTCCAAGCCGCGCATAACTTCCTCCGCGACTCATGACATCTGACATTGAAGTGTTTATCTATTAACTAAACCTCGAATGGGCAAAGGCATTCAGCGCGACATCTCATGTTCTCTAACTTTTTGAATCGCCCACGGATCGGTCAACTTCTAGATAAATCCTAAGCGCGCATTAAACCAGGATAGCCGCGCATACCTACCCGCGACCCGAGCATAACAGCAGTCCAGGCGCGCATAAATCCGGACAGCCGCGCATTGTACATTCTAATCCGCGCATAACTTCATCCGCGACTCATGACATCTGACATTGAAGTGTTTATCTACTAACGAAACCTCGAATGGTCAAAGGCATTCAGCGCGAAATCTCATGTTCTCTAACTTTTTGAATCGCCCACGGATCGGTCAACTTCTAGATAAATCCTAAGCGTACATTAAACCGGGATAGCCGCGCATACCTACCCGCAACTCGAGCATAACAGCAGTCCACGTGCGCATAAATCCCGGCAACCGCGCACAACACACTCCGATCCGCAAATTACCTGCAATCACCCCTGCCAGTAAAGTACCGAACTGAAAGGAAAAGAGAGAAAAACACTTGAAATACATCTCATTTAAAAAAAGAACTGCCGTAGAAAACCAGTGTTCACTGACTTTCACGACAGTTCTGTATGAACTGGACAACCCTTAGATCACCACTGGACGATTTGGAAAAATCCGCTCCAAGTGTTCGATTTTCTTCTCGATGTATTCTTCAAACGTTAAAATATAGGCAGCTGGATCTTTGGGATTTTGGAATTGGGTAATTTTACCGGTCGCTGGATCCATGAATTTGCTGGAAGCTCCGCATCCGATGCCGATAATCGTTTGGACTTCTTCCATGATGAGAATATTGTAGAGGCTCTCTTCCCCCGGTTTGGCGTAGCCTACGTTTTCCAAGTTGCCAAGTATATTTTTTTGGCGGTACAAATAATACGGGACATAGCCGTTTGCATCGGTCCATTGTTCGCCCCGTTTCATCATCTGTTCGACTGTCGCCCGGTCGGCTACCCGGTATTTGTTTTTATTCCGGGTCATTTCGGAGGCCCGTTTGAATGAAAGCGTATGGATTGTCAGAGATTCCGGCTGCATCTTCTCGGTTTCATTCAAGGAATGCTCGAATTCATCCAACCCTTCGTTTGGCAAGCCGATGATGAGATCCATGTTGATATTGCGCATTCCCATCGTACGGGACAACCAAAATTTGTCGATTGTCTCCTGGACCGTATGATGGCGGCCGATCGCTTTTAAGGTCTCGTCTGTGTACGATTGCGGATTGACGCTGATCCTGTCGATTCCCCATTTTTTCAGCACATCGATCTTTTCAGGAGTAATGGTATCTGGACGTCCTGCCTCCACCGTCACTTCACGCACTTCTGTCATATGTGGAAAGGAATCATACATCGTTTGATATAACGCATCCATCTCGTCCGCCTCTATGCTTGTCGGCGTGCCTCCGCCAAAATAAATGGTCGTAATGTGGATATCCCGTTCTTTGAGCCATTTGCCGATCTCTCGGATCTCCTCATGCAACCCATCCAGAAACGACTCGACTCGTCCATTTTTTCGATGGATCGCATAAGCTGGAAATGTACAGTAGGCGCATTTCGTTGGACAGAACGGAATCCCGATATACAAACTGACTTCATTCCGCAAATTATGCAAATCGGGAATCGCTCCCAATTGTACGTCTACTATCTTCGCAAGCAAATCGACCTTCTCCTGTGAAATTCGATGTTGCTTCATTAACAGTTTCTTTGTATCGGCGGCCGAATAGCCTTCATTTCGGTATTTATGATAGAGTTTTGTCGGACGGATGCCCGTCAATATACCCCAAGCCTGTTCCATGTCTGTCGCTTGCTCTAACGAATCGAGGAAAAGATGGGAGTACACCCGTTTTAACTGCCGGTTGCGCAGCTTTTCATCCCCATCCTCCTGCTTTTCAACAAAGTTGGAGTGATACGTATTCCCATTCCATTGTAATGTCGATTCGCCTCTCCATGTGCCATCCACCTGCTTGACGTTAAACTCAACTTGAATGGCATTGTCCGTGTCTTCTATTTCAATTTTCGCCTCTTCAAAAAATAGATTCGCCAGATGGGTGAACATGCGGATCCAATCTTGCGGAAACGATTGCTGTATAATGATGTTTTGCAAATGAAGTACCAACTTTCCTTGATTACTCAAATGATCTTTCCATATTGTATCAAAAAACCATAAAAACCGCTTCTTCAAAAAGAAAAACGACCTGTAACAGGCCGCCAATTCTTTAGGATATAGTTTCGTACAGTTCTTGCACCGGCTTCATGAGGACCCGGTTCACCTCTTCAATCAACCCGCTCAGCTTCATTTCTGCTTGCAGCAAGTTCATGATTTTCTCATTTTGTTGCGCCAGTTGAGCTGTTTTCTGTGCATATTCAAATTCTTCCGGTGCGATCTCTTCGCCCTTCATCTGCTTCTCCTGCAATGTCACTTGAATATTGCGGAAGCTTTTGAAAAGCTCCAATGCGTTTGTATCTGTTTTCACTTCTTCAATCGCTCGTTGAACTTCCGCAAATTCCTCCGTCTTGCGCAGTGTTGCTTCCAATCGATTTACATCGTCATAAATATTGACAGCCATTACTAGTTCCCCCTTCATTAAGTTGTGAAAAATACGATCAAGCCTTGGACAATTCCAATGAGCCCGCCAAGCAAAGCGCCCAGGACGGTAATCATTTTAAATTCCCGTTTTGAAATGCCTAATACTAAGTCTTCCAAAACGGCAACCGGGAATGAATCAACTTGTTCCCGAACAATTTCATCCAGCTTCAATCTGCCCAACGATGCCTCCAACTGCTTTTCTGCCTGATCGAATGCGAATCCGACAAGTTTCGGCGTTATATGAGTGGAAGTCCAATCGGAACCAGCTGGCCAGTAATCTGCCAACGTCTTATCCAACCTTTCTTCCAAAGCAAGCTCCCTTTTAGCATATGATTTGACGGAAAGAAACAGTCCATCCCAATCAAAGCTGCCGATCAACTCTTCCATCGGCCGTTTCGTCAGCTTGATCCATTCTTTTTCCAGCAAGGAATGTACCAAATTGTATGTTCCCGGGGCTGAGATGAATTTTAATGCTTCGCGTTGAACTTTCTCAACGAGGGAGTTGGAATCTCCGAATAGCATATTCAACATCCCGCCGAATGTTCCTTTGGACTCCAGAAAATCATTGATCAGTTTCTGAAACATTACTTTTCCTTCGTAGGAATCAATATACTTCTCCGCACTTTGCAGTATGTGATTCGTAATTGTCGGCAAATGTCCGCTTGCCTGCTGAAGCCATTGTTCCGGCACAACTTCCTCGACTGTCCCGTTTGTCAATTTTCGGCGCACCAATGCCAATTGCTCATCGATGACAATCATGATTTTCCCTTCTGCCTTCACTGCAAGATCGGAAGCACCGGCAACCGCCAGCCAATCATTCAATGTCTTGTCGGAACGGAGAATATGCTGGTCCAATTTTTCTTGGACAAATTGTGTTGCTTTTGTCTCCATTTCCGGTGTCAGCAATTTCTTCCGGAAGGTCTCAGGTGTCAATAAATAATTTGTTACGGTCTTTCCTAATTGTTTTGCCAATTCATCACGGCGTTTTGGAATTAACCCGGGTGTGAAAGGCACGCGCCAACTGCCGATATATTTCGGTTCATGGGGTCTGAAGAGCATTTTGATGGCCAAGTGGTTTGTAAAACCGCCGATCAAGGCTCCGATGGCCGCCATAAACAGCAGTGTCCATATAAAATTCATCGCTTCACCTTTTCCTACATAGTTCCGCTACATTATACCAGAACTCGCGCATAGGAAAAAAGAATAAGGTCTGTTGATCTAAGATTCATGATGGATCCAATTACCATCCTTGTCGATTTCGATCCTCTCACCATCCCAAGACAATTCAAGTGGGTATACCTCGGATGCCTTCTTGGAAAAATACCACCGTCTTCCAGGGGGGACAAGTACGATATAGGTATCTCCTCTCCCTAGAAAATTCAGCTCTTCCGGATGAATGTTAGTCCCTTTCCGCAAAGGGATGCCCGCATCCACAAGCTGCTCTCCGACCTTGGTGACATCCGGCGTCACAATGCCGACTTCACTAATATTCAAAAAGGATTCCTTCGTCAAATCTCCAAATAAGTCTCTTTTTCGTCTGCCGATCAGCTCTACGATATTGCCCCCTGCATCTTCAAAATACATTGAATCTGCGTCAAAACTCGAAAAATACACCTCATCCCGACCATCTTCCCAATTCAATGACAGCCTGTCTTTAATAAAGTATTTCATCATGGAAAACTGATTTCCCGGTATATTGAAGGCGAAATGATAAAACGCGGGCTGTTCTGTTTCTACAAAAGTCAACTTTGACTCCCCGACCCGTATTGTGAGTTGGTGCTCTGTCCAGTCGATCAAATCCAGTTCCAGCAAATCTACGTAAAACCGTTTCATCGCTTTTAATTGATTCGTGTAAAAAGTGGCTGACTCAATCATGTTTTGATTCCCCTGTCTGTTCACCTATTACTTTGGAAAGCATGTTATACAGAAGTATGAGAGCAAAATATAAAAGCAATGCGCCAATAACCAAATTCCATAAATCAAAATACATATGCTTCACGTTGGCTGGTTGAAACAAGGCAGCCGATGAGGTAATCGGTTCTGTGCCATAGTAGTTCAACCAACGGAGTGGCCAGCCGAAATGGTATTCTGGCTGCGGTATGATCAATGCGGATAGCGCAACTGTCAGGACACATATCCCGAATAATTTCTTGTATCGCAACAACACACATTCCCCCTTATTCAACTAGTTAAGCACCGTGACTATTTCAAGAATTGTTGGTAAACTATTATATAATGATTTTATCATAGCGAAGATGCAGCTGTCCTGCCGGCTCGGAACGCTGTCCATGAATAAAGGAGGAAAACCATGAAAATTCAGTTTCGAAAAGAAGAGGAGTATTTTACTTTCCATGATCCAATGCAAGATGGCAAATTGATTGACCGGAAGACAGAAATTCGTTTTGATCCGCTGACAGGAGAAACGGCCCGTATTCTCTTTGA
This sequence comes from Sporosarcina luteola, assembly GCA_014204635.1. Classification (GTDB taxonomy): domain Bacteria; phylum Bacillota; class Bacilli; order Bacillales_A; family Planococcaceae; genus Sporosarcina; species Sporosarcina luteola_A. Next base: position 29,702 of record JACHLS010000015.1, on the reverse strand, counting down.
TCCAGGTGCTCCTTTCGCGCCAACTGATTTCTCAGAGGAGGCAGCAGCGACAACGGGCAAGAAATGTCCTTTTTGTCCGGAAAATGTCTATGATTCGACGCCCCGATTCCCGGATGAATTGATTGAAGGCGGGCGCCTCGTTCATGGCGAGGCCGTCGCTTTTCCGAATTTATTCCCTTATAGTAAGCACAACGCCGTCGTCCGGATGAGCGATCAACATTATGTGAAGCTGGATGAATTTACAGTACCGCTTATGAAGGAAGCGTTTATTACGGCGCATCAATACGTGGAAAAAGTGTTGGAATTTGATTCAAAAACTACGTATGCATCGATTAACTGGAACTATCTCCCACCCTCTGGCGGCAGTATAATCCACCCGCATATCCATGTACTCGCTTCCGAACATCCTACCAACTACCAAGCGAGCAGTGCAGCATTCAGCCGACAATTTCAGGAGCGCGAAGGCGTCTGCTATTATTCTACGTTGGCAGCGGAAGAAAAGAGACTTGGTGAACGCTGGATTGGAACGAAAGGCTCAATTGACTGGATCCATGCTTTTGCGCCAGTCAGCCATGCCGATTTTATCGGCATTTGTGATGCGGCATCCTTCAAGGAGTTGACGGACACTCATTATGAAAGCTTAGCCGAAAGCTTAACATCGTTCTTTGCTTATTTCCAGCAAGCAGGCATTAACAGCTTCAATTTAGGCTTCTTCATTCCCCTCTCTGCTTCTGAAGGGGAACGGTTTCACGTCCGTCTTATTCCACGAATGACAATCGGCATGTTGAAGACAAGCGATATGAATGTCTTTAATTATTTGCACAGGGAACCACTTTCTTTAAAAGCGCCAGAGCACGTCGCAAAGGCTGTCCAAATTCATTTTGCATAAGAATAATAAAGTAGGTGTTGAAGATGATAAGAAAAGTGATTGATGCACTCGGCCGTCCTGTTTCCTTCCCGTTCCCCCCTAAGCGGATCATCTCATTGTGCCCGGGAATTACGGACACATTGTTTGCTCTCGGGTTAGAACAGCAGATTGTCGGCAGAACGCGTTTTTGCAAACATCCGGAAGATCAAGTCCAATCGGTTCCCGCTGTCGCAGGGACAAAGGACTTGAAGCTGGACGCTATTCTGGCATTGGCACCAGACCTGGTTATTCTGGAAAAAGAGGAGAATACGAAGGAGATGGCTGAGTTGCTGGAGGAACATGTGCCGGTGTATGTAGCGGAAGTGCAAACAATCCAGGATGCATACCACATGATCGAGACAATAGGCGATTTGACAGATCGTAAACTCCAAGCAGATACGCTGGCAGCAGAAATCCACAGGCGATTTGACCAACTGCCGACTCGGCCGACTGCTCGAGCAGCTTATGTCATTTGGAAAAAACCATATATGGCGGTCGGCAAAGATACGTATATTCAAGATGTTTTACAACGGCTCGGATTTCAGAATCCCTTCCTGCATAAGGAGGGGCGCTACCCCGTTCTCTCACCGGCCGACTTTCAGGAAGCCGGACTGGATACTATTTTCCTAGCTTCCGAGCCCTATCCTTTTAAGGAAAAGCATCTCGATGAATTCAAAAAACTGGCTCCAGGAGCTGAAATCGTTCTGGTGGATGGCGAAATGTTTTGGTACGGGCCCCGTATGCTTTTGGCTCCCGATTATTTCATTAAGGAACTAGATTTGTAATTCATGCTATTAAGCCCAATATACTATCTTTTTTACCTTTACATAGTTTGATAGACATGCTATCATCCTCTATGGTATCTATATAAAATGTGCTACTAATGGCTCATTATAATCCATAAGAGGTGTATATATTGTGAAGCGTTTTGCATTCAAGAGTGTCGCTATGAAAATTTTGACTGGTTTTGGCATAGTCATTTTATTGATTTCAACCTATAGCACGTTCAATTTCTACACAAATAAAAGTGAAAATAAGCAAATGGAAGAAATCATTGATCGGCAGACGGAATTATTAATAGCCAATCAATTATTATCCAATACACTCTCCTCACGAATTTCCTTCGTTCAAGGCTATTTACTGACGGGGCAAAGTGTCTATTTGGACCTGTTTGAGCAATATACTGAACTAGGAAAAACCAATGAGGATATTGTCCGATCATTGGATGACAGCGAAGAGTTCGACAAATTGATCAAACAGACAGTTGAATGGCGTAATTACATTACAGAGCAAGTCTTCAATGAGTATGAACGGGGCAATAAAGACATCGCCCTTCGAAATTTAATGACCTCAAGCAATGATTTGAAAGTAATAAAAGACGGTTATGAAAAAATGGCAATTGATCGTGAGACGGACATTAAGGCAATGGGAGCCAAAATGCTGGAACATAGTCAAAAGAATTCTCTCATAGGCGTTTTCACTTCCATTAGCATTACAATTCTTGCGATCATCACCGCCTTACTGACAGCCCGGACCATTTCAAAACCGATCCATGTTGTCACAGCGCGTATGCGGGAAATCGCAGATGGCGATGTCAGCCAAGAACCGCTATATACACGATCGAAAGATGAAGTTGGCCAACTCGTCGCCGCAACAAACGAGATGAATGCCAAGATGCAAAGTATCCTGCAACAAATCAATGAAGTGGCCAATACCGTCGCTTCCCATAGCGAGGAACTAACCCAATCCGCCAATGAAGTGAAGGCTGGATCGACACAAGTGGCCATGACAATGCAGGAATTAGCGGCGGGTACAGAACGACAGGCTTCAAATGCCGGCGACCTCGCATCATTAATGGCTTCATTTCATCAAAAAGTACAAGAAACAGATGAAAGCGGCTCAAGGATCCAAGGGTATTCCCGCCAAGTGAGCGACATGGCTGCAGAAGGGAACCGCCTTATGGATTCGTCAATGAATCAAATGGAACAGATCAACCAGATTGTCCGCGAGTCGGTGCAAAAAGTGGAAACCTTGCAGCATAACTCTGCAGAGATTTCTTCGCTCGTCTCGACTATTAAAGAAATTGCCGACCAGACGAATCTGCTTGCACTGAACGCTGCCATTGAAGCGGCCCGTGCCGGGGAATCGGGACGCGGATTCTCTGTAGTAGCAGACGAAGTGCGGAAACTGGCGGAGCAAGTATCCCTATCGGTTACGGATATTTCATCCATCGTCCAGCGGATACAGCAAGACACGGATGTCGTGACAACTACCTTAAAAGATGGCTATGGCGAAGTGGAAGCAGGTACATATCAATTGAAGGAAACATCCCAAACCTTTGAGCGGATCAGCGAAGCCGTCACCGATATGGAAACGGGAATTGCTACAATCGCAGGCAATCTGACGGAAATCGCCAATAACAGTATACAAATGAACAAAGCAGCTGACGACATCGCTTCTGTTTCGCAAGAAGCTGCAGCAGGCGTTGAACAGACATCGGCTTCCGTCCAGCAAACATCGAGTTCTATGGAGGAAGTCGCAGCGAGCTCTGAGCAATTGGCGAAGCTTGCAGAAAACTTGAATGGTCTTGTCAGACAATTTAAACTCTAACACTACAGGGCTGTCATGAATGTCGTTTGACATCAGACAGCCCTGTCGTTATCCACCCAACGCATTGTAAATGGTCGACATCCGGATGGCATGCTCCATCTCATCATGCATCGCAATAAAAACCGGATTATACGCCTGCTGAAACGGAATGCTCAGCAACATGATCTTATACTGCTCGACCGCATCCAACTCATCAACGAGCGCCCGCTTCGCGCACTCTTTCAAATCATGGCACGCAACCGGTTTTCGCGGATTTTGAACAAACGTCCCCGTCAGCATATAATAGAGCTGTTGCATCATCTCATAATGGCTTTTTTCATCTTCATACGCATGTTGAATGAAATCCCGCCATAGTTGGTTATTCGTCTGCTCATACATGGATTTGTAAAAATAATAAGACCGATATTCGTCTTCAATGGCCTGCTTCAATTGATTCACAAACACGGCAGCACCCTTTCGCTTTCATTTCTTCACTCTATGCGTGCGAAAGCTGCCATATGAAAGGAGCAATTTCGTTGCTGCAGCATTTCAACTTCAAACCGATGTATGGGGAAAGCACATTGCCCGGCTGGACCATTTCTTTCTTCTATAAACAACAACGCTATACAGGCGATTACATGCCAGATGGTACGATCATATGGACTGGCGCCACGCCAACCGAAGAAGAGAGCGTCAAAAAAATGGTCCATGAATTAATGACGTTTCATGTATATGAATGAAGAGAAGATTTCCACATATACTACCTTTTGATAAGGAGGAGATATGATGGAAAAAGAAAAATCGCCAGAACAACTGCGTAAAGAAAAGGAACAATTGAGAGTCCAAGATCAGAAAACAGAAAATGTCTTCGAGGATAAAAGCCGCATACCGGAAGAGCAAAACGCTTGGAAGGAAACGCAACCAAAACGATGAACAATCAAGGGTAGGAAGTGAAACTGATTTCCTACCCTTTTGTTGTCTTTTAATCGGAAGGTTATGAAGGGAAGGATGGAATGTGAATCATTTCCATAAAAAATGGCGACTTGCTCGGATCAACCCAACCCACACCCATGCTTAAAAAGTGACAACCGCGCATACTCAACCCTCAACCGCGCATACTCATTCCTCACCCGCGCTTAAAAATGACAACCGCGCATACTCAATCCTCACCCGCGCATAAAGAGTGACAACCGCGCATACTCATCCCTCACCCGTGCTTAAAAAGTGGCAACCGCGCATACTCATCCCTCACCCGCGCTTAAAAAGTGACAACCGCGCATAGTAAACCCACACCCGCGCATAAAAAATGGCAACCGCGCATAGTAAACCCACACCCGCGCATAAAGAGTGGTAACCGCGCATACTCTTCTCCCACCCACGCTTAAAGAGTGACAACCGCGCATACTCAATCCAAACCCGCGCATACTCAACCCTCACCCGCGCATAACCCCCGTTCCTTTTCTCCCTTTTATCAATACAATAGCTTCTCCTTGCATGCTCGCATAAGCAGACGCCGCCTATCTAAAAATCATCCATCCACAATAAAAATCAAACAGTTCATAGGAGAAACCACAACTTGCGTCCAAAATATAAAGACTGCAGTCAACCTCTAGAGTGTCTTGAGCGTGACTGCAGTCTGATATAATCCATGATTCCATTCCGCTTTTATTCTTCCGCCAGCTTTCTTCGTCCAAAAATGAAATAATAATAGATTGATGAAATGACATACAGCACCGCAGTAATCGTGAAGGCATGGGCATATCCCCAATAGGTGCCCTGGCTGACGACAAGTCCCGTGGCAATCGGTCCCATGGTCGCCCATCCTAGATTGAAGACCATCTGATTTGTCGAGTTGGCCAGTCCCTTATACTTATCGGACACCACTTCCATCGCCACTGCGCTTTGAATTGGATTCCCTGCATTCATTAAGGCCTGGCGCATCAGGAAGCCTAGCGATGCCAGCCATAAGGACGTTGTATAGGCTGTTAAAATCAAAAACGGAATGGAGAGAATCTGGAAGAGGATCAGTGCTTTCACTTTGCCGACTTTCCTTGACAAAGCCGGACCAATCATTGCAGCCACCGCCGTCATAGCGGAACCCAATGACAGCACTAAGCCGATATAGGAATTGCTGGCGCCAAACCGGTTTGCGAAATAAAGATTTAAATAAGGAACCACGAGACCAGAACCAAAACCGATCAACATACTGGCGAACGAGAAATGAAAAATGACAATTAAATTGCGTTTCAAGCTGTCATCCGCTCTTTGATTGCTGGTAGTTCTGCCCTCGGGTTTCTCAATCGCTTCCTTCGGCTTCTCCTTCAATTGAAAAAATGGAAGCAGCCCTACGGTAAATATAATGGCCCCAATTAGAAGCGAACACCGGATGGAAGCTACTGTGCTCATCTTTAAAACGCTTTCCAATGCGTCCGCAATAATTCCGCCAAATAAGCTTCCGAGAACATTCGCGACCGTGATAAAGGCAAAGTTGACACTAAACAGATGAACTCGCTCGGAAGGAGATGAATTCTCTGCTAAAAACGGGATTCCGGACACTTGGACAAAGGCCATGCATAGGCCTGTCAAAAATGCAGCCGTAATAATAGGGGCTTCGGTCACCGCTGTCCCCCTGAAAAACAAGGTCGCTGCGGTCAGAACGGCACCTCCGACGATGAGCCACTTCCTGCCAAGCTTGTCACTCAAGAAACCGGCCGGAATCAGCATGATCGCCGAAGCCGTAGCCGTCATGGAAATGACTTTTCCATTGACCGTCTCAGGCATGCCTAATTCGCGAATATACAAATTGTACATGACCATAAAAACACCCATCCCAATTTGGATGAGCACATTGCCTAACATAAAAAACCGGACGTTCCGGTTAAACGATAAAAAATTTCGCTTCCACTCCGACAGCCATTTCATTTTCCGGTTCCAACTTTCTTCAGCACACACTATTTCGATAATCTAAATATACGTGTAACTGAATAGTTTCGCAAGTAGAAATGAAAAAATAACTGACACGCAACGAGACTATCGATTTTGCAAGTTACGCCCTTGTTACCTCTCTTTTCTCTTTCGCTAAATCCAGTTTAGAAGGCTTTCAAATCCATTTGTTAGCGCACAAAAAGGAGGCCAGGCTATATCCCGGACCTCCTTTTCCATTATCCTACCTTCGAGCCATTGCCCGCCTGCAATTTATACATTTGTGCATATTGGCCGCCAATCGCTAGCAATTCATCATGTGTACCTTGCTCCACGATTTCCCCGCGGTCCAATACAAGAATTCGATCTGCGTTTTTGATTGTTGATAAACGGTGGGCGATGATGAACGTCGTGCGCCCTTTTTTCAACACATCCATCGCATGCTGGATGATTTCCTCTGTTTCAGTATCAATATTGGAAGTCGCCTCATCGAGAATGAGGATAGCTGGATCAAAGGCTAGCGCCCGCGCGAATGAAATCAATTGCCGCTGTCCTGAAGAAAGTGTGCTTCCTTTTTCAACAACCGGTTCATCGATTCCTCCTGGCAAGTGTTTCAGTACCCGTTCCCCGCCGACCGCATCCAGGGATTGCTGGACCTTTTCGCGGGAAATTCTTGAATCTCCCAGGCTGATATTTGACTCAACAGTTCCGCTGAACAAATAAGGATCTTGCAGGACAATCCCCATATGATCACGGATGGTCTGACGCGAAATCTGGCTAATATCTTTGCCGTCAATCGTAATCTTGCCTTTCGATATATCATAAAAGCGGAAGAGCAAGTTCATGATCGAACTTTTTCCAGACCCTGTATGGCCAACCAGCGCCACAGTTTCACCTTGTTTCGCTTCGAATGAAATGTCCTTAAGCACGTACTCCTCTTCTTTATACGCAAACCAGACGTCTTCGAAGCGGACATTTCCACGGTAGCGGGCGATCTTTTCATCACTCACCTGCTCCCCGTTCCGATCCATTAATTCAAAGACTCGATCCGCAGCAACAAGCGATTGCTCCAAACGGGCGAACTGATTGACGATGCCTGTAATTGGGTTGAACAATCGCGTAATATAATCGACAAACGCATAGAGCATCCCGACGGATACAACGCTTGCCGCATTCAAGGAAGCCCCGCCGAAATACCAGATCAGGAATACGAAAGCGAGAGAGCGAATAATATCGACAAGGTTATGAGACGTCGCCGCCTCAACTTTCAACAGCTTGCTTTGATAGCTGTAATGCTCTTCATTAATCGTGTTGAACTCCTGATCCATCTGCTTTTCCCTGCGGAATGCCTGGATGATCGTCATTCCGTTAATGGATTCGTTGATCATCGCGTTCATTTCACTGTTCTTGCTGCGAATAATATGGTTCACTTTCGCAGCGAACTTGCGATAAGCCTTCATCCAAATATAAAGGACAGGCAAAACAAAGAGCGTAATCGCCCCCATCTTCGGGTCCAAATAAAACAATGCGATGAAAATTCCGAGCATATACATGCCGCTAATGGCAAACTGCGATACGACTGTAACATATAAATTACGAATCGCTTCCGTGTCATTTGTTATTCTGGCGACTACCTTTCCTGCAGGCAAATTATCGAAGTACCGGATCGGCAAGGTCTGGATATGACTGTATAACTCATTCCGCAATCTTTGAATAATGCGGTTTGCCGCCTGTTGCAGCAGCAAGTACTGAAAATACCGTAATATAGCCGTTACAACCGCCAAGCCGAAAAAGACTGCAAGCAGCTTAGCGATCGGTGTAAAGTTAATTGCCGCATCCACCGTTGTCGCTATATGATCATCAATGATTTTTTTTGCGATCATCGGACCCATCAGGTCAGCGCCAACCGCGAATCCCAGTAATACTAATCCTGTAATAAGCAGCTTTTTGTAATGCAATGCATATTGTAATAAACGTTTTCCTGTACTCATCTTATTCAACCTCCCCAATCTGCTGGCGGTCGAATTGCTCTTTGTACCATCCATTCATCGCAAGCAAGTCTTCATGTGTTCCTTCTTCCACAACCCGGCCGTCATCCAGGACAATGATCCAGTCAGCATGTTCAATGGCGGATAGACGGTGCGTTGTAATGATGGTCGTTTTCCCTTCCCGTTCCGTTTGGATATTCTCAATGATTTTTGCTTCCGTTTTCGCGTCAACTGCTGATAACGAATCGTCTAAAATGAGAATCTCTGGATTTTTCACAAGCGCTCTGGCAATAGAAATCCGTTGCTTTTGCCCGCCTGACAGGGCAACGCCTTTTTCGCCTACAAGCGTTTCCAGACCTGCTGGCAGCATCTCCAAGTCTTTTTCGAAATGGGAGAGCCGAATGGCTTCGGCAATGTCAGCGTCTGTCGCCTCTGGACGGCCGAACAGGATATTTTCACGTACCGAGCGTGAGAACAGCACGTGATCCTGTGGCACATAGCCGATCCAATCGCGTACTTGTTCCTTTTTCAATGAATGAAGAGAGACATTCGAAAATGCGATCTCTCCCTCACCCGCTGGATACTCACGCAACAATTGTTTAACGAATGTCGTTTTTCCGCTTCCTGTCTTTCCGACAATTCCGAGAGTCTGCCCCCGTTCCAGCCGCAGTTCGATATGGTCGAGATTCACGGCACTCGACATCGGATATTGGAAGCTGACATCCTTGAATCCGACGCTTTCCGGTCTTTCCACTTCAACGTGATGATCAGGATCTTTCACATCTTCTTCGTACTCCAACGTCTCCATCACGCGGTCCAGAGAAGCGTTTCCTCTTTGCAACACGTTGATCAGTTCACCAATCGCAAACATTGGCCAGACAATCATTCCTAAATAGACGTTAAATGTAACAAGCTTTCCAAGCGTAATATCTTCAATCGAAACGAGATAAGCTCCGTAACCAAGCCCGATCATATACGTTAAAGCCGTCAATGTCTTGGAGAACGGCATGAAGAGAGCGTCGATCTTTTCCACATGCATATTTTTCTTATAGACGTCCTCTGTCATGTCCGCAAAACGCTGTTCGGTGGCACGCTCTTGTACATAAGCACGGACCACTCGGACACCGGCGACCGCCTCGAGGACATTGTCATTCAAATCGCCGAAAGCTTCCTGGGCGACTATATACCGTTCATGGATTTTCTTGCCGAGCACTTGTAAAATATATGCCAAGATTGGCAACGGCAAGATAGCGGCGAGCGTCAGCTTCCATGAGATGACGAAGCCCATCGTAATGATCAAAGTGCCTAAATATGCCGTGGAATCGACTAATGTCATAATACCGAAGCCGGCTGTTTCCGAAATGGCGCGCAAATCATTGGTGGAGCGGGCCATCAGATCGCCCGTTTTATTTTTCTCATAAAAGGTGGGCGTCATTTTTAAGAAGTGCCGCATTAATCGAGTCCGTAGTTGTCTTTCAATGACAAAGGCACCGCCGAACAGTTGATATTGCCAGACGAAGTTGCCGACATATGTGAAGGCCATGATCAAAAACATTCCGCCGATGAAGAGCGCTAATAAGCGGGTTGTCATCGTCTCTGTATGAATGGCATCAATGGCCTGGCCGATAATCCAAGGGGGCAAGATGACGAGCAGATTCGCAATCATGAGCAAAATAAGCGCGACTGTATACCGCTTGCGATTCTCCTTGAAAAACCACTTTAATTTAAATAAAACTGAAAACATACTGATCTACCTCTTCCCTGATTCCTTACTATCCACTTTCAAAAGATTCCTTTTTTAATAATTTCCGTTGCTGTTTGATGAAAGTCATCGCCAGCACTCCTTTCCTTTGTATTTTTATATGTTACACGCAATGCGTGACAACACCCATTTTATTTGGAAAGACAAAAAAGCACACGCCTCCTACAATAAGCGTGTGCTCAAAAAAGGAACGGCAGTTTGCCGTCCAAATATGATTAGAGAATAATGTAACGAATTGGCCGGCACGGATTATTTTGATGTTGGTGAAATACAGATTTAACTTGTTTCATTTTCCGCGCCTCCTTTACTATTTCGTTTTTCGAATAATTCAACATTACCTTGTCAATTCCCATTTGTCAATAAAAATTCGGGAAAAGATGGACAATGTTTCCTTGTCGCATTCTTTTCCGGTCTGCGTCACGCTTGGTTTCAGCCCCTTCAGCATCGGGTATTAAAGAAGCAAGGCCGAAATGGTCTCCCGATTGCAGTGCATAGTCTGCAACATTTCTGATTATACTGTTACTAGCAAGAAAAGTTGGCGCCATTCCCCTTGACGTCATACATCCCCACGGCAATGTACGATATACACCAGGAGCGAAGTTTGCTCCTGGTATTTTTTTGACTTCCCATCCTATGATGGACATTGGCCATTCATTTAACCAAACATGCCAAAAGCAGCTGCTCCTAAAACTGTCGTCACGATGACAACGATCCAAGGTGACAGCTTGTAATGCACAAGCAATGCAAACGCAGCCAATGCGATAGCAAAATCAATTGGCTTATGTATTGAACTGGTAAAGACAGGATTATAAAGGGCAGCAAGCAAAATTCCGACTACTGCCGCGTTGACTCCTTTTAATGCCGCTTGAATGCCTGGCTTTGACCGAATGACTGTCCAAAAGGGCAAAGCGCCAATGACGAGCAGAAAAGACGGGAGGAACATGGCGGCAACAGCCACGACAGCCCCTGCTGTGCCATTCATATATTGGCCCAAATAGCCCGATAATGTAAACAATGGTCCCGGTACCGCTTGAGCGGCACCATAACCTGCGATGAACGTCTCCGCATCCATCCAGCCCCCCGGCACAATTTCCCTTTCCAGCATCGGCAAGACAACATGCCCGCCTCCGAAAACGATGGAACCGACCCGATAAAAAATATCAAAGATAGCGAATGAGGATTGATTCCAGAGCGGCCGCAGAATTGGCAAAGCGATCAGCAATCCAAAGAAGGCCATCCATGCAACCAGTCCGGTCCGTTTCCCAAATGATAGAGTCAAGTCCCCCACCACACCGGTCTTTTCTTTCCTATATGAGTAGTAACCGACCAAACCTGCCAGTAGGATAATCACAATCTGGCCAATTGCTGTTGGTATTAATAAGGTGGCGATCGCTGCCAAAACGGCGATTGTAATTCGCTTTCGGTCAGGCGTCAAAGTTTTGCTCATTCCGAGCAGAGCATGCGCCACAACGGCAACCGCTACAATCTTCAAGCCTTTTAACCAACCAATATCAAAAGCAGCAGTGGACATAAAATAGGCAAATGCCATCAGTAACAATACCGACGGCAGTGTAAAGCCAATCCATGATAATAAGCCGCCAAGCAAGCCGCCGCGCAGCAGGCCGATCGCGATTCCGACCTGAGAGCTTGCCGGTCCGGGTAAAAACTGGCAAAGAGCCACAAGGTCCGCATACATCTTATCATCCAACCATTTTTTCTTTCTGACATATTCATCCCGGAAGTATCCGATATGGGCAGCTGGTCCACCAAAAGACGTCAGGCCAAGCTTGGTGGAAGCTTTTAGTATCTCCCAATATCTCGTCATCCTCAAATGAATTCTCCTCCTCTCACCCTTCTATCAAGTATACAGGAGTCAGGCAAAATCATTTGTTTTTTTCTTGTAAATAATTTATCATAATCTTAACTAACTATTTTACCTATACAGGAGGTGTGCACTTTGTTCTACCCCTCATTCGGGCGCGGGACAAAGTAAACTTATTTGGACATTGCCATACGATTGGCAGCATTTGCTGCCTTGATCGCTCTCACCGCATTTTTTGTTGCGAGTGAATTTGCAATAGTGAAAGTACGGACAACACGTATCAATCAGCTTGTTGCCGAAGGAAACCGGAAAGCCTTGACTGCGAAAAAAGTGGTCAGCAATTTGGATGAATATTTATCGGCATGCCAGCTTGGAATTACAATAACAGCCTTAGGGCTTGGTATGTTAGGTGAGCCGACAGTCAAGCTGCTTTTGAATCCGGTCTTTTCCCACTTGGAATTGGCATCGAACGTGACAACAATCCTTTCATTCGCCATTGCGTTCACAGTCGTGACATTCCTACATGTCGTCGTCGGTGAGTTGGCTCCGAAAACTATTGCCATACAGCGTGCCGAAGCGATTACCTTATCTGTTTCGCGGCCATTGATCATTTTCCACAATGTCATGTATCCCGTCATTAAGGGAATGAATGGCGCAGCTAGAGGAATCGCCCACATGCTAGGCTATAAATCCGTCTCAGAATCAGAAGTCGTCCATTCCGAAGAAGAACTGCGCATGATCTTATCGGATAGTCTGAAAGGCGGAGAAATCAATCCAGCTGAATATAAATTCGTTAACAACATCTTTGAATTCGATGATCGTGTGGCCCGTGAAATTATGGTGCCGCGAACTGAAATGATGACGATCGAGAAGGACATGACCTTAACGGAAGTGTTTGAAATGATCGGCGTCGAACAGTATACCCGCTATCCCGTGACAGACGGCGATAAAGACCATGTCATCGGACTTATCAATATGAAAAATTTGTTGACAGCGTATATTAAAGATCCAACAACTGGTGAACAGACAGTCCTTGATTATATGCAGCCGATCATCCGTGTGATTGAAACCATGTCTATCGGTGACCTATTGCTGAAAATTCAAAGGGAACGGATCCATATGGCTGTACTGATGGATGAGTATGGCGGGACGTCCGGCCTGGTAACGATTGAAGATATTCTCGAAGAGATCGTCGGTGAAATTCAGGATGAGTTTGATACGGATGAAGTTCCGGAAGTCCAAATGATTAATAAAGACCACTATATTTTTGATGCGAAGATGCTCATTGAAAATGTCAATGATGTGTTAGGCATCCATATTGTCGAAGAAGACATCGATACGATCGGCGGTTGGTTCATGTCCGAACGTTTTGAAGCGGTACCGGGTGAAAAGATTATTGAACAAGGCTATGAATTCACTGTGAAAGACGTGGAAGGCCATCATATTCTTTACTTGGAAGCTATGAAACATGAGAAAGAAGAAGTGAATGATCCGACCGGATTATCCTATGAATCATAAAAAAACGGCATAACCTGCCGTTTTTTTATTTGCCTTTATTGACAATAGTGGATACTTTTGCTATTGTTAATAAAACTGATAGAAAGAAGGTGTTGGCATATGAATAAGACTACTTACACTCAATTATTTGTAACGTGGATCGGACCCATGCTTTCACCTGACCTATCGCATTGATCGATATGTCTTTTCTGTTATGCGCGTGAAAGCCGTGGTGTCCGATCCAGGACCCACGGTTTTTTTGATTCGCATAAACAGGAGGAAATGAAATGACAAATTTACAACAGCTAGGTTGGACAGTACGCAGAGAGCAGGAATGGTTTGCTTTACCAGAAGGAATAACAATGAAATGTCTCCCTGGAAGGGTGGCGCTCGAACATAAACGGATGTATCGTGTCATAACAGAAGAAGGAGAGTGGCTTTCCGTCTGTTCCGGTACAATGGAACATTCGGCGACAGAACGGCGGGACTTTCCCGCCGTCGGAGATTGGGTGGCCGTCGAGCGGATGCCAGGTGAACAACGCGGAATCATCCATTCACTCCTTCCAAGAATCTCTCTGTTCACCAGGAAATCCGCTGGTTCTACGATATCCGAGCAGATTATCGCTGCCAATGTCGATATTGTGTTCCTTGTCATGTCGTTAAACCAAGATTTTAATGAAAGGCGGCTAGAACGCTATCTTGTCGCTTCGTACGATTCCGGTGCTAATCCGGTCGTCTTGTTAACGAAGAAAGATGTATGCACGGATGTCAGCAGTTATATTGAAAAAACAAGAAGCATCGCTTTCGGAACCCATGTGATTGCGATCAGCAGCCATTCCGGCGAAGGACTCGATGAGGTGCTCTCACTTTTGGAAGACGGAAAAACAGCTGCCCTGCTTGGTTCCTCAGGTGTTGGCAAGTCTTCCGTGATCAACGCCCTTATGGGGGACGGCAAGATGGAGGTACAAGAAATTCGGGAGGACGATGCGAAAGGGCGCCATACTACAACCCACCGGGAATTGTTGTGTCTGCCGCATGGAGGCATTTTAATTGATACACCAGGGATGCGTGAATTTCAACTTTGGGACCAGGGGGATAGTTTGGAAGCCAGTTTCCAAGACATCGACACGCTCGCGCATTCATGTAAATTTGGGGATTGCAAGCATCGGAGCGAACCCGGCTGTGCCGTACAAATCGCCCTTGCGGATGGAAGTTTGCCCGCAGAACGTTATAACAGCTATGTAAAATTACAAAGAGAGCTCGCTTTCCTCGAACAGAAGTTAAAACGTTCGGCAGCCAAAGACCGGAAAACAAAGCAGAAATCCACTAATAAAAAAAGATAATCGAATCGGCTTGAAAAATAAGGACAGTCCAGAAAGTCAGTGCATACTGATTTCCTGGTCTGTCCTTTCTATTGGAAGTAATTCTACTTGGTGCAAGCTGGCTCATGAGCAGGTGATCGAAGGATATGAGAGGATCTGGGGAATATATGAGCGCTTATCGGGAAATATGAGAGGTTCCTAGGAACTTATGAGCGGTTGTATGGAAGATACGAGCGGTTCCGGATAACTTACGAGCGGTTGGACGAAAGATACGAGAGGTGCAGGACGAGCGGTTGCCGGGATATACGAGCGGTTCTGGACACTTATGAGCGGTCGCCGGGATATATGAGATATTCCTGGGAACTTATGAGCGGTTGGACGGAAGATACGAGCGGTTCCGGACTACTTACGAGCGGTCGCCGGAAGATACGAGAGGTTCCGGACAATTTACGAGCGGTCACCGGGATATACGAGCGGTTCTGGACACTTATGAGCGGTTGAACGGGTGATACGAGAGGTTCCGGACCTTACGAGCGGTTGTACGGAAGTACCCGCAAACTTACAAATGGCCGTCTGGAAATCACGAGAAACCCCCTTCTCCTCAATCAAGCGGTCACCACGAAAAGACAAAAATTCAGGTGAAGAAAAACGGCATGTTTTCCTTCACCTGAATTAGTTAAGAACTAGCTTGGATTCCGTCTACCACTCGTTACAACGCACTTAAAGCAGTCTTCAGCTCAGCGCTTGCTTTCCATACTCCGTTCACTTGAACTGAAGCAATTGTCCGTTTAGCCAACTCGACGTCAATGTCATTGTCCAACATGAGCAACCCGACCACTTTAATATCTATTCTTGTGTGATTTTCCTCAAGCTCCATTAAATCCTCACGGCTCAGCCGCATAACTCCTACCACATACGATTTCCGCACGACAATTTCTTGCACTTCTACCGCATGGGTCGACAACTGGTTTCGGATGGATGTCCGGATAAAGTCTGTCCGGTTTGAATAAAATCCTTGGTCCACTAATAAATCGATTTTCCCTAAATCGACAACATTCATATTAATCGTTATTTTTTCAGATTCTACCGTTTGTCCCTTTCCTCTTCCTAAATCTACATCGCTTATATTAACCGTTTTGTTTTTTTTCTTGTCTTCCATGTGAATCCTCCCTTTCCCTTAGTGAATATACTATAACATATTCACCATCCACATGGAAGGTTAACAGATGGTTTATTCTTTTAAATATTGAACTTTATATACATCCGTCCGACGATCCTTCAGTTGTTTGACAGTACCGCTTTGCCGTTGTCTGCGCAAAATTTCCAGATCCACATCACCAATTAGTACCATCTCTACGTTTGCATTTGTCTCACCTACAATGCCATCCCTTGCAAATTCAAAATCAGATGGTGCGAATATGGCTGACTGGGCATATTGCACATCCATGTTTTCTGTATGCGGCAAATTGCCGACCGTCCCTGAAATAACGGTGTATACTTGATTTTCTACAGCTCTCGCTTGCGCACAATAACGTACACGTAAATATCCTTGCCGATCATCTGTGCAGAATGGAGTAAAGATAATCTTAGCCCCCCGCTCCGTAGCAATACGGGCCAATTCAGGGAACTCGATGTCATAACAGATTTGAATAGCGATTTTCCCACAGTCGGTATCAAATACGCGGACTGAATCACCTCGGCTAATTCCCCACCATTTTCGTTCATTTGGTGTTATATGCAGTTTATATTGCTTTTCAATTGATCCGTCCCGTCGAAACAAGTAGGCAACATTATATATTTCTTCATCTTCTTCCTTCACAAAATGAGAACCACCAATAATATTCACGTTATAGCGGACTGCCAGGTTGTTGAATAGTTCAATATATTGCGGAGTGTATTCTGTTAACTTTCTGATCGCCTGGCTTGGAGTTCGTTCGTCTATGAAAGACATGAGCTGCGTCGTAAATATTTCCGGAAATACAACAAAGTCGGAACTGGCGTCGGAAGCCACATCGACAAAATACTCACATTGACCGGCAAGTTCCCCAAATGAAGAAATCTTGCGCATTAAATATTGCACGACACAAATCCGCACGGGAAAACTGGTCTTGAAGTGTCGTTTGGACATTGCACGATAATCTACATTGTTCCATTCCATTAATGTTGCATACTTAATAGACGCTTTATCATCCGGAAGATAGTTTGGATTAATCCGCATTAAAGTAAAGTCATTCAATAATTGGAACGACAAGACCGGGTCGTATATCTTATGCCTGCTAACCGCATCTACATAGTCGCGCGGGGACATTTCAGAAGCATATTTATGATAGTTAGGGATCCTACCGCCGATAATGATCGATTTCAAGTTCATTTGACGAACAAGCTCTTTTCTCGCATCGTATAAGCGCTGCCCCACTTTCATCCTTCGATAATCTGGATGCACCATCACTTCAATTCCATATAGATTGTAACCTTCCGGGTTATGGTTTGTAATATAACCGCCATCTGAAATATCATCCCACGTATGTCGGTCATCGTATTCATCAAAGTTGATGATCAAACTGGAACAGGAGCCGATAATTTCTCCATCCAGCTCCGCCACAAATTGGCCTTCCGGAAAGATATCCAAATGACTCTCTAATTGGTCCCTCTTCCAAGGCTCCATCCCAGGAAAACAGACAGATTGCATATTTAGTATTTTGTTAATATCCTCGTACTCCATCTCTCGAATAACCATACTTATTTCAAATGGAGTCAGATCAAATCTTTCACTCACCGCTATCACCTCTGCTATCTGTTTACCCATCTTGCTTGCTAACAAGTCATTTGGGCTAGAATATTTTACAGTCTTCATTAGAAACTCTATAATCAAAGAGAAGTCTAAAAGTCAGGGGTTGGCTAATATGGAAAAACGACAGGAAAATGGGTTGCTCTTCATTTTTACCGTTTCACTGATCGCCACGCTCGGATCCTTGTATTATTCGGAGATTAAAGGGTTTACTCCTTGTACACTCTGCTGGTACCAGCGGATTCTCATGTATCCGATCGTCCTCATCTCAGCAATCGCACTAGTTCAAAAGAATGCCAAGATCGCTTTGACAACAGCGGTCTTTTCCATCATCGGCGCTGGCACATCTCTTTATCATTACAGCATTCAAAAGTTCTCATTTTTTCAAAGTCACGCACCCGTGTGCGGAAACGTCCCTTGCACCGGGCAATACGTCAATTATTTGGGATTTATTACGATTCCCTTTATGGCGTTGATCGCATTTTTACTTATTTTAATTACAAGCCTTTTCGTATGGAAACAGGCAAAAGGAGTCATGACTAAATGAAAAAACTAGTTGCAATCGGCGGTGTCGTTATTGTCCTATTCGTTTTAATTATCGTGTTGACGAACCAATCTAACAAAATGAAACTGAAGAATAATCCATACGGTTCAAAAGAACTTGAACAACCTACCATTGATCTGCTCGGCAATAAAAATTACAGCAATATTGTGATGCCGGAAGAGCTGAAGGAAAAAATCGAAACCGGAGAGCCTGTCACGGCTTATTTCTTCTCCCCCACTTGTCCGTATTGTATGAAGATGACGCCTATCCTCATGCCGATCGCGAAAGAAAAAGGGATTCATGTCTATCAATACAATATGCTTGAATTTGAAGAAGAAGCGGAGCCATTCGGAATTACAGGATGGCCGACTCTCATTCAATACGAAGACGGGAAAGAAATCGGCAGGATTGTTGGACCGCAAAACCCAGAACAAGAAATTAATGATTTTTTTAAGGAATATACAGGTAAATGATGATTGCCAGCCCAACATTCCATTATAAAATAACAGAAGAAGGACTGACAGTTGAAACATTGCTGAAGGAAAAGTGGGAAGTCGGCAAAAAAACAGTCCATCAGTTGCGAATGGCAAAAAGTATTTATGATGCGGCAGGCGCTGCCGTAGATTGGAAGGAACCGCTGGAATTAGGAACTGTGCTCCGCTTTACATTTCCTGAGGTTGCGTCCGCTTATATTCCGGAAGAGCCGCAAACCCTTGACGTCCTCTGGGAGGATGAACATCTGCTAGTTGCCAGGAAACCTGCAGGGATGGCAACGCATCCCGATCATTCCGATGGGACAGGCACTTTTATGAACCGGATGATGGGATTCATCCATCGGGAAGGTGGAAAGTATGCGGAACATGTGCAGCGGCTCGATAAAGGAACGGGAGGATTGCTAGTTGTTGCCAAGCATCCCATTGCCAAAGGGCTGCTTGATCGGATGATGGAGCAGAACGAAGTGACCCGGACGTATCAGGCGGAAGTAGATGGGCGGTTGAACCGCATGAGAGGTTCCCTTAAATATCCAATTGGACGAGATCGGCACCACCCGACTCGGAGACGCGTTTCACCAAACGGACAATCCGCCGTCACCCATTTCCACATTCTGAAACGGCTTGAAGATTCAACAGTCATTGAAGCAAGACTCGATACCGGGCGTACCCATCAAATCCGTGTCCATTTTTCACATATCGGGCATCCCATTAAAGGAGACACCTTATACGGCGGCTCCGAGACAGAGGACGGGCACTATCGATTGACGGCTGTCAAAGTTTCCTTTGTCCATCCAATTACACAGGAACCGCTTACGATTGAATAATAAAAGCCGGGAGCGGTTTCGGTTGATGGACGCTATACATGAAATAACATAGGATTCAGGGACATCATTCACATGCGAATTGATGTCCTCTTTATGTTGTGATGACAACGTCCATAATAATGTGTTTCGTTTCAATGATTGACTTGAGCAGTTACTGAAATAACCTTCAACCCTTGGAAGTCGTTGAGCAAAGTTTTTCAACATTCAATTCAATTATACTTAAACTGCTAACATCCTCTGTTCCGCTTTAAATCGAATGGACGATATCATTTATTAGAAAAATTTTACTGGTTTTTAGAACAATCAGAATGCCCATGTTTCAATCAAACAAAATTAGGGGGAGCAATGTGAGCAAAAAACAAAAATCCATTTTCATTGTCTCAATAGCAGGCAATGTATTTTTGATAGTTTGTCTAGTTGTGGGTTACTTGAAAATGAGTCTTGTTCATGAGGAGTTGTTTTACTCTGAGGTCCAATACAAATTAGCAGAACTTGAAGGTTTGATCGATCATCAAAAACGGTCGGATTGGCCTGAACCAAACCTGGTTACGAGCCAATTGGGAGATGTTCTAAACGGAATAGAGACAGCAATGAATAGTGGTATGTATTCAGGATGGCTTTCTAACGAAGACCGGAGTATGATGGAGCGGCTGAGAGCTGCGTTAAGCCAGTATCCTCACGATGAGTTGTATTCATTCAGTACAGTCACCGAAAGCGACACAAAGGACTTTGAAGAATTACAATCCAAGCTTCGGCAGGTAGGCATTGGAATGAACATGACAATCAGCAATGATTGGAAAACCTTTATCTCGAGTACGGAACAACTGCTGAAACTAAGTCAAAATACATAGTAACTGGCGTTGTGAATCACCATTTTAGTATCAAAATAAAAGGAGTGCGATTTGCACTCCTTTTCCCTTTTCTTATCATCATTCGAACCCGTTGTGGTTCCCCGGGATCATTCCATTGTTTCAATTATGCGCTAATTGTCGGATGCCATTTTCTAAGCGCATATCCACTTCTTTCGCATCATCAATATGCTCCATGATCAAAGCTTGGGCTTCCGCAAACAATTGCTTTGCTTCCAGTAATTCTTGTTTGACACTGCTAGAAAGCTTTTTTTGCTCCTCCATCATATCTTGCACTGCGGTGATATCCGATTGACTGTCCTCGACAGTGTGCAGGATCCGTTCGATTTTCGCCTCTGTTTCCATACTGACTTGAATGCCTTTCTCTACTAGCTCGGCGCTTTTCCGTGTCGCTTGCAATGCTCGTTCGATTTCCTCCCGAAGCGCATTCGTCAACGTTTGGATATTGGCAGTGCTATCCGAAGTGCTTTCGGCCAGCTTTCTTACTTCTTGAGCAACTACTGCAAATCCTTTTCCTGATTCCCCTGCCCGCGCTGCCTCGATAGAAGCATTCAGAGCCAATAAATTCGTTTGCGCGGCAATATCCTCGATGACCCCAACGATGGATTGAATTTC
Organism: Sporosarcina luteola; assembly: GCA_014204635.1. Lineage (GTDB taxonomy): Bacteria > Bacillota > Bacilli > Bacillales_A > Planococcaceae > Sporosarcina > Sporosarcina luteola_A. The sequence goes on along the minus strand of JACHLS010000015.1, from coordinate 8,759 downwards.
AACGGAACGTGCACTCAAATTCGTCATATTCTGTTCGGAGGACTGGATTTGTACTCCCAATTGGTTAATGACATCTGCAGTTCCATGAACTTCCTTGGCTCCTTCTGTCGCCTCTGTCACCATCAATTGAGACTTTTCTTCCAATGAACGTCCCTTTGCGAACAAATCCTCTGACTTCAATGCCGTTCTTTCACTCAGGTCATCCACTTTCTCGAATTTTTTTTCAATTTGACTGACCGCTTCTCCCAGCACATTGTGTTGTGCGTTTACCTTTTCATGCTGTGAAACCGCAGCTTCCAGCTCGCTTTTCAACTCCTCAAGTCGTGCGGCTTCCTCTTCTTCTTTACGTCTATATTCATGTTTCAATTGCTCAATCTCTTTTATATAATTTTCATCATTGCTGACATTCTTCCTGCTTCTGAACAATATGATCCCCCCTATTTTTACTCTACTTCTATATATCGGTTATTTATGAGAAAAGTCAGAGGGCATTAGTACCTATTTTACAACTGATCATATGTTTCAGGATTTGTCCCTGTACGTTCATTTTTGTTCAATTCATCAATTTTCTGCATCTCCTCCTGCGTAAGGACAAAATCTGCAACACTTGCATTTTCCTTAATTCGCTCTTTCGACACAGACTTCGGAATGGCAATCAACCCATTTTGCAAATGCCATCTGATAATGATCTGAGCCGTTGTCTTGCCATGAGCCCTGCCAATTTCAATTAATGTTTCATTTGATAAAATCCGTCCTCTAGCAAGCGGTGACCAAGAGGTGACTTCGATTCCATGTTGCTCGCAAAAAGAACGCAATGGAACTTGAGTCAAGAAAGGATGAAGTTCAATCTGATTGACCATTGGAGGAACTGCCGCATGCGCTAGAATTTCTTTCAAATGGTGAATATGATGGTTCGAAACGCCCGTTGCACGAATCAGTTTTTCCTCATAGAGTCGTTCAATCGCCCGATACGTATCTTGGTATTTACCCGCTACTGGCCAATGTGTCAAATAGAGATCTAAGTAATCCAGCTTCAGTTTCTTCAGTGATCCTTCAAATGCTCGGAGTGTTTCGTCGTAACCTTGATCGGTATTCCACACTTTCGAAGTGATGAATAACTGGTCCCGTGGGATACCAGAATAGAGAATAGCATTCCCGGTCTCCTCTTCATTTTCATAAATGGCAGCTGTGTCAATTGCCCGATAGCCAACCTCCAACGCATAACTTATAGCAGACAGCGTTTCTTCAGGGTTTGTCATTTTGTAAACGCCCAATCCTAACTGGGGCATGTTTATGCCATTTGCCAGTGTAACATGATCTTGATAGATAAGATCCATATCGCACCCTCCTTCTATATATGTACTATTGTACCGATTCCGTGCTGAATTTCCTAATGTTGTGAGGTTACTCATTGCAAAAAAACATATAAACGAATATTATGTATAAGGGTAATAAAATTGTTCGTGTTTTATGGAAAGGGGTATATTCATTGTTTCAATTAGAAAAACATAATACAACACTGAAAACGGAAGTATTGGCAGGAATGACGACATTTTTAACAATGGCGTATATCGTGATTGTCAACCCAATTATCTTGTCAGATGCAGGAGTGCCATTCGACCAAGTTTTTCTTGCTACAATAATTGCAACAGTAATCGGTACCTTATGGATGGCGTTATGCGCTAATTATCCGATTGCCATAGCGCCAGGCATGGGCTTAAACGCGTATTTCGCATCGGTTGTCATCGGTTCTGACGGCAGCCTTGATTATACAGCGGCATTTTCCGCCGTTTTCGTTGCTGGGTTGCTCTTTATCATTTTATCTCTTACATCATTTCGGGAAAAGTTGATCGAGTCCATTCCGGAAAACTTGAAACATGGCATTACGGCAGGCATCGGCTTGTTTATCGCATTTTTAGGTTTACGTTTGTCCGGACTTGTTGCTTCGCACGAGTCGACGCTTGTCCGGCTCGGTGATTTGACTTCCCCGCCGGTATTGTTGACGTTGTTCGGCTTGATTGTGACTGTCGTCCTCATGACATTAAACGTCTATGGTGCCATTTTTATTGGGATGATTGCAACCGGGCTTGTTGCCTTCTTGACGAAGCAATTGACATTTGAAGGGGCTCCATGGAAAATCCCCCACCTTCCTGAAGGGATTCTCGTTTGGAATCCAGTCCAAGCGGTTGGAAATGTCATTACCCATGGTTTATATGGAGTCGTTTTCGCCTTTCTGATTGTGACATTGTTTGATACGACCGGCACCATGATCGGAGTCGCAAAGCAGGCTGGTCTGATGAAAGGCAAATCGCTTCCCCGGGCAAGACATGCTTTATTGGCAGATTCCATTGCCGCTACAGCTGGCGCCATGGTAGGGACGAGCCCGACCTCCGCCTATGTGGAATCTTCATCCGGAGTGGCTGTCGGCGGACGGACGGGACTTACAACATTGACTGTCGCAATCTTTTTCATCATTGCCGCATTCTTCAGCCCCGTCGTCGGTGCTCTTTCGAATGTAGCAGCCATCACTGCACCTGCTTTGATCATCGTCGGCAGCTTAATGATCGGTGCCGTGAAGCATATTGAGTGGGATTCCTTTGATGAAGCATTTCCGGCGTTTCTTGTTATTTTAACGATGCCATTGACATCCAGCATCGCCACAGGAATCGCACTTGGCTTTATCACCTATCCTATTTTAAAAGCAGTGAAAGGCAAATGGCGGGAAGTTCCGCTGCTCTTATATTTCTTTGCTGTGTTGTTCGCTTACCAGCTGCTTTTCCTGCCTCACTGATGCTCAATTGTTCCGTTTCCTGTCACAAATTATATCATCATTCATTTCATTTCACAGAAGATTACGGTATACTGTAATGAGGACTAATGATTTTACAGGAGGTACTTCCGATGAAACTTATCCTAATCATGGGCGTTTGCTTCGCATTCCTATCTGCTATTTTGACAGGTGGCTACGAAGACAAACCAGGCAAGGTAAAAAAATAATGCATTGAAAAAACGGGACATGCCGATTGGCTGTCCCGTTTTTTATGTCAAATCCAAAAATGATTGTTGTCTTAGCGCTTCATAAATCAAGATCGCAGCTGTATTCGATAGGTTTAAGGAACGGATATTTCCGTTCATTGGAATACGCAAGCAATGCTCCCTGTGCTGTTCAACAATTTCATCTGGCAGCCCTGTCGTCTCTTTGCCAAAAACGAAGAAGATATCTTTCGAGCTGTCCGTGAAATCAAAGTCCGAATATGTTTGCTCGCCGAATTTTGTAATGAAATAAAATTCTCCCGCAGGATAGGCGGCAAAGAATTCATAAATATCCTCATGATACGTTATTTCAACATGTTCCCAATAATCAAGTCCTGCCCGCTTCAACATCTTATCGTCTGTCGAAAATCCGAGAGGCTTGATAAGATGAAGCTTTGCTCCCGTCCCTGCGCAAGTTCTTGCAATGTTGCCCGTATTAGCGGGAATCAACGGTTCAAATAAAGCGACATGTATCGCCATAATCCAGACCTTCCTTCATATAATCTGTAGTGCTTGCTTTACCTCTTTGAGGACTTCAGGATCTTGCTCAGACGTCAAAGCTTGTTCCAGTGCTTGCCGTCCTTCGTCACACCCGATTTTGCCCAGTGCCCACGCTGCGGTACTGCGAATCATCGGCCGGCTATCTGTTTCCAATAACTTTGCTAACGTTGGAACAGCCGACTCTTCTTTGAAGTGCGCAAGTGCAATGACTGCGTTCCGTTGGATCGGGTTCTTCCCTCTCCATGAACCGGACATATGGCCGTACGCTTCCTTAAACTCTCGGTTTGATAAGGAAAGGATTGGCTCAAGCAAAGGCTTTGACCGTTCTGGATCGGGTTGGAAAGCTTTCTGATGCATATTATATTTGCCTTTGTTTTTTGGACATATGGTTTGGCACGTATCGCAGCCGTAAATCCGGTTCCCTATCTCTCCTCTGAATTCTTCCGGAATCGGTTGTTTTGTCTGGGTTAAGAATGCGATACAGCGTTGGGCATTCAGCTGCCCACCTTGTATCAAGGCACCGGTTGGGCAAGCATCCAGGCAAAGCGTACAGTCGCCGCATTCATCTTCCATCGGTGTATCAGGAGCGAACGGAATATTGGTGATCATCTCACCAAGATAGACATAGGATCCAAACTCCGGAGTAATAATGGAGCAATTCTTCGCGGACCAGCCAATCCCTGCTCGTTCGGCCACCGCCCGGTCGACCAGCTCTCCCGTGTCAACCATGGAACGGCAGTGAACACCCGGGATTCGATCTTTCAGAAAAGTCTCCAGCAGTTGGAGCTTTTCCCGAAGGACGACATGGTAATCCAATCCCCAGGAGGCTCTGCAAAAAATCCCCCGTCTTTCTCCTTTTCTTCCCTTAGGAGGTTGCTCCATCTTAGATGGATAGGCGACCGCGATCGAAATGATGCTTTCCGCTTGATCCATCAATAGTACAGGATTCGTTCGTTTCTCTATATCACTCTCTTCAAAACCGGATTGATAGCCGAGCTCCTGTTGCCGTTTCAGTCGGTTTTTCAATTCTCGAAAAGGGGCAGCGGTCGTAAAACCGATTTTATCAATGCCGATCGTAGCTGCATAGTCACGGACTTCTTGTTGGAACTGAGCGACATTCATACAGGTTCGCCTCCCCTATGGTAAGATTGAACAAAAAGACAAAGGTGATGTCATTGAAACTAGAAATGGATGAAAAGCTGTTTGATACTATCCCCGATTTGAAAATCGGCCTTATCTATTATAACAAAATAACGGTCTCGGAATCGCCTCAAATGCTAAAAGGACGACTGCAATTATTTCAAGAACAGTTGTTTTTTGATTTGGAGGACAAATCACTAACCGATTTTCCCGGTATTCAGGAATGGAGAACTGTCTGGAAGGCATTCGGAGCCGATCCGAGCCGCTATCGGCCTTCAGTGGAAGCATTATATCGAAGAATCAAAAAACAGAATTACATAGTGCCCTTTCATAGTGCCGTCGATCTGAACAATTTCTTTTCACTGCAATATCAGATTCCTGCCGGCATCTATGACCGCAAGAAACTCGTCGGAGACGCCACACTGATGCTAGGTAGCGATGAGAGCGGTTATGAGGGGCTGAACGGCCGTTTTAATACGCTAGAGCATATTTTGATGCTCCGTGATGAATATAGTCCGTTCGGCAGCCCGTTTGTTGATTCCCTCCGAACGGCTGTTACAGAAGAAACGACCTCCGCTTTGCAAGTGCTCTTTTTGCGGCCATCCCTGAATGTGGAGGAAGCAGCTAAACTGACGGAGGCTGCTGCAAATATGTTTACTTCTATCAGTGGCGGGGAATCCACAGCGCATGTATTGCATGCTGCCCAAAGGTCACTCTACATCCCTGAGCTCAATGCCGAGTGATAACCATGATATGACGCTCCCGCCTTCTAGACGGGAGCGCTTTGTTGTTGATTAATTCTTGAAAGGCTGAGTCTTTTCTCCATCAATGACTAAAATCCAGGTGCCTCTTTCCGGGAATGTCATTTTCCCTGTAAACGTATGCATTATACCCGATCCTTCGGCATCGATGAATTCGCCATCTTCCTTGAACCAGTACGTTTCAATCAATTGGCCCTTTTTATTCTGAAGCTCTACTTTAATCTGCTTCTGGCTCTCTCCAAACCGTTCGATGCTGACATCCACCCCTCTCCCCGTCTCCAACTCCGCAGGCGAATCTTGCAGAGTATAATGTTCCGTTTTTGGAAAAGGAGGCAGCACTTCTACATCAAATGTCTCAAATACCTCTTCTTTGACATATATCTTGATATGCCAGCGCCCTTCTACCGGGAAAGAGCAAACTTCGTGAGGACATGAGCATCTTCCGAGTCATGCAAAGGACCGCTCAGCACACCTTCCGATAATGTAATGGCCTGGTTGGAAGAATGGATAGCTTCCAGCCGAAATGGCTGATTGATCAACTGTGCGGGCTCTCCCCAGAAAAACAGCATCAGCTTGGCGCCTCTTCTAGAATCATCTGCGACAAACTGCTTGAGGGGTCCAAGCATGGCAAATCGTCCTTCAATGCCAAGAGGTTGTTCTCTCATAATTGTTCAGCCCTTCCCATTCTTCTCGAGTTCGAATGGTACTATGGCTTCTGCTGACTTCTGATTGTTCAGCTATCCATCACTGAATAGGTTACCAAGGGTACTTGGCGTATCAATCAGACCTCCCCAGGTAAGAACGTAGTCTTTCCCTCCATCTATCTGCTTCATTTACTCTGTACAACCTTTGGCAGAAAGGGCTTTGTTTTGTTATGCAAACTCACCCAATTGTACCTAGCCTTATATGAAGTTCGTGTTCCTCAGACCGGAAGTTTGCCGCTCGCTTCCTTCGGATTCCGCGTCGCCGCGAACACCCTTGCGTTAAGCTAACTGCTACTTCTGCCTTCACAGTTCGGGACTTGCCCCCTATAGACTACGCCCATGCTGGGCACACATAGAAAAAAGATACAACCGAAGTTGTATCTTTTTGTGGATACCCGAGGCCGGACTTGAACCGGCACGCCTCGCGGCACCGCATTTTGAGTGCGGCGTGTCTGCCATTCCACCACTCGGGCATATGAAGTTTTGCAACAGCGTCATAAAACTTGGAGGCGGCAACCGGAATCGAACCGGTGGTAAGGGTGTTGCAGACCCGTGCCTTACCGCTTGGCTATGCCGCCGTAGAATAAGTGGAGCGGAAGACGGGATTCGAACCCGCGACCCCGACCTTGGCAAGGTCGTATTCTACCACTGAACTACTTCCGCGAAACTGGGGTAGCTGGATTCGAACCAACGAATGACGGAGTCAAAGTCCGTTGCCTTACCGCTTGGCTATACCCCAAAGTAATGGGGCGGACGAGGGGAATCGAACCCCCGAATGTCGGAACCACAATCCGATGCGTTAACCACTTCGCCACGACCGCCATAATAAGTATGAATTCAAAATCGGTTTGCATGAATGGGGCGGACGAGGGGAATCGAACCCCCGAATGTCGGAACCACAATCCGATGCGTTAACCACTTCGCCACGACCGCCATAATATTGAATTAGAACAGTAATGGCAGGGGCAGTAGGAATCGAACCCACACCAAAGGTTTTGGAGACCTCTATTCTACCGTTAAACTATGCCCCTATTTAAATGGTGGTGGGGGACGGATTCGAACCGCCGAACCCGGAGGGAGCGGATTTACAGTCCGCCGCGTTTAGCCACTTCGCTACCCCACCAAGAGCATGGTGCCGGCGAAAGGACTTGAACCCTCAACCTACTGATTACAAGTCAGTTGCTCTACCAATTGAGCTACACCGGCATAATATTAAATGGTGGCTCAGGACGGAATCGAACCGCCGACACAAGGATTTTCAGTCCTTTGCTCTACCGACTGAGCTACTGAGCCACAAATAAATGGCGGTCCCGACCGGGATCGAACCGGCGATCTCCTGCGTGACAGGCAGGCATGTTAACCGCTACACCACGGGACCTTTTGGTTGCGGGGGCAGGATTTGAACCTGCGACCTTCGGGTTATGAGCCCGACGAGCTACCACTGCTCCACCCCGCGATAATAGTAATGAAAGTTCAGAGTGCTTCTACGCACATTGCATAAGGGACACCTTACGCTTCGCTGTCGGTGTTACTCGCATCCTTTGCAATGCTCGTTGCTCCACCCGCGATAATACTATTTGTATAGATGGTGGAGGATGACGGGTTCGAACCGCCGACCCCCTGCTTGTAAGGCAGGTGCTCTCCCAGCTGAGCTAATCCTCCAGGTTTAAAGCGTGATAAGCTACGCATCTCTTTGTCAGCTTCATTCACTCACTCGGTCACGTACTGTTGTACGCTCCCTCTTTCCTTCAATCGCTTCCGCGATCTGCTTGCTTCTCCCGCTTTAAACGGAAGTTGTGATAAGCTGCGCATCTCTTTGTCAGCTTCATACACTCATTCGGTCACGTACTGTTGTACGCTCCCTCTTTCCTTCAAAATCGCTTCCGCGATCTGCTTGCTTCTCCCGATTTTAACGGGAGCTGCGATAAGCTTCACATTACTGTGTGTGAGTTGTAATAAGATGGTGACCCCTACGGGATTCGAACCCGTGTTACCGCCGTGAAAGGGCGGTGTCTTAACCGCTTGACCAAGGGGCCATATGTTAGGAATAAAATCTGGCGGAGAGCAAGGGATTTGAACCCTTGATACGCGGTTAGCGTATACACGATTTCCAATCGTGCTCCTTCGGCCACTCGGACAGCTCTCCATTTGGCTCCGCAGGTAGGACTCGAACCTACGACCGATCGGTTAACAGCCGATTGCTCTACCACTGAGCTACTGCGGAATAATTTACTATGGCCTTTATGTGTCAGTGGACTGACAGCCCAGCGACGTCCTACTCTCACAGGGGGAAGCCCCCTACTACCATCGGCGCTGAAGAACTTAACTTCCGTGTTCGGGATGGGAACGGGTGTGACCTCTTCGCCATCATCACTGGACTCTTTTCACAAGACAAGATTTATTATAACAAATCTGCCGAGAATTTCAAGTACTTTTTTAAAAAAATACTTTTCTGAACGTTTCTTATTCGTTCAAAACCGGATAAAACCAACATTGTGCAGGCATCAAGCCAACCGTGCTACTATTTAAGTAAGGTTAAGTCCTCGATCGATTAGTATCTGTCAGCTCCACGTGTCGCCACGCTTCCACCCCAGACCTATCCACCTCATCATCTTTGAGG
>JACHLS010000014.1:91490-111927 GCA_014204635.1 Sporosarcina luteola | reverse complement strand
CGGACAATCATCACCTTAAACTCATCGCTATATTTAGCCATAAGAAAACACCCCAAAAGTTAGTTTTTGACTCTAACTTTTGGGGTGCACTTCAGTTTACACATGCGTTTCCACATCAGGAGCCGCCTCAACAGGTGCAGGCTTCACTTTTCCCGTCTTCTTTAAAATAAAATAGGCACAGCCAAAATTACAGTATTCGTATAAATAATCTTGGACGGTGCTAATTTTGGTTTCATAAGTCGCCTTATTGTTCCGATCTTCGAAGAACCCTTTGAGACGAAGCTGGCCGTAACCCCAGTCCCCCAAAATATAATCGTACTTTAATAAGACATCACTGAACCGGGAGTGCAGCGCTTCTTCATTAAAGCCATCGCGATAGTCTTTGACGAGTTCATATGTGTAATTTTCAATCGTAATCAATATTCCACCACCATTCAGCTTTTCACTGCTGACTCCAATAATTCATCACCAATCCGTTGCTTTTCCTTCGCCGCTGCGTTCACTTGCTCATCCGCATGGTAACTGGAGCGTACCAATGGGCCTGCTTCACAATGCGAGAATCCTTTGGTCATTGCAATTTTGCGCAACTCGCCAAATTCCTGTGGTGTATAATACTTTTGGACTTTCAAATGTTTCTTCGTCGGCTGCAAATATTGACCGATTGTCATGATATCCACTTGGTGCGCGCGAAGATCATCCATCGTCTCAATAATTTCCTCCCACGTTTCACCCAGTCCGAGCATCAACGAGGATTTGGTCGGAATATCAGGATACATTTCCTTTGCACGCTGCAGAAGTTCCAAGGAACGGTCATACGTCGCCCGTGCACGGACTCTTGGCGTCAATCTGCGGACTGTTTCAATGTTGTGATTTAAAATGTCCGGTTTCGCATCCATTAGACGCTTCAAGTTCTCATAGTCTCCTCCCATGTCAGAAGGAAGCACTTCCACGGTTGTAAACGGATTTTTCCGTCGAATCGCACGGATCGTCTCTGCGAATATACCCGATCCGCCATCTTTCAAATCATCGCGTGCCACGGCCGTCACAACGACGTGTTTTAAGTTCATCAAAGAAACCGAATCTGCGACACGTTCCGGTTCTGCCTGATCCAATTCATTCGGGAGGCCTGTTTTCACTGCACAAAAACGGCAAGCACGAGTACAGACGGCACCGAGTATCATGAAAGTCGCAGTACGGCGTTCGCCCCAACATTCATGTATATTCGGACAACGTGCTTCTTCACAAACTGTATGTAAATTCTTTTCACGCATCAATTTCTTCAAATCTGTATAATTGTCATTTGTATTCAGCTTAATTTTCAACCAATCCGGTTTACGAATATGTTCCTCTTTTTTCTTAACTTCTGGTCTGCATGACAAGACAACCGACTCCAATCTACTTAACGATAAATATTACCTTCTACCTGTCAATGTAACATATATTCAGACATCAAACAACCTCCCCCCGCCTCCAAGACTAAAATAATTCTAAAGCTGTTCGCATTCAGTTAAAAACTTACGAACCCTTTCCTACTATATGATTTAATTGGAATGTTGCCATTAGGAAATTCTCAGGGATTCAAGCTATCAACTGAAAACACAAGATGGGAAACAGAGTGTCTTGGCCTTGTTTCAGCTCTGAGACGTCCCACTCAGACCTCTAGATATAATGACACATGGAGGATGCTGGCCGGTCATTCTCTCACCAAACAATGTGGACCCAAAAATATAATGACGTTGCCTCACGTCACAGCCAGACTGCTACTTTCAAATGATAAGAAACACAATGTATCTCATGACTACATGACGCTGCATGAAGCGGCAGTAAAATGCCTGGTTCCAAACATATGCTTACCTTCTTCGATAAAATGAGTTTCAAGTCGGAGGAAAACCAAAAGCCAATACCTTTCACACTTGCGTGCGTGTCAGGTATTGGCTATATCTACTTTTGTCTGTTGAACAAATACTTGCGAACTATACGAGCTCTAGCGCTCATGTATACCGTTAAGCATGACAGTGCCATCCTATTGGGAGTAACCCCTGCCGACAACTCAAACGGTCCACGATGTCACCCTATATATACTGCTAGTTAGCAATGGCAACCTTTATCTAATAAACCTTACCAGCCTGACAAGCAGATGTTTTACTAGCAAGCCGCTAATTATTATTTCCTCCCTGCAGTGGCATCGGCACTTCAATTTGCGGTGCATTGCCATCACCCTTGTTATAAATCTGAGGAATCGGGCTTTGAATCATTCCAAAAGCCACAGGAATACGTTGCTCGACAGCTGTAGTGCGGGTCGCAAGCGGGACAATGATTTGAACATCAACTTTTACAAGAACATTTAATTCAACAATGGCATTATTGATGCCAAACTCTGTCACCACCGTTTCCACGTCAGTGTGCACACTTCCAATCACATGAAATCGAATAGGTATTTTAGGTCCAAGATTACCGAGCAAGGGGATGTTCGTCGCTTGGCCTATCGGCACAAAAAACACGATGCCCCCATGGCTTTCCATTGCTTGGGGATCATATTCAATGTTTTCACTAAGCGGCAGCATATCCATATTACCGCTTTCCGCCATGTCCAAATGCGATTCCACCAAACTGTGGATTTCCGCCATTGTCTTACTAATGATCTCCGTATCGAACTGCGTCGTGACCATCGCACCAGAATCATTCGGGATATTTTTAATAATATCATTCACGTTGTAAATTTCTGTAGAACGCGACTTAATTGCCTGTGTGATGACATGGGCTGCAATAATTTCCGTTTGCATTTCTGCGTACTGTATATAAATAGGGGTTAGTCGAGCGTTTACGAAATAGAGGAAAAGGGCGATAGTGAGAAGGAACGCAGGCAATATGAGAGAAATCCACTTACGTTTTTTCTTCTTGCCGCCATAATATTTACGCGGGACTTGACCATAAAATTTCAAAACGACTCCTCCTACATAAATCTATGCAGGCAAGGAGTCCTTCATTCCAGCTGATTGTGGCCAGTCCCATCCTCCTCCAAACGGCATTTCCCATACCAGGCAACAACATCGCGGATCAATTCGGGCATGATATACTCTTTCGGCGCCTCCTTCAATAATGGAAAGAAGTAACCAAAGGTGAACATGTCCAATGTAACAAGTCGATAGGTCGTGTCATCCTTCACCTTCTCAGTTCCAATCAGCAACGTCTCATCTTCCATGCGCAGCCGATGGAGGATTATGGCTCCCATCAGACTGCCGCGGAAACCGAGCCCTCTCACCTCAGTCTGGGGCAGTTGTTCATGTAAGGAAAGCTCGTACAGCTCCTTTAACTCTCTTCCGCTCAGCATCACGACACAAGGATTGATGGGATGAGGCAGCAGTGCATGCAAATCCCTTTTTGTCACCCAACCTTTTTCCAACCCGCTTAAAAAGAGGCCCGCGTTAAACAACGCACAATGCGCATCCGTGTAAGCGATCAACGCCTCACCGAAAAAGGAGGCGAGTTTGCTGGGACCGAATAATTCCTGCGGCATTGCCTCAATATTAAAAAAGACCTTTTCATCCAGTGTCTTCTTTCCTCGTATCATCAGATCGTTCGCCATATCGATATCTGCCGGTTCACTGTCTAATTGGTCGCAACGGACAACCGCTGCTTTCTTTTGATACACTCTTTTGTTCGCCAAATCGTAATCCAATCGGACATGCCCGACATACATGCCGAATTTACCGGTTGCGGCCAGTAATGTATCTCCAACCCACTCTCCTTCGGTAAACAAATGGTGTGTGTGTGCTCCTAAAATCACGTCTATTGAATTGATTTCTTCGGCGAGTTTTCGGTCTTCATGGACCCCCAGATGGGAAAGGCAGATAATCATGTCTGTCTGCTCTTCCATTTCTGCTGTAATCTTTTTAAGTGCGGCATGCGGTTCCGTTATCATCCAACCCAGCCTTGAATAAAACACCGGGTAACTCGCCGTTGCTCCAACCACCCCAATGCGCAGGCCATCTGCTGTTTGGTAGATGCGGTATGGTTTTACCCACTTCGGAAACGTACCGTCCGGTTCTTGCAAATTACAGAGGATGACGTCGAATGCCGCACCTTCATATAGCGTATTCAATGCATGTTTCGATAAAGTGATTCCTTCATTGTTGCCAATGGTCACCGCATCATAACCCGCACTGTTCAACAGGGCGACATTCCCTTTTCCCCGTGTTCCTTCGGTATAAGGGTGAGATCGGTCGATATGATCGCCTATATCGAAAACAAAACAAGCTTCGCCTAATGCCTCATTCCTTTCTTTCTCCCCGGTCAGATAACGGCCGATTTTTGGCCAGTTATTAAAATGACTATGAAGATCATTTGTATGGTACAGATGTATGGAGACGATGGCTTCTTTCATATCAACCCCAGATCCCTTCTATGATCGATCGTATTCCAAACAGCAATAAAATGACTCGCAGAACGACGACAAGTGTCTCCGAATTCATCTTTTTATTCAGCATGGAACCGACTGTGCCGCCAATGTACGCGCCGGGAATGACCGGAAGTGTGTATAGCCAAGGGACATGCCCTAGTGAAATATGCGTAATCGAGTTAACGATAGCAGATAGAAATACCATAAACATCGACGTACCGACTGCGACATGCGGCGGAAAAAGAAACAGCAAGATCATTGCCGGGACAATCATGGTACCGCCCCCGATGCCGAATAAGCCGGAAGTGAAGCCGATCACAAAGGTCAGCAGCAAGGCAAACCAGATTGGATAGCCATATACATGCGCCTCTCCTTTTGGATCGATGAACGTCCGTTCCTTCCCATGGGAGACGAACCAATGGATCGGTTTCAAATACTTCCGCGCTAGCAATAAAACAGCCAAAACAATTAGCAAAATACCAAAGTATAAATTGAATGATGGCAGGTCGACACTTTTATTCACAAAGGCCCCAATCAGTGTCCCAGGGACCGTACCTGCAAAGAAAATGAGGCCGCTTCGATAATCCACCGTTTTCACTTTCATATGGGAAATGGTCGATGAAAGCCCGTTAAAAATCATCATGATGACAGATAACCCGACAACACTTTGTGGCGTGATGCCGGGAATCCAGCCTAAATCAATGCCCACCAGTAACGTAAGAGGGACAAGGATAGTTCCACCGCCCAATCCGACAATGGAACCGAGCACGCCGGATAGCGCACCAATAATTGCCAATAACACGTATTCCATTACTCGTCTCCTCCAAAGAGGTCCAACTGTTTTGGTGCAGGACCGGCACTGGCAAGGCCTTGTAAACGTTGAAAACGCTTGGCATTTTCTGCCGCATGCCCACCGGAGTTGTTGTTGAACACGATGTAAATCTGTTCGGACTGCTCTGCCAATTCAGCGACAGCCGCCCCGATTTCAGTCAGTTCCTCATCGGAGTAATCATATAAATAACGTACTTTGCGCCATTCCTTGCTGTCTCCTGTAACATTGCGCCAGCCGCCCACATTCCGTCCATGCAGCCGAACGAACGTTTTATCCGGACGCGTCGCTATCGGAACGAGCGGAACACTGCCTTCACCCGCCTGCGGTTCGTCACAAACCGTATGAATCGCCTTTAATTCCCGAAGCAGATCGAGCGTTCTCTCCTTATATTGTTCCGAATACCAGCTTTGATGGCGAAACTCAATGGCCACATCATAGTCTGCCAGCTCCTTGCATATGTATCTGACCTCTTCAACATGGTCCCGGATGCAATCAAACCAAGGTGGAAACTGGACAAGCACCATAGCCAGCTTCCCCGCTTCCTTCAATGGCCCAATCGACAACCGGAATGCCTCAAACATCTCTTCGGGTGTGTCATACGGAATCTTCCCCCGTTGATGGCCCGTCATGCCTTGATACGCCTTGACAATAAATTGAAATGTGTCCGGCGTCTCACGAATCCATTTTTGGATATTCCGTTCCGGTTGAATGGCATAAAAACTCGAGTCCAACTCCACAATTGGGAAATGGGTGCTATAGTCAATCAATTTCTCTTTGGCATTTGAAGTGGGGCTGTATACATCGGGATGATCTCCCCAGCCTGTCAAACCGACTTGAATCAATGCCCTCTCCCCTTTCTAGAAATTCGTAAATTCCATCATAGCATATGCAATAACCGATTGATTGCTAGTTTGCACTGTTGTCTGCTTCCTATCCTTTCCCTTTCTGGCATGATGCTAATCCGTTCTGACATTGCCAACCGCCCCTCTATAAGTCGTTTGGCAATGTGATGGTGATGGACGTCCCTTTTTGAAGCGTACTTTCCACTTCAATGGTTCCTTCATGCGCTTCGACAAGACTTTTGACGATTGCAACGCCTAGCCCTGTTCCCTCCGTGGATTGATCTGTTGCAGTTCCACGATAATACCGATTGAAAACATTCCGAACGGTTTCCTCTGACATCCCAATACCATCGTCCTGGATCATCAGGGCAACCTGTTGCGGCCTTTGTTCGATTGTTGTCACAATATGCACGGGCGATTCATTATGGACTACTGCATTCATATACAAATTTTGCAATGCCCGCTGGAGCAGCTTCGGATCGAAAGCAACTTGGATCGGAGCGTCTGTCCGCAGTTCCAATTGATGCTGCTGTGCCCGCAAATCGTTGCTTACTTCCGTGAGCACATCTCGCGTAAAACCGACAATATCCTGTGTCGTTTTATGGATTGGCACTGTTTGTGAACTGTCAAACCGCATCGCAAGATTCAAATCTTCGATAAGATGCTCCATATGTGCGCCTTTTTTATCGATTTCCTCTATAAAATTGCATTGTTCTTCCTTCGACCAATTATAATCTGGATTCAACAACAGCGTTGAGTAGCCTTTGATATATGTCAGTGGCGTTTTTAAATCATGCGAAATGCCTGCGATCCAATCCCGTTTCGCCTCTTCTAATTGTACCCGTTCCACTTTTGCTCGCTCCAGCTGCGTTCGCATATCGGCAAGCTGATGAATGACTTCTTCGTATAATCGGTAACGCATTTTCAATTTATTTTTGCGTGTATAGATTCGTTCGAAATCATGAAAGTCGCTATAGTTCTCACGGGCAAGCTGATGAATCAGTTTCATTATGAACACTAACGGACTGCCAAAGTACCAACCGAACCAACCGATGCTAATGACAGAAATAATCCCCAAAACTACGAGGACCACCCATTCATATCCTGCCCCCACTAATCCGAAATGGGGCAGAATCCCGTCCATCGTAATTGGCAGCGTAGCCGCTAACATCAGCAGCCAAATCAAAATTCCTAATAGAAAATGCTGAATAAATCTTGTTTGTATTTTCATTTTGGATTTCCATTCGGCGGGATGAATTTATAGCCGATTCCTCGTAAATTGACAAGGATGCTCGGACTTTTCGTATTGTCGCCCAGCTTCTTGCGTAATTTTGCTATATGGATCGTAACTGTTTTTTCTTCTCCGAAGACATCCTCGCCCCATACGCTCTCATAAATATGAGTGATCGTAAACACCCGGTTTGGATGTTTGCAAAAGAAATGAAGCAGTTCCAATTCCTTGGCTGTCGCATCCACCGTTTCTCCTCCCACCGTCAACACGGCCTCAGCAGGTGAAAACGTAAAAGCCCCATAGTCATAGCTTTTAGGCACAGGAGCAGCCGGTTTTTCATAGACACGCTGCCTGCGCAAAATCGCACGGATCCTTGCCACCACTTCAAGCGGGTTAAACGGTTTTGTAATATAGTCATCCCCTCCGACACTTAAGCCGGTCAATTTATCAAAATCACTCGAGCGGGCACTAATGAACAAAATCGGTGCTGTCGTCAGCTGTCGAATCGCGGAACACAGGGCAAAGCCGTCTCCATCCGTAAGCATGACATCCAGTAATATAACGTCGAAAACCCGTTCATTTATTTCTCGCATCGCATCCGACTTGTTAGTTGCAGTTACAATATGGGAAAAATGTTCTTTCCGCAATGTGATTTCAAGCAACTTCAAGATACCTACTTCATCATCTACTATTAAAATTTTTGCCTCGTCTGTCATCCTATCCCCCTCATTTCTTATTCTTATCCTATCAAATTTCCACTCGAACTAAAAAGAAACAAAATAATAGCATGTAAGTGAACTAGCGTTTCGAATGACAGGTTGAAGCTGGTGTGTTATGTTTCATCGGGCAACTAGAATTTGATAAAGAAAAACGACATCCGAGGGATCAATGCCTGTCGGATGTCGTTTTTCTTATTTCATCGGCAAGTCGAACGTCGCCGATTTTTCTTTAAATAACTTTTTCGCATTGCTGTCTGAGAATGGTCCGAACTGAAGTTTCAGTTCTTTCAATAAATCAAATTCGTCTTTTCGGAACAGGAAGACAGTCAAAAACTCTTCCGATTCGCCAGGCTGCAAATCACCTTGCAAGAACGGTTCAAGCATTCCTTGCGAGAGCATAGTGCCACGGTTTTGATCTAAGATTAACCGCTTCTCAATCAATGATTGCGCGATCGCTTCACTACTATCATTCTTCACTTGGAATTTCGCGGTCAGCGCTACAAGTGGTCCATCGCCGAAATTCCGGAAACGCTCCGCATGGGCAGTTGTCGGCTTGATATCCGCATATTGAACACCTTCCAGTGTGATAGACACTCCATCAACTTTCTGCGTTTCATTGATATCTTCTTTCGAGAAAAACAGTTCTTTATCTGCAATCGTATCCGTCACCATTTTATCCGCATAAAGTGCAGAACTTTTCGATGCCTTGTCAGCACCTTCTTCATTGAACGGGATTTTGAATACGGCATCCTTGCCGATCCGCTTATTGAAATCGTCTTCCAACATAGGAATATCAATCGTGTATGTTGGAGCTACCAAGCGTTCATACTGGGCTTTTGTCATGGTATATGCCTGCATTCCTGTATACTTGCCAGGAGCATATTGACGACCAGCCTTGTCTTTGTCGCCTTTCAGCCAATTCTCGCGATCCACTAATCCAATGCGCATATATAAGTTTTCAGTGCCATCATCAGAAAGCATCATTGTGCTTGCGTTGAAAAACACATCTTCATCCAATTGATTTTCGAATCCGAGTTTGTATGTAATGACATACCCTTCGTCTTCATCATCAAAATTGTACTTGGCCGATTCATTCATATTTGTTACATGCGTGATCTGATATTCCTCGATGGAAATCGTCACCTTATCCGAGTAGGCGTGCGTCAAATTCGGTTCCTTATTCGTAAAGACGACTTCTACGTCTCCGCCCGTCTCTTCTTCTATAGTAGGGTTAATATTTTCGGCAGAGACATCTTGCTCTTTTTCAGACTCTGCATCTTCTTCTGTGTCAGAAGTTTCGTTATCAACATTCTCATTTTCCTGCTCTGTAGCTTCTGTATCCGGTTGGTCGGCAGCAGTTGTTTCCTCTTCCTTCTCTTTCTTTGTTCCACAAGCGCTGAGAATCAAAATTGCTGCCAACATGCTGCCCAATAGAATTCGTTTCATATTCATTTCATCGCGCTCCTTTGCATACATAATAACCTAGATAATTGTACCAGTTTATCCAATAGTAAAAAGAACTGTTTTGAAAACAGTCCTTAAGTTATTCATTCCAGAGATGCTTATGTGGGAAGTCCTGAATGGAATCTGGGAAAAAGGAGTTACTACACGATAAATTCATTAAAATACTTTCCAGTATTAATTGCAGAAACAAGATCATTCGTAAATGAACCTTCCATATAACCCTCAGATTCAGTAAAACACATCAATCTATCCTGTAATTATCTCTTTTCTTCTCTCAAATAGAAAAATTACAAACTTTTTCCCTCCTGTTTACCTGCATTTTACTTTCATTGTTTACGATACAACTATACGAAAGACAGGAGGCTCGCAATGACTTACATCATTCAAACACATCAACTGACAAAACGATTTTCAAAAGATCTCATCACGGATCACGTTAGCATGAATATTAAGGAAGGAGAGATTTATGGGTTCCTTGGTCCCAATGGCGCCGGTAAAACGACCATTATGAAAATGCTTTTAAATTTGGTCAAACCATCGTCGGGAGACATTTTCATTCAAGGAGAACCGATCAATCCGTCATCATACCGTTATTTGAAAGAGATTGGCAGCTTAATTGAATACCCCATCTTTTATGAGGATTTAACCGCATTTGAAAATTTACAGATCCATTGCACGTATATCGGGCAGGAAGACGACAGCCACATTGTAAGCGTGTTGGATATCGTCGGATTGCGGAATATCGAACGGAAGAAAGTGAAGGAATTTTCACTTGGGATGCGACAACGGCTTGCGATTGCACGTGCGATTGTTACCAAGCCAAAAATATTGATACTAGATGAACCGATTAATGGATTGGATCCAATTGGGATAAAAGAAGTGAGGGAGCTCCTTGTTTTATTGAAACGCCAATATCACATGACCATTCTCGTTTCCAGCCATATCATTTCTGAAATCGAATCCATTGCAGATACAATCGGCGTCATTGATAATGGGAAATTAATAGAAGAAATTTCAATGTCTTCCCTGCGGCAACGGCATCAGCCGACGATTAAAATGGTCGTCAGCAATGCACTGGAAGCGAAACGCTTGTTAGAAAAGTTTGTTGGCACTCATGCCAAGATTATCAATGAAACAACCGTACATGTGACCAAAACAAATGAAAAAACAGCGGCACTGACAAAGCGGCTCGTTTTACAAGGGGTCGATGTGGACGAAGTCGTCACGTTCCACGAAACACTGGAAGAGTACTTTGTCAATCGGATTACAGGAGGTAAAGAACATGTGGCAATTAGTTAAGCTGGAATGGAGAAAACATAAGATGTCTCGCTATTTTCTTAGCTTCCTCTTATGTGTAGCTGGCATCTACGGGTTTGTCGTGTTTGCTGCAATCAGTTCGAAACATGATATAAACAGTGTAATACCATCATACAAAGATTTCTTTGTCTTAGTTACGCTATTGACTAACATAACATTCATCATCTTAGGGGGTGTCATTTTGTCGCGCGTTGTCATTTCGGAATTTCGTTCCAAAACAATCAATGTGTTATTCACGTATCCCATTCGGCGAAAAAAACTGATGCTCTCTAAGCTGCTGCTTGTTTTTACGATGACGACCGGCGCAATTTTCCTAGGTACTTGGATCATGCAGGGCCTCACCTATTTCCTGCAGCCTGCAATCGGACTTTTTGAAGGAACATTTTCAAAGCAAGAGCTGTTCGCCACCCTTCCGAAAACGATAACGAATGCGATCATGATGGCGGCGATTGCATTGATTCCTCTGTTTTTCGGAATGAGGAAGAAGTCAACTTCAGCGACAATAACATCAGCTGTCCTCTTTGGATTTTTGATCAATTCGACAATTTCCAATGGAGGCGCAACAACCAGTCTAAGCGATGTCATTGTCATACCGATGATATTTTCATTAATCGGTGCAGCGATTGCTTATTTATCCATACGCAATATTGATCGAAAGGACGTAGTATAATGAAAAAATTAATTGCCGCCGTCTTGCTATTGGCAATCGGCATAGGAATATTCATTTTCTTTAAGCAACCGACCAAAACGATGACCATCGGGGACTACGACGCTGTCCCTACTATCGAAGCGGATTTGCAAATGATGACGATTGAAATGTCGAGTTCGCCAGACGATAAGATCCATGTTCTTGTAGAAGGGAAAAAGGGAACGGAAGAGCAGATCTCCGTTGACCAGAATGAGACGAAACTTGTAGTTAGAGAGCTAAATGAGGAAGTGCAATGGAACAATTTTATCCAGCTCGGTTCTCAGCCAAAGATCATCATGCAACTGCCAAAGTCCCTTGAGCATTCAATTGCGATTACCAATAAGGATGGAAGTACCCAGTTGAAAGGCTTGGACGCAGAAACGGTCCAAGTGAAATCAACAACAGGTAACGTCGCCCTTCAGGATATGATGATATCCAAGTCTGAATTGAAATCAACAGATGGAAGTATTACAATCCACAAAAGCACAATTGAAGATGGCAGCATTTCATCATCTACAGGAAATGTAACCGTGCGAGAGAGCATGGGCGCTGCACTTGCCATACAATCTACTGACGGACAAATTAAATTGATGGAAGCGACTGAGCAATCCGATGTGAAAATTAAAAGCAAAACCGGCGATATCGAAATTAGCTATAAAACAGCTCCGGCTTCCCTTCAGTTATCAACGGTCGGTGAAATGATCGATATTGACCTGCCAAACTATGATAAACAGACAAAACAAATCGGAGACGGCAGCAATCAGCTTTCTATCGAAACGAATGATGGCAGAATTAAGGTAAAATAAGCAGATAAATAAGAGGAATCCCATTCTGCAGGAGTATATGGATTCGGTATCATGATACGCTATGTGTCATGATACCGTCCATAAACTACCTGTTTAAAGCTTTTATTTTTACTTCCTTAAACAAACTATCGATCATTTTAAATATGAGCAGGATCCCCTTCCGCGGACAAGGGAAATAATTTAAGTTGCCTATGATATAAGCAACTAATTCAGGATGGTAAAAGAGAAATGAACCGTTTGATCCAGCGTGTCCCCACATCTGGTATTTGCTGTTCTAGTCTACATGCATCCTTCCTTCAAACATCATTTTCAAAAATAAACCAATTTTATACAAAAATTATATAAATTACAGTAGTTTTATCAACCCGGAACATTTCTATCAATATATAGAAATCAACATCCAACAAAACTGGAATAGTATTGAATTGTCCTTGTTTTTATTAAAAAAATTCTTCTTTCATCTCTTTGGCATAATAGAATGTTTGATTATTTGATTTAAGGATTCATGTAAGATATATTTAGGCAAGTGCGAAAGACTATTTACATAATAATAAACCAGCTAAAATGTTTGAGTATAAATTTGTTCAGATTGACTTAAAACAAGGTATCGTGAAGGCAACACCGAAAGAGGATTACCATGAGATTATTAAAGAACATGCAGAAAAGGGATGGAGATTAGTCCAAATTTTCGCACCAGGTACCGCTGCAGCTGGCGCGGCAGCGAACTTTGAATTAATTTTCGAAAAAGACGTTAAATAAATTATGACCAGCTGTTCAATTCGCAAGAGTAGGTGACTGAACTATCAGGTGATTTTTTGTAACAATGCAAGGGGCATCCAATTCCGCCCCTTTTTCTTTCTCGTGGATGAGGCGTAGGGGTATCTGGCATTCGTCAATGTCTTGGAGCGAGGGCGTTTCTTTTCAATACGTAAACAATCTAAGTGTATTCCCCATCACATTCCAATTCCCTCTTTATTTTGCACAAACCCATGTACTCGAATTTGATTATAATCCAAATCTGTAAAATAAAATTCATGGTAAGTAAGAAGTGGATTTGTGAGTTCTTCTACGTCTACTCCTTTATCCTTCAGCATCCGATATGCCGAACATATATCATCACTTTGCAAATCCAAAACTGCACTGACAGGCAATCCATTGTTCTCTTCGGCTTTAAAACGATTACTGAGTGCCAACTTTGTATGAGCATTGATTTTGAAAAAACAAGCTACATCGATTTGATCCACCGGTTGTATCCCCAATATCTCAGCATACCACGCAACCGATCGTTGCAGGTCTTTCACATAGTGCCAGATCACAACGTTTCCATTCAATAATGTATGATTGAATAAACCCATCATTCAATCCCTCCTTGTCTTGAGTAATTCTAGAAAAGATGACGCAATCCCTTCTACGAATCGTTTAAATGCTTAAAAATTAATAGAATGAAATTAAAAAACGAGCCATCTGGATGCAGAAAGCCCGTTTGCCTCATTCCTACTGTACTTCAATGTTGTAAAAATAAATTTCATAGTCATCCATTTCAGGAAATGCAATAGAGGATGCCCGTTTAAATTCGTATTTATGTCCAGCTTTCATTGGGGAATAAAGTTCACTCGTTGAACCACCTACAATTTTTCCATCTTTTTTAAATACAATTCCCACATCAACTGAAGCGATGTCATGTTCACTTGTATTTTCAATAAAGCCAGTGATAACGTATGCTTCATAAAAGTCCTTCTCCACCGTAATATCTGTCAATGATATATCAGACGCTGTGACCAAAGGAGCTTCTTCGATAAGCCAATCATCCTCTTTTACTTCCAGTTCCACAGTAATATCTTGAAATTCTTCATGTTGAATCGCCGGGAAACTCATTACCACTGTTTCACCAGGGCGTATAGTTTTGACAGAAGCTGGTTCTGCTATGACCACATCATTCTCCCCTGTAATGGTCCAATTGATGTGAGCCGATTTTGCAGTATGTTCCTCGTTCGGGTTTTTAAAGATTCCGGCTACTTGTAGATAACCGTCAGTATCACGCTCGTATCCATACTCGATGACTTCCAGGTCTTTTATTTCGACTTGTTGCTGCATACTGTCTTCATTATTTTCCTCTTGAGATCCATCATTGCCGGCTGCTTCATTTTTCGGTTTGTCACTTCCACAGGCAGTCATCATCATAACAAAGCTCATAAACCCTAGTGCTAAAACAAACTTTCTCATATGTCCTCCTAAAAAATCTCCTACGGCATATGCGATTCTAGTTGTATTTTGGAGTATATTATTCATTTTTCAGATTTTCCACAACAAAAAAGCACCCTTGTCACAACGTATTGTGACAAGGGATCTATTCATTTATCCGATGGAACCTTCCATCTCGAACTTGATCAAACGGTTCATTTCAACTGCATATTCCATCGGCAATTCTTTTGTGAATGGCTCGATGAAGCCCATGACGATCATTTCAGTTGCTTCTTGTTCCGAAATCCCACGGCTCATCAAGTAGAAGAGCTGTTCTTCGGATACTTTGGAAACTTTCGCTTCGTGTTCAAGTGAAATGTTGTCATTCAGGATTTCATTGTATGGAATCGTGTCAGATGTAGACAGCTTATCCATGATCAACGTGTCACATTCGATGTTGGCACGAGCCCCTTCTGCACGGCGGCCGAAGTGGACGATACCACGGTATGTCACTTTTCCTCCATGCTGAGAGATCGATTTGGACACGATTGTCGATGACGTATTCGGAGCCAAGTGCATCATTTTTGCACCAGCGTCTTGGTGTTGGCCTTTACCAGCAAGGGCGATGGAAAGTGTCATCCCACGTGCGCCTTCGCCTTTGAGGATACAAGCGGGATATTTCATCGTCAATTTGGAACCGATGTTGCCGTCGATCCATTCCATTGTAGCGTTCGCTTCGCATACAGCACGCTTTGTTACAAGGTTGTATACGTTGTTCGCCCAGTTTTGAATCGTAGTGTAACGGCAATATGCGTCTTTTTTAATGATAATTTCCACAACCGCACTGTGAAGGGAGTTCGTTGTGTAAACAGGTGCTGTACATCCCTCTACGTAATGTACGCTTGCACCCTCGTCGACAACGATCAATGTCCGCTCAAACTGCCCCATGTTTTCCGAGTTGATCCGGAAGTAGGCTTGCAATGGTGTTTCGACTTTGATGCCAGGCGGTACGTAAATGAAAGAACCACCGGACCAGACTGCCGAATTCAATGCAGCAAATTTGTTGTCCGTGTTTGGAATGACAGTGCCCCAATACTTTTTAAATAGTTCTTCGTTCTCGCGAAGCGCGGAGTCTGTATCTTTAAAGACGATCCCCATTTCCTCGAGATCTTCTTTCATGTTGTGGTAGACCACTTCCGATTCGTATTGCGCAGACACACCAGCCAAGTATTTTTGTTCCGCTTCCGGAATACCGAGCTTATCAAATGTCCGTTTGATCTCTTCTGGTACTTCATCCCATGAACGTTCTGTCGCTTCGGAAGGTTTGACGTAATACGTGATTTCATCAAAGTTCAATGAATTCAAGTCGCCGCCCCATTGCGGCATCGGTTTGCTGTAGAAAATCTCGAGGGATTTCAACCGATAGTCGAGCATCCATTGCGGTTCTTCCTTCATTCTGGAAATTTCTTCAACAATTTCTCTCGTCAATCCACGTTCCGAACGGAAAACAGAAACATCTTTATCATGGAAACCATATTTATAATCGCCGATTTCAGGCATTTTCTTCGCCATTTGAATCCTCCGTTCTTATTTGTCAGTAGCCGGGTCCTTTTCAAGGCAGGATAGGAAACCATCCCTTATGCCTCGGATTCGTTCCCGACTCCCTTTTCCAGCGCCTTCCAAGCCAATGTCGCACACTTGATGCGCGCAGGAAATTTCGCAACGCCCGATAAGGCTTCAATGTCGCCGAGATCGACAGAATCATCTACATCCTTGCCGAGCATCATATCCGAGAATAAGTGGGCATATTGTACAGCGTCTTCCGTTTTTTTGCCTTTGACCAACTGGGTCATCATCGATGCGGATGCCATGGAAATCGAGCATCCTTCCCCTTCGAATTTCGCGTCTTGCACGACGCCGTCCTCCACTTGAAGAGTCAAATGGATGACGTCGCCGCAAGTCGGGTTGTTCATATCGATCGTTACATTGTTATCGGATAGCACGCCTTTATTTCTTGGGTTTTTGTAATGGTCCATAATGACGGACCGATACAGTTGGTCTAGTTTGTTAGTTGACATTATTGGAAATACTCCTTTGCCATGCGGAGCCCTTCTACAAGCCGATCCACATCATCTTCGGTGTTGTATAAGTAAAAGCTGGCGCGGGCCGTGGCAGAAACGTCAAGCCATTTCATGAGCGGTTGTGCACAATGATGGCCGGCACGCACTGCAATGCCATTCATATCAAGCACCGTCGCCAAGTCATGCGGATGGACGCCTTCCAGATTGAACGTCACGATGCCGGCACGTTTTTTCGGATCGTGCGGACCGTAAATGGTCAATCCTTCGATTTCGGACATCCGTTCCATCGCTAGGCCGGCCAACTCATGTTCATGGCGTTCAATCTTGTCCAATCCGACTTCCCTGAGAAAGTCGATGGCTGCTCCTAAACCGATAGCGCCTGCAATGATCGGTGTACCGCCTTCAAACTTCCAAGGAAGCTCTTTCCAAGTTGAATCATACAGACCGACAAAGTCGATCATTTCGCCGCCAAACTCGATCGGCTCCATCTGGTTCAGCAGTTCCTTTTTGCCGTATAGAACGCCGATACCCGTCGGACCGCACATTTTATGTCCGGAGAATGCCAGAAAATCACAATCAAGCTTTTGCACGTCGAGCTTCAAGTGAGGAGCTGCTTGCGCACCGTCCACTACCATGACCGACCCGTTAGCATGTGCAATTTCAGCGATTTCCTGAATTGGATTCATCGTGCCAAGGACATTTGAAACATACATGACGGACACGATTTTCGTCCGGTCCGTCACCGTTTCACGCACTTTATCGAGCGACAAAGTTCCATCTTCCTCGAGATCGATATACTTCAGCACTGCACCTTTTTCTTTCGCAAGCTGCTGCCATGGAATAATATTCGAATGGTGTTCCATGTACGTGATGACAATCTCATCGCCCTCACCCACATTGGCACGTCCATAGCTTTGGGCGACCGTATTTAAGGCAGTCGTCGCGCCGCGCATGAAAATGATTTCCTGAGTCGATTTCGCGTTGATGAATTCCCGTGCTTTTTCACGGGCATTCTCATAGCCCTCCGTCGCCCGGTTACCTAAGGAATGGACGCCGCGATGGACATTCGAATTATCCTCTGCGTAATACTTCGTCAATGCATCAATCACTTGCTGCGGTTTTTGGGACGTCGCAGCACTATCTAAGTAAACGAGCGGATGCCCGTTGATCTCCTGGTCAAGTATCGGAAAATAGTTGCGGATCTCTTTACTGAGCATTAGCGCACTTTCCTTTCAATGACCTCCGTCAATTGCTTCTTAACACCTTCAATTGGCAAGCTTGTTACCACAGGTGCAAGGAAACCATGAATGACGAGGCGTTCTGCTTCTTGCTTAGAAATTCCTCGGCTCATCAAATAAAATAGCTGCAGCGGATCGACACGGCCAACAGAAGCGGCATGTCCTGCTGTTACGTCATCTTCATCGATCAATAGGATCGGGTTGGCGTCCCCGCGAGCTTTCTCGCTCAGCATCAGGACACGGGACTCTTGCACTGCATCGGATCTCGTCGCGCCTTTCGCAATGCGTCCAATTCCATTGAAGATGGAAGATGCTTCTTCTTTCATGACGCCGTGCTTTAAGATGAAGCCTTGTGTATCCAGTCCCCAATGGACAATTTCTGAAGTGAAGTTCTGCTTTTGATTGCCGCGTCCGACGACTACTGTCTTCAGGTCGCTGGAAGAGCCGTTCCCTACTAGATGTGTGATGTTTTCCGATACGGTGTCGCTGTCGTTCATCAGACCAAGCGCCCATTCGATGCGGCTGCCTGGACCAGCGACTCCCCGGCGGTTGACGTAGGTTGTGAAACCTTTTGCCAATACATCCACCGCGCCGTATACCACTTTGGCATTATCGCCTGTGAAGACTTCTGCCACGATATTTGCCAATCCTTGCGCTTCCGCAACAGTGGATTGGTAGTTCTCGACATATGTCAAGGAACTGTTCGCATCCGCTACAATCAATGTATGGTTGAATAGGGATGCTTGGGCGTCGTCATGTAAATATATGACTTGGATCGGTTCTTCGACGACTACATTCTTCGGAACGTAGACGAATACGCCGCCATTCAATAGTGCAGCATGCAAAGCAGTCAACCGATGCTCGTCCACTTTCACGCCGTCCGTCATCAAGTACTTTTGAATAAGTTCAGAATGCTCACGGCTCGCAGTAAAGATATCTGTCAAAATAACACCTTGTGCTTTCAGTTCTTCGGAAAGCGATAGGAATGCAGGCGTGTTATTGTGCTGCACATAAATGTTTTTCTGTTCTTCTACATTCACGAGTGCCTTAACTTCTTCAGGCAATTCGGCAAGCGTAGCAAAGGTCCCGGATTCCACAGCGTGGACCGGAAAGTTCGTGAAATTCCATTTGTCAATTTTCGTTTTATCTGGTGTCGGCATCGGAAGCTGTTCCACTTTCGCCAGTGCATGTGCACGGAATTCAGCCATCCAGTCGGCTTCATTCATGTTTGCGGAAAAAGAGCGGACGTCCTGTTCGGTCAATGCCATTGTTGTTTCAACCGTCATTTTGAATCGTCCCCTTTCTTAAGCTTCTTGTCCAACAGTCTCGTCTTCGATTCCAAGTTCTTCTTTAATCCAGTCATAGCCGTTCTCTTCAAGCTTCTTCGCAAGTTCCGCTCCACCTGATTTGACGACTTTCCCCTGCATCATGACATGGACGAAGTCCGGTGTGATGTAGTTAAGAAGACGTTGATAGTGCGTGATGATCATGCAGCCAAACCCTTCGCCGCGCATTTCGTTGATCCCTTTCGACACGATTTTCAATGCATCGATATCAAGACCGGAGTCGATCTCGTCAAGAATCGCGAATTTTGGCTGCAACATCATCAATTGAAGGATTTCGTTGCGTTTCTTTTCGCCGCCGGAGAACCCTTCGTTCAAATAACGCGTTGCCATATCTTGATCCATTTCAAGCAGATCCATTTTGCTGTCCAATTCGCGGATGAATTTCATCAACGAAATTTCATCGCCTTCTTCGCGGCGCGCATTCACAGCAGAGCGCAAGAAATCTGCGTTTGTCACGCCGGAAATTTCGCTTGGATATTGCATCGCCAGGAAAAGTCCCGCTTTGGCCCGCTCATCTACTTCCATTTCAAGGACATCTTCGCCGTCAAGTGTAACTGTTCCAGATGTCACTTCATATTTAGGGTGGCCCATTATCGCTGAAGACAGCGTCGATTTACCTGTACCATTCGGACCCATGATGGCATGGATCTCGCCTGTATTGATTGTCAAATTGACACCTTTCAATATTTCCTTGCCTTCAATTTCGACATGAAGGTCCTTAATTTCCAAAGTTGCCATTCCACTACCTCCAGTATGATCAGTTGAATGGTTTATCCATTCTCATTTTAGTATCATTCTAATCTTATCGCATTCCTAGCTACGTTGCAAATCATTGAGAATCATTATAAAGTAATTGTCGTTTGCTCGATTTATTCAAAGAAACCTATTGACATTCCCATAAAATCATATTTTCAATTATGCTTACTTGATTGAGAATGAAAATCATAAGTGGAAACAAAAAAACAATCATCCCGGCTAAAATTCCGAGATGATTGAATTCATTTCGACAAGCAATTCCATTAGTGACATTATAATTGCTTGTTACGAGTGAGTAGAATCTGTAGCGGGAGCACCGAGAATGCAGTGCGCCGTAATTTCGATTACTTGCTCCCTCTTATGCGCGGCTAATCGGGGTTATGCGCTGGTAGACCAAGCTTATGCGCGGATGAACCGGGGTTATGCGCGGCTAGACCGGGCTTATGCGCGGGTGAACCGGTTTACGCGCGGCTGGATCGGGGTTATGCGCGGCTAGACCGGGTTATGCGCGGCTGTTCCAGGGTTATGCGCGGCTAG
>JACHLS010000014.1:0-91396 GCA_014204635.1 Sporosarcina luteola | reverse complement strand
CCGGGTTATGCGCGGCTGTTTCAGGGTTATGCGCGGCTAGACCGAGCTTATGCGCGGGTGAACCGGTTTACGCGCGGCTGGATCGGGGTTATGCGCGGCTAGACCGGGTTATGCGCGGCTGTTCCAGGGTTATGCGCGGCTAGACCGGGTTATGCGCGGCTGTTTCAGGGTTATGCGCGGCTAGACCGAGCTTATGCGCGGGTGAACCGGTTTACGCGCGGCTGGATCGGGGTTATGCGCGGGTGAACGGCCTTATGCGCGGTAGTAGCGGGTTCCTACCTTTTTTCCCTTGGACTGAAGCGATCGACAATCATCGCAAGTGCTCCATCTCCTGTGACGTTCGTGGCCGTGCCGAAGCTGTCTTGCGCCATGTACAAGGCGATCATCAGCGCAACCATGGATT
This sequence comes from Sporosarcina luteola, assembly GCA_014204635.1. Classification (GTDB taxonomy): domain Bacteria; phylum Bacillota; class Bacilli; order Bacillales_A; family Planococcaceae; genus Sporosarcina; species Sporosarcina luteola_A. The sequence continues at coordinate 90,993 of JACHLS010000014.1, read as the reverse complement.
CGTCAAAATGGAGCATGGATTTAAGCAATCCGACAGCTGCCATAACCGCTCCTCCCGGGACTCCCGGCGCCGCGATCATCGTGACACCGAGCATTAAAATGAATAGGAAGTAATCACTGAATTCGATCGGCATGCCATTCATCAATAGAACTCCGATGGAACAAGAGACAAGTGTGATCGTACTGCCGGATAAATGGATTGTCGCAAAAAGCGGAATGGTGAAATCCGTCACCTTATCAGAAGCACCTGTCTTTTTCGCCTGACGCAGCGTGACGGGAATAGTAGCTGCAGATGACTGTGTACCAATGGCCGTCATATAAGCAGGCGCCATTGTCTTCATCAACCGGAAAGGATTCTTTTTATTCAATGCCCCCGCTGTCAAGTATTGGATCGTCAGCATCACAAAATGCAGAATGATGATCATGACAAAGACCATGGCAAAAACAGACAGTACTTTTGCTGCCTCCCCGGTATACGTCATGTTCAGGAAAATGCCAAAGATATGGAACGGCAGCAACGGAATGATAATGTAAGAAATCACTTTCTCAATCAATAAATTGAATTCGTCAAAGAAGGAAAGCATGCTCTTGCTATTGATGGAAGCCATTCCGATCCCCAGGACAAACGCCAATAGAAGAGCTGTCATGACGCCCATAAGCGGCGTCAATTCGAGTTCAAAGAAAGATTCAAGCGGACTTCTCCCGCCACTGATATTCGTTTCCCCTGTATGAATGAAGTTCGGTAAAATGTTTGTAGCTGCAAAATAGGCCAGTATTCCTGCCACGATGGTTGATACATAAGCAAATACTGTAGCCAGGCCGAGTAATTTTCCAGAACCTTTCCCCAGCTTGGCGATGCCTGGTGCTATGAATGCCAAAATGATCAGCGGAACAACAAAATTTAAGAATCCGCCGAAAATCATTGTGAACGTCGCAAAAATTCGGCCGAACCTCTCTGCAAATGTTTCATTCAGCTGAGGTAAAGACCAGCCTAGCAGAACTGCAAGTGCGATAGCGATCAAGATTCGCCATATCAGTCCGATTTTAATTTTCATTCCATGTCCTCCCTAGATGCACAACTGTGTTTTTCAACCAATTCACTTTACCATACAACTAGGAGAAGTGGAACAGCATAGGAAGTTTTCGTAATTATTGTTTAAAAAGACCCCATTTCCTTAGCGGAAACAAGGTCTTTTTATGTTCAAACTTATTTAACAGGCACTACAGAGCCTTTCCATTCTTCCAGAATAAAATCTTGAATCTCTTGTGATTTCAACACTTCGACAAGCGCTTTGATTGCTTCACTATCCTCGTCGCCTTTATTGACCGCAATAATATTGACGTACGGGGAGTCTTCACTCTCGAGTGCAATTGCATCTTCAAGCGGATTTAACCCTGCATCGATTGCGTAGTTCGAGTTGATCAAAAGAGCATCGCCTTCGTCATTATTATAAAGCTGCGGCATGAGGGCAGGCTCATAGTTCGCGTCAAACTGAAGGTTTTTCGGATTGTCGACAATGTCGCTTAATTCCGCTTTCACTTTATCTACACCTTCAGCAAGTGTAATCAGGCCTTTTTCTTCCAACATCGCAAGTACACGTCCGTGGTCAGCAACCGAGTTGCTGATCAGGATAGTCGCACCGTCAGGAAGTTCATCCAACGATTTATATTTCTTTGAGTATACGCCAATCGGTTCAATATGAATGGAACCTGCGTTGACGAAATCATAACCGAAGTCAGCAATTTGACCTTCCATGTACGGAATATGTTGGAAGTAGTTCGCATCTAAATCTTTCGAATCAAGATCTTTGTTTGGAAGCACATAGTCTTGGTATGTTTCAATCTCCAACTCATAACCTTTTTCTTCAAGCAATGGTTGTGCTTTTTTTAAAATGACTGCGTGAGGTGTATTGGAAGCACCTACAACAATTTTTGTTTTTTCTTGTTCCTTTTCACCGCCGGATGACGCGTTATTGCTGTTGTCTTTATCTTTTGTTCCGCAGGCAGCTAACGCTAAAACAAGCGCAGCTAGTAATAATGCCGATACGATTTTTTTCATGTGGGTTCTCTCCTTTAAGGTGATTTATATCAACAAGCTAAGCTTGCAGTTACCGCTTATCCATTTTTTTAACCGCCGCATCTCCAACGAACTGGATGATGAAGACGATAATCAAGATGAGGATCGTGGCTGCCATCGTCACGTCTCCCCTGTTGCGTTGAAAACCGTCGAGAAATGCTGCATTCCCTAGGCCGCCCGCTCCAATGACGCCGGCCATTGCCGTGAAGCCTAACAAAGAAATGGCTGTGACCGTAATACCTGAAATGAGTGCTGGAAGCGATTCAGGGATGAGCACTTTAAAGATTATCGTAGTCGTTTTAGCGCCCATTGACCGGGCTGCTTCTATGACCCCTTTATCAATTTCCTGCAATGCGATGAGCACCATTCGTGCATAGAACGGAGCTGCGCCAATGACAAGAGCTGGCAATGCGGCCTGTGGCCCCCGCATCGATTCCATAATCAACTTCGTAAACGGAATCAATAATATAATGAGAATCAGAAACGGAATAGACCGGAACACATTGACAAATGCACTCGTGATGAAATTCAAAAGCCGATTTGCCCATAGCTGGCCGGGGCTTGACAAAAACAATACAATACCAAGAATTAACCCTAGGATGAATGTAAAAATAGTCGAAGCAACTGTCATATAGATCGTTTCTTTCGTCGCTTCCCACAACACATCCCAATCGACATTCGGAAAGATTGTTTCAATCATGAACGATCACCTCCGCCTGAACGCCTTCTCTTTGCAAGAACTGGATCGCTTCTTGAACGACGCTTCCATTCCCAAGGATTTGCAGAATCAATGTTCCATACGCTCCGCCTTGTGTATGGGTGATGTTGCCTTGTACGATGTTCACATCAACCTGAAAGGAACGAATCAGACTGGACAGGACGGGCTGTTCTGTACGCTCGCCGATGAACACCAGCTTGACGAGTGTTCCGTCTGGCACTTCTTGACGGACATGCGCCAATGCTTGCTCAGTCCCCGCCGGCTCAGTCACTTGGGAAACAAACCTTTTGGTAATCACGGCTTGCGGATGTTGGAACACATCTAGTACATTGCCTTTTTCTACAACACGGCCGGACTCCATAACGGCAACCTGGTGGCAAATTTTTCGGATGACGTGCATTTCGTGGGTGATCATGACAATCGTCAATCCAAGCCGTTGATTAATATCAGTTAATAAATCCAATATCTGATCGGTCGTTTCCGGGTCCAGTGCGGACGTCGCTTCATCGCAAAGCAGCACTTCCGGTTCATTCGCAAGGGCCCGCGCGATGCCGACCCGTTGCTTTTGCCCGCCGGAAAGCTCCGCTGGATGGGCGTTCTCTCTTCCGCGAAGGCCTACTAGATCAATGAGTTCTTCCACCCGGCGTTCTCGTTCCGCTTTTGGCACGCCGGCGATCTCTAACGGGAAGGCAATGTTACCTTTCACGGTACGAGACCAGAGCAAGTTGAAATGCTGAAAGATCATGCTCACTTTCTGGCGTACCTTCCGCAGTTCCTTCGCCGATACGGAGGATATTTCACGACCTGCAATCGTAATGGAGCCCGATGTCGGTTTTTCTAATCCGTTTAACAGCCGGATAAGCGTACTCTTTCCTGCTCCACTGTAGCCTATGATTCCGAAGATGGCGCCGTCTCCTATGGATAGCGTGACGCCGTCGACTGCCAGTAAACCGTCCTCTTGGCCATATCGTTTCGTGACGTCTTTTAATTCAATCATGTATTTCACCTCTGCATTATGTCGCTGCCGCCTAGTATCCACTTACCAGATTAAAAATAAAAGCCTTCCTGCAGATAAGCAGAAAGGCATAACGTTTAGTTTCATAACGTCAATCCGATCTCTCATCTCTCAAAGCATTGCGCTTTGCGTGATTTGGCACCATTTCACAAATGTGACGGTTGCCGGGCTTCATAGGGCACTTCCCTCCACCTCTCTATATAAGAGCGACATATTCAATTGATTGTTAACATTTATACCATGAGACATTTTTACTGTCAACTTAATTTTTCAAGCAAATATGGAACTGATTGGAAAGCGTAGATTTTATGCGACAGTTCCCCTTTTTTCTGCACGAGCAGGCAAGGCACACTTTCAATTTCATAGTCAACCGCCATGGATTCAACAAAATTCAAATCCGCTTTTCCTAAGGGCAATTCAGGTTTCAGCTCTGCGATGACCTCCAACATTTTGGAGGCGACCGCACATGTTCCGCATAGCGGTGTATATAAGTAAAACGCTGCATCCGGGGATTGGCTCCGTACGTCCTCCCATTGTTCTCGTGTCCAGTTATCCATAGATGTCCTCCTCGAGATTCAGTCTAGCCCATCGTCCCTCTTAAAACAATAGGTCGGGATGCACCTTAAAATTTGCGGCCAAGAGAATCAATGCAAGCGCTCGATAAGGGGTTGTTTCAACTTGCCGATACACCCGCTCTGTATATAGATGGATGGCTTCTGGATATTCCCGTTTAAACAAAGCACGGATGGCATCGCCGGAAGCATCCGCGTCAACGAATACATAGATATCCTGTTGCTCATGAGGGGCCAGAAGCTCCTCCAATTTATAAGGACTGACGGTGCCATTTGTACAGATAATCTCGACCGGCTCGGCGAGCACGGCGAGCAGCCGCTTCTTATCCGAATGGCCTTCCACAAAGATCACTTTGTCTCCACACATTATCTTGCACCCCTATCCGGAACATAAAAGGCGCCGGATTTCTCCGGCGCCTCAGCCTGTTGTCAAACGCTTTCATACGTTGTTGCTCGGCTCGCTCGATCTCTCATGAACTTTTAGTTCTATTCGAGTCTCGCTCACCTTCGCGGGCCTGCATGGAGGCAGGTCTGCAGTCGTTTCGACAGGATGTCGCGCTCTTAGACTGCCTTCTTCAATGACAAGCGTTTTCAACTAGGCTGAGGTACCACCTCAGCCTGTTGCTTTATTGAGAACGCTCGTTACATTCAGCGTACCCTACTTTACTCGCCAACAGTCATTTTGTCATAATCTTCAGCAGACATAAGTGCGTCTAGTTCGGATTCGTCAGAAGCTTCCACGACGATCATCCAAGCGCCTTCGTATGGTGATTCGTTTACAAGCTCAGGGCTGTCTTCCAACTCTTCGTTCACTTCTACGACTTTACCGCTGATCGGTGCGTAAAGTTCGGAAACCGTCTTTACGGACTCAACGCTGCCAAAAGGCTCGTCCGCTGTAATGTCGTCACCGACTTGTGGCAGTTCAACGAATACAATGTCGCCAAGTTCAGATTGCGCGAAGTGCGTAATGCCAATCCGGTATTTGCCGCTTTCGTCTTTTACCCATTCATGTTCTTCTGAATAACGCAAGTTTGTAGGTGTGCTCATCCCATAACCCTCCATAAGTGTACATATATTCATTCCATTTAATTTTGACATATTCCTCGGATAAAGACAAGAAAGTTATTCCATCCCCCATATGTCCTCATACTGTGCTTCATTGAAGCCGACTGTCACCTTCGTTCCATCCGTTGCAATCGGACGCTTGATCAGCATGCCATCGGATGCCAACAAAGCCAATTTCTCGTCATCGGACATCTCGGGCAGCTTGTCCTTCAATTGCAATTCCCGGTATTTCATACCGCTCACATTGAAAAACTTTTTAATATCCAAACCGGACTGTTCAACAAAACTTCGAAGGACTTCCTCAGTAGGCGGCTGTTCAGCAATATTCACATAGTCCACTTGCAATCCCTTTGCCTCCAACCACTTTTCCGCTTTTTTGCATGTACTGCATGTCGGATAGGCATAAAACGTAATTGTCATCATCTGCACCCCGCTTTTTCCATTCAGTATAACAGAAAAACCATCCAGACAAAACGTGCTTGCCCGGATGGCAGGCGATCAAACGACGAACTTTTCAGCCTCAATCAACTTTTCAGAAGCCTCGCGTTTTTTCGCGATGATGTTATAGGGGTTGGATCGGGTTAATTTCCGTAAAGCAGATAACATCATCCGTTGGTTATCCCCTTCAACAGAAGCGAGCAGTGTTTCTTTCGCATCCTTTTCAATCGCTTCAAATGCTTCTTGGCAGAAGATTTGCGTGTAAAGGATCTTTTGCTTCTCTTTTTCTTCTCCGTTTTTCGCTACCGCTTTTTCTGTACGCAATAGGGCGGATTCCATTGCGAAAATATTGTTTGCGATATCCGCGATATTGACCAGCACTTCTTGCTCCGTTTCCAGTTTCGTGCCGAAACGCTGTGCCGCCATACCCGCTGCAAGCAGACCGATTTTCTTCGCATTTTTCACGAGCACTTTCTCTTGAGCCAGCGCTTCGTCTCCGATTTCTTCCGGCATCATCATAAGCAGTTCTTCCTGAAGGCTTTGTGCTTTCTCCAGCAATGGCAATTCGCCTTTCATCGCCTTTTTCAGGAAAGTGCCCGGGACGATCATCCGATTGATTTCGTTTGTTCCTTCAAAAATACGATTGATGCGAGAATCCCGATAGATGCGCTCCACTTCATACTCTTGCATGAAGCCGTAACCGCCGTGCAATTGAACCGCTTCGTCGACGATGTAGTCAAGCACTTCGGAGCCGACGACTTTATTGATGGAGCACTCGATGGCATACTCGGCGATGGAAGCGGCCACTTCCTTGCCATCCTTTTGCTGTTCAGGCGTCATCTGGCTATTGCGCTCTTCGAAATAGCCGACCGTCCGATAGATCAAGCTTTCTGTCGCATACAACTTCGACGCCATCGTCGCCAATTTTTCTTTCGTCAAATTGAAAGAGGAAATCGGTGTCTTGAATTGCTGGCGCTGGTTCGTATACGAAATGGCCAATTCGAGCGCACGCTTGGAGCCGCCGATTGTACCAACCCCCAGTTTATACCGTCCGATGTTCAAAATATTGAAAGCGATAATATGGCCGCGGCCAATTTCACCCAGCAAATTTTCGGCCGGCACTTCGGCGTCCTCCAAGATCAGTGTCCGTGTAGAGGAAGATTTGATCCCCATCTTCTTTTCTTCAGCACCAACAGAGACGCCCGGAAACTCTCTTTCGACAATAAATGCAGAGAATTTATCGCCGTCCACTTTCGCGTAGACAACGAATACGTCTGCAAAGCCAGCGTTGGTAATCCATTGCTTTTCCCCATTCAAAATATAATGAGTGCCTGCCTCGTTCAATTTTGCTGTCGTTTTCGCCCCAAGCGCATCTGACCCGGAACCAGGTTCTGTCAAAGCATATGCAAAAATCTTCTCAGCAGCCGCAGAGCTCGGCAAGTACTTTTTCTTTTGCTCTTCATTCCCGAACAGCACGATCGGAAGCGTGCCGATTCCGACATGCGCGCCATGTGTAATGGAGTAGCCGCCAGCTACGGACATCTTCTCTGCAATTAAAGCGGACGAGATTTTATCCAAACCGAGTCCATCATATTCTTCCGGAATATCCGCCCCGAGAAGGCCGAGGTCCCCTGCAGATTTCAACAGGCGGACAGAGTGTTCGAACTCATGGTGTTCCAAATTCTCGATTACAGGGGCCACTTCGTTTTTCACATATTCTTCTGTCGTCTTGGCAATCATTTTATGTTCATCTGTAAAATCTTCCGGCGTGAAAACACGATTTGCTTCGATATCTTCAATCAAGAATGCGCCGCCCCGGATCAGATCAGTTGTTTTCGTTTCAGTCATTGGTATTCCTCCCTAATTAATCAATATCAATCCCTTATCTATACGCTTGTTCCACATCCAATTGGTTGCCGTCAATCTAAAAGTTCAAATACACCCGCTGCACCCATGCCGCCTCCGATGCACATCGTGACGACACCGAACTGCTTGCCTTGGCGGCGCAGCTCATTCAGCAGGCGCAATGTCAAGACAGATCCGGTCGCGCCTAACGGATGGCCCAGTGCGATCGCTCCTCCGTTGACATTCACTTTGTCCATATCCAGACCAAGATGGCGGATGACTTGGAGAGACTGGGAAGCGAATGCTTCATTCAGCTCCCATAGGTCGATATCTTCGATGGATAGACCGGCAAGCTTTAACGCTTTCGGCACCGCTTCAATCGGCCCGATCCCCATTACCTCAGGCGGGACTCCCCCCACAGCGAAGGAACGGAATTTGGCAAGTGGCTTCAAGCCTTGTGCTTCCGCCACTTCCCGATCCATGACGAGGACAGATGCCGCTCCGTCCGACGTCTGGGAAGCATTCCCCGCCGTAACGGAACCTTTAACGGAAAACGCCGGACGGAGCTTCGCGAGAACTTCCATTGACGTCCCAACACGAACGCCTTCATCCATCTCAAACTGGAATGTCGTCTCTTTATATTTTCCGGATGCATCGACGTAACGTTTCGTCACTTCAACTGGAATGATTTCATCTACGAATTTCCCTGCCTCGATCGCCGCAGCCGCCCTTTCATGGGAACGGACTGCGAAGGCGTCTTGGTCTTCCCTGCTAACGCCGTATTTCTGCGCCACTTGCTCTGCCGTATGCCCCATCCCCATATAATATTGAGGCGCTGTTTCGGCGAGCTTAACATTCGGCCGGATCGTATTGCCCATCATCGGCACCATACTCATCGATTCGACTCCGCCAGCGATAATTGCCTGAGAATGGCCGAGCATGATGCGCTCCGCTGCATAGGCGATCGATTGCAGGCCAGATGAACAAAACCGGTTGATCGTAATGGCCGGCGTCGTATCAGGCAATCCGGCGAGTGCTCCGATATTCCGCGCCACGTTCATGCCCTGCTCCGCTTCGGGCATTGCACACCCCATAATCAAATCATCTATCGGTCCATCATAACCATTCGCTCGTTTCAATGTTTCTTTGATAGTCAGTGCTGCCAGATCATCCGGGCGGACCGTTGCCAGCGATCCTTTTCCCGCTTTGCCGACCGGCGTCCTTGCACCTGCCACTAGTACTGCTTCCCGCATTCGACTTCCTCCTTTGCTAAAGTGCGCTGTTAATTGCGTAACGGCTTCCCTTTCAGAAGCATGTGCTGCATCCGTTGTTGAGACTTCGGTTCCGCAACAAGGCTCAGGAATGCCTCCCGCTCTAAGTCCAGCATATATTGTTCGTCGACCAGTGTTCCGTACGGCACTTTCCCGCCGGAGAGGACAAATGCCAATTTCTTCGCGATTTTCAAATCGTGCTCGCTAATATAGCCGGATAGATACATCGCTTCTGCCCCAAGCAGCATGGTCGCATAGCCTGAATCCCCTGTGACCGGAATCTTCGCCTTGGCAGGAGGTATATAGCCGCCTTCGTAGAGAGCGAGTGCCGCCTGCTTCGCATCATATAACAGATGATCCGGGTTGACGCTGATGCCATCGGCAAAATCCAGAAAGTTATTCTCCCGCGCTTCTTCGGCAGATGTCGATACTTTCGCCATCGCGATGGTTTCAAACACTTTGTTCGCCACATATTGATAATCGACGTGAACGCCATTCGGCAGGCCTTTTACATGTTTCGAATACAAGTTGACGTTTCCGCCTCCGCCGGGGATGAGACCGACACCAGCTTCCACTAGACCGATATACGTCTCCATCGATGCCTGGATATGGGCCGCAGGCAAACAGACTTCCGCTCCGCCGCCAAGCGCCATTTGGAAGGGGGCTGCAACGACAGGCTTCCGGCAATATTTGATTTTCATCATCGCGTTTTGGAATTGGCGAATCGTGAAATCGAGCTCAAACATATTGTCATCCTGTGCTTCCATCAAAATCATGCCTAGATTTGCCCCGACACAGAAGTTTTTGCCTTGATTTCCGATGACGAGCCCTTTATAGTTCTTCTCCACTTCATCAATCGCAAAGTTGATCATTTGAATAATATCGAGTCCGATCGCATTCGACTGGGAATGGAATTCGAGCAAGGCAATGCCGTCTCCAAGATCGATCAGGCTTGCGCCGGAATTCTTCTTAATGACGCCGTGTTTTTTCTTATAGCGTTTCAGGTCAATGACTTTCTCATTGACTGGGACCGGCTGGTACGTTTCGCCGTCAAAATAGGACAGGTCTCCGTCTAGTTCTTTATAGAAAGTTTCATAGCCTTTCTCCAATAACGACTGTACGAGCGATGGAATCTCCAGTCCTTCCGCTTTCATCCGTTCAACAGATTTCGCTACACCGATTGCATCCCAAATTTCAAACGGTCCTTGCTTCCAGCCGAAGCCCCACTTCATTGCATTGTCGATCGCAACGATGTCATCTGCGATTTCGCCATGCAGTTGTGCGGAGTAAATGAGTGTCGGCGCAAGGATATGCCAAAGGATCTCTCCTGTCCGGTCGTTGGCGTAAACAAGGCTCTTCACTTTGTTCGCAAGCCCTTTTTGCTGCTTCGCCATCTCAATTGAAGGCGTTTTCATTTTTTTCGTCGGTCCGTATTCAAACGTCTCTGGATCCAGCTCAAGGATTTCTTTGTCTTTCTTCAAATAGAATCCTTGCTTTGATTTAGCGCCAAGCCATCCATTGTCGATCATTTTTTTCATGAAAGGCGGCAATTCGAACACTTTCTGTTCTTCACCTTCCGTCTTGTCATACACGTTTTTCGCTACATGCATGAATGTGTCAAGACCTACCACGTCCAGCGTACGGAATGTTGCCGATTTCGGACGGCCGATCAGCGTTCCGGTGACCGAGTCGACTTCTCCAATAGAAAAACCGCGTTTCTCCATTTCACGCAAGGTGATCAGCAAACCGTATGTACCAATCCGGTTGGCAATGAAATTCGGTGTATCCTTCGCCAGAACGACGCCTTTGCCGAGTCGATCTTCTGCAAAATTCGTCATAAATTCCACAACTTCTGCTAATGACGCTTCAGTCGGAATAATTTCGAGCAGTTTCAAATAACGCGGAGGATTGAAAAAGTGGGTGCCAAGGAAATGCTTCCGAAAATCTTCCGATCGCCCTGCCGCCATCGCCTCAATGCTGATGCCTGAAGTATTAGAGCTGATGATCGTCCCTTCCGTCCGGATGGCGTCAATCTTCTCGTACAATCCTTTCTTCACTTCCAAGTTTTCCACAACGACTTCAATGATCCAGTCGACATCCTTTAATTTCTCCAAGTCATCATCCAAGTTCCCGACCTGGATGAAAGAAAGGTTCTTTTTCGAAGTTAATGGTGCCGGTTTCTGTTTCACGAGTTTTTCCAAAGCGCTAGCTGCAAACTTATTGCGCACCTTTGGATCCTCAAGGGAAAGTCCCTTCCCTTCTTCTTCTGCCGTCAATTTGTTCGGGACAATGTCCAGCAACAAGACGGGAATGCCGATATTCGCGAGATGGGCTGCAATGCCAGATCCCATAACGCCTGAACCTAATACTGCCGCTTTTTTAATTTGATATGCCACGTGCGAAGCCTCCCTTTATCTTGAATGAATGCTCATTCATTTTGTGGGTAAAAAAAATACCTCGAACTCTATGTCTACCATTTTAGAACATTAGCGTTGTTTTCGCAATATTTAAAGCGGAAATTTTAAAAAATCTTCCACTTTTTCTCTTTAGGGCATTTTAGTACACGCCTGCATCAAAAGGATGTACACTAGTGAATAGCAACTTGGAAGGGGATAATAAGATGAAGTCTATTACAACAGTCGAACAATTCAACGAAATCATTTCAAATGATCATAAAGCATTAGTTAAATTCCAAGCAGGCTGGTGTCCGGACTGCACACGGATGGACATGTTCATCGATCCGATTGTAGAAGAATACGATATGTATACATGGTATGACCTGGATCGGGACGTGCTCCCTGAAATCGCTGAAAAATATGATGTCATGGGGATCCCAAGCTTGTTGATCTTCCAGAATGGCGAGAAGAAAGCCCATCTTCATAGCGCAAGCGCCAAGACGCCTGATCAAGTAGTCGATTTTCTGGAGAGTGTGAACGAGCAATAAGCTTCGTCAATCCATAGCGGTGGCAGTTACTCACAACTTGCTATCGCTATTTTTCTATCTGTATATCCCCAAATCAAGTATAATAAAGAAAATAATTCATGAGGTGTAACATGGACTACGTAAAAGAGATAGAGCGATTGAAGGCACGCATCGTCGAGTGCGAACAGATTATCAAGGAAACGTCTGTGCCGATCATTTCATCCATTGTGGATAATACAATCTTAGTGCCGGTTGTCGGCTACGCAGGTTCCGAACGGTTCGAATTGATACGGACGAGAGTATTGGAATACTTGGATAAGAACCGGCATGTCAATTGCGCCGTTTTCGATTTCACCGGAGCGGATTTGAACAAGGCAAAAGACGCCCAACTGAACGTGTTGGCGGTCGAATTGGACATGCTCAACAGCACATTGAAACTGATGGGCGTCCGCCCAATTTCCGTCGGATTCAATCCCCATATTGTTCGGGAGATCGTTGCCGCGGGCATTCAGATGGAATTTGAGTCGTACATCAATTTCAAAACAGCATTGAAGGTCCTATTGAAAGAAGAAGGACGTTTCTTGTCGTCTATTTGACCGATTTTTGCAGCAAGGAGGCGCATCGATGCATCAAGTCCCTTTCAATGGAAAATCCCAATACGACGCGGACATCGATCCGAAATACAGGCCATCTGCTTGCGGGCCTGTGACCGCCTATACAATCCTGCGCCATTTGAATGAACACACGGATATCAATGTTAATGAACTGTATCGGAAGCTCGGCGGGACCCGGATCGGTTTATTTAAATGGCGCCTGCTCCGCAATTTGCAAAAACTGCTTGGAAGCGCCTGGCAAGTTGAACCTTGCACGATTGAAGAACTGCAAAAGGAAATTCAACATGGCCGGCCCGTTGCCGCCAAGTTTGATAAATGGTTCACCTTCCACTGGATGGGAACATACGAATTTGATTACCACTGGGTGCCGGTCGTCGGCTACGAACGGTCGGGAGACGATATTATCCTGCTCATCCACGATAACGGAGGCCGGCACCGGGACAGCCGGCTGCGCAGGGTTTCCTATCAGTTGAATCAGTCCATCCTATCATTTGTGAAGATCAAAAAGACCGCTGCATAATGGTGCAGCGGTCTCAGACTGTAGACAAACACCATGAATTTGGGTGTTTGCCTACAGTCTTTTCTCTTTTAAAATAGAGATAAAGCTAATAGTGTTGATTTGCGCTGCGAGCGGACGCTTTCCGCGGGCACGGCTTCAGCCGCTTCCCTCGCTGCGCTCAGTCCAGGGTCTTCAGCTCGTGCTGTTCCCGCAGGAGTCGCCGCTCTCCGCTCCAATCAACGGAGTTCCCTACTAACCGAATGAGGTGATGGATATGATGACGAAGAATCAAATTAATGAACGTGAACAGTTGGAGATGCTAACCATAGAGCAGTTGGTTCCTCAAGACCATCTCGTTCGAAAACTGGATGCGGCCCTTGATTTTACCTTCATCTATCCATTAGTTGAAGATCTATATTCAACCATTGGGCGACCTAGCATAGATCCTGTCGTACTCATCAAGATGACATTCATTCAGTATACCTTCGGCATCCGCTCCATGCGCCAGACAATCAAGGAAATTGAAACGAACGTTGCCTATCGCTGGTTCCTAGGCTTCGGCTTTCATACTGAGGTTCCTCACTTCTCCACATTCGGGAAGAACTATGTCCGTCGATTTGCAAATACGGATCTATTCGAGCAGATCTTCTATAAAGTCCTAAAAGAGGTGGCAAACCGGGGGCTTCTCAGCCCGGAACATGTCTTCATTGATTCGACCCATGTGAAAGCGAGCGCGAATAAGAGGAAGTTTGAAAAGAAGATAGTGCGTAAAGAGACACGGGCGTATGAGAAGAAGCTCCAGGAGGAGCTCAACCTGGATCGTGAAAAGAATGGGAAAAAGCCGTTCCCACCGGACAAGTTTGATAAGGAAGAGTACAAAGAGATCAAGGAGTCGACAACAGACCCGGAAAGTGGTTATTACGTTAAAGATGAACGAACAAAGCAGTTCGCTTATTCTTTTCACGCTGCCACGGATGAAAAAGGATTTTTACTCGCAAATATCGTCACGCCAGGGAATGTCCACGATAGCAATATGCTTGAACCATTAGTCCAGAAGATCATCCAACAAGTAGGACGTCCAGTTGTCGTTGCCGCTGATTCAGCTTACAAAACACCAGCCATTGCCAACTTCCTTTTAGAGAATCAGGTTCTTCCTGCACTTCCGTACAAACGACCAATGACGAAGGAAGGCTTTTTCAGAAAACACGAGTATGTCTATGACGAGCATTACGACTGCTATCTCTGTCCCGAAGGACAGGTGCTAACTTACCGAACAACTACGAAGGAAGGATACCGCCAGTATGCATCGACGCCTTCTATTTGTGCCACGTGTCCAGTGATTGGCCAATGCACGCAAAGTAAGAATCAGCAAAAGATGATTCAACGGCATATCTGGCAGGACTATTTGGATGTGGCTGAGGACTTACGACATAACCATGAAATCAAGGAAATATACGGAAAGCGCAAAGAGACGATTGAGCGCGTCTTTGCTGATGCAAAAGAAAAGCATGGCATGCGATGGACAACCCTCCGGGGACTAAAAAAAATGTCCATGCAGGCGATGCTAACTTTTGCTGCCATAAATTTGAAGAAGCTGGCCAGTTGGACATGGAGAGCGCCGGCTACGGAAGCTGAAATGATATCCCTGTCTCAAGGGATCTCCAGTTGATTGGAGTGCAGGGCGGCGACTCCTGGGGGATCAGCGCAGCGTGAAGACCCCGCAGGAGCGAAGCGACGAGGAGGCTGAGGGCAAGCCCCCCGGAAAGCGTCCGCCCGGAACGGAAATCAACATTATTTCAGCCTACTAAAGTTAAAATGCACTTATTTAAGCAAAAGGGTTGGAAATCTATGATTTCCAACCCTTTTGTCTACAGTCTGAGACCGCTGCATAATGGTGCAGCGGTCTTTCTTATGAAGTCTGGAACAAGGAATCCATCTGCCGGACGATCATTGTATAGCCCATCTCCAGCAGTTCATCCCGCAAGGCGTTATTGAAGTCGGGCAAATTCAACGCATCAATCGGGTCATCGAAGTCGAGCTTGCAATGGATTTCTGCCAGTTGTCTGGAAAGACGCAGCATGGCCATGTCCTGTTCAATTTTTTTGCGAGTCCCCGCTGCTAGTTCATCCAGCGCTTCGATGACGCCTTCTACCGAGCCGTATTGCTGAATTAATTTCAATGCGGTCTTTGGCCCAATCCCCTTCACGCCCGGATAACCATCGCTTGTATCCCCGGTGAACGCTTTCGTGTCGATGAACTGGATCGGTGAAATCTCGTATTCATTCAAAAAACGTTCCTCTGTGTAGACATCGTAGACATTGTATCCTTTTTTCATGAACGCGATTTTTACATCGGGTCGCAGCAGCTGCAATAAATCCTTATCTCCTGTCACGATTGTCACTTGGGCCTTGCCTTCCCATTCGCAAACGAGCGAGCCGATCAGGTCATCCGCCTCCATGCCCGCTATGCCGTAATTTTTCCAGCCGATCCTCTCCGACAACTCCCGCGCCATATCAAACTGCGGCACCATTTCAGGTGCTGGAGCCGGCCGGTTCGCTTTGTATCCGTCAAATAATTCATTTCGGAATGTATGCATGCCCATATCCCAACAGACAGCCATATGGGTCGGCTTGAAAATGGACACCGCTGTCATCGTATGGCGGACAAACCCTTGGACTCCATTAGTCGGCACCCCTTCCGCATTCGGAAAATAATGCCCCATGGCAGAAGTCGCGAAAAACGATCGGAACAACAGTGCCATGCCGTCGATTACTAAAATATGCGGTTTTTCATTTGATTCCATCGATTGTTCCTCCTTTTTTGTTGTCGTCCTTGTTTATAGTCGTTCAATTAGCGGGTAAATAGTGGGCAAGGGGGAATCTCTATGGCAATTCATGCTGGCCAATTATATTGGCCAACCACGATGAACGAAGCAAGTACAATACAAAATCATGTAGATGAAAAGATATATGATGCAGTAATCATAGGCGGCGGAATGTCTGGTGCACTGACTGCCCTGTCTCTTGTAAACGCCGGGTTGAAGGTGGCCATCGTCGATCAGAAAGAGTTCGCTGACGGCAGCACGGCCGCGAACACCGGATTGCTGCAGTACTCCAATGATATCATGCTTCACGAGCTGATTGAACAGATTGGGGAGGAAAAGGCCATTGCATTTTATCAATTATGCTATAAGGCGTTGAATGATTTGCATGAAACGGCTGGCAAACTTCCCATTGATCCAGAGTTCATCAACCGTCCCAGCATCTATTATGCAAGTGATGAAAATGACCTCAGGAAAATCAAAAAAGAATTTGAGGTGCTTTCGACATATGACTTCCCTTGCGAGTATTGGGATCATTCCACTCTCATCGATAGGACGGGGATTAATAAACCTGGTGCTTTGTTGACATATGGGGATGCGGAAGTGAACCCGTATAAACTGGTAAGAGGAATCTTGCAGATGATCCAGTCGCAAGGAGCAGATCTACATAGCGGTTTAAGAGTAGAAGATGTCATAGAAACGGAGGGTATTTTGCATGTCGTGACATCTGGCGGCAAAATCAAAGCACGGAATGTCATCTATACAACCGGCTACGTGAAACCGCCTGTCGGCAAGCTGACGGGAGATGTACTAAAACGGACCTACGTCGCTGTGAGCAAGCCAATCCAGCAGCCGGCGTGGTTCGAAAAAGCACTGATTTGGGAAACGAAACGCCCTTATTTGTATATGCGGACGACAGTGGACGACCGGATTATTATCGGCGGATTGGACGAGGAAACGGACCAGATAAACATCCCGCTGGAGGCAATCCAGGCGAAGGCGGAACGGCTCATTCGGGAAGCCAACGAATTGCTTCCTGGTCTCCAAATGGAATTGGAAATGTCGTACTGCGCCTTATTCGGCGAGTCCCAAGACGAACTGCCGTTTATCGGCCGACATCCCGAGAAGCCGCACCAGTACTATTTGCTCGGCTATGGCGGCAACGGTACCGTGTACAGCATGCTCGGCGCAAAGATGCTGACTGAAATGATTCAAGGGAAAGAACCGGCCCATTCTCAAATTGTCGGGCTTGATCGGAGTGTACCGGGAATGAACCATACGATCATTCGATAACACTGTGTTGCCTTACCCACTCGATATTCCCGGGACGATGAAAAGACTTATAGCTCCTTGAATCAGTTACAAGCAGCTGCCAAATAAAAGGTTACCCGTAACCTTAATTGGCAGTGGGCTTTTTACGATTATGATTTGACCCAAACTTTATATCTTCTTTCATGATTGATTATGGTTTCTGCAAAGACACTGAATTCCTTCATCTGAGCAAGTCTAAAAGCTAAGGAATAAGCTATTTTATAATCTGGTGTGTCATAACCATCATACAGTCTTGCATACATTTCATTTCCTATGGAATCGGCCCATACATCTGCTTCGTATAAACTATCAAATAGTATATTTTCCCTTTTCCATCTAAGCGTCATTTTTTCACCTGCTATCTGTAAAATTTATGCTTCTCCCAATCAAAGCCAAAATTTTGTGAAATTTATTCCCCCAATTAATTGTTTTAACTCTAAGAAAATATTAATAGTACAAGCTGTCAGATCCGATTCAGGCACAGTGTTTTTCAATAACTGTACCTAAATCTGGATCAAATTTTAGTATCGTCTTGTTGATTAGTCTTTGCACCCGATCGCCAATAAGAAACAGGCTAGCTCCCTCTCAATGGTTTCGGACTTATCTAAACCAATCACCTATGACCGTAATGAGTAAATTATTTATAACTTTACTATTCATAGTCAGGTTTGGTTTCAATGAAATATCTCCATTCTGGAACAGTTTATTGACTTCCGACCTTGAAACGCCAAAAAGATCGGATACGAGTTTATCTATTCTAAGACCAAAATCATATTGATAGCAAAGTCTGATCGTAACCTCGTTAGAAAGTGTATCGAGCTTTTCTTTTCTCACTTCATATCGTATTTCTGTACTTACGCTGCTACAAAGTTTTCTTAATTCGTTGATTTGAAAAGCATACTTCCAAACTAACTCTTGATCGTTATTCATAAACTTTTGAATGAGCAATGAATCAATTTTATTAATATGGATCCTCGATAAAATAGGGTAATTCCAAGTCCCCTCACAATGGATGCAGTTATAAATAAGCCAAATATCAACTATTTTTTGATTTGCATTTACCCTGAATTTCTCACTACAATAAAATTCTCTTACCGTTTTACATTTATTACAATTTCGTTTGATATAAGGTGTTTCCTGAGCAATGATCTCATAAGTGTACGAATGATTTAAACTCATAACCTAGTTCCTCCTATTAATGCAGAGGAACGCAAAAAACAGTTGAAAGGAGAAAAGTTTCCATAAAAAAAGCAGAATACCTCATAGGTATCCCGCTGGAATGAATACAACTAACTATCCTGCGTTCCCTGTAATGGCTAAAAATAGGCACACTTCTCCCGTCGTTGAACAATACAATTCAAAAAAGAAATGTGCTATTTAGTTGCTTAACCATTACAAGTATGCTGGCAAATTACATTCCACCTTCCGTATTTCTCCTGTAAATAGTATACCACTTTTATGTTTTAAATCAATAATATTTAGAAAAATAGAAATCCTGTCCATTCTGGTGGAATAAAACCTCTTCTTTGCGATAGATTTTATTAACCAACTCTTAGAAGCTTAAACCACCAATTACAAGTTATATCCATCACTTTACAAGTAAGGCGGCAATCGTTTCGATATCCGGCGCAAACACCCGGTCTTCTTCAATCGGCTGCACCACCGCAATCAATTCATCAAACTTCATTTTCGTCCTCGGAGCCATCTGATCTTCTCCACGATAACGGCAGCCCGTCAAGGCACATAATGCTTCGATCGCCAACACCCGTTTGGCATTCTCGATAATCTGATTCGCATGACGGGAGCCGATTGTCCCCATTGATACGTGGTCCTCCTGATTTCCGGAAGACGGAATGGAATCAACAGAAGCCGGATGAGCAAGCGTTTTGTTTTCAGAAACAAGACTGGCCGCTGAATATTGCAGGATCATGGCGCCGGACTGCAAGCCAGGCTGCGGGCTCAAAAATGGCGGCAACCCTTCGTTCAGCTGCGGATTGACGAGCCGTTCGATGCGGCGTTCTGAAATATTCGCAAGCTCCGCCACCCCAATTTTCAGGAAATCCATCGCAAAAGCAATCGGTTGCCCATGGAAATTGCCGCCCGACACGACAACATCGCCATCTTCAAAGATAAGCGGATTATCCGTTGCCGCATTCATTTCAATCTCCAGCTTTTCCTTCACGTACGTGAGAACTTGCCAACTAGCCCCGTGTACTTGCGGGATGCAGCGGATCGAATACGCATCTTGCACCCGCTTCTCCCCCTGCTTCGTAGTCAGGCTGCTTCCCTTCAGCCAATCAAGCATACGGGCCGCAACATCCACTTGCTCTTGATAGCCGCGTGCCTCATGGATCGCCGGGTGGAAAGCATCTGTAATGCCAAAGAGCGCTTCCATCGTCATGGCAGCAATCCACTCGCTCGCATACGCCAATTTTTCCGCTTCGAGATAATTCACAACGCCTTGCGCAGTCATTGCCTGCGTACCATTAATGAGCGCAAGCCCTTCCTTTGCCTCCAGAACAATCGGATCCAATCCATGTTCTTTCCAGACCTTTTCCGCAGACTCTGGTTTGCCGTCTTTCCATACGTACCCCTCCCCTAGCAGTACGAGCGCCAAATGGGAAAGCGGCGCTAAATCACCCGATGCCCCGAGTGAGCCTTGCTGCGGAATGACCGGATGGATTCCGTTGTTCACCATATAGGTGAAGCGTTCCAAGACGACAGGACGGATGCCGGAAAAACCTTTCAATAACGCATTCAACCGCAGGACCACCATTGCACGGGACACGATTTCCGGAAACGGCTCCCCGACTCCACACGCATGCGACCGAATCAAATGAAGCTGCAACGCCTTTGTATCCTTTTCATCGATTTTCACATCACTGAACTTGCCAAATCCTGTATTGATGCCATACACGGTTTTATCGTTTTGAACGATACTATCCACCGCTTCACGGCTCTTTTGCACGCGATCCAGCGCCGCTTCATCCAATGTGATGCGTTGATTGTTATATAAGATCTCATTCATTTGCTCAAGTGTTAAAGAAGAACCTGTTAAAACCACCATGTGTACCATTCCTCTCCATGAAATGAAAACGTTTATCTTATCGTCATCGTACACGATTTGAAATGGCTTTTGTTCATTTCCCCGAAAGTTTGTTCTATGGTAATGTGGTGGCGATTTACTATGATGAAGAATAGAAAAAACTCGAATCCTACGCAGCAATCCATTAGTCGATTGATTCAATTCATTTGCCGGGGCAAATTTAAAAAGCGTCCAACCACTTTTCATCTAGGTGCATACACTAGGTTGATAACGTGAAAGGAGAGTTTGCGGCAAATGAATTCAGATAGCTTTGGAAATGAACAATGGTACCCGCAATTGCCTGAAGGCTTTGACAGAGAGGATGATCGTATGTATCCACAAGGAATGGACGGATGGATGCCTGGTGGTGGCATGCCAAACCCATACGGAGGTAGTTCGATGCCTGGGCAACAAAACTGGTCAGACGGTGGATTCACTCCTGGAATGCAAGCACCCGGATTCGGTGGATGGCAGAACCAAAATGAACAAATAAGTCCGGCGTTATTCCCGGGTGGCTCTGGATTCCCAGGCCAAGGAGGATTTCCAAACAGCCCAGGGTTCCCTCCAGGTCAAGGAGGGTTTCCCGGATTCCCATCTGGACCAGGAGGGTTTCCCGGTTTCCCGCCAGGAGGAGGCGGACTACCAGGATTCCCTCCGGGGCAAGGAGGCTTCCCGGGATCTCCCGGCCAAGGCGGTTTTCCGGGACAATTCCCCGGTCAGGGAGGCAATCAAGCACCGACATCTCCACCGCCAAACTTTACCCCGTCCTACCCAGAACAACAGCTCTTTAGGGTAGATCCAGGGGGCATCCGCGGCTGCCTGTTCCGCTATACGTTTATTTGGCTATCCCGCAATAGGGGCTTCTGGTTCTTCCCAACTTTTGTCGGCAGAACATCGGTCGCCGGATTCCGCTGGCGCAGCCGGACGAGACGCTGGGAGTACTTCGGCATTGATCTAGATCGGATTGAGGCGTTCACTTGTTTCTAAGGTGAAGGAAGAAATGAAGCATGAGAGGCACTTGTCTCTCATGCTTTTTTTGTGGTCCTAGGATTTGTTCTAGGTAAGATATGAGCGCTTCGCGTCAACTTATGAGCTCTCTCCAGCGGATACGAGCGCTTCACGGCAACTTACGAGCTCTCTTCCAACAGATACGAGCGCTTCGACGCCACTTATGAGTTCTCTTCCAGCTGATACAAGCGCTTCGCGGCAACTTATGAGCTCTCTTCCAGCTGATACGAGCGCTTCGACGCTACTTATGAGCTCTCTTCCAGCTGATATGAGCGGTTCGACGCCACTTACGAGCTCTCTCCAGCAGATTTGAACGCTTTGCGGCAACTTACGAGCTCTCTTCCCACAGATACGAGCGCTTCGCGGCAACTTATGAACTCTCTTGCAACAAATACGAGCGCTTCGTGGCTACATACGAGCTCTCTTTCAACAGATACGAGCGGCTGAGGGATTTTTATGAGCTATTCGGGAACTATACGATTCTTGATCCCGTCGACATAATAGTAGAATAGAAATCTTATTCACAACCACTTACGGCAAATACTCTATTCATTCAAAAAGGAGGATTTCATGAATCGACTTTTATGTATGATGCTGGTCTCATTTATCTTGTTAGCGGGTTGTCAACGTACTCCTGAAATAACTACAGCCGATACTCCTGAAGAAGCATTGGAGCGATTTCAGGAAGAAGAGAATTTTGCGAAAGCCATAGAGATTTATGGAACCGTTGAGATTAGTAATGAACGGGTGATTAGTGCATACAAAGGAGTAATGGGAGACAAAGAAGAGGTGTTTGTAGCAAACATAGAAAAGCAGCGTGATGCATGGGTAGTGACAGATGCCATTGGGATGGGAACGCCTTCCGAGGAACAACTTGATCAGAGTACTGGAACTGCGAAATTTAGGGCCGGATTTGCAGATGGAGATACAGTCGTTAATGAGGATTGGAAGATTATAAAAATGGATGGAGGCAAATATAGTATTTGGATCGAGGTCTATTAGTTCAGGTTTCCTTTCATCTGAGCAGCCAAAGGCATTATATATGCAATGATCACTAATAACATCCCCCTATTAGAAGACTATCCATTTCTAAAAGGAGGATGTTATATAATTGCTCTTTGAGTCCTCTAAAGGAGAATAGGCAATTCAATATGAGTCGGGTAGTCTTTCGTGTGATACACTCTTTGAATCGCGATTTCGGTTTCCGTATCTGTAGCAGGGTCACGACCTGTATTGTGATTCGGGAAAATGAATGGATCTGCACTCGAAGTGATCGTGAAGCGGATGCGGTGACCTTTTTTAAAGGTATGGGCTAGTTTAGTAGTCCGAATCGTATACTCTTCCACTTTTCCCGGTTCCAGCAATTCTTCATGGTCAAAGCCATTTCGATATCGCGCCCGCAATACGCCATCCGTCAATTTAATCGAACGTCCACTAGCATCCACGTCTGTCAATCGGACAATCCAATCCGTATCTTTTGCGGAGCTCGATGCAAACAATTTTACAACTAGGTCCCCTACAACCGTCATGGGTTCTTGAAGTGGATCTGAACTGAAAACAAGCACATCATCCCGTTTTTCCACCTCTTGATAATCAGCGGGAACACCAATTTCGTTTTCCGAGATATCAATGAGATGAGGGGCAGGATGTTTCGGATCATAGACATACTCCACATAGTCACCCTGCACTTCTAGACTCGAGACAAGCGTTCTATTGTCAATTGAAGAATCCGCTTCCCCATTCCCCGCTACATACAGTTTAGTCCAAGCCACTTCGTTCGGCGGCCAACTGCTCGCCTGAGTCCATTTGTTTTCACCCGTGATATAGTATTCCACCACCGGCTCATCCGATAGTTGAACGTCTAGACCTTTTAGCTTGCAATCAAACCATTGTTGATAACGGTAATCCAAATCGTAGCGGAGCGCATTATTACCAAGTGGAACGCCTTGGATGTCACGAGTGGTATTTGCATCATGCATCCATGGGCCAAGAATCACTTTCTTATCCGCCGGTTTAAAATCCGCTACAATCTCTAGAGCCTCCGTCGTTCCCATGCCATTATCATCATACCAACCGGACACAATCATTGCAGGTGCTTGGATATTCTTTTTGTGGAGCGACCAATTGACATCTTTCCAAAAGTCATCCTCATGAGCATGTTCCATCCATTCATTCCAAAACGGAATGTCCCTGCCCAAAGCTATTTTCGGAATATCCTGTATCGGTCTAATTTTGACGACTTCATCCCAATCGGAACGAAGCATATTTTCGGGGTTAAATGTTTGTTCAGCCATTGCAAAGGTCCATGCAAGCATTCCTGATACAAGCGCTCCACCTTTACGTGGAATATCAATAAAAGGACTGCCTGCAGTTACAATGCTGATCAATGCCTTCAAATGTGGATTTCCACTAGCAGCCGCAGCCCATTGTACATAGCCGCCATACGAAGCACCAATCATGCCGATATTCCCATCACACCAGCTATTGGAGGCGATCCAATTCAGACTGTCATCGCCATCCTCCCGTTCTTTAGACATAGGGAGCCATTTCCCTTCGGAATCCTGGCGCCCGCGCGTATCTTGGATGACCACGCCATATCCTCTTTTGATAAAATGATTGTAAACATTCTCATACAGTAATTTGCCATATGGCGTGCGGATGAAAATAATCGGCACTGCATGATCTGCTCCTTCAGGCAGCCACACATCTGTCGCTAGATGAATTCCGTCCCGCATTTTCACACGGAAACTTCCTATGTGTCTGACACCGTATCGGGCAGGTGACACATTTCTTTTCCATTGGTCAACGGGGGTATAGGCTTCATATCCCTCTTTCACGAGGACGTGACAGTTTACTCGAGTCGGGGAAATAAAGGCAACGGGTTCTTGATCCTTCATTACAATATCAAGCGGGAATTTCTGCTTACGTTGGACCCATAATTCTTGTTCTTCTTCGTGTCTTTGATAGAGAGAGCCGTTAGACAAACAAACTTCCTGTTCATCAGTTATCAGTTTCTCTTGAAACTCAGCGAATTGATTGAACACGTTAATAGGGTTTATTTGATAAAAACTGCCTAACCTTATGGCCTCTTCCTCTTTTAATACTCGTTTTTCACTCCAGCTATTTCGGTTCACATCCCGCTCGCTTATAAAAATGATCTCATCTATCCGTTCAATCGTTGCTTCATGAATACCTGAGCGGTACAAATGATAGTTTGTCATACTCTCCCCCTCCAACGATGCACCTTACGCACCAATGATATACTTGATCAAATAGGCCACTCCGAAGCCAAGATAATTCCCCATCACCACACCGATGACACCTAGAACAATCGCTAGACTGACTAGGTTTTTCCAATTCGCAGAGGCTGCAACTAAAGCAGAAGTAGAACCGTCTGCAATGGAAGCGATAATCCCAATGACAACGTATTGATATTCAATCTTTAACAGACGACATAGCAGTGCATGTACCGTTAAAGAAAGAATAATGACAACGAAACAGAACAACGCGATCGCCAGTGTGGAGCCAACAAATGCTTTGATATTGACCATGTATCCAATCGTGGTTAAGAAGAACAGGGCAACGTATAATCCTAAATCCATATTCCCCTTTATTTTTTTCACAGGTCCGAACTGCGCAACGATGATGGCGATCGTTGTAATGAATAGAATCCGAGCTGCCCCTTGAAAGGATTCCGGCATAAAGCCCGCCAAATAAGTGGCCAGTGCCGTAATTCCGAATGCGATGGCAAAGCTCCAGGCGATGTCGGTAATACTCCACTTTTTCGCTTGCAAAAAAGGATCTTCATCTACTTCTCCATGCTTCCCTTCTAACTCTTCCGTCGAGAGGGAGAATGGCCATATCTTCTGAAACCATTTGGACTGAGCAGCAAAGCGAGGAAAAGCAAACATCGCTATTAATGTCGGAACACCAATGACATAATCAGCCGCATTCGCTGCCGCAAAAGTTGTTGGAAGAGCACCAAGTCCATAACCGATGGCAGTCAAGTTTGCGCTGCCTCCCGTATAGGTACCAACAAACATGCCAGCAACTTTCCATCCTTCTTCAATCATCGGGGCAAAAATAATACCCGCACCCACTGTCACCGCACTAACGCTTAGACCCGCTAAAGCAATGGAGACAATTGGTTTCTTCGACAATTTAAGCATCGCTTTGATATCGACACTTAACAGCATCATGGCGATGGAGAGCGGAATCGCATATTGTGCAACGACACCATAAACCTCCGCGCTAAAAGGAACCACTTTCAAGTTGGCCAAGATGACACTGATCACAATGGCCAGCAGTGCGGGACCTAACATTTTAAATCCTCTAAATCGTTGTAAGAAAAGTGCCAAGGCAATTGTCATCGCCATAATTGCCAACAAACTTCCTGTACTTGTAAATAAAGCTTCCATCTTCAGTCCCCCTCTTATTTCTATTCATCTATTTTCATTTCTATTGCTAAAGAGGGTATGAAAACTCTCCTTTCAAATCGGCAGAAGGATCTCGAACAAGTAGATTTTCAAACTTTATAGTTCGAGTTCAATCCCCAATCCTGGTTTTTCCGGCAACGTAATAACACCATTTTGAATGGATATCCCGCCCTGAATCCCTGTGTCTTTGATATACAGAAAACTATCCAGATCCGCATCCAAAATATTTTTCTTGGCCGCAACGAGGCTGGCACCAGCAGTAATACCAATTTTACTTTCAAGCATACAGCCCACCATACAAGTAAGACCCGCTGCTTCTGCGATATGGTTAATTTGTGCGGCTTTGTAAAGGCCAGCCGATTTCATTAATTTAATGTTCAAAATGTCTGCTGCGTCCTGTTTGACAATTTTCAATGCATCTTGAGGGGAATGGACACTTTCATCCGCCATGATAGGCGTCATGACTTTATTGCGTATATACGCATGTCCTTCCACATTCCAATAAGGAAGTGGTTGTTCAATAGCTTCAATACGAAGAGGTTCTATCGCTTTTAATACACGAATCGCTTCTGGCACGGTCCAGCCTTGATTGGCATCCATCCGAATCCGTATGCGGTCGCCAACCGCTTCACGAATCAATTGCATGGCTTCAATATCTTGTTCGGCATTTAGCCCCGCCTTCACCTTCAATATTGAAAAGCCGCTATCTACTCGTTCTTTTGCTTCTTTTGCCATGATTTCTGGTGCATCGATTCCAATTGTGACATCTGTCATAAAGGAGTTACTGTGTCCGCCCAATAGTTGATACAGCGGCGCATTCATTTTTTTGCCCAGTAGATCGTGAAGCGCAATATCGAAAGCCGCTTTGGTTGCTGTGTTGCCAACAATCGTTTTATCCATAATGGTATGTATGTTTTCAATTTGCAGCGGGTTTTCTCCTATAAGCAAATCCTTAAATTGTTTAGCTAGCTTGATAGACGTTTCGAGTGTTTCCCCCGTCACAAACTCAAACGGCGATCCTTCCCCAATGCCGGTAATACCTTCATCTGTTTCAATTTGGACGAGCAACGTTTCTACGTGCGCTATGGTCCCAAGCGCAACCGTTAAAGGTTTGTGCAATTCCAGCTTGAGTGTTTCAATCTTGATATTTGTAATCTTCATTACGATAGACCCCTCCTGTAAAAATTCAGATATTTATATACTATAGCATCCATTCAGAATATTAAAGATATAAGACTAGTATGTCAATGCCTTCCAACAGTTGTCCTGATAAAATAGATAAATAAAAGCCCCCATCATACAATGTGCATTTATAGGTTGCTTCCATTAACAAGGGATGCTCATTACAATTTTTACGTTTTAAACAAGGCTTATCACCTTGTTAACTCGTTTATTCTAGCCTTATAAAAAATATTCTTCTGATTTATTAAACTTCTAAAAGTGTGAAATGCAGATGTCTAGAAAAACAAGTGACCGGGTAAAGAATGATATTTCGAGTTAACAGGAGGTCATGTTTTATGAAAAATCGTGTTTTCGGCGTATACGAAACTGAACAACAAGCTGCTCAAGCTGTTGCAGAATTAAGGGAGAAAGGCTTTTCAACTGAGGATATTTCAGTTGTTGGGAAACATATAAAAGAACTCTCGGACATCACACAGGAAGTAAAACCTTCGACTACGGATGGTGCCATTGCGGGAGCCGCGACTGGGGGAGCCATTGGCATAGCGGGGTTGCTCGTTGGATTATCCACTGTATTGGTCCCGGGACTTGGCGCCGTGCTGGCTGCCGGTCCAATCCTTACCACCATTGGAGGTGCAGTCGTTGGAGCCAATACCCGTGCTGGCGGATTGAAGCACGCTCTGATGGAGATAGGTGTTCCGGATGAGGAAGCGGAGCTCTACTCAGCAGACGTTGAGAAAGGCAAGATCTTGGTACTTATTCATCACGAAGATTGATAATGGATTTATTGGTCCGATGTTATGAAAAGTAAGAAGAAGAGGGATTTAAGGAGAGGTTTATTACAAGAGGTTATAAAAATCATGGAATCATGAGATGCATCTGCACATCATGATTCCATGTTTTCTGTTGCCGAACCACAATACTTCCTAACTTTCATCGGTTAGGAGAAATTCAAACAGCATATCACGACTTATAATTTCGTTTATTATAATTAGAAGAAGTATCTATTTGTTTCTCTTCAACAATTTATAAATCAAGGCCGCACTGAGTAAATGACTAATGCCACTATGGATCATTTGTTAAATTCCAGACACCAAGTTATAGCATATGCAATAGCCGAAGTAATTAATATCAATGCGAATAAATAAATAGGAAAGGATGGAACTCGATATATAATGGTTGTGGAAAAGACCATAAGAATCATAGCAATTACACCACCCGTACTCGCAACCATGTAAGAAGTACGAGCAGCCCTATTTGTGATCAATCGTTCGCGTTCATCTGCATCTTGAAATTCTCCTATTTTCATCAATATATCTGTTTTTTTTCTCGGTTTTAATCTCTTCGACATCACCATATAGATGATAACTAGAAGAAAACATAAAGCAAATGGGAACAGATTTAATTCTACATGAACTGGATTGTATCTCCCTTCCGCGTATGCTCTTTCAAATGCATCGATTAACCAAATTTCTCGAAATGCTACATCCATGGAGTAAGCAAATACAATCGTAATGATAATCTTGCTTATACTTTCAAATATGACAATCTTCACTTCACGTCCCCCTTGAAAAAGATTTGGTCGACCGGCTCCTGAAAAACTTCCGCTATATTCATCGCAAGCAATAGCGATGGCACATAGGTTCCCTTCTCCAACGCAATAATGGTTTGACGTGTTACACCCACTTTTTCAGATAAGTCCTTTTGTGTAAGGTTCGATCTGGCCCTCAGCTCTTTTATCCGATTCTTGATTACCATTTCTCCCCTCCTTAACTCTTAACTCAAATGTAAAGTGTTTCTTACATAAAGTAAAGAATCCCTTACATCAGATTAGTTGGGAAAATGAAAAGGTAAAACCATTCTTACGCATCTTTTCGTCCAAATGTTTATGAAATATTCGAGTTACCCTTGTTTATTTCAAACCATAAAAACCTATTCTGCTTCTCCAACCTCAACAATTAAAAAAGAACCCAATTCGTTAAGAAACGGGTCCTTGCGAATATATTATTTAACTCCCTAGACGATGAACCATCTGATTTCCGGCTGATCTTCATCAACGTCAGCATGAGCACAATAGCACACCGTAATTCTCCTCATTTTTCATAAATCATTACCCCTTCATAGCATTTTTTTCAGATACATAAGAGCTGACTTATATTGGCGAGAATTTTCGTAGTACATAACCATTTCATTCATATATTCTTTAATCATTCGTTGGTTAGAACGCTCTTCGAAATAGGGTAGGGCTACAGTGGATATATAGTCTTCGAAGATTGGCTCTCGTTCTCGCTTTTCAACTTTGTACTTGAGAACTTGAAACTTAATGATATGCTCTTCGTCTTTTTCTTTTTCGGCAATCATACTCCCAACCTCTTGATACTTAGCTGCATTTATATCATTACCAATGTGAAGACACTCTTTAGAAATGGTATAATAAGTTTTCATTCGAGCATGGTCGCAGTCGCGAAAACGCAGGCTTTTTTCAAATGCCATTATCGCTTCCTTAGACTTCCCTTCATCGGAATAGACGACCCCTAAGTTATGATAAACTTTAGCGCAAACTTCCCGGTTGTGTAAGGGCGCCACTTTCTCCAGGATGCTAAGATAAATCTCTTTTGCTTGTTCCAAGTTCCCCATTTTTCGGTTGTTAATCCCTAATAGAAGCTGACAACTCACGCATTGCTCATAATCCATCTTTCGAGCAAAGAGTTCCAAGGCTTTTTCTTCGTAATAGGTCGACATGGAATAATCACCTAAAAGATGGTATACGAGTGCAAGTTGGTAATACACATCCTCTATTTCACTTTGTAGCACAAGTTTTTCGGCTTCTTTATATAGGTGGAGTGATTTTTTAAGGCTGCCATACATGTAATGAAACAGTCCACAATACCTGCTGTAATATAGTTTCATCATTTCGGGTACATACTCCTGCAGCTTAGCCGTTTCCTCGTAGAGTCTGAGCGCTTCCTCACGATCTTTCTTCATTAACGCAATACGCAATCCAAACAACACCTTAAATACCTGCACTGCCGGATCAATAATCGACTGACTATTCCCGATAATATCATCATATAATTCGATTGCATTGTCATTGTTCCCATTTCGGATTGCCCGATGAAGATCTAATGCGTTCAGTTGGAGATAATGAAGAACATCTACCTCCAGCTTGAAAGCTGTTGTTTCCAAACCAAGCTTTGAACAAAAGAGAGCAAGCATTTCATCACTCGGCTCTACAATTTCGTTTTCAATTTTGCTTAGATAGGATGTAGCACACACCCCTAACGCCAAATCTTTTTGTGTTAAATTGCTTCTTGTTCGAAAGTATTTGATTTTGGAACCGATGCCCACCCACTTACCCCCTTTCTCTTATGTATCATTTTACCAAAGAACTACCAGATTGTTAGTCTATTTTAATTTAGAACATTACAGGGGAATTCTGGCTTAACGGCAGTTTTTATCACAAGTATTCTAAAGTGCATACCGGTACGCTACTTAATGGAAATTGGTATTCTTCCAGATGTGGAAGCAGAGCGCTATTCTAGTGATGCGGAATAAATCATTCTAAAAAAAGAGAGCAAAAGATTTTATGCGAGGTTCTAGAAGAACGCTAATAGTATTGAATCTGTCAACCACCATACAACGTTTCCCCGACTATCAGAGGGTTTCCTTGGAGTGAATAGATACTACACTGAGCAATTACAAAAAAAGACCGAGTGCGCTAACACCCAGTCATTGTCTACCAAAAGTTAAAGATGAATAGAAAACAGCCAACTGGCTGGTTTGAAGATAGTATGAAACCGGACTCATGCCAGTCAGTTTCTGTTTGGTCAATTTTTAATAGCTATTTCGTTTGATCAATACCCGTTAAATCTGACGAATTCTCCGAAGGGTTTGCGATAGCCGCGTGACCGGACTTTATCCACACTCTTCCCAATCGTAATCATCATAATTGGTTCTATATGTTGAGGTATATTAAATTCTTTTCGTACTTCCTCTACATTGTGAACATGCATTGGACATGTATCAAAGCCATAGTGCTTGGCGCTTAACATAAACAGCATGGCATGAAGTCCCACATTTCGAGCCAACTCCACATCTAATTCACTCGGGTTTGCTTTTAACCCCTCACTATATCGATGGATTGTTTCGACGACCATCTCATATTCTAGTTCATCCATCATTTTCAACATTTTCAGCGGTCCATAAATTTTCTCCACTTCGGACATTTCCAAACTGTTTTTGTTTCCCATGACAAGGATCACAGCACTTGCGGTATGTATTTTATATTGGTTATGGCTTAATTCTTTGACACGTTCTTTTTTCTCTTTGTCTGTGATGACGAGGTACTCGGCAAATTGTAAATTATATGCACTCGGTGCCGTTTTTGTTAATTCAAATATGTGTTTAAAATCTTCCTCTGTCATTTCTTCATCTTCTATAAAATTTACCGCAGAATGGCGGTCTTTTACCAGGTTTTCAAAACTCATAGTTAGATTCCCCGTTTCTATTTTCTATCTTGTTACGAGTTATCCTCGAAGTGTAACGAACTCCAGCGATTGTACGCCTACATATTTATAAACAACATGCACATGAAACATCATGTACATGTTGTCTAATTGAACGATTTCAATAATTAGCGGATTGTTTTCAATGCGGTTGCCCACGGAATGACTTGATCTAGCATTTGATTGACTGAATCGACTTGGACTTCTTTCGGTTTGAAGTCTGTACCGTTCTCGAAGTCGGTAAATAGTGATAAGGCAGGATGGACTCGTATGTCCGCTACTAGTAGTTCACCTAAAATACCACGTAAATGCTCTGCTGCACGAGCACCGCCAACGGATCCGTATGATACGATACCAGCGGCTTTGTTGTTCCATTCATCGCGCAGGTAATCCAATGCATTTTTAAGTGCGCCTGTAATGGAGTGGTTGTATTCTTGCACAATAAATACGAAACCGTCTTGTTTTGCGACAGCTTCCGACCAAGCACCTGCTTTAGAAGCATCTCCACCTGGCTCACCTAAAAGGGGTAATTTATAATCTGCGATGTCAATAATGGTATAGTTGGCATCTCCCCGTTGATCTGCGATTTCTTTTACCCAGGCACCAACTTGCGGGCTGACGCGTCCTTCACGAGTGGATCCTAAAATGATGCCGATATTTACATGAGTCATTGTGGGTTCCTCCTGTTTTTCATTTCCAAATAGTTTGTTTAAAAATCCCATTTTCTATATTCACCTCTTACAAGTACTCTTTTTCAATCTGCTTCGTGCTGCGGACTGTATCGATTGGCCGTACCAACTTTTCGATCTGCTCACGTTTTGGCTCTAAGAATGGGGGCAATGATAATTTCTCTCCCACTGTTGCATACGGTTCGTCGCCCATAAATCCAGGACCATCTGTAGCCCATTCAAATAAAATTCCTGGTGCTACACGGGCATACAGTGATTCAAAGAAGAAGCGATCTACATAACCGGATGTGCCAAACCCGAAACCTTTCATGCGTTCAATCCATTCATATAACACTTTTGTATCTTCCACTCGGAAGGCCGCATGGTGTACAGTCCCGAAGCCTTGCCGTCCATTTGGTAAAATGGTGTTGTGTTCTACTATCACTTGAGCACCATTCCCTCCTTCACCTACTTCGAATAAGTGAAGAGAACCTTCTTTTGCGATTTCCCGCATCATCATGACTTTTTCAAGTACTTCTTTAAAATAATCAAACTCGGCAATTCGAACATGAATGGGACCCAACCCTGTAATAGCAAACTCCAATGGGACAGGACCGTTTTGCCAAGGCGTGCCAGATGCAACTCCCTCATTTCGTTCATCCGAAATCAACATATATTGTTGGTCATCAAAATCAACAAACGATATTGTTTTCTTTCCAAAGACTTCTTTAATTCCTGAATGTTTCACTTCGTACTTGTCAAAGCGTTTCACCCAGTAGGCCAATGCTTCATCGGTCGGCACACGGAAAGCTGTCTTGTATATTTCGTTCGTTCCATGAGTTCCTTTTGAAATACCCGGGA
This sequence comes from Sporosarcina luteola, assembly GCA_014204635.1. Lineage (GTDB taxonomy): Bacteria > Bacillota > Bacilli > Bacillales_A > Planococcaceae > Sporosarcina > Sporosarcina luteola_A. The sequence goes on along the minus strand of JACHLS010000014.1, from coordinate 58,083 downwards.
AGTCAAAGAAGGTCATATCTGTTCCGGCAGATCCTTTATCGTCTGCGAAGAATAAATGATAGGTTTGAATATCATCTTGATTGACAGTTTTCTTAACTAAACGCATTCCCAGCACATAAGTGAAAAATTCATAATTCTTTTCCGCGCTGCTTGTAATGGCTGTCACATGATGGATTCCTTTTATTGCATTCATTCGTTTCTCCTCCTTTTTTCATCTCGAATTCAAGGTAAATTTTCATAAAAAAATTATAGTGTTTTTGCCTTGCAACCGATTTGTTTTAAGAAAGTCATGATTTCCTGTACATCACTGGCTTCTACATCCTCAAATAATTTGTAAATGGTCTCCTGATGTTGAGGGAAAATCTCTTCCATAAACGCTCTTCCCCCATCCGTTAATGCTGCATACGTGACTCGCCGGTCTTCGGGACAGTCTTTCCGCACGACATAGTTTTTTTGCTCTAATTTATCAACTACATACGTGATACTGCTGCTAGCAATGAGAACATTCTTCCCGATCATTTGAATCGGTTGATCGCCTTTGTGATATAGCAATTCTAAAACAGAAAACTCTGTTGGATTTAATCCATATTTAGCTACATCTTTTCGAATACCATCTAGAATCGCTTGGGAGGCACGAAGTATTACGGTAACAGCTTTTAATTCATCACTTTCGAGTCCCATTCGCTTCACTCCTATATTGGTGGAAATAGGGTGAACTTATACTTGTGTTGTTTCGTATGAGTTCCTTTGCTTAGTCCTTTTCACAATTAAGCACTTGGATTGACTTCTAGTTCCACTTTAATCTTGATATCTTTCCCAACCAGTACTCCGCCAGTTTCTAATGCTGCGTTCCAAGTCAAGCCGAATTCTTCACGATTGATTTTTGCTTCTGCTTCAAATCCGTACACTTCCACACCCCATGGATTCGTGCCTTTCCCGCCATATTCCACATCAAATGTTACCGGCTTTGTTACATCTTTAATTGTTAAATCACCTGTCACTTTGTAGTCTTCCCCATCTTTCGTAATGTTTGTTGAATGGAATGTAATGGATGGATATGTTTCTACATCGAAGAAGTCTGCTGATTTTAAGTGATTGTCACGATCCTCGCTATTTGTATCAATACTCGCAACGTCAAACGTAAAGCCAATGGAAGCTGTTGTTAAATCTGTTAAGTCTGAAGCTGCTACATCTGCTGTATAAGATGTAAATTGACCTCTCACTTTCGATACCATCATATGCTTTACTTCGAATCCTACCGTTGAGTGAGATGAGTCTACTGTCCAATTTTTCATTATAAATTCCTCCTATTTTTTATCTCGAATTCAAGATATATATGAAATTTTTTTGCCCTATCATTCAAATAGGGCAATAACTATCCAACAGATTGTATTGGTTCGAATTAAGATATCTTTAATTCGAGATAAATTTATCATAACACTGCTTTGCTTGTCAATAGGCATGATTCAATCATTGATCAATTTTTTATTCTCGCTCCTGTGAAGTGCAAATGCAAATAGATATCAAACGAAAGAGATTCCCCCGAAATTCTCTTTACTACTATATGTTCACCATACATCATATGTACCTTCAATTCTTACCTGCCGTCAATTACCATCATTTTAGCTTCGAGTAACCGATTTACGACCTCGAGCTTCTTAGTCTCATTCCTCTAAAGCCGATTGGATTTCTCGTTCTAATTATGATTTGTTCCGTTCCTGTATGATAAACAATGGATCTTGTAGCAACTCTTTCGTCGCCGTTTTAGGGTTTTCAATGACATATAGTAATGCAACATCCTTTTTTTCGTCCGCTAAATGAAACAAGGATATTCAGGTTCACATATCGATTCGGGTATAACTTACGAACCTCTTCCCATTTCATTTAAAAACCTGTTCTCGTTTTATTTCCTACTTTTATCATTGCATAGTCCAAGGGAACTCCTATATTAGTCAACGAATAATCAAATCACACCACTAAAAAGAACATTGGCAATCCTTCACTTGATGCTGTGTTTGCGACTGCAATCGTTAGAAATCGCTTTTTACCTTTAGAGTTATTATCCACTTCTTCATTGAGCTTCATATCTTGCCCATCCGTTCATGTCCTTACCAAGTGGTCAACCCATATCTTCTCTCGTCACCCATCCACTCACTAACATCTCGCCATTTTACTTTCTTCGAAGCAATCCAAGTCGTATGCTCATCGGTATCATATGGTTTCCATTCATACATATCTGACCAAAAGAACATTCCATCATGGATAATAAGGTTTGCATCATAGATAAACCTAGCATTTCGCAAATGAAATTCTTGAACTCCTTCGAATACTAATTCGATCGCTGAAGGATTATTATATTGTCTTTGAAATAGCATTCGTATGTTGTTATGAAGCCCATCCCCAAAAGCCATTGAAAGGTCCTCATTCACATGAAAGCCATTCCACATCACCAACTCTTTTAAGCAACTATCGTGAAAGGAGCCAAACATTGTTTGAAACTCTTTTATGTCTTCCCTACTTTTTATCTCAATCCACACCATATTGGCCCCCCATTTTTACATTCCTTACGAAATAAATACATAGATACAATGGTACTAAAATATTTCGCCTCATAAGGTGAAAATCCTTTCTTTAAATGGACATATTACTATTTACACGTCAGAAAATTTATCCGTTTTTTGTAATTGCGACCTTTATAAGTTTGCACTTACGTCTCCCTGAATTGTTAATGGCAAATGAGGGAAAGTTTTTTCTAAAAGATTGGGTTGCTTTCGCATGAGAATATGCTTTTATTTCCTTATTTCTATCCGAAATCAACAAAAATAATTTCGAAAAAAACCTTCATTTTACATTTACTAGATAATATTTAGCGTGATAAAATATATCGAATTTGATTCCAAAAGGAAGTGGAAACCTCTACTACAAGTCCGTTATTACACGTTACCCCATTACCCAAACGTATCTATTTTAAAAATTGAACAGCTAAGAGGTGTTTCAAGTTGATAGCGGAAAATAAAGAGCAAACGATATTTAATCACGTGGGAAGCAAGATCATAACTGATCGAGAAATCGACATTGTCGCTAGATTAGAGGAGCCATTGATTGTGGTTTTAGGAAATGTGTTAAGTGACGAAGAGTGCGATGAACTGGTCGAAATGTCAAAAGACAAAATGAAACGCTCGAAGATTGGTACAACACACGTAGAAAATGAGCTCAGAACAAGTAGTGGTATGTTTCTTGAGGAAAGTGAAAACGACATTGTTTCTAAAATCGAACATCGAATTGCGACCATCATGAATGTACCGATTGAACATGGAGAAAGTCTTCAAATCCTTCGGTATACGCCTGGACAACAATATAAAGCGCATTATGATTACTTTTCTTCTACAAGCAAAGTAACAAACAATCGAATCAGCACGCTCGTTATGTACTTAAATGATGTGGAGGAAGGTGGAGAAACCTTTTTCCCTCAACTGAACTTTTCCGTCACACCGAAAAAAGGAATGGCCGTCTATTTTGAGTACTTCTATAACGATCCGGCTTTAAACGAGTTAACATTGCATGGCGGAGCACCTGTAATTGTCGGTGAAAAGTGGGTTGCTACGCAGTGGATGAGAAAACAAAGGGTTAGATAAGAAAAGACCGCCTCATGTGCAGAACATGAGGCGATTCATATACATAAACAAAGATGTTGTTTTGGTTTACTGGCATTCATTATATGCGGAAAGCTATTTCTTTCATTGTATCCTCTCGGAGTTATATCATGCGGTCTCAATTTATTGTTTTGAGCCCCTCTTTTCCTTTCAAGAGCTCTCCAGTCACCGTTGCAAGTGTTTCCAATAAAACAATTCAGCTCTTTATTACTCGCTGGCTATAAAACCAATTACATGATTGTTTTCTTTCTCTATTAATATGACCGGGAGTCCTGTTACTACATTGGATTCGTCTTCGAAACTTACTTTATAAACTCTCTCCCCAATATATTTTTTTGATAAAACTTGATCTGAAGAATTTACAGTATGATTCGTTACCACAGCCGTATTGGTTTTCACACTGGTTCGGGTTCCCCATTCTTTTTCAATGATGTACTTTCTTGCTACTTCAATTTGTTCTAAGTATGGAAGGTGCTCACTAGATATGATAGATGTTGTCTCATTATTTTTTTCTTCGGCTGCACACCCAGATAAACTGATCAACAAGCACGATAACAGCATAAGTTTAAATACATGTTTTGTCATTAGCACTCTCCTAGTTTTTAGGTTCCCAAGTATAAGATGCTTACCTTTCTTCAAGAGTAATTTATACTTGATGACAAAGAAAAATGAAGTTAATGCTAGTGTTAATTCCCGCTCTTATTCAGGGAGCTACGTCATTTATTTCGGCTAAGAGGACTAGAAGGATTCCAAAGTTTTTAGAACCAATTCATTTAAATGGGTATCCTCGATTAAGCTTTTTACCATCTCTTCAGACAGAGTGGTCTTGATACCGGTTATTTGGCGGCCTTCGAACTCACTATCTACCTCTTCCCCTACAGTAAAGCTCACCCTATAAGTTATCCCGTTCACATCTTGGTCATATGAAAATCCAACTAGTTTGTCTTTGTTTACACTGTAATAAAGTGTATATGATATTCCATCGATAAGCATTTCTTCGTGCACATGTTCCGTATCTTCTATAGGAGTTTCCTTATCTATACTGATAACAAGCTTTTGCTTCTCATCATGAATGCTTGAATAGTTAAATGAAATAGATAGAACATCATCCAAGCTCAAATCATGTGTATACACTTTATCTTCTTCCAATTTAAACCTATCAATTTCTTCGCCAAACAAATTGAGAACATGAATTGTATTTAAATAATAATCTCCGATTATTGATTCATATTCGATCATTGGATAGTACTTCCGGAATTCATCGAAATCTTTAAATGTGTATCTCATATTTTCAATAAAATAATACATTTGATCGTTAGGGTTTTGTTTAAATGTATATTCATTGTGGTTTAATTTTGCTCTTTCTGTTTCCTCAAAATCCAAATTCATTTCATCATCTACTTGGACTGAGCTATTTAAGTGGTCATCTACAGGATTATGGGAATGGCCATATTCTTTGTCATGATATTGATTGATAAATTTGATGATTGCATTACTAATGTTTTTTAATGCAGGAAAATCTATATTTTCAATTGTATCCGACGGATGATGTATTTTTGGCATCACATTCTGGCTGGCAATCGTTAGGGCGTTAATATGATTGCTCAGGAAGTTGGCGTGATCGCTGGTCAGCCTGCCATCCAAGTCAGTATGAAAGTCCACATTGCTTTCTTTCAGGACAATATGTAAGTCTTCCAGTAAATCTTCCGAGACTTCATCCTCCCATGAAACAATACTTACAGGTGCGTTATATAAGGAATCAAGATTTATGTTGTAAATGCTATCATACGTATCTGCTAGATCTTGTACGAAATGATGGCTCCCTTGAAGCCCTGATTCTTCTCCATTAAAAGCTACGATAATGATATCACTATTATATTTTATTTCAGAGCTAGCTAATGATTTGGCTATGTCAAGCAGCACTGCCACACCAGAAGCGTTATCAATGGCACCTCGATAAATGGAATCCCCCACTGCCCCCACATGGTCAAAATGAGCAGACAGAACAATTGCCTTTTTTTGATCTCTACCAGGAATCTTACCTGCAATATTATATGCATCCATCATTTTTTCTTCGGCCGCTATGTTCATCTGAATTTGTCCGCTAGACATTTTTTGTAACTTGTTATAGACATCTTTAGAGATTTGAATAACAGGTTTATCCATCGTGTTAATTACTAATGGATTGGCAAAAGTATCTTCTACAATAAATACCCCTTGCGATTTCTCAAGAGCTTCTTGTAAATGGCTTTTATCTTTTAATACAACATAAGCTTGCTCGATGTCTGGGCTTTGAATATCCAATGAAAAAGGCAACGTGTTTTCATAGTTGCTAAAACCCGTCTTCTCTAAATAATCTATCCCTCGAATTAACTCTTCCGAGACTCCACTGTTTGAAAGGATTTGTATTTGATGGTTTGCTTTTTCTGGATCAAAAAATTTATGAGGATACTGCAATAACAGTGTCTCAGTATCTGCATGGATCGGCTCCAATCCTATTTCCCGAAATTTGTCTTCAATAAATGATAGGGCTAAGTCATTTCCTTTTGTGCCAGTGAGACGGCCATCCATTTCATCAGATGTTAGTATTTTTATTGTTTCTTCTAATTGTCCATAGTCAGCTTCTTTACTGCATCCAGCTAACATGATAGCCGTAAACAGTGTACCGATTAAAATTTTGCTTAATTTCATAGTGCCTACCCCCAAACACTTTTTAAAAGACTTAACCTTTTCAGAGTTAACATTCAATAAATTATATATATAGCAAGTACGTACAGTCAATGAAACTTGAACTATTTTTGGAGGTAAATGGAATGTGCGCAGACTCACTAAAAATGAAGTTTCCATAATGATCATCAGCCCACTTACATATAGTAGAAACAGTCCAATTAGAAACACTGGAATGAATGAACAAAGAAGGGAACGAGGCAACTTGATTGATTGAAAGAGCATTGTTACTAATGATCGTATTACGGATCTTTTCCGGCAGTGTAGATATTACGGCTGCCATGCTAATGTACAAGTTCAATGATTTAGAAAAAGCTTTTTACATCAACACACTTTTAGCTCTTGTAGGCCCTTGTGTATTGATCATCACGACGGGATTCGCATTAATCGGTCTTGCAGAAAAAATTTCTGTCACACGAATGATCTGTCTCTTTGCTGGAATCACACTAATTCTTATTAGTTTGAAGTCCAACTAAGAGTAAGGGGAGGTCGATACACGTGTAGGGGACAACCCTTTCCCCTACACTTGTATAGGTGCTGAGGTGATGACTGTGACGATGCATCTAGACATATCGGATTGCCCCTACTAACGATTCTTTTTGGAATATCAACAGCCACCCAAAAAACCAATCAATGATTAACATGATTGGCATTTCTAATATCTATTAAGAGTCAAAATGAGCAAGATACGTTCAATTTCCGCCTTAACATCCAAAACAGATTCTGTTGGCTCGAATCGTTTGATACAAACATCTATACTTTGCTTTATTCATCTGCCTAATCTAGAAAAGCCCAATATTTGCAACTGCTGAGTGGACTTTAAATAACATGCCGATGATTATAGATTAATGATTCTATCACACTTATTTGCAACCTCGGGATCGTGGGTAACAATCACAAGTGTCTTGCCTTCTTTATTCAACTCTTTCAACAGTTCTATGATTTCGTCCCTATTTTTAGCGTCTAAAGAACCTGTAGGCTCATCTGCTAAAATCAATTCGGTGGGTTTTAAAAGTAATCTAGCAATGGATAATCTTTGTTGTTCACCACCTGATAGCTCGTAGACTTTTTGGGTGATTGGAATCGAAAGTCCAACTTTTCGGATTGCTTCTATCATTAATTTTTCTCGCTTTTTTTTATTCTTCTCGATGTAGGTCAAGGCAATGTCCAAGTTCGCACCAACCGTATAGTTATCTATTAAAGCGAAGTTTTGAAATAAATACGATATTTTATTCCTCAGCATTTTAGTTTTTTTAATCACATTATAGTTTGTTGTATTCTCTCCAAATAAGAAAATTGTGCCGCTGTCCTGTTTGTCTAACAATCCCATCATGTTTAAAAATGTAGTTTTTCCACTACCGCTCTTTCCTACAATTGCTACCATTTCTCCTTTGTTTATTGTCATATTTAAACCATTAAATATTATATGATCTCTATATCTTTTGGTTACGTTGCTAAACTTACATATCTCATTCATCTTTAAGCACCTCCTTTAATTACCTCTCTACTTTTCTTGCTCTCAATTAGTAGGATGAATAAGACTGCAAGGGCTAATTCAATACATAATAAAATTGACAAACACAGAAAAAAATACAGCTCTAAAAATCCATAGATTTTCAAGAAATTCAGTCCATAGCAAATAAGTACAACTGATGAATAGCTTATTAAAACCCAAAAAAAATAAGGTAGATATGTCTTTATATAACCTACGCCTAATAAACGTTTTACTGAAAAAAGCTTTTGATTTTTATTAAAATAAATGATAGCACTTTGGATAGCTATGAATGAAAAAACAAGTAATGTTCCAAAAAATTGATACAGTAACATTGTAATTTCTTTTCTTAAATACTCAATTTCATTTTTGATAAATTTATTAAAACTTGTTATTTTAATTCTATCATCCAGTTTATTTTCTTTAAGTGCACTCTCTAATATTCTGCTTGTATCAGAAACGCTTCCATTCTGTAACTTCAGCTTTAGTGGATCACGCATTCCACGTCCTTTTACACCACCTCGGTATGTAAATAATTCATTATTGAGCGTTTTCACCTGAATGATTGGGTCATTTATTACATTATTTTCTGCCGGAAATACTTCTGGATTCATACTGAATATTTCTTGGTTGTTTTGCAGCCATACAATTTTTAATTCTTGTCCTACATCTGGACTCAAGTAAAAATCTCTGTATTTTTTTTCATTAAAAAATTCGTGTATCTCGTTCTTTCTATCCTTATACTTTTCGGGTACTAGTAAGATCCATTCAGCAGTTTCCTCTTCTATGGAAACTTGGTCACCGTTCGTTTTAAATATAGGGTACTTATTTAAATAGTTAGGATTTATTGTAATAGAAAAGATTCCATTGTAATTTCTATTGACTAATAATGTACCTTCTTCATAATCACCCGTATCTATATATAAGGAACCAAGGGAGTTAAAGGTTGGATAAAGATAAAATAAGAGCTTGTCACTTTTTGATAGTTCCGACTCATATTCTCCTAGCGTATACGCTTGTGTGTGTCCAGTATAAAATTGTACTATGCCATAATCATTTGCTATTCCTTTCCAATCATTATTGTCCATCTTTTCATGCTGGCTAAGATATTGTAGTTGTATTCGTTTTATTTCTAGGTTTTCATTCATTATGTTCGCACCAAGACTAGCCAATATAATGGTACAACCAATCTTCATACAAAGATTAAGAGAAAAGATAATAGCTGTCTCTCTTTTATCCTTAATTGAGTCACTAATTTTGAATGTATTAATATAAATAAAGCTAATTAAAGAGATAAACATCAAAATAAAAAACGAAAAAATCAAATTTTGGTATGCTATGGAATTAAAGTATAAAGAAGGCGCGTGAGCATATGATACGAAGAAGACAGCTACTAATGCAAATGAAAATAGTAAAATAATTCTTCTTCCTATTAATCGCCACCATATATATACTGTCCGAAAGCCATATAATTTATATATACCCACTTCTTTTGTGGAAACATGTATATAATAGAGAAGTAAAAAAACTATTGCTATCATTAGAACGGCTTGCTCTTTTTTCAAATATGAAAGACTCTTTAGAGTAAAAAAACCTTCCTGTGGTTCAATAGTCGCTTCGGTTGTTAAAAAGTCTGCATTCGTATATTCTTCACCTTTCCAACCGATTCCTTTTAAATAGTCGTTAATTCCTCTCATAAAATGATTCATAAATATTGTAGTTTGAGCATCAGAGTTTGCTTCAACAAAATACCGACCTGATGTTGGGAGATAATGAAAGGAAGATACAAGGGGTTGGACCTTAATGAGTTGATTTTTATCGAAATAATCGATGTGTCCAATTTGATTCGGATTATTTTTTGCTAATTCTGTAGATAAAAAGTATTTCTCTTCAAGTGTTTCTCCCGACTCCAGTTTTTTTCCATCTTTCACATGAATATATTTGTAGAACTCCGTGTCCCCAGTTAACAAAATATACTTTTTAATTTCTATTCTCTCATCTGGACTAAAATAACGAGCAGACCTAAAAAGATTAACTTTAGATTCTATCGCGGCTTTTTTTAGTATAGGAAAAATAATTTCTGGATTCTCCAACACTTCGTCTTCAGGAATAAAGAAAGGCTTTGCAACATCTCTTTCAAACGTAGCTAGTTTTTCAAACTCCATATTTTTAACCTGTTCAATAGAGGAGTAAATAGAAAAAGAAAAAAATAAAATAATGGCGATAGCTATAACCTTTCTCACTCTACATACATTCCTTTCTAAAGGCTGCAACTGATGCGATAGATAAGATACTAACTGCACAGAAAGTCATTGCAATACCTGCTACTCTAGTTAGACGCATTAAAATCACCTCCTAAGTTTTTAATTCACACTATAAATCATATTTCTATAATTGTAAATTAATTTACTGGTTATTATTTCAAATTGATAATTAAGATAGATATTATTATATAAAAGCAGTCCTTTTTACACACAAAAAGAACAAATTTTTAATTAATTTAAACAAGTTTTTAAAATATGCCTTCAATATAAAAATAGCCGAGAGATTTCTATTGGAAAAAGGAGTCGAGCATCAAAAACCGATGCTAAACTCCTTTATTAAGTGAAGCACAAAACAATGTTCGTTCCTTTGAAGGATGGTGACTTTGAAAGTAATTGATGCGTTGAAATACATTTGGATGTGAGAGGTTAACCTCTCCATGCGCGGCTATTTTTTATGTCAGCGTATGGGCACGCCTTTAACAAAAATGATGCAAAGTAAAAAGACCGCCTCCTGTGAATCACATGAGACAGTCTATATACGGAATCAAATATACTTTTATAGAGATTACAAAACCGACGCCTCTGCGCGAGTAATTTGGCGAGCAATTTTTTCCGTTAAACGTGTTGCCACCTTGGGCAGCACCATTTTAATCACAGGTGATAGCACGGCGCCTGTTAAGCCGCCTGCATTCACTTCAATCGTCCCAGTCATCGTAGTTTGCCCTGCAGTTTCTTCAGCAGTAAATTCTCCGCTTCCTGTAAAGTTATCGGTAATGCCCTTTAATTCGAATCGGATCATGGATGGCTCATGGAATTCTGTGATGGTTAACTCCATTTTCACCGTTTTTGTAAACCCTTTAAAATTCCCTTCGAAAGTCCAAATTGATTTCTGATCATCGATTTGTTCATGCTCCTTATAGGCAGGAACCAACGTTGCCCAGTTTTCAATTTGACTTACATAATTCCATACGTTCTCTACAGATGCAGGAATAATTACAGAATGCGATGCGATTGCCATACATTTTCACTACTTTCTTCTCAAATAATAATGGGACTGCACAACAATCATTTTAGCATTTTGACTGTTAAAATTCACCTTTAGTTGGGATGAAAATTATATGGCAGGCATCTGTTTATAAATAGGCAAACTAATCTCACTAGTTTTATTCAGTAGGTATAAAAGGAATGATCGGGCGATTTTCCATTGGTGTAGATAATACGACAAGAGTGGTTGAATCCCCAAACCTTCCTAAATCATTTATGGTACTCTCTAAGGCTTCCAATGTCGTTGCAATCACCTTGACCAAGAAGTTATATTGCCCACTAATGCGATGAATTTCTAATACATCCTCTATGGTTTTGGAATAACCGACGAACTCATCGCAATGTCTAGCTTGGAACAGTAAAAAAGCGGAAACTGGTTTGTTCACTTTTTTTCGATTGACGATTGCCTTATAACCAGTAATCAATCCTTTTTCCTCTAATTTCTTTACACGCTCTGTTACAGCTGGTTGGGATAGCGCTATTCGTTTCCCTAAATTGGTCATTGAGGTTTTGCAGTCCTCTTGCAAAGCAAGGATGAGTTGTTGGTCAATCGTGTCCATATTATCCCCCTTATGAATTATTTGTATAATGATATATCTTTAAATAATTTATAAGATAAGATGTTAAAAAGCAAATGACTGCTCATTCTCACTTCCCTCTATTCAATTTACACTATATATACTGAACAGAGGGATGAGGGATGAAGATGAAATTGCTACAGCCGGTAACCATTAATCAATGGGATTTACAATCGAGAGTGGTCATGGCGCCGATGACACGCGGGTTTGCCGATCAGGAAACTGGAATTATACATCAAGACACGATTCACTACTACGCAATTCGTGCAAAATTTGGCGTAGGGTTGATTATTACAGAAGGTATTGCAATTAGTCCAGAGGCTCGCGGAACGATTGGAATTCCGGGACTTTATCGACCTGAACACATAGAGGCATGGAAGCGAGTAACGGAACAGGTGCATGCCGAAAACGGACGTATCATCGCACAACTTTGGCATGTTGGACGCTTAAGCCACTCATCGATCACTGGCGGGGTCCAGCCTATCGCCCCCTCCGCAGTACAAGCGAATGGTGTAACCCACAAGGTACATTTGCCATATGAAATGCCCAAAGCCATGACAAAAGATGATATAAATAAGGTGATTCAAAATTTTAAAACGGCAGCGAGGAATGCTCATTTAGCTGGATTTGATGGAATTGAAATACATGCAGCACATGGTTACCTTATCGACCAGTTCCAATTTCCATGGGTTAATTTTAGAAAAGATCGGTATGGCCAAGAGAAGTATCTTTTCTTACAAGAGATATTGCACGCTGTCTGTGAAGCGATTGAGCCTGAGCGAGTAATTGTTCGATTTTCCGAGCATAAAGATGATTCACCCTTATTCTATTGGGAAAGTCCAGAGCAAGAAATCATTGAAATCCTCAACGTCATTCAAAGCATAGGGATAAGCATCATCCATCCCTCAGCTAAACAGTACAAAAAAACTTTGCACCGGCATGAACTGACCCTTCATGCGTTAGTGCGAAAATATCGGAAAGGTGTACAGATTGGGGTTGGAGAGTTAACTCCCGATCTGGCAGAAGAATTACTGAGAAATGAAGAAATACAATTAGCCGCTTTTGGAAGGCCGTTATTGTCAAATGCAGACTTTGTGAAAAGGGTAAAAGAAGGAAGGGAATTGAAGAAGTATAATGCACAAATCGACTTGCCCTATTTACACTAAGCATCTGTCGTTTTTTCAGGTTACTTGAAGTTGTCTACCTCGAAGAATTTACACAACTAAAACAGGCAAGCTGCATTATTTGTAGCTTGCCTGTTTCATTGGGTTTTTAGTTGTATATCATTCTGGTTTCGCGCTGACTCGATTGTTCATTTGACAGCACTTTCTATTCAATTAATAGAGCAATGTTCAGATACAATGAACAATAAAAATCACTCTCTAGCACCACATACTCTTACACTATTAGTTGAACAACAATGTAATACTCTTAAAAAGATACCTATTATATGAGTGATTTTACAATGAGTCATTCTTTCTTATGACGCGCAGCTTTGCCGCGTAACATCACCGTATGTAAACTTTGAAATCCTTACATATTATTCTTCTTTATATATACCGCTAAATTTTCTTCGACATGTTGACAATCTATAAACCATACTGACACCTTCACCCCATCATCACTCATAAACCGAATTTCTGAATCCTCACTAAACGGCTCTACCTTTGGATAGATTACTACAATCTCATCCGTTTGATACTTTTTCGCATAAGCATACATTTGATACATATCCACCTGTGAGATTCCGTAGTTTTTACGCGAATCATTAAGTAACACTTTCCATTTCGTATCAAGTACAATGAGGCGACCCGTTTCACCATTTCGCAAAACAATATCTGGGCGCATTGCAAATTGCTGCTCAAACAGATAATATTTACGATCTTGCAGTCCTACTGTCCAGGCTGTGCCGGCTAACATTTGACTTAAGGTTTTTCCGACATAGCTTTCAAACACTTTGTCCATGGGGAATAACAACGACTGCGCTGCTATTTTACCGCTAAAGGTCGTAAAACTCATTTTCTTTAAAAAAATTTTAGACCACTTCAGCACACCTTCATAATCTTTACTATTCCGGTCAATCTTTACTTGTGTGAAATCTTTATCGATTGCAACAGATGACTGTACCATCTCAAAATGCATGAGCAATTTGCGCAGCTCTTTTATATTTTCACTACTCGTCGACTGCTTTGTTAAATATTCTAGTGTTGCTTTAATAAGACGGTTTTCCGGGCGGTCGAGGCCAAATTCATCGTACTGTACATAGAAGCGTTCCTTGTGAACCAAATTATGTCTCATTTGTTGAGAGAAATTCATTTTGCCCTTAAAGACATGCAAATTATCGCTCACCTCATAGTAAGCAGATTTTAAGCCGCACTTTACTAAGTACTGCACGTCACGGATAAACAGGCGGATAAATACTTCGAATATTGGTAATTTCCCTGTATCTAAATTCGTTTCATTGAAGCTTTTGCTCGGGAAATCCTTCAGCATTTTCAACATTTTGAGAAACGTTTTTCGTGTATCCGTCGTAGTACTGCCGTGAATTTTTGGCAAAATCTCTAATTGGACACGATCATTCACTTGCAGTACACCAACATAGTTTTTAGTGCGGATGACTTTCCCAACGTTACGTTTGGAGGAAATCGATAAAAAATCGATTGCATCGTCTGCTTCTTCTCCGTCATTAAACGTCAAAACGAGCTGCTCCAGCTGTGCAAACGTCGTTTTATCGACATACGTATAACCAAATTGCTTACTTGCTTCTTTGTCACAAGTGATCGTCTCGTATTCTTTAATTTCAACCATAGAGATCACTCATAGATCGCCGTATAGCTAGTTTTTTTGCGAAAAGCGGCCAATTGAATTTCGTAATTATAGTCTGGCATATCAATGTCTGTATACCCTTTAAAGACGTTTTGCACTTTCCTATCTAAAATGAATTTATGTTCGTCCTGCTTTGCATTATCACCTAAGATAAGTTGAATTTTACTGTAATCCTCATAGAAGTATTCTTGCATCAGTGGGATAACTGCATTTTCAAAAATACGCGCTAAATTCTCAATCGATGGCTGTTCCTTTAAACTCATAAAATATGCATGACCAATCATATGCTCCCGGTCGTATAGTACTTCTATACGCTTGTTGATCGCCTCCACCATTTTTTGCACATCAATTTCTTCAACTATTACGTTTTGTAATAGCTTGGTATCTGGCATCATCTCGATAAATTGGAATCGTCTTCTTAATGCTGTATCCATTAATGCAATCGATCGATCTGCTGTGTTCATCGTACCTAAAATATAGACGTTATCTGGTACACCAAAAGACTCTTGCGAATACGGCAGCGTCACAGTCATCGCTTCTTTTGCCCCTAACCGTTTTGTAGATTCGATTAATGTAATAAGTTCCCCCAGAATTTTTGAAATGTTACCCCGATTGATTTCATCGATAATGAAGACATAGTTATTTTTATTCTCTTCTACTTTCGCAAAACTGTTTTCACTATATTTATTAATTATATGATTCACAGCATCTTTAGAAATACGAGTTAGTTCATATACCGTTTTCTGCGTTAAATTTTTATGACCGTTTTGTTCATACACACGCTCTTTTATGCCCGTTGCAATCCATTGCACTTTCCTTGCATGCGGGAAATCCTCATCCGTCTCTACATCTTTATAAGCATCACTCGTAATGATGCCAATTGCATCAATGTGCTTTTGATCGCCTAATGAAAAGACGATATCCCCTTCCTTCATTTCCTCAAAGAAATAATATAGGGAATCATTTGTATATCCCTCTTCCCTCGCTAATTCAATATTAGCATCAGGCCAACCAATACGGATTTCGCTTTCTTCAAAGCACATTTCCTTCAAATAATTGTCCCCACTGCCACCAATTGATATTTTCCAAAGACGGACATCTTCTTCATATTGTTCATCGTCCGTAATAACCTTTAAATGCTGGGCATTCGTACAAAACTGTTTGAATACACCTGGTGTTACTTCATACTGAATTTCAGAGGTAGATTCGTCGTTTAATTTCGGTTTAATTCCTTCAATAAATTCCTCGTATCCATAGGATTGATGAAACGTTGTGAACTGAATTTGTGAAGCATCTTTATACGCAGAGTATCGTTTTAACACCGTATGATAGTCTTCCTGTTTTAACTGTTCAAGCGTTTTATTTTCAATGATTGCCACGGCATATAGCAATGTATTGTAAGTTTTACCTGTCCCAGGAGGCCCATATAAAATCATATTTTTCGGATACATTTCCACTTTCGCCTCTTCTCCCACTTCATCTTGAGCTGGTTGTCCTATTGCATTAGAACCTATCCCAACTGCTATATCATAAAATTGTCTCAAATAATCAAAAGCCACCTGCAGTTTTAAAAATATTTGTTTGTTCGAAAGCTTCTCTCGTACAATTTGCTCGTTATAAAGCTCATATACTAGCTGCACCTTTACAACTTCTCCTGATAACCAAGCACCTTTAATCTGGTCCCGAGTTACATTTGTACGGTAAGACTCCCTCTCATTTCTGTGCTTCACGTAATAACAAAAATTGTTGTCTGTTTGGAATGTTTCATTTAAGATTTTATGGTGGGTTTCATAATATTCTTCTGAAGCAGACTTCTCATCCACTTCAATGGAAATACGGAAGCGAACATCCTGGTGAACATTGCGTTTGTCTGCAAGAATCAAAATACTCGAAGGTATATTATATTTCTCCTCATATTTAAATTGATTCCATAAATAGCCGCGCACGACATCATTACCACCTGTTAACCATTTCGATTTTGTCGGACAATGCAATCCATGTTTCCGTTCGAACAATATCGACATTTTATTTAGCTCTGCTACCGCTTGCTGACCACTTTCACGAATGTCTAAATAGTGTTGCTTTTCCTCTCCAGTCAACGCTTCAGGACTTTCATAGCGTTCATTCGCATATGTTTGTAGATGTTTAATAATTTTATCGAAATCTATTTCTTCCTCAGCTTGTGATGCAATAAACGGCGCATATTCATGTGTAATAAAGGTTTGAAGTTCACTTATTGTAATTTCTTCCGTAAGACCATTCAATTGAACATCTATTAACATAGCAAGATTAAGACTAGGCTGCTCTTTTTCACCTCCAAATTCACCAGGCGCTGTTAATCGACGCTCTCCGTCTACATCTCTTAAATAATTGTAGGTGTTCGCAGGATGATCACCATTAGCCCACTGAGAAATGCGGGCACTATCCACATTTTTATCTGTAAACCTTGTTGCATATTGTTGAATAACAGATTGCTTAAATGCAATATCACTTACAGTTATCATTCCCCCTGCTTTATATTTTTCGTATGTAAGTACAGCTGCTGCCAGCCATACAGCGTTAGGTACTGATAAGTTCAATGAATACACCTCACAACAGTTTTATATTTGGTTATGTATGTAATTACATGAAAGATACTTTTCTATAAAAAAGCTATGTATAAGTTAGAAAACGAATGATTCACAATTTTCCTTTCCCTCTGCTAAGTCCCCCTCTTCTCGTAAGCATTTTAAAGCTATAACGAAGATTTACTTCTCTAAACGATCCATCTAAGTCTACTAACAAATTGTACTATTTTCTTTAAGTAAAGCACCCCTTATGCATCAAGATACAATTTAGAAAAGCAAAGGATCGCTATATCGAAGAACAAAAGAAACTAGAACAAAAGCAAGAATTCCAATTGAGGTTAGAGGCAGAGGAAAAAAGAAAGCAAAACGTAGAAATGCGAAATGAATACCTAGAAAGTTTTCAAAGTAGCACATACCAAAAAGAGGAAGCTAAAGATCAAAAACGGCGATCTATGTATATTTTACTTTTGTCCTTATTAATGTTAGCGTCATAATGAAGTAGACCTGCATGAAAAATTCTAAAAAAGGAATGACAATTCATACTAACCTTTTCACGTTGATGTTTTCCAATCAAGTCACTTCAGCCTTATACCAGGAACAATATCTTGACGTGTGTATTATCCGTATGAGTGTGGTAAACTAAACATATACTTAAAAAGACCGGGTGCGCTAACACCCAGTCGATGCAGCTGACATCCGCAAGAAGTGCGGTTGGCCTGTACAAGTTATAAGGTGTTACAGATAGTAACCACTCAGCTTCCTAGCCAGTTAGCGGAGGGTGGTTACTTTTTTTTATTGGTGTATAGAGCAATCATCGCAACAATGGTTGCTGCCACTGCTGCTAGAAACATTCCAAATTGGAACATCATAGTAATTGCTTCGTAAGTCACCATTTAAACACCCCCTTTCTCAAGGGAGTGCCAACCGCCCATCCGCTTTATGTAGCTGCTTCTTCTATTCTAACACTTAAATATTATAAATCGAACAGATTTCTTATTCTCTAACGACTAAACAGTCAAGATACTAATTCTATGTCCTATATCACGCGAGACTTGCTGCACCTACCTTCATTGTGAATTTCCATCATAAAAAAGTATTAGCTTAGCATATTTCTTTTATATATTTTATCCGATTCATTTCTGTATTGTTCTAGTGGATGGGACTAAAAATTTCTGCTTAATGATAAATTAACTGAATCAATTCCCGACCTGGAACGGCCGATAATTTTTTGAAACAGAGTAATTTGTCTCAAAAGTAAAAATAGTTTAAAATATACATAGGGTGTAACTTAATAGGGATGGGGGCTAAACTATGATTCATGTAAAGAACAAGTATTCGATCGAACAATTTATTAATTGTGAAAGCCTAGCGGGTGTATCCATTTCTCCTGATGACGAGAAAATTTTAGTTGGCAGTGATCGTTCAGGTGTCTATAATGCCTATGCGATTTCACGTAAAGGAAATGATGTTGAGAAACTGACATACTCAGATGATGATTGGATCCTTCCCAAAGGCTATTGCAAAGATGGTCGCAAATTTCTTTACGCAAGTGATCAAGGTGGCAATGAAATAACACATCTTTATATACAGAAGGAAGATGGAACAAGCATCGACCTCACCCCTGGCAAGGAAGAAAAAGCGGAGTTTCTCCGATGGAGTTTGGATCATAACTCTTTTTTCTATGAATCGAATAAGCGGGATCCACGTTATATGGATTTGTATGAAATGAAAGTGAATACATTGGAACCGAAATTGCTGTTTAAAAATGAGGAAGGCTATGTGGTTACTGCGATTTCCCATGACAAAAAATATATCGCCTTATACAAGCCGCGTACATCAAATGATTCCGACATGTTCATTTACACGAAAAATGATGGTGTGCGACATCTATCTGAACATGAAGGCGATGTTCAGTATCATCCCGTCGCATTCGATTTAGATTCTGCTAATTTATATTATTTAACTGATGAAGATCATGAATTTTTATACGTGAAGCGACTTTGTTTATCAACAGGCAAGACAGAGGTCGTGGCGAAAGAGAATTGGGATATTCAAATAGCTCGTTTTTCTCCTAATCATAAATACCTTTACTATTATTTGAATAACAATGGAAAAGTCGAAGTACATGTGAAAGAGACGGAAACAGGAAACGCTGTCAATATAGCTGATTTTCCGGTAGGACAAATTAGTGGATTATCTATTTCTAATAGTGAACGGTATATGGCGTTTTTAGTAAATCGGTCAACGGCTCCTGCAAACTTGTACGTTTACGATTTTGAAACAAAGGAATTAACTTGCTTAACAGACACGCTGAATGACGAGATTGAAGAAAGCGACTTAGTCGATGCGAAGGTTGTTCAATACCCTTCTTTTGACGGACTTGAAATTCCAGCGATATACTACGAACCACACATAGAAGAAGGTGAAAAAGCACCTGCACTCATTTGGGTGCATGGTGGACCAGGCGGCCAGTCAACAGTCGATTTCAGCCCGTTATTCCAGTACTTGGTGAATCATGGGTATGCTATACTCGCTGTAAACAACCGCGGCAGTTCTGGGTATGGAAAAACATTTTTCAAGGCAGCTGACTTGAAACATGGCGATGTGGACTTGGCTGATTGTATGGAAGGGAAACAGTTTTTAATCAAGACAGGCAAAATTGATGAAAAACGGATCGGCATCATCGGAGGAAGTTATGGCGGCTTTATGACGCTTGCCGCGCTTGCATTTCAACCTGGTTCCTTTGAAGTCGGTGTGAACATATTCGGGGTGTCCAATTGGGAACGGACGTTAAAAAGCATTCCGCCATGGTGGGAAGCCATGCGCGACCTGCTTTATAAGAAAATCGGCGATCCTTACGAGCAAACCGATTATATACGCAGCATTTCCCCGCTGTTCCATGCCGAAAAAATCAACAAGCCGCTCATGGTCTTGCAAGGTGCCAATGATCCCCGTGTTCTACAAGCCGAGTCTGATGACATTGTGGAAAAAGTGAAAGAGAATGGTGTTCCAGTCGAGTACATCATTTTTGAAGACGAAGGACACGGCTTCACCAAACGTGATAACCAAATAACAGGATATCGAGCGATCCGCGAATTCTTGGATGCGTATCTGTAAAACACCAAAACAACAGGCAAGCTGCATTATTTGCAGCTTGCCTGTTTCATTGGGTTTGTAGTTGTATATCATTCTGGTTTCGCGCTGACTCGATTGTTCACTTGACAGCACTTTCTATTCAATAGAGCAATGTTCAGATACAAGAAACAATAAAAATCACTCTCTAGCAACACATACTCTTACACTATTAGTTGAACAACAACGTGATACTCTTACAAAGATTTATTTTAAAAGACCAGAAAACCTATTAATAAACGATCTGAGTACTTCACCTAATTTATCTTTTTCACTAAGCCATATATAATGCCCAGCACCCTCAATTTCAATATAACTAGAATCGCTTATAAGATTGGAGATCTGCTTAATTGACCAAGACGGGCGAATATCATTTTCGGCAAAAATGAACAAAGAAGGTATTTCAACCTCTGAAATTTCTTTCAGTAATAATGTTTTTTTTGTAAATGATCTCCAAGAATTGATTAGGGAACGATGGACGATTTTGTTAGCCTCATATTCAAAATCTGGTTTCAATTCTTTCCTTTCTACTTTCTTTCTATTATAGGTATCCTTCCAGTCTCTATCATTTTGAATTCCGGTTCCCGATATTGAAACATATCCTAATATAGATTGCGGAAATAACAATGAGTATGCTAAACCTAAATCAGCGCCCCAAGAATGTCCTATTACAATCCATTTTTCATGCCCGTACTCTTGCGTTCTATGTCTTGAAGACTTGCTTCTACATCATATCCATTTCCATCATAACTAGAACGACCACAGCCTTTAGGATCAAACATAATAACCTCACAAGCATCCTCAATGAGACAAGAAACGGGTTCTAAATAATTGCTTGAACCTGGCCCACCACTTAATAAAATTACTGGAACACCTTTCCCTCTTTTCTCAGTCCATATTATTCCGTTTTCAACGCTAATGTATTTTTCGTTCAACAATACCACCCTATTTATCTAAGTTATTCCTTTTTTTGCACTCTTTTGCAACTCATGACCTTTAACTAATTCACCCGTTACTTTCAGTACTATCTTTCAAATATCTACATTCTACTGATACCACTTAGGTTTTATACTGCCAAAGTAATCATGATCATCTAAATACGTATAAATTTTATCTAACATGTCATTCATGTCGTTTGGAATTGTTTTTAAAGTCCATATTACAGTAGAGAAAACGCACATTGCTAAGTAAAGGGAATACAACCTCCAAAACTCGTCATCGGGTTCTTTATTATGAAAATAACCTCTGATTTGTCCTATCGAAAAGGGAATGCTTACTCTTCGACTAAAAATCCCTACTTTTAGAAACTCATGAAAAGGATCGCCCCAATCATACCTGCCGAAGTCTATAACTCCCTTGAATTCTTTATTCGACACAATGATGTTTCCAAGGTGAAAATCATCGTGTTGAAATAAGTTCGGGCGTTGTTTCATTAGATGCATATTCTCATTAATAAACTTCATTATTTTATGGTCATTATGAACCTTTACCCCACATGCCAAGTAAGCATCTATATATTTCTTATGCTTTTCAACTTTCCTTGCATACCAGGAAGCAATATAAACTGGGGCAGATAATTGGTGCATTTTTCTTAATTCTCTTCCCGCCTCAATGCCAATAGTATATTGTTCTTCGTTGGAGTATTTTAGGATTTCCTCCTCAGCATCCTTCCCCTCAATGTATGATGTGATCATATACCCTCGATTCCCTACCTCACCAATTGCAATTGGCTTTGAACAAGTAACGTTATACTCCTGCAACCTTTTCAAAACAGAGTACTCTGTCTTTTTTAATTCCAACTCTTCTAAATGAAACAGGCGGAGCAACAGTTTATTATTGCCATCTTGCATATGTATCAGAAACTTTTCATCTGAGGAAAATCCCTTATTAATTTCAAAAATTTCTTTACAGTTACTTATTAAAGGTATCTGTTCGATTAGTGTTTTACTCACACCCTCACCCCCGTTAGTTCAAAAAGAACATTAAGCCGTCTTAGTTGCCCAATGTTCTTTCAATAAAACATCTGTTATACATAAATACTAACACAATAAATTCCCATTATATAAATGATTTGACAATAAATCATTCTTTCTTTCCTTTTCGTTCTAAAAGTATAGGTGTTATATTTAGTAAAATAGAAATAACCGTCAAAATCCATAATGCCCTTTCCATACCAGGGACAACATCCATTAAAGCCGCCCAATCTTCCACTTCCACCCACACCGATACAAGACGATATTCTGCACAAAGTGTTAGTGCTGTAAATGATAATCCCATCGCCATAGCAAGCTTATAATCCTTTCCTGCTTTATACATATAAAGATTTATAAGGGTTGCTACTATTGCAAGAGCACCAAATATCATGAATAGCATAATTACTAACCTCCATATAGTTGTATTGATGTGTTAGTATTCCTCAATTTTTATTGATATATCTTCTTCGCTTATTATGATGTTTTCTGTTTCAGCAACTTTCTTTATAGAATCTTCAACTATATGTTGAATCAACCTATCATCAACTTTTACATCCTTCGGGAAACCTACTGATACATCAATTTTTCCAGCGCCGCCACCTAACATAATTGCGATTGCATCCGCCTCAATTGCCGTTTGTTCTGTAATAGATGCAATTATTTTATCTTTTACTTCTGATAATAGATTTCCCTGTTCATTTTCTACTGCGCCTTGTTCACTTTCAATTACTTGAATATGTTCTTCAATCTCGTTTCCATTACATCCAGCCAATAAAATAGAACTAAATACCACACCTGAAACGATAGCTTGAATCCGCATCTCTAATTTCTCCCTTACTAATTAACGTGCCAATTTCACTAAAATACTCCATATAAAAGTTTGACGGTACTATTTGGAAAAGGTTCCTAAATGAAATACAATCTTGCTAACTTATTTCCCTGCTAGTTCCATAAGAAAAAGAGCTGTTTTAGCAGCTCAAATGTTATCTTAATGCTATTGCTTTTGATTGCTGTTATTTTTCAATTTAGAAATTAACCGTTATATATTTTGTTCCAAATTTTTAATGCACTTGGATCACAATTTTTAATCGAATGTGCTTCTCTCACCGAAAACATTTTATCAAAGACGTCATGTATCACGGTAGCTAATTTCTCAACAGAAGTTACAGCTGGTAATTGCAAAACAATGCGACTTATTTCTGGGTCATATTCATCCTCCGATGTGTAACGTAAAAGGTTCTTCGGGTCCCAATCATTAATAACTTCTTTGACGATTTGGTAGTGGTCCATAATATCCTCCTTAAACACTATAAGGTAAATCTACAATTTGATTGAAGCTTCTAGTCCCTTTCCAAGAAAGGAGGTAGTAAAAAGCTCTTCTCTTAAATAACAGGAACACTGAATATCCATTCTAGAGACATCTCTTCGGTCGTTATATATCCATCTAAGCACGAAGTAATAAAAAATATCCATTTTTATTTTTAATATCCAAAAAGTATTATTATAAATATTCTAACACATATCCATTCTTTTAAAGAAAAAGAATATGTATTGTTTTCCATTGCATTCTGAATAATATTGTCCTATAATTTATACATCAATTAAATACTCCCATTTACCGATGGGATAGAGGCTGCTGCTTATATGAGTAGGACGGACGAGATTCTCTGAGATTGTTGACTCCGTTTGAAAGGATAAGTTGCCGAAGTGTGGATAGATCATTGGATATCCATGCTGGTGATGTGTTCGAATAGGAACATCATTGTCACGTTGTACAACGTGGAGAACTATCTTCGGAAGGATTAACGCACTTATCTTACAGCCGTCGATTTTCTTCGATGGCTGTTTTTTATTTGGGGTTATGCTAGTTACATTTGCAGTAACACCCTTCCGCTGAATAAAAGGAGTGGACCACTTGGAGAGCAACGCAACATCTACAAATACACCACAATTGAAAAGAACATTGAAAGCCCGCCATCTGATGATGATTTCCCTTGGAGGATCGATCGGAACCGGCATTTTCTTGGCCAGTGGCGGGGCAATTCATACTGCAGGACCAGGAGGAGCATTAGTCGCCTATGCCGCAGTCGGAATCATGGTGTACTTTCTCATGACAAGCCTTGCGGAGATGGCCGCTTATATGCCGGTAGCAGGTTCCTTCAAAGAATATGCGACTCGGTTTGTCGATCCGGCATTCGGATTTGCGATTGGCTGGAATTATTGGTACAACTGGGCGATCACGATTGCCGCCGAACTGGCAGCTGTTGTGTTGATTATGAAATTCTGGTTTCCGGATAGTCCTTCGTTCTTATGGAGCGGGCTTGCGCTTCTGATCATGTTCGGCTTCAACTACATGTCCGTCAAAGGGTTTGGCGAAGCGGAATTTTGGTTTTCACTCATTAAAGTCGTGACGGTCATCCTATTCATTATTACAGGGTTGCTGATGATCTTTGGCATCATGGGCGACGAAGCAATCGGCTTCTCGAACTTTACGATCGACGATGCACCATTCAATGGAGGATTCTTTGCCATCCTCGGTATTTTCATGGCAGCCGGCTTTTCATTCCAGGGGACGGAATTGCTTGGCGTCGCTGCCGGGGAAAGTGAAAATCCGGAAAAGACGATCCCGAAAGCGGTGAATTCCGTATTTTGGCGCATCCTTCTTTTCTACATCTTTGCAATTTTCGTTATTGGGATGATTATTCCATACACGGATGCACGATTATTGAGCGAGTCGGTTTCAGTCAGTCCCTTCACACTCGTCTTTGAACGGGCTGGCTTTGCGTTTGCGGCTTCTGTTATGAACGCCATCATTTTGACGGCCGTCTTATCGGCGGGGAATTCGGGGATGTACGCGTCCACACGTATGCTTTGGGATTTGGCCCGCAGTGGGAATGCACCGAAGTTCTTAGGAAAGTTGGATAAGAGAGGCGTGCCGGTCAATGCCTTGATCGCCACGACATTAGTTGGCTCCCTTGCCTTCCTCTCGACTTTCTTTGGGGACGGTACGGTGTACGTCTGGCTGTTGAATGCATCGGGGATGGCTGGATTTGTAACGTGGCTTGGGATTGCGATCAGTCACTATCGTTTCAGAAGGGCCTACATTGCGCAAGGCAGGAAACTATCTGACCTTCCGTATCGCGCAAAATGGTTCCCGCTCGGTCCTTTGCTCGCCCTGTTCCTATGTCTCTTCATCATTGCCGGCCAAAACTTCCAAGCCTTTACCGGCGATGAAATCGATTGGAACGGAGCGCTCGTTTCTTATATCGGCCTCCCCCTCTTTTTGGTCGTTTGGCTGATTTATAAAGTGAAGCATAAAACAAAGTTGGTTCCGTTGAAGGACTGTGACTTTGAAAATAAAGAATGAAATGAAATGCAGCTGGATGAGAGAGGTTTGCCTCTCCATTTGGCTGTTTTTTTATATGAAATTGACGAGTCCGGCGTATAGCGTGCCATGTTCTAATTGCATTTAAAATTGTTTTGGAACACGGCATGAAACAAAATTGATCGCGAATCTTATTCGCAGCAAAAACTAAGACTCCTTACAGTTCTCGGGAAATTCGATTGACTGTAACTTCCAAGGGCTTTCGGCTAATGCGGACAACATACAAAAAAGCAGCCTCCACCTTACCTAACGGAAGCCACTTTTTCATTCCCATTTAGACATTTATTTCATAAAACTCTTTATACATATCCTCAAGCGCCATTGAGCTTTGCTGGACAGCCCGGATTGTTGCACCGCTTTTTATTAACTGATCCAAATATAGTTCTACTCCAAATGCCGGATCGGTCAGCAATCCGTTTGCATGGTTCTGGAAAGGCAACTGGCTGCCCGCCATCAGCTGATCCACCGTCTGCTCTTTAGAGAGTTGGAGATCAATCTGGTATGGCATGTTCTCCTGTAAACCGATATCCGTCTGGATCAATTCCCCTTCTTTGATAAACCAAATGCTTTTCGTCATGTCCTCTAAAATATCCAAGTTGTGTGTCGAGACGAGAATGCCGATCCCCTGGGCATGCAAATCGCGAATCAACTGTTTTAGTTCGATGATGCTCGTTGGGTCCAAACCATTGAACGGCTCATCCATCAAGATGATGAGCGGCTTGGTCAATATGGAAAGAGCGATCAGTAAATGCTGTCGCATCCCATAGGAATAGGATTTGACAGGATTGTTCACGTAGGAGCGGATGCCAATGCTGTCAATCACTTCTTCTATCGCTTTGTTATCCAGCTCATAGACATTTGCAACAAACGCCAAATGGTCGTACCCCGTCAGCTGCATATACAAATAATTATCACTCGGCAAGAACGAGATGTATTTGAAAAACTCCGGATTCTGGTTTGAGACCCCCTGCACAGTTACGGTGCCCTCCTCAACTTCTTCCAACGCAAGGATGGAACGCATAAGCGTCGACTTCCCCGCTCCGTTCGGCCCAACGAGGCCAATGACTTCCCCTGCTGCCAGTTGGAAGCTGACACCATGCAAGACCCGCCTTTTCCCATACATCTTTGTTAGCTTCTCTACTTGTAACACAGACATTACGACACCCCCTTCTTATTTGGCAACAACCCTATCATAAACAGCAATAGACCGCTAGTGAAAAGAACGAGACATCCCATGCCAGTGCTAACGCGCAACGACTCTGTCAAAATCGATTTCCACCCATCCACGACAAGCCACGTATCAAAATACAGGTATGGGTTCAACATCATCAAATTCCCAGATGGATAATGGCTGGCCACAAGATACCCTGCTACCGTTACGATTAACGTAACGATAATGGCCACATACTGATTTTTTAACCATCTGCCTATCAGACTGAACAAGCTGTTTAAGAAGAAGATCTGCGCAAGGATAAGGACCGCGCTTTTTAAGAGCATTCCAAGCAAACTGTCAAAGGAGAAGTAGGCTTTGTCAGCAGGAGAATAAAATTGTCCCTCCCCGTTGCCGATTTCCGAGACGGCGTATGTCAGGATTGGATAATCCGCTTCCCCGAACCCGCCTAGCAGCCAGCTGACGAACAATGCGATCATGGCGCTGAATACAAAGAATAGGCAGGCAGCTGCCAAGTTATATGCCCACTTGCTGACGTAGATGGATCGTAGGCGGAGCGGCTTGGTGGCAAGGAACTGAATGGAGCGATTCGGCCGCTGCTCTTCCGCCATGTTTGTCCATAACACGAATACAAACACCCCCAGTACAAGCCATGCCAGATTCCAATTCATATAGGAATAGGCTGTGAACAACGCACTGTTTCCGTATTTCTTATTTTTCTCTTGCGTCATTTTTAGTAGTTCATAGTGTTCATCGTTGATAGCTCTTTTCGGATCGGCAAAGTGAGAGACCCACCAATTCCCAATATCCCAAGGCCGCAACCCCTTTTCCTCCAATAAAATTTGTTGCTCTTCTGTAGCCATTCCAGTCACATGCCATAAATTAAGTGGTAAATCTTTATAAGAACTAGCATCAGAGAATTCGATAGCCCGCATGACTTCCCTATATCGATCAAAAAATTCCGGAGATCCTGCTTTCTTTTTCAGTTCTTCCAATTGTGCAATATTGTTCTCCGTCTTCTCCACCCATACGGAATACGGGTTATCAAGGGTAGGTTGTCCCACTTCGTGATCTTCCGCCAACACCTTGAAATTCACAAGGCTTGAAACATAAAAACTTTGTAACTTCTCAATCGTTTTTACTGCCTTCTCATCCATTGTGCGGTATTGTTGGTTCACAAAAATGGAGGCGCCAACACAGATACTAAGCAGCAGAAGCAGTGTGAACAAGACACGGCCTTCACGCCTTTTTTTCAAATGCTCAAACTGAAAAAATTTCAACTTTGACCATGGCTGATAGGGCTTGTGCTCATCCATTCCTCCTTTTCTCCGAAAAACCGTACGCTTGGACAGAAAAATCGGATAGGAAATTCCTGCACAAACGATCACAAGAAACAGCATACCCGCTAAATAGGGGATGAACTGATTGGATGGCAGAAGATTAGCCTCATAGCCCACGACTAGATGGATGGGATTTGCCATAGAGAAACCAAATTGATCAGCAGCAAGGTACAACACCAACAGCGGCAACAGAAGGAAGCCTGCCAGAACCCCCAGTGAAACCCGTTGCTTGCAAAGCCAGGACGCTACGATTAACAACAGGGAAACGAACATCCCCCAGCCGATCGGCAGGAAGAGAAGCCATTTCCAAACGGGCACCAGTTTTGTCCCTCCGCCCACAACGACTTCTATGGGGTAGTAAAATGTATTCAGGTTCCCGGTGACTAACGGCGGCAATAATGACAGAGTGACCGAGAACAGGACATAACTGGCCATCAACATTAAAAAAGAAACGATATAGCCATAATATATAGCAGGGCTGGCGAGCGAGTTCATTTTAAGGAAATCAAACATTCGGTTCTGTTCGTCTGTTGTATATTTATAGCTGAATATGAGGAGAAACAACAATGCGGTCAGTGGATTGAACAACAGATGCAACAATTGCTTTGTGAAAAGAGCTGTTTGATAAGGGGTCTCCTGTTCAGTGAAAGGCAGACTATGTACAGCTAGTAAACGTGCTTTCTCACGTTCAATCTTTAAAAGGTCATCATTTTCAAATGAGATAAATTCATAATTCTGGTAGTCCATATACTCATCTATATAGGCCACATTGTCGTTTGCGATATTCAAATCGCCTTCCTTCAATTTTTGGACAATCCCCTTCACATACTCCTCTTGCACAAGCAAGCTATCTAATGCCAGTTGCTGATTTTCCGGAAGTCCTAGATGCCTTTTCTTATTTAGCGTTTTGCCAATCAAAAAATCAAGGGACTCCTCCCGACCCCCAAACACTTCCTGCAATTCTTTTTGGATTGAACTTGGTTGCGCACTATTGATCACGAGCAAGGAGGCTGCAGCTAGTATCATGACAAGCGGCAGCAAGTAGACATATTTATTTTTTGTCATCCCTTTTATAATAAACCCGATAACTTCCCTCATTCAGAGACCCCCTAGAGAATTTCCTCCTGTAAATTAACTTGTTATGCGTCCTGATAAAAGTCCAATTCCATTTAAAAAAGAGAGCGGAAATGAACTAATGCAATTCTGATATAGTCATTCTCCATCTGGACCCTTGAGAACTAGGTTACTATTCGTCCGTAAAAAAAACGTTATCCCTCCCTTAACTCTAGTTATTCCTCGGTTATAAACAAATCCAGAGTAAGTTGCTCTACCGTTATCCAGACCTATTTTTCGAAATATGGGGTAATGCCCCTTCTACATAGTAAGAGTCGGCAGCCTGACTTATTGCCTTTATTCCAAACACCTCGGACACTTGTCCATTTGACTGTTATCCTATGTTCCCAGGAGCGACTAAACGCAACGACATGGGACTTCTCTTTTTGACAAGACACTAGTCAGATTGAAGAACACCGGCCAAGAGTTCTTACAATTTAATCATTTCACACTATACTAGCAATGTCTACCTAATTTTTTCCCACAAACAGGAAGGTGCTTTAGTCATTTATAGCATGCTTCCGCTGTCCCTTTGTGCAAATTACTCCATTTTTTGCTTCTTGGATGTAAATTCGGTAAAAAACCCTCTAGGAAAACCTCATCTTCCCCAACGACTTCTCTTTCATTTTTCCAACAAAGATGACTAGGATTGCCTGCAAATCAGCAGCCACCTTTTCATATCAATACTCTTCATCCAAGATTCTTTTAAAAAATTGAACCGCTTTCTTGTATTTCCGGTTTTCCACATAGAAGTCTCCAAGCCGCTTTGTATACTCTCTCCATTCAGAATTGTTTCCTCTTCTTGTAAATACGGAGACCGCATGCACGAGAGCTCGCTCCGTTGCAACGTCGTCGTCCCCTGCGAGTGCCTCAAACACTCGGAAATGCGTTTCAAAATACTCTTTCTTCTTTTCACTCAGTTTTGGCAGCAGAGACTGCCCCTGAGCCAGCCAGTGGATAACTTGCCTATATTCGTGAATCCGTTCATATTCTTTTACCAGCGCTAGAATCGGATACATATTATCCAATGGCTTTTCATTCTGCTCAAATGCTCTTTTGAAGTATGAGATGGCCTGATCGGTATTCCCCATGACATAATGGACGCTGCCAATATTCTGGTGGAGCATTTTGAGTAAATAAATTAGCCTGCTTTGCCGGCAAATCTGTTCCGCCAGCTCAAACCGGCCGAGAGCTTTGGAAGGTCTGCCAATATTTTTATACGCAACTCCACTGACAACGTAACACTCTGCGACTCGAATCGTCGCCATGATTGTCTGGAAATAGGGGAGGGCTTCTCCGATCTTTTCAATTGCGTCAAAGGATTCGTCATTGACCGTGAGTATGACTGAATAGATATAGGAGAAGTCCGCACGTTCTTGCGGCTCCAACAATAAATGTCTCATTCTTCCCTCAGCTTCTGCAATCGCTTTCAGACTTTCCTGTACTTCCCCCTTCTCATAAAGCGCCATCCCTTTCATCTGCCACACACGGAATGATTGCAAAGGTGCCAAGTCCTGTTCAATCTTCTCGTACACAGCAAGCTCCTCCAGCAAATCCTCCCTTTCTTCTTCGGCAACAAACCACAGCCGAAGCACCATAAGCTCCAGGTCTATTTTTGTCAACCAATTCAAAGGACCTTCCCCAAGCCGACCCTCTATTGTATGTATGAGTTTTGTTGCACCTGACTGATTACGTAAATGGATCACGCGCCAGAACTGCTCCTCTAGATCCATATGGTCATCCGGTCCTGTTGGTTCTTCAGCTGCCAATGATATATTCAACCGATTCGCCAACTTCGAAAGTACTTCATTACGCGGCTTCACTTTCCCATTCTCAATCCGGCTTAAATGAGAGGCAGAACAAATATCCTTAGCAAGTGTTTCCAGCTTCATCCCTTGCCGCAGACGTTCTTGTTTAATGCGTATTCCTGTTTGCATACGAACCACCCTCGTTTATTGATTACCATATTCTAACACGGAAGCAGATTGGATAGAAGGATAGGAACAATCTATAACTTAGGTTGAGATGAAATACAGCGGAATTGAGAGGGTTCGTCTGTTCCAGTGCCTTCCTATCCACTTTCTATGGGGACAAACGGTTTTCGCCTGTCTGTTAAACGCATCAGGGATGGCTGGGTTTGTTATGTCGCTGTAAATTGCCATGAGTCGCTACCGTTTCAGATGGGCCTATAATGCGCAATGCAAGAAGATGTCGGATCTACCGTATCTGGAAAAATGGTCCACTCGGTTCCTTGCTTGCACTGGTCCTTCGTCTCTTCTTCATTGCCGACCAAAGTTCCCAAGCCTTTACGGGCGATGAAATCGATTGGAACAGCGCGCTGGGGTCCTATATTGGCCTTCCCCCCTTCTTAATATTGTGGATGATTTATAAAGTGAAGCATAAGACAATGTTGTTGCCGTTGAAGGACTCTTACTTTTAAAACATTGATGAGTTGAAAAACAGCTGGATTATAGAGGTTTGCCTCTTCATTCAGCTGTTTTTTTATTTTGAATTAAAGTGCTGACTTCTGATAGAACTACAAATTGTTTAAAACCTAGCAATTAAGAGTTCTCCACTCTAAATAGGTTGTATGGCTGGATCCATTCTTACACTCCATGTTGCAACATTGTAACGTGAACGTCACTTAGAACGAGGGCTGGAAATCTGTACTTCCCCTATACTGAAAATATGGCAAGGAGTTTAGCAGAAAAGGGGAGAAATGATATGAGAAGAAACGGACTCGGGATCATCACAACGGCTTTGGTGGTACTCGTACTATCCGGATGCAGTATGTTTGCCCAAGCAAATGGAGTCATTTTGTATGGAGAAGAAGAGGAAATTGCAAAAGCTGTGGAGAAGGAGAAAGACAAAGCAAAGGAAGAAGAACAGCATGAAATCAAGATTTTCACTGAGGATAACCGGCAAATTATGATCTTAACCGAAGAAACAACTCAATCACTTATAAAGAAAAAATTGATTAAAGAAATAACAAATCAAGAAAAAGCGACAACCAAAGCAATCTCATCACTTCCGAGCGTATCGAAAGGCGAAGCGCTGCTGTTTACAAAGGAAGAATCACATGAACTTGGAATTGATAATGTAAACATCTCGTATGAAGGAAACTTGGTCATCGGCGATGGGAGAACGTATGCTGATAAATTTTTGATCGTCAATAACGACGATTGGAATTCGTTTGGGGGCACTAAAAAAACAATGGCAATCCTAAAATATGACAAAGATCCGAGTGCCAATGGATTACGTTATGATGTGGAAAAAACACAGCTCGTTCGAATACAGGACTAAAATCATTAACATTGTCTTAAGGTTTGTAAGTAGATGAGCCGCTTCTCCCTGATTCCTTCTCATATTCACAAAAAAAGGCTGTCACAGAAAGTCTCAACTGACTTTCTGGACAGCCTTCTTCGATGTTTACTAGATCACACGGTTTTATCCGCCACATTCACTTTCGTTTTCTTGCTTGATGTCCGTTCAGCAAGACGCCCTGGAAGAGCCATCAAAGCTGGCAGGAAGACCGGAAGCAAGATGAAACAAAGTACAATCAATCCTGTAATGACCGCGATTGCAAGCTCCGTCAGCAAGACAATTCCGGCCGGCATGAGTGTCGCGAATGTTCCTCCCAAGATGATGACCGCTGAAATGATCACACCGCCAATATGCTTGGAGGCCAGGACGATCGCTTCCCTTGGATCAAGATCTGGATATTCCTTAAATCGCATCATCAAGAAGATACTGTAGTCGACTCCGAGCGATACAATAATGATAAAGGAGAAGAATGGGACAAAGGATGATAAACCTGCATACCCGAGCCATCCGATGAAGATGCTGTTGACGACGAACATCGCCGCATAATACGCACCGACAAGGGACGCCGTAATGAAGATCGGTGTCCAGAATGACCGGATGACAACGAACAGAACAAGCAATACGCCGGCAATGACAATGACCGTTGTTTTACTCAAGTCCCTGGACAAGATATCATTCATATCCTTTGTTGTGGCACTCGATCCCGCTGTTCCAAATTCAGAACCTGCCAGTACCGACCCTTTCAATCCAGTCGAAATCGTCGAGTTGATCTGGTCGACCGTCTTCAAAGCGCTTGTTGAATACGGATCATCATTCAAAATGACCGTCATCTTTGTGATCGTGCGATCGTCAGACATGAAGGCATCCAGTGAGCTCTTAAACTCATCATTCGTCAACGCTTCCTCTGGAATAAAGAAGCTTTGATTCTGATTCAACTGGGACAAATACCCGTTCGTCTGACCGATCCCATTTGAAATTTCATCCAATCCGTTATTGACTTCCGATAATTGGCTTCCGAACGCACTGAATCCGTTCAACCCCTCCGCAAGCTGCTTCTGACCTGCTTGCATTTGGCCGAGCCCGTCGCTGACGATGCCCATATTCGTTACAATCTTGCCAATCCCGGAGGATGCTTCTCCTAGTCCGCTCTGCAGTTGTTTCAAGCCGCCTGCCATTTGATCCAGCCCGCCGCTAATATCCGCTAGGCTTTGATTGGCCGTGCCAAATCCTTTTGTGACTGCATTGTACTGCTCATTTAAAGCGGCAATGCCTTCTGGCGTAATGTCATTCAAAGAGGACGAGACAGCCGTTAGTGTCTGGCTTAGTTTGACGTAATTTCCGTCCTGCTTAATTTCTTCGTAGCTGTTTCCGAGATCAGCCACCATCGACTCCATAAGAGACAGCGTATCTTTCACGCTAAGAAGAGCCTGCGCGGCACCTTGATAATGGGTGCCCATTTCCTTATAGCCCGCCTGCATTTTTTGGTAGTTATCCGCAAGAACCGATACACCGTCGCTCATTTTCGCGAGGTTGGTCTCTATGGAAGCAATGCCGTTTGAAATCGTCTGCGAGCTTGTAGACCCATCCTTGATACCCGCCTGGATTTGCTGCAGGCCGCCTGCTAATGCGGTTACGCCATTTTGAAGCTCGGCCGTACCACTAACCATATCTCCTACTTTCGAGAAATCCGCCGATCCTAGTTTTTCTTGCGCTTCCTTCATACCATCTGAGATGGCGTCGACGCCATTTTGCGTGGAGGAGAGTCCATCAGTCACCGTCCCCATCTGACCGGACACATAGAAGTCTTCAATGCGCTTACCTAAAGGCTGCGTGACGGAAGAGACTTGTTTGACGCCTTTCAATGCTTTGAGCCTTTCGGTAATATCATCAATCACCGCGAGCGACTCATTGTTATCCAAGGCTTTGTCATGCTCAATGACAACTGTTGCCGGCATGGATTGACCTTTGCCGAAATGGTCCGCAACCAAATTGATGGCCTTGGAAGACGGATATTTATCGCCCAGTTCCCCTACAGTATCAAAGTTCAGTTTCTCCTCATGGAAGAGAACCATCGGACCGATAATGAGAAGAACGATCACCGTAATGAGGATCGGATGTTTAATGCCAAGGGAAGACGCTTTCCCCCAGAACTTGTTTTCCTTATGACCGCCGACATTCTTAGACGGCCAGAAGAGCTTCTTGCCTAACACCTTCATGACGAAAGGAGTTAATGTCAAAATTTCAAGCAACAGAATCGTCACGCCAATGACGACGACGACACCGGATTGGTAGATCGGTGATTCGGAGAACACAAGCGCCAGGAACGCGATGAACACAGTCAATATGCTGTATGCAATTGTTTTCCCCGCCGTTTTATATGTGTTGATAATCGAATCATCGGTGGAGTGGCCTTTTGCCAGTTCCTCTTTAAACCGGTTGAATAGCAGGATATTGTAGTCCGTGCCAAGCCCGAAGAGAATGAGAACCAGCAGCATCTGGGTTAAACTCGTAATCGGGAACCCGGCCTTATCGATTAACTGCGCCGCAATCCCCATCGAAACTAGATAGGAAAACGCGACAGCGAGCAAAGAGATCAATGGTGTGACGACAGATCGGAATGCAATAATGAGAACGACCAAGATAAAAATGACTGTTAGCGCCGCGCTCTTTTCCACGCCCGCCTGCGTCGCCTTTAAATAGTCATTATTGATGAAGTCTTCTCCGCTCAAATAATAGTCAACCGGAACTCCATCCAGCTTGTTCTCAAACAGCTCTTGAATCTCATCGATTTCCCGATCTTTTTTATCCAGCTTATAGCTGACCATCAGCGTCGTGCCGTCTTCCGAAATCAAATTGTCTTTCGCTTCTGGCATGTTGAAGGGGTCGATCATATACGTAATTCCGAGTTCCGCGCTACTGTCATTCAGTGACTGCACCGCTTCCCCAATTTCCTTCATGTCACTCTCTGAAATCTTATTCTTATCATGAAAAACGATGAGGTTGTCGGTACCTATCGTTGTATCCATTTTCTTCAGGATTTTATTCGCTAGGACAGAGGGGCTGTTTGCACTCGTTCCCTCTTGTCCTTGTTCTCGTAAAATCGCATTGACGTCTGGCTGGATGACTGTCAGCACGATCGTGGCAATCAACCAGACAGCCAAAATGGCCCAGCGTCCTTTAATGATAGCTTTCATACTATTTCCTCCCGCGTAGCTGCCTATTTCTTATTTTTCTTGGTTTCGGAGAAGTACAGGATATCCGGATAGCCGTAATCATCCATGCCCTCCGCCTCTATTTGTTTCTGGACAGCTGAAACCAATAGGTTGATTCCCTGCTCTGCGATCTCTTGTTCTTCAGGGGTCAAGAAATCTAAAACCGCCCGTAACGACTGATTTTTCAATTGTGAAATGCTCTCATCAATCTCTTCAGCGAGCCTCGACGACAACGTAATATCGACCAAACGCTTATCCTTCTGATTCGGCGTTTTCTCCAAAATGCCTTTCGATACTAATCTCTCTACGATATCCGACACTGTACTTTGCGTCATCTTCAAATTTTGCGAGAGCAATTTAACACTTACCGTCTTATGGGCAAACACTTCCCCGATCACCCGTACTTGCGGAATGGTTACACCATGCTCCTCCGCTTGTCGCTGAAGGCTTTTCATCGTATAGCGATGTAAATAGTCTATCGACTCTCCTATAATTGTCGCTTTATCCACTTTCCTTTTCACATCCTCCTAAATTACATCGTAGGCGATACATCTTGTACGATATATATCGTAATGCGCGAGGCTCTGTTTGTCAATGACGGAAAACGGACAGCTGGAGAAACTTTTTTTGGAATGAGTGTGCTCGTTTATAAACAAAGAACTTTCGGAAAGCATACGTCTAGATGGATGAACAAGGGAAGGTTAGCGAAGAAGATTTCGTTGACGTGGATGAATTGTTTGTCGGGTTCCACTAATTCTCGTTAGTTTGTAGGCTCATTAATGTTAATTCGGGGTGTAAAAAAAGAAGCAGGTCCCCCCTTTCGGAGAGAACATACGTGATAATACAGACTGCCGTAGCTCGTATTGTAATATAACATGTCGACATTTTGCTGATTCAGCGGCACTAATTGCACTTTTGCATAGTCATCGTTTGTTGATTGCGTTAGTACAACTGTTTTCGTTGAATCTCCATCTGATTTCGATGAAGCGACCATGCCTAACGCCCTGTGAATTTCATCAAAAACAGGTTATCATTTCGGACACCTTGGTCATTTATGATAATATAAGCGGAGTATGAACATTAAAGAAATTCGATTTATTCATTGAATCGATCAGCGTCTAATGAGTGGTTAATTGCAAGTTATCTGGTGACTTCCACTATCCACCAGTTGTTCCTCAAATGGGAGCTATCGGGATCCATCAAGCGCTCCAACCTATATGCTGATAAAGTTGCGAAGATGTACAATAAAGAACAAGAGGTGATGAAGACTTGAAAGTATCATTTTATTTATCATCAATAATAAGTGGTCTTATCACAATAGGAGTCTTTAAACTTGTAAATCACTTAACAGCAGTTTTTGATCCTTCACGTGATTTGTATGGAGGTGGTAATGGGAATCCAGCTCTATTTTTTTTAATGGTAGGTGGTCTTTTTATGAGTTACTTTGCTTTTACTGTAGTTTTGATGTTTTACTCGTATCACGCGAACAAGAACAGAAAAGAAAAATTACTATTGCTTAGTATATATTCTGTTATTGCTATTTTTATCTTTTCAAAAATGTCAGCGAAAGCAATAAAATTAAAGAACTATATTAATGAGAACCATCCGTATAAAGAAGTGGGATTATTTAATCAGTTTTCCAATAATATTTATTTTAACGTTTGGACATTTATTGGTTCAATTGCAGTATTGGCTATTGTTTCGTTCTTAATCCCCCATAAAAATAGAGTGTAAATTAAGAATCTATAAAGAAATAATATTAATTCCCCTAATAACATTTACATTTATTGGAATATGATTTAACCACGATGACTCTAGATGGGAAGCTGTAAGAAATGGAGAACCTACATTTTCTAATGTTATAAATGCTATTTTAAAACGCTATCCTGTAGCAGTCGTTTCTCGTTTCGTATCTTTTGACGAAGAGTATCATTGGAGAGTAATAAAAGGTTACAATAACTTATCTAAACAAGTCATTTACAAAGATTCAGATTATAGGAAAGATAACTACGGAGATTTAACTGCAGCTTGGTCTGTAATGCAAACTGGACATACAATAGTTTACTTCCGAGAAAAATAAGATTTATCCCTCGAATTTTTAATTCGAGGGATTTTTTAAAGCATGGTTACGCAATATAGTCAATAGTACATTAATTCATAAAAGGAAGTTACTTCCGTTTTTTAGTCAATGCTCAATCATGTAATTGAGTCGTCCAGTTTAAACTGTTGTGTGTATTTTATACAAGACCTAATAAAAGCTTCGGCACCATAATATTCAGATAATTTACCCATTTAAAGATGGCTTTATGATACATGTCAATACCAGACTAAAAATCCCTAAAAATGCCGGTCTAAAATTCCTCACTCTATCGATTCCGTTACAGAAGGCAGAGGAAATACCCCGGCCTTCTTCTTCTCTTCCATGCGGTAGGAATCGCCTTAAATGCAAAAGGCGATCCAGTATGGCTGTTGCCAATACATCATCCCCAAATGTCTTTCCCCATTCTAGATAGGATTTGTTTGAAGTCGCAGTTTGGAAATAATCGTCCACACTGGCGTCCCCAGTCTGAGCTTTATCGATGGTCACTAAGCTTTGATCCATCGCATACGGATAATGGTTCCCAACCGTAATGAATTTCGCATAGAAAGGCTGCGGTAATGAAGCGAGCATGCTTTCCGATTGTTCATAGTACGGTTTATCCAACAATCCATACTCCGCCATGTTGATTGGATCAGTCGTATTATAATAGCTCGCATCAAAGAAATGGTCGAACCCAAAACATTTGTAGATGGTATTCCGATTCCAGAAGCTGCCGTTATTGCCGTGGAAGACAGCCGATGTATATCCATGATCCTTTAAAATGCTTGGCGCATCTTGGTAGGTATTTTGCGCTTTCGTAATAAAAGCAGATCCTTGCGGCAGCCCGAATAGGGAGGTCTCCAACACGAATTCCGCATCGGACGTTTTGTCTTGGCCCGTTTGGTGGAAGAAGTTATCGAATATCTAAATATAAAAAGGGAGCTGAGATTATATTCCCAGCTCCCTTTAGCCTGTATTTGCAACAAATTCTTAGTTGATTTTTTTAAGGAAAGTACTTGTGGCATCAGTGATATCTTTAACATTAGTTTGATAGAATATATGAGAGCCATCAATAATTTGGGACTCAACATTTGCACCAAGTCGTTTCAAGTGATCTTTTTGGTACTCTTCTCCATTTTTCACTTCTTTTTGAGCGTATGAGGATATTAGTTTCAGTACAGGCACTTCTGAAGGGAAGACGATGCTGTTTACCTCATTGATGTTGTCATCTGAATGCAGCATCTGATTATGGATCGTATCGTTGAGAACATGATAAGAAAATAATTGATGATCCCTGATTTCTTTTTCAGTATAGCCATTTTCAACTGTATGATTAGAAGGTTGCAATCCAATGGTGATTCGAGTTACGCCAGTCTCTTGCAGTAACTTAGAAGAACCATTAATGATTTTTAAAATTGTGGGGTTATAAAAGAAAGAATATAACTTAGATTCTATTTTCACTGTTGGAGATGTGTCCAGCATAATAATTGCAGAGACTTCTTCAGGATATTTTGATGCATAATATTCGCTATAAACTCCGGACACAGAATGCGGCATTAAGACATACGGCGGCTTCATATCAGCCTGTGATAATGCTGTTCTGATTTCTTCCATATAATTTTCATTTGTTCGTGGTGTATCTGTCTCGTCACTGAACCCCACTCCAAAATATTCAACTGTAACTACTTTATATTCTTTCGAGAGTTCTCTCATTAAAGGACCAAAATCTGCACTTGGCAAAGGCGCCCCGGTACCCGGTAACAAAACAATGGTTTTCTCTCCCTGTCCCATTGAATAGACATGCATGTTCTGATTGTTTACTTCTACCAATTCTCCGTAAGGCGAGATCGCTTCCAACTCATTTGAAAAGAATATTTTGTTGATCGCAAATCCTATTACATTCAGACCAACAATTATTCCCAAGATCCATGCAAAAACATACAATATCTTTTTACCTTTTTTCTTTTTAATTTTCTCACTCAATATGATTACCCCTTTTCTCTTATAAGAACGCTTCCGACAGTTTCACATAGTACCAGGTGAAATATTACAAGTCGTTTAAACTTTCCTTGCTTTGTCACTCGTAGCCTCCTACGGTTTAGAATGAAAGTCGTTCTTCTTGTTATACTAACTATAGAACAGATTTCACTCAAGGTCAATGTCAAAGTTTGCAGACACAAAAAAGAGGCATGTCCTCCCCCTCCGGGGAGAACATGCTTCTTCTGCTTTCCTACATCATTCGCCTGCTTGTACATCTGCCTCTGTGGTGTAGTTATACTAAGATCGATCAACGGGCGTGTAGCCGTTTGACATATGGAAAAAGGCGGGCCTACGAGCCAATGGCCTCCAATTCCAGAATGTACGTAGCTGGAAACACACAGAAGGCCATTCGGCTAAGCATTTCACAAGTAAATGAAACTAAAATCCATTTCGGTATTCAACAAATAGCTGCTTTCATAATCGATATGTGTGAAAAAAAAGAAATACAATCCGCTCTTGTATAAATCTCATTAAAGTCGATAGGACATATTTAATTCGATGATCTTAATCAAAACGCTATTTTTAAATTGTAAATGTCCTATAAAAAGAGCAATAGATAGAAAAGAGTCGATTCCTTTATGTCCAAGAGGAATCGACTCTTTTTCAGGTACTTATCATTTATCGGTTTGTTGTTGCTTTTTTTTCAAATACTCCGCACGTATTTTATCAAGTTGCTGCTTTTTATCAAAGTTGGCTGGTTTGTGTTTTTCATGATACCTTGCCACAGCCATCTGACCTTTGGTATCCAATTGATATTTCCCCACTATGCTCACCCACTTTTCTTGGCCTTAAAGAGAATCAATTCAACCAATGTAATATACCTTATTTTACTGAAGTAAACCTTTTTACTTTATTAGTGTACTGCCTAACCATCCATATGTCAGCAAAAAATTAGTAAAGTAATTATAGCTAAATGGTATACAACGCACAAACTACTGGGTAATAACCTAGCCTTGTTCAAGGATTAGGATTTGAAAACGTAAATAAAGGATGGTTACTTAATGAAACTTCCTAATGGAGTAACTGGTTTTTATGGTGCGAAACATTATAAACCACCAAAAATTGATGAAAAACAATTTAAACAGATATGTTTTATTCTCATAAGTAATAATGGCGGAGAAGTGTTGGATTTGTTCTCTACTCATCAGATGACCGTCTAATGTTTTGTAAAGGTACCTGTTACTTCTTAACTTACTATCGCTCATAAAGTTTACATTGTTAGGAAACAGGTATAGGGGAAAGACGAAATGAATATAGTTTGAGAAAGGAGGATTTGATGAAGTTAACAAGCAAACGAGTATGGTTGAATATAATAATCGTTCTTACATATGTCTTAATGATTGGCACCAATGTATTGGCGAACGTCTTACCCATTAATGGCCAAACGACGGGGGAAGTTTCAGCGAAATACAGTAATTTATTTGCTCCTGCAGGCTTTACTTTCTCAATCTGGAGCGTCATATATGTCTTACTCGGATTACATGTTTTATACCAACTCGGTTTCTTTCATAAAGAGCAAAAACCTTCTACAGCCCGTCTGTTAACACAAGTCGGCATCTACTTTTCCATTTCTTCCATACTTAATACCCTTTGGATACTAGCATGGCATTACGAAAAACTATTCCTTTCTGTCATTCTCATGGTCGGATTGCTCCTATGCCTAATCATCATCAACAAATTGACCGCAGAGGCTTCCCTCTCTTTAAAAGAGAGCTTTTTTATCAAACTTCCCTTTAGTATATATTTTGGCTGGATAACAGTCGCGACAATTGCCAACATTACCGCTTTCCTTGTCTCCATCGAATGGGATGGATTTGGTCTATCTGAAGTGACATGGACGATACTCATCCTGATAATCGGAACGATCATCAGTGTGGTAACCATGCTGCTTCGCTTACACAACCCTGCATATGGTTTGGCTGTATTATGGGCTTATTTCGGTATCTATTCTAAACATACATCAGAAACCGGATTCAACAACCAATATCCCGCCATTACACAGACTGTCATTATCTGTATGATTGTCCTATCCCTAACGATCATTCTTGTCGCCGCGGGGAACAGGAGACAGTCCAAAATTTAAGTATAAATTCTTTGAGGCTGTAGATTGAACGCTATCCTAATAGTTACCTCCACTCATATGCTATCGAATTTGGCATGTGGGAATGCACCAAAGTGAAAGCAAAAAAGAAGCATGCCCTCCCCTAAGGAGAGAACATGCTTCTTTTGCTTTTATCTATCATTCACCAGCTTGTACATCTTCATCCTTCGTGTAGTTATACTGAGATGGATCGACAGGCGTATACCCTTTTGGTGTATAGAATCTCAACAAGTCGCCATTGACAACTTTATCGGATAGCCCCAATTTAAATGCCACTTCTTTTTTCATCGCTTCAGCTTGCTCCAATTTACTTTCGTCGAGTGGCAAGCCTGTTTGGCTGTCATAATACTTTTCATTAATGGAATCGATTGTCGGGCTGACAAAATCGCCATTTCTGAACGGAACCACTTCATTATGCTCTTTCGAGAATAAATCGGAACCGAATTGAACGAAGTTTTTCGTATCGATTCCAAGCAAATGCAACAACGTCGGAAGAAGGTCTGTTTGGCCGCCATACGTGTGGTTGACGCCGCCTTTCAATCCAGGAGCGTGGATGAATAATGGAACACGCTGCAAGTTGGCACTTTCAAAAGGTGTTATTTCTTTCCCCATAACTTGCGCCATCGCTTTTTTATGGTTCTCAGAAATACCATAATGGTCACCATACAACACAATGACCGAGTTATCGTACAAGCCCATTTCCTTTAAGCGGGTAAAGACTTTTTCAATCGTTTCGTCTGTGTAACGCGCAGTTTGGAAATAATCGTCCACACTGGCGTCCCCAGTCTGAGCTTTATCGATGGACACTAAGCTCTGATCCATCGCATATGGATAGTGGTTGGCAACCGTAATGAATTTCGTATAGAAAGGCTGCGGCAGTGAGCTGAGCATACTTTCCGACTGTTCGTAGAACGGTTTATCCAACAATCCATATTCCGCCATGTCGATAGGATTAGTCGTATCATAATAACTCACATCGAAGAAATGCTCGAATCCAAATTCTTTATAGATGGTGTTCCGATTCCAGAAGCTGCCGTTATTGCCGTGGAAGACAGCCGATGTGTACCCATAATCCTTTAGAATACTCGGCGCAGCTTGGTACGTATTTTGCGCTTTCGTAATAAAAGCCGAGCCTTGCGGCAGTCCAAACAGGGAGTTCTCCAACATGAATTCCGCATCGGACGTTTTCCCTTGGCCCGTTTGGTGGAAGAAGTTATCGAAATACGCGGTGTTCTTATCGTGTGTTAATGAATTCAAGAACGGTGTCACTTCTTCCCCGTTTAATTTATAGTCAATCAGGAAGTTCTGGAATGATTCTAAGTGCAAATAGATGACGTTCATTCCTTTGGCCTTCCCAAAATAGATTGGATTCGGCTCCGCGTATGCAGATTGTGTATAGTTGATCACTTCGGTAATATCACTGCTATCCGCCATCGCCCGCTGCGATGAAGCGGCCGCCGTTTCCACCGAGTCATAAATCGAGTAATTGTACATACCTAAATATTTCACAATATAGTTTCGATCAAAGCCACGAGTCAACAGCTGCGGACGGCTTGCTTCAGCCAGTCCTAGATTGATCAAAGAAATGACTAATGCGCCAGCAATAATGGCAGACGCTGTTCTAGTTCCAATTCGCTTCGTACCTTTTTCCACTTTACGTGAAGATCGAAGATACATGATGACGAATACATCCACAAAGAACAAAATATCAAATGGTTTAAGCAGAGACAAAATACTTCCGCC
This sequence comes from Sporosarcina luteola, assembly GCA_014204635.1. GTDB lineage: Bacteria > Bacillota > Bacilli > Bacillales_A > Planococcaceae > Sporosarcina > Sporosarcina luteola_A. The sequence continues at coordinate 14,318 of JACHLS010000014.1, read as the reverse complement.
TAGATCCCCGAAATTCTGTGTTTGGAAGAGAGTAGGCAATGTAATAAAATCACTGAAAAACCGGTAATAGACGACATTCGCATACAAAAGAATCGACATCAACGTGTACACGACGACGAGCACTGTATATTTTTTCTTACCTTTAAACAAGAATGAAATGCCTAGAAACAGCATTGCTGAACCGAGCGGATTGAGCAGTAACAGGAAGTGTTGAAGTGCTCCTTCTACCCCCAATTCAAATTGAGTGGTTTGAGCAATATAGGTTTTCATCCACAACATCAAGACGGCGACTGCATAGAATCCTAAAAAGTTGTGTAGAAAAAAATCTTTCACTTTCCATTGATTTCTCATGTAACCACCAACCTTTTTACTTATTTATTAATTATTTGATCTATAGAAAACGTTATTTTAAAGTTACTTTTTTTCTACAACTAAAACATAGTACTCCTCTTGAGGCTTTTCGTCAAGGTCTGAATTTATCTATGCACACGTACTTGTCTACATAACGCGTATCGCTTCCGTCACAATACCTTTATAATCAAAGAAAATGACATACGCCTCAACATCCCTACCGTTGGATGTGTAGATATAAGACCATTGCTGGATATCAAGAGAATTGAAATATTCGTCTCCAAGAAGTTCTCGCATCAGCTGCCTATTCTGCCCGGTAGAATGCATGGGTGCATTGATTTCATTTGGTTTTCCTAAAAGTTTAATCACCTTGTCTTGTGTCATTCCAGTTCTAATGGTGTGTCCCCTAACTACGATTTGTGTGTTATCGGGTTCAATGACAGGCGTTGTCGTTTTTTTGGGTTTCTCTTTCACTTTAGGGGTTAAACTATATGAAAATCCGTATACTTTTGCATTAACTTCTTTTTGTTTCTCGGGATATCTCAACAGAAATTGGATGGTCGCCTGTTGACCGGTCTCTTTGACGGTCAAATTGTACGTTTGGGTTATATATTTGTATGGGTATGCTTTTTCCCGATTACGATTTTTTGTTTTTCCGAACACTTTTTCAAGCTGTGCTAGCGAAGACCCAATTTTAATCCCTTTTATAGATGCGTCGGTAAAGCCTGGGCTTTTACTATTAAATTGCTCATATTCGACTTGCACTATTTTATTTTCAGCATCCGGGGTCATGGAAAGGAACCATGCCATGGCCGGTGAGGGATCACCAGTAAAATGGGCATGAGTCTCTTCATTAACAGAGAAATCGACTTTATATTTTTTTTCGACTTTGCTGATAGAAGCAGAAATATTACCGTTTGGTACCAACCCTCCGAACTGCAGGTCCTTTAGCGATAATTGAGCTGCTGCTGCTGCTTCATCCGTGAATAGATTTAAAATCATGATTGGAATGCAAATTAAAGCAACAAATATTTTTCGTACCAATGTCTTGTCCTCCTTCTTGTTATTCGGTCAACACTTATTTTTTCGAATGGCGGAAATATTTCTATTAAAGTTCTCTTTATTGACCAACAATTCAAAACGGTAATTCATCAAATTCATATTCTATTCTCTTATTTGATAACCTCATATTTATATTATCTAAAACAATTTTTTGTTTATAAGCAACCAAGCGTTGAAGTAATTTATAAAAGTCTACAATAATTGAAACTTTTATATTTTTAACTGGATTATACGAATATTTACCTTGTATAAAACAATTCAAAAGCTCACTATTGTCCTGAAGACACTCTTCCAAGGAGCTGTTCCTTATGAGGTTTGCTAACTTATTCATAGTAAAAGATATATCGTTTATTGGATCGAATTGGTTTATATAATAATTTGTATAGGTTGTTAATATTTCAGCGAATTTTCTGTAAATTTCTTTCTCATTTTGTGTGAAATTTATTTCACCAAGAACACCTTGAGAGATGTCAATTGCGACTTCTTTAAAGGATATATATCGATCTTGTGGATTTAACTTAGACATTTTGTCAATAATATGTTCGAATTTGAAATTAGAAATATCTTTACCAAGCAAGTTACTGAACAATTTACCAAGGAAAAAAATTTCAGTTTGATGATTGTAAATACGTTCATCTATCGTTTCATTAGGCCATTGTGTAACTGGCCAATTTAAAAAGACACTTTTCCCTTCTTGATCTTGCTCCGTTAATTTTTTCCCAAATCCAAAATCAATAATTTTTACATTTCCATCTTTGTCAATCATAATATTTGCTGGCCGTATATCTCTATGGAGTATCTTATTAGCTTCTAAATATTCAAATGCTGAAACAGTATCAGCAAAAATTTTCTCCCAGCTTTTAATAGAAGTTTGATTAATCTTATCCAATGTTACTCCGTCAATATATTCCATTTGTAAATACCCTAATTTATATTCTGGATATAAATAATAATTATAGACTCTGACTATGTTAGGATGAGATATCTTAAATAATATTTTAATCTCCTCAACAAATCTTTGATAATACTCATCGATATAATTTGTATCCTTTGGTGAATACTTTTTAAATGCAAAATGCATATCTGTTGTCTCATCCTTAAAAAGGTGTGTATCCCCTGTACCTCCTTCGCCTAAAGACTTAACATGAATAAAATATTTTTTTCTATCAAACTCAATCAAAGATCCTGGTTGTATCATATTTTCACTTCCCACTAATAATAAATTCATCTCATATTCTTACGGTTCAGGCTAAAATATTTATAAAATAAATATAGGCTGGAATCTATTTTATATATGCGTAGATGTTGTCCTGAAACCCATTTCAACATATTAGAAATAAGCAGATACACTCTTGTGGCGGTATCTGTGTAGAGTTTTATATTTCAATAACCAAAGTACTAGATGATTCACTAATTGAAATTCCACATGACATTGTAATGTATTATATTACCAATTCTTACTAATTTGAAGTCAACTATACAGGCCTTCGTAAATAGAGCTTATTTACTCACTGCCCACCTTACAATGGCTACCTCAAGGGCATCTAATCTCGGTAAAATAGAACGATACCAATGGCTTGCTTCATCACCCGGGAGACAAATTGCAGCAGCTAAAAATGCTCTTCTTTGCCAAATTGGCAGTTGCATAATACTTCTTTTTTTTGTTTTAAACCATGATTGTTGATTAGCGTTACCCAATGCTAATATTAATTTTCTTCTTGAAAAGTCAAATAATTCATATCCATCAATATCTCTCTTAAACTTTCCGTCTTGAATCAATAACCTCCCTCGCAATTCTTCGTTACACATATACAAATAAAGCCCCTTAATTCCCCGCTTCATCAGCACATTAATCGAATTCAACACAATCATTCCCTTCGCAGCACTGATATCTTGGATTCTTTCACATAATAAGTCAGGCCATCTTTTTTGTGTAGGAAATTAAATGTTGAAACGACTCTGCTCAGGCCAATCTGATTGTTTTTGTCGATGATCGCTCCGTGCATGGCTTCTAGCGTTTCAAACACTTTCAGCTCATAGCTATCGTCTTTCGGAAGCGGCATCAGCTTCTTACGCTTAAAGTTGTTGATCCAGTCGATCACCTCATCGTTTGCCTGCATGCGAAATTGGTTGGTAAGTTGATATTCTTCATTAGTGGCGCTCTTCTTCTTTAGTTTTTCAAGTAGCTTTGTACCCCATAGGCTTTTCAGCCTCAGCACCTGATCCTGGTCATAGATAATGACGACGATCTTCGCCAGTTTGAGCAGTTACTGCAGCTGGTTTTCACCATAAAAGTTGTTGTATGTATCAGGCTTCGTTAAAAGCAGATGGGCTTCATCCACAAAGACAATATCCACCTGTTTGTTCTCTTTCTGCAGAGAGTTGATCATGGGGTAGGCTTGGCGAAATTCTTTGCCTTCAGATGCTTCACCTGTTTGGCAATGCCCTTGTAGGTCTTAAACATCTCCTCATGGTTCGGTTCACAACGAGCTAGTTTTCCGTTCCGCAAAATGGCGAGGAGTGAGTGTTCCGCCGCCCGTTCTTGATTGTATTAAAAATAGAGCTCAGCACTACGCTCTTCCCAACGCCAGCTTCACCTTCCACTATCAGCAGATTTCCGTATTTTGCCCGTTCGCTCACAATTCTCTTTTCCCAGAACTTCAGCACCTTTTCTTTTAGATCCAGCTGCTCAAGCGTCAGTTCTTTAAACGGTGACAATTTGAAGATATCTTTGTTCTCAGTGACATGCAGCTCATTGTCGACCAACTTCTTTTCGTGCATTTTCTAGATATCCCTGAAAGCCCTTGATCATAGAATGGTTTGTTCTAGTAGTTATGCGTGAAATCGCTGGCCGTTTTACTTTTGTTCTGCAATGTGTATTTTTCATCACCGAGAAAATAGTTAATAAGCTTCGTCTCCAGATGGAATGTCGCCGATCGATTAAATTGCTCGTGCTTGATCAGATTAATCTCTTCCAACTGTTTACGGCTTTTCAAATGCGCTTGCATGCGTTTCTTAAACTAAACCGTCTCGCCTATGTATGCTTCTTTCTTGCCGTTTAAAATATAGATGACAGGATAGTTGATAGTATTTCTATCGCTGACATGTATCCACCTTCTAACATGATTCTTTTACTAGTATTATAACAATCATTTCCAATAAAAACATCTAATTATACTAATTTCATAAAACAGAGTGAACTTAACTAAAGTGCTTCATTAATTGAACTAGGATAGAATGTTTACTCTACAAACACACCTTGATATAGGTGCTATACCGAATGTTAATATCTAATAAAGGTGAATTTGATAAAAGTGTTGAAATAATTAAGATACATTAAGTAACCTCATATAGGAATGGAGAGAATATATGATTGATATGCTCTTTAAATATATGTCTGACTTTACTTCAATCAGTGAAGATGAATACGGGCAATTTCTGCAAGTTTAAGAATTGATGAATTCAAAAGAGGAAAATACCTACTTAGACAAGGAGATCTTTCCGCATTTAAATGTTATTACGTTTTAAAGGGGTATGTTAGGCAGTTTTTTATAGACTAATCCGGTAAAGAGGTAACAACCAATTTTTTTACTGAGGAACAAGCTATACCAATTATCAACGAAAAGACTTCAGGTGAGCTGTCAAAGTATTCATTAGCCTGTATCGATGATTGTATATTGGTTGTGGGCGACGTTGATTCGGAAAATATGATGTTTCATAAATACCCACAACTCGAAATAATGATACGAAAAATGATGGAGATCAACCTTGGTGAAATGCAAGACCAAATTGGCGAATTTATCAGCTCTTCTCCAGAAGAACGATATAAAACCGTTTTAAGAAAACGCCCTCTGTTAATTGATCGTGTACCACAGCATCAATTGGCTAGTTATCTTGGAATGACTCCTGAGTCATTAAGTAGAATAAGAAAGCGAATTAAAGAAAGCGATCGTTAATAGTTGCTCTCCGCAATTCGAAATCTTCTCACCTATTTAGTAGCGACAATGTACTGAAGATTAACTCGCCAAATATTATGAGTCAAATACCAACCAAATTAACTTAAGTCAATGAAGGCTGTTTTACCCCTTGTTATTATTTGATTAACAAAGAAATTACTTTGGAGGGGTCTCATTGAAAGCGATCGTTTGTAATAAATATGGTTCACCCGATGTACTTGAGTTAAAAGAGGTGGAAAAACCATTCCCTACTGAGAATCAAATATTGGTAAAGGTTCATTCAGCATCTATAAACTTTGGGAACGTCGTTCTTTTGCAAGGCAAACCCTTTTTAGCCCGATTTGCCTTCGGAATAACGAAACCCAAATACTCGAATCCTGGAGGGGACATAGCTGGTACAGTTGAAGCCGTCGGGAAAGACGTTAAGCAATTTAAAGTAGGAGATGAAGTATTTGGTGACCTCTCTGGTTGTGGGTGGGGTGGGTTTGCTGAATATGTTACAGTCTCTGAATTTGCTCTAGCTTTAAAGCCAAACAATATTTCCTTTGAGGAAGCAGCTGCTGCTCCTATGGCTGGTGTGACTGCCCTACAGGGACTACGTGATAAAGGGAAGATTCAATCGGGACAAAAAGTATTAATCTACGGTGCGTCTGGTGGTGTTGGCACTTTCGCGGTACAAATAGCTAAAGCATTCGGTGCGGACGTAACGGGTGTATGTAGTACAAGGAATATAGAAATATTGCGTTCGATAGGGGCCGACCATGTCATTGATTATTCAAAAGAGCGCTTCACTCAACATGAGGGGTATTATGATTTGGTTCTTGGCGTGAATGGCTCTAATTCCCTTTCAGCTTATAAACGGGTATTAAAATCAAATGGAATTTTTGTTCATGTAGGAGGTTCCGAGGCTCAACTTTATAAAACCTTATTTTTTGGACCTTTTACTTCAATGACTGGAAGCAAGAAAATAAGTAGCCTGTTGCAAAGAGCCAATCAAAAAGACTTACATGTTTTAAAAGAATTACTTGAGACCAGCAAAGTAAAACCTATCATTGATAAGCGGTTTACGTTAAATGAAATAACTGAGGCGTTCGAATATTTTCAAGAAGGTCACGCCCAAGGTAAAGTGTTGATTACTATTTAACGGGGTCCTCTCCTTGCTTTATTTGAATAAGCCGTTTTGCCGACTTTAAAATATTGTGTGTAGCCAATAAATGAATGTGAAAGGATGAATCATCATGAGTATTGCAGTTCTTTACGGAGGAAGCCGACCAAATGGCAATACAGAGACACTAACGAAGATAGCCATTCAAGGACTAGATGTGGAAGAGATTTATTTGAAAGAGTATACGATTGAGCCTATAACCGATAAGCGTCATGCTGAGGAAGGGTTTCAGGAAATCAATGATGATTACAACTTAATTATTGATCGGATTCTGCCGCATGATATTCTTATCTTTTCTACGCCGATTTATTGGTATAGCATGACTGGGACAATGAAAAACTTTGTGGATCGATGGTCACAAACTTTGAGAGACTCAAATTATCCAAACTTTAAAAAGCAGATGTCTCAAAAAAGGGCATACGTAATTGCAGTGGGTGGAGATATTCCGTACACAAAAGGTTTACCTATGATTCAGCAATTTCATCTTATCTTTGATTTTATCGGTACACGTTTCGAAGGTTATATTATAGGTGAAGGAAATAAACCTGGTGATATTATTCAAGATAAAAAAGCATTGTCTGCGGCCGAACAACTTCGAAAAGAATTACAATGAGACCATTCTGATCTGATATTTATTTTCATTACGTATCAATATGATGAATATGAAAAGAAAAACAGCCGGATAAGAGGGGAACCCTCCATTCGGCTGTTTTTTAGTAATTTTTTTTGATATTGTTATCCTCTGCTTAAATTATAACATCTTCCAATAATTAATTATAGACTACTTTTCCACCCATCCTATCCTTTATACTGTAGTTCGCAAGTCAAAAGCATAAGGGGAGTATTTACATGGATGACAACAAAAACATTTTAGATCGTGGACCTTTCTTTCATGGCACAAAAGCAAAACTGGAAATTGGAGACCTTTTCAAACCTTTGCACTTCTCGAATTATCAGAATAAAAAATCCAACCATATCTATTTTACCGCAACATTAGACGCCGCTAAATGGGGTGCTGAATTAGCTAAATCTAATTCAAAAGAGAGAATTTATATCGTAGAACCGTTAGGTGATTATGAAAATGATCCGAACTTAACGGACAAAAGATTTCCCGGAAATCCGACACGCTCCTATCGGTCTACATCTCCTTTGAAAATAGTAGCAGAATTGGGCTCGTGGGAAAGACATTCTGAAGAACAGATAAATCATATGGTTACATCTTTACAGAAGTTAAGTGAAGAAGGGAAAAATGTTATATACGATTAATGCTCCTATAGTCAGATCAGATAGATAGAAAGAAGCCAACCGTAGTATTAAACGGTTGGCTTCTTCATTTACTCTATTCTTCAGGCAGTTAACCGAACGGAATTATTCCACTGCGCCACATGCAATGCGGTCTCCAGAATCGCCGGATGGCTGGGTTTTTCCGTCATCTGCTTCCTCATGGATGACAAGGGCTGTGCCGCCATCCTGAAACAATGAGTTTTCTTTATGATTCTCCAATGTGAGATTTTTCACGGTGAACTCTTTTTTCACCGTTCCGTCTGCGTCCACTTCCAGATTCGGCATATCACCGGCATGCGGACCTTCTTTGTGGTCAAGTCCATGGCTGGCATCGGTAGGATTAAAGTGTCCTCCCGCAGATTCAAAGTCAGGTGCTTCACAGACCCCTTTTTCGTGGAAATGAAAACCATGAGTTCCTTCAGGCAAATCCTTCGCGTCCACCATGATTCGCAGCCCGTCTTCTTCCTCGGCCAACTCAGCCGTTCCGACCGACTTCCCGTCCCGATCCTTTAGATGTACAGTCACAGGCGACAAGTTACCCTCATCTGTAACATCGTCTTCAACACCATCTTCCGCTGGATCAGATGCAGTCTCCTCATCGACCTTGCCAGCTGAGTCATCTTTTTTATCAGCGCATGCTGCAAAAACAAAAGCACATACGAGAAGCAACGTCAGCCATGTCCACTTTTTCATCTCACTCACTCCCTCTAGCGATTGATTGATAGTCTTACAATTCACAATTTGACATAATCTAAACGGATTTTATGTAAAAGAGAACTTAACGACCATCCAAAATGAGATATATTAACAAAATCACAAGAAGGATTTCCCATAAAACTCTTTATGCTATCTCAGCTGAAAAGCCACCATATTACGGGCCATTCATCTTTTTTATCAATCGATCATTGAGAGTGATTAGTTTTTTATTGTAATAAATGCCTTTTCGTTTTTCAGCAGAAATTCAATGGTAAAAGGGTCGTCCCCAATTTGCTCTTTCGTCTCCGGCAACTCAAAATATGCGTTTATCGCTTTTTTGATTTCTTTCACTACTTCATCGGATAACGGTTGATCTAAATCCGTCTTAAGGGTAACTAAGGCAGCACCTTTTTTCACTTGATACGACATACCCGTAACTTGATATGTCGACTTTCCGGACATCGCATCGTATAGATCCGATGCCACATATGCCCAGCGATTGTCTTGTTGACGATGCTTTAAATTGAAAGTATGCACTTTAACTTCTTTAATATCGAGATGCTGTGCTTTTATTTCCTTTTCAATATCCTCAATGATCTGATCCGATTCCTGGATATGGTCTGGCATATCGATTTGGACAATGTGAGAAAACCAGGTTTCTTCAAGCCCAGCCAGTTCATAGTCTGCTTCTTTCGCATAGCCATAGGAGGTAAAAACTTTTTTCACAATCTCACGGACTTGATCATATAAACCGAATGTTTCCTCACTCCCCGGATCTATTTTCTCATCTTTCACACTTGATATTTTCAAATCAAATTGGTCAAATCCATTGTTATATAAGTAGTCCGTTATCTTCGGTTCCAAGTCTTTAATTGCTTGATGTAGCGCGGACTTTTGCAAAACTAATGAAACCTCAACGGTATAAGGCGAGGGTGTCACTCCGATGAAATTCACCTCATACCCTTCCTCCGTAACAAGTTCAAAAAGTTGTGATGTTACATCAGGGTTATTCGAATCATTCAAACTTGATGTTATGGAAAGCGGAATAATTTTTGAGACGACACGGGCTGCAGTAGATGAGTAAATAGGCGACGTAAAAATCAGAACGAGGCATGCGACAGCGATCCAGCCAAAAGATGTCAACCTGCGACTCGTTTTGTCATGAGCTTTTTGCAAAACACGGGTTCTTAATTCGGTTTTTGATTCATCAGTCATGTGCAATTGTGCTTCTAATTCAAGTAGCTGCTCATCTAAAGACTTCATGCGTAGCTCCCCCTTCACTCAAATTCCTTTTCAGTTTTTCCATCGCTCGCTTCAGTGTCATCTTCACTTTACTTTCCGACCACTTTAAAATGAGCGCCGTTTCTTCCGTTGAAAATTCCTTTAACTTCCGCAAGATGATGACTTGTCTGTAAGCCGGTTTTAATTGCTGAATCGTGCGGTACAATTGTTCGTTTTGAATATTCATCGCAACTAGCTGTTCTGGAATTGGGTCATGATCTTTCGCCTCCAACGTCAAACCAAAATAATGTTGCAGCGGATGCTTCTTTCGAAAATAATCAGCTGTGACATTTCGCGCAATTGTAAATAACCACGTTTTCACGGACGACCTACTTTCAAATTGTTGGTGGTGCCGAAATGCTTTTATATACGTTTCTTGTGTCAAATCCTCAGCTTGTTGATAATCTCGAACCATCAACAGTATGTACGTTAAAACGGAATCACTGTATTCATCAAACCAATATTCCAAGTCTACCTGTTCCAAAACGTCCCCCCTCCTTCCATACACTTAGACGTAATAAAAGAAGAACGCGTCACACTTGCCTATCTTATTGAGAAAATATCAAGACAGGCAAAAAAAAGCAGCATCCAAATGTAGGATACAGCTTTTCTTTTCCAAAAATTCTACCTGTTTTGAATGAATGGTTCTGAATGAAATGTGATTAGGTATAGAACTGAACTTCGTGGATAAATGCTACTGTTTCCGTTCATGTAAAACGACCCTAGTACCCCCGCGCATAGGAAGTTCTGATTCCAATAGTGCCTTCATAACGTCGTCTGTAACGCGAAAACTGATATTATTTTGCGTGAAAAGCCAAAACAAAACGGGGCCAAATTCGGGACAATTAAAAACCATTCAAAGGTAACGGTTTGTCCTCTTTCAACGGATGGTCAAGGGAACAACAAGGGTGTTTTGTATACGTCTGTTTATCTAAGACCACCGACTCAACCAACGCTGTTTTCTGGCCCTTACGTTTGCCTACTTGATATAACAATTTCCTGAAAGTGGAACTTCTATCTATAGAATCGTAAATTCCTCAATAAGCTCAAACTCATTTGAAATAGCTCCTTTCAATTCTCAAGCTACCGGCGTGTCGATTTGTCTTCGATTACTTGAAGTATGGTAAACTTGAATAACCAATTTAAACATTAACGAGAAAGGACTAAGTAGTCACTATCCCGAAAATAAGTATGGCTATCCTTAGTATATCAACTATTTGTGATGTTAGACTATGGGAATACGAGCGTAAATGTAAACCTCAACAATTTCGTTTGTGACGAAGTATAGGTTGGATGCCAGGTTTTATCCGCATCCTAGATTCTAAGCATATGAAAGTGATTTATAAATCTTAATGTTTACCATATAACACATAGACTATTTAATATATTCATAATCTGAAGGTTTTTTAATAAATTCCTCAAACTCTTTATTACGAGGGGACATTTGTATCTCTTTGATTATTCTTAGAGGAAGTGTCACAGTAACAGCCGTCTCCACTTTATTCCCATGAAGTTTCATCACCTCACGTAAGAATACTTTTCGATATGGTGTATAAACATGGGATCCTCCATAATCAGCAACATTACAGACAATTATATTGCAATATAAAATTCGATGTAGAGAATCTGATATAGAGTAGTAATAATTTATATCAGGATTAAATGCTACAACAAATAATGTTTGTATTCTTTTTTGTAGAATTTGATGGATAGGTAAATTTAAATAATCCACACAAATTAAAACTGCCCAATTTCCAAACTCTTTGCTTTTAAATAAATAGAGTTTATTCCCAGGGGAAAAATGGTAACCTGTTTTTTTAATAGTATCTTCTTCTGATTGGGCAGGATATACTTTTGGCGTTCTCCAAACCATTGCTCTCTCTCTTATTCCTGAGCTTTTTTCAGCTCCCGGTACAGCAATAAACGCCTCATTTTGAATAAATTTTTTATTATTAGTAGTGTATTTATGATAAAATTCCACCCCACCAATAATCATTAAATTATGCTCATTACAAATCGCAGGAATATGTGTTTTCAAATACTGTTTAGGAACAGTTATTTCAGGGAGTACTAGAAAATCAGCTTTATCCTGTTTCGCAACTTCTACAGTTTTTCTTATTTTCTCCCACATTGTTAGAGGTTGTTTATAACTTAAACCATTGCTGCAATCATATTTCTCTGATTCTTCTATATCAAAACTACCTATTTGGCCTATAGTTACTTTTATCTTCTCTTTCATAATCTCGTTCACATCGCTCAACTCCTCAACTGATCAATATCGATTTCTAATAACTCCAGTTTACGATTATATTTCTTATCAATTAAATCTTTTTCACACATGACTAGATAATTTTCTATCCATCTACCAATGCTTTTTTCATTTTTATTAGAAGTATAAATATCTCGATATGGCAGTTCTTCTAATGGCATTTTATAAACTTCTTGATAAAAGTTTTGATGTATGTTCAGGTTATTAACAAAAAGACTAGCCACCTTTGTTGATGGATAATAGGTCATTTCAAAATAACTTTGTAAATCATTCCATTTATACATTGAGAAGTGTTTTTTAATATGAGTATGGGTTGGCCTATTAGTTATCATTGCAAACAAAACTTTTACATACTCTTTAGTATCTTCTGCTGACAAATTATCAATTTTCTTTACGTGAAGGTCTTCAACCTTACTTTCCATCCTGAAATCTTTCCACTCTTTAAATGTGAGCTTAAATGAAAATAAAAAGTCTTGTTCGATGTCACTTATTACCTTTTCTTTTGGAAAAGAATTTATTAACACAATCCTTCGGAGTAATTTAACATACTCATACTCGGTTAATGGATGTAGCACATCTTGTTTTGAAGGAATTTCATCTAAATCAAAAGGCAACATTCCACAATAAAATATCCAATCGGCGATAGGAACTGCTTCATCACTATTAAATTCAGTTATAAGACGTGGCAATCGTTCATCAGTCAACGAATAATGAGATCTTATTTTGGTATATGAAAGAAATCTATTAATTACATATCTTTTATAATATGAATCTTCGTTTTGATTAGAATAACTGATCCACTTAACAATTCCATCATGTTCTTTAGGATTTTCAAAATATCTCTTAATACAGGTTTGCAAGAAATCTAAAACCTCATAATGTGTCTCTATATCAATGGTAGAAATATTATCGTTAGCTTCTGCTTTAATAAGTTTTTCTAGTCTATTTAATATAGAAATAGATAGCTCACTATTGGAAATCGTAGCAAAGGAAAGCCAATTATGAATATCAACCATTCGGTTAGATAAAATTTGTCTCTTTGTTACGCCATATATTACTTTATCAACTTCATTATAGGAAAAGCTCTTTTCCCTCTTATTCCAATATAAACCCACTTTAAATAAGTATATAGCCGTATATAAATCTCTACTTCGATAATCAAAAGTATCTTCTTCACCATTATCTTCCACAATAAAAATATATTCCTTATACACCGTATTTAGCAGGCGTAGATAATTTGGATATCCATTTTTATTTTCCATACAAAGGTGAATGGGAAGTCTTATGCGTAAAACTGATAGCGTCCAATAAAGAGTATATTGTTCTGTCCACGGAATTTTAGGATTGGCATACCAAACCAAAAAAGCGTTTTCAATATTTCTTCTCAACTTCTTCCTTTGTTCCTCATTAAATCTATACCAATTATCTGCACAAACATTTAAAATTCTTGTCCTAACTGCAGAAAAATAGATTGTTGCGTCTCTATTAGAAGACTTCATAAAAGCCGGGAGTTTAACTAAAAAGCTTTCTAACTCCTCATACCCATTATCACTCTTTTCTATATACTTCAAAATAATTAGCAAGTATACATCGTAAAAGCCCATTTTATAAGGATATTTTTTTATGGCATCTATAAGTGTACAAAGAAAAAAATCTATTTCGCTCTTCGCTAAATCTCTACGGAAAGATTTTTCTTGATATGAACTGTTCAAACGCCATGCTGCAAAAATTTTAATCGTTTCTTCTTTTATTTCTCCTGCATCATTATTTATTTGCATATAAAATAACATTTCTTGAACAAACAATTCCAACTCTTGATCACTTAAGCCTTGTAATTTTGTATCAGCCGTTGTTGATAAGTTTGCTGATAAACGGTTAGATTGCATGCAACTTTTTGTAATTTTTTCAGGATCTATTTTAATACCAAAGATTGATGATATTTTTCTTAATGTATCCCTTTCATTTTCCTTAAGATCAATTATTTTCTTTGTTTTGTAGAGCTTTAATTTACTTCTAAAAGACTCTATTAAATCTTCATCCAAATCATTTTTTTCTTGTATTTCATTTATCCTATCTTTAATATCTTGTATCAATGTTGGAAGTGATTTTTGAGAGGAATATTTCAGCCCAATTTTCGCTAATTTTTTTTTAATACTATCTGAATGAATTTCATAAATCCAGACCCTTGTCTCCCAAGGGATTATAGACATAAAAAAGGAAGTACCTCCCCAAGTCTTGTATAATGGTAGTCGAC
>JACHLS010000013.1 GCA_014204635.1 Sporosarcina luteola | reverse complement strand
GGTCGACTACCATTATACAAGACTTGGGGAGGTACTTCCTTTTTTATGTCTATAATCCCTTGGGAGACAAGGGTCTGGAATTATGAAATTCATTCGTTTCTTAATAATCATCTTTTTGACGTTATATTTCATTTTCAGTATTAGAACAGGTTTAGTTAGGATAGGAATAACTATTGTCGGGGAGCGTTCATCAAGTGGGGGATAACTCTCTTAGACAGTTTTGGCCTTGTTGTCGCTCAATAATTAATTAAACTGCCTAATATAAAGGGTAATCTTGGGGAATTCAATGATCTAAATGGCTAGCATTGGGTGTATATAAGGTGACCTTACGTCAGTAAAAGTATAGGATTAATGCGAAGTTGATTAGAAATAATATTGGACTTTCTACTATGTTTGACAGTTGTTATTAATATAGATAGAGAAACAATTTTATTTTGTTATTTTCTTTAACAAGGTAAGGTCATTACAAGCAGAGCATAATCCAAAAATTCATACCATGCTTCCTAAAAATGAAGTATAATTCACAGAAAAAATTTAGAAAATATATTAAAATCGAAACAACTCACTACTTGCGTATATATGATTTGCTCTAGTTATTGTGCTGCTTAAAGTCCGGACTACGAAGAAGGAAAGCGTCAAATAGCCCTTAAGTTGAGGGTTATTTGACGCTTGCATTTAATTTAATTCAATTATTCGATGACAGCGGCTGGCAAGAACTGAATCATGCGTTACTATGACTATAGTTATCCCTTTTTGATTTAAAATCTCTAAAATATCAATAATTTCATCTCTTAGAATAGGATCTAAAGAACCAGTAGGTTCATCAGCTAGAATAAGTTGACATTCACGTAGTAATATTCTTGCAATTGCAACACGTTGTTGTTCTCCACCGGAAAGCTCATGAACTTTCATTCTAAGAACATCACCAAGACCTACATTTTCTAAAGCTTCTAACATATTCTTCTGTTTTTCTTTTTTTGTCTTATTCGAGTAAATGAGTGGTATTTTTAAGTTTTCTTCAACGCTAATATCCTCAATCAAAGCGAAATTCTGGAATAAATAAGATATTTTGTTTCGTAACATTAATTTAAACCTCCTTGATCTTGGAGGCGGTTTAGGCTGCCCAAACAACTTAATGATTCCAGAGTCTTCTTTTTCTAGGAGTCCAATTAGATTTAATATAGTTGACTTCCCGGACCCGCTTTTCCCTTTTATTGCTAACATTTCTCCTTTATATATATCTAAATTAAATCCCGTTAATACTTTTTTGGCATTATAACTTTTGTCCACTTTATACATTTCAACGATTTTGTCCATTTATATTCCTCCTTTTAAGATTGATATTTTATTTTTATTTTCTAAGACAATAATCGTCAGGACGATCATGAATAATTCAATCATCAACAGTGCTAAAACGATGAAAGCTATAGAGCTCGAAATTGTTGTAAATATAATCGTAATAATTAATTGGGCTAACCAAGTCCCAAGGAAGGTGTATAGTATACTTCTATATGTGTTAATAAAACCAACACCAAAAAGACCACGAACAATGAACAATTTTTTTTGATTGTTGAACATTAATATTGTATTTTGCACTAAAATAAATATTACACAAATAATAATACTGACCAAAATTAGCATTGTAACTAGACGCTCTTGTTTTAAGTCATTTAGCTGTTTAAAAATAATGTGGTTTATCGTCACTAGATATTTTAAATTATCATCCAGCTGTAACTCTCGGAGAGTATTTTTTAAACTATTATAGGTTAATAAGGAATCATTATTAATTAATCTAACCTTCAATGGATCTGTAGCCCCTCCACCCAAAATCACATGTTTATCAACTGCAAGACTGTTTTTTTCCGTTACAACCTTAATAATAGGATCTATAATCATATTATTTTCATTAGGAA
Organism: Sporosarcina luteola; assembly: GCA_014204635.1. Taxonomy (GTDB): domain Bacteria; phylum Bacillota; class Bacilli; order Bacillales_A; family Planococcaceae; genus Sporosarcina; species Sporosarcina luteola_A. Next base: position 132,054 of record JACHLS010000013.1, on the reverse strand, counting down.
AAACTTCTGGATTAAAGCTAAATATTTTTTGATGGTCCTGCGTCCAAATAATCCGGAAATCCGGACTAGCTAATTGCTCTGGCACCTCTGTTTGTAAACTATCTTTCTGATATACAATATTGTCAAGTTGATTTTTATGAAAGTATTCTAGAATCACTTGTTCTTTATCCTTATATTTACTAGGCACTAATAAGATTTGATGTTGTATTGCTTCCTCGACAACAACTTCTTTGTTTTCTTCAGAGATAACAGGGAATTTTTTTAAATAGTTTGGGTTAACACTTATAAATCTTATCCCTTCATATGGTAATCTTAGTGCATTTTGTTCATAATATTTAGTATTAATTAGTAAAGAGCCACTTTTATTAAGAAGTGTATATAGTTCAGATATAGCTGAATAGGTTGTTAAACCATTATTCTTGTTAAGATCCTCATTATCTAAACCAACGAAAAATGGATAAAACACCCCATATTCTGCACTTTGCTCCCAATTAGTCAGTTGCGCTTTCTTATAATCAATTTTAGAAATTTGATCTACTAAGGAGCTAATCAACAAAATAGATACTATAAAGAGGATTGATTTTAATAGTATATTGAATATTATAATTAGTTTTGTATCTTTCCTGTTCTTTAAAACCGCATTTAATTTTATAGTATTGATATAAATCAGCGCACTAATAGAGAAAAACATAATAATTCCCACGATTAAAATCTGTTGTAAAACAAATTTATAGATAAAAACTGGATACCAGCCCTCTTGAAAAAACAACAACACAATTAGTACACTTGTTGTAAGAATAAAAGTGATTGACAATATTTTCCCTGTGAGCATCATCCATATTCTAATATTAGTTAAACCATGCATTTTATAAACAGCAATAGCTCTTCCTTGATGTATTGTATAGTAAAATACTAATAGCGCTATCACACCTGCTAAAATGAACTTTAAATAGGAAAGCATGCTTGTATCTGTAGGCATATAGATATCGCTATCAATTGATTCATCAGAAGTGAAGTCTTCGCTTGTATAAGCAATTTGAGGATTTAACTTTTCATTAAAATTTTTTGCAAGTGTTTCGTAAAAAACTGTTTTCTCTATTGGTTTCATACTTTCAATATGATATTCCCCGGTTACAGGGATTTGGTGATAAGAATCAATTAGAGGTCTAAACATCAATACATTTTTATCGCCAAATACTTTAATAGTACCGATCTGATATTGATCTTTTTTAGTATTGGAAGATAAGTATGCTTCTTCTGACTGTGTTTCTGACGGTTCTAGATATCTACCGTCTTTTAAATCAAAAGTGTTGAATAATTTTGTTTTTGTTGTTAAAAGTATGTAATAAATTGAATCAACTGAATTTTCCTCCCTATATAAAATTGCGTGTCGAAAAACATTCACACCTAGCTCTTTTGCGGTTTTTTTAATAATGGGATATATTATTTCGGGATCACTTAATAACGCCTCATCAGCTAATACGAATGAAAAATTAGAAAAGTCATTAGGATTTGTACTTTTTTGCCATTCGAGATTTTCGTAATCTTTATAGAAAAGATAGTAAGAAAATAAAGAGATTAAGATTATAAAACAAATGATTATTTTTTTCAAAATACACATCCTCCTTAATAGAGAAATAAAACACTATCCGCATATATTCATATGCGGGTAGTGCTTTACCTTTTCACCTATTCAACTTTCCAGTTAGCTCTCGTAGAGTCACCTGTTTTTCCTTCTGCACTAGATGGTGCCATTGATCCAGCAGGATAAGGGCCGCTATTATTATACGTAGTCCCAATACTGCAACTAGCCGAGTGAACTTTGCTTGGGTGATTGTAGTTTGAGTAAACTAGTTTTTTTAATGGAATTCCAATGATTAGTTTTGTTCCATAATCCCATACTCCGCCTCCTACATTAACTGAGAATGGTGTTACCATATCATTTGTAAGTTCTGATGTTGATTGTTCTTCCGCTACATTCGTTAAATCAATTGAACCACTAGTTGGGATGATTTCCTCTGCTGCAAATGCTTGTCCGCCAGATACTGTTAAGAAGGTTGCTGCGACTAAAGTACTGAGTCCTCTTTTAAACATCTAACCATCTCCTAGTTTTTATTTTTTCTTGCAGATTAAATATATCAAGCAAAGAATCTGAAAAAAACAGGGTAGTACGCCAATTTAATTGCGTTAAATACCTATATTTTATTTTTTGATTGTTTCACTATATCTTTACTATTTCAAGTTAGGACCATGTGAAAAGTTAATACCACATAATTTAGACCATATCAATAATTACTGGAAGAAGCGAGTAATTCTTGCTAAGCTGAGTAGAATATTGAACTCGGAAAATGGGATGCATTTAAGATCTTATATATATCAACCACCCAATTTATCTCTAAAAAAAGTTATTTCATCAAAAAAGATAACTCCTTTTTTGCAACCTTTGTACAGGCTTCTCCTTACTTTCATATTGTTAAACTTTACATATTTTAATAGGCGATATTTAAATATCATTAAGTATATTCCAAAAAACTGATAAAAGATTCCTTCATTTGGATAATTAACAAACATGTGTTAACATGAAAGTATCTAAAAAACAAATTAGGAGGTATATGGATGCATAAAGAGTTATGGCATTTTATTAAATTATTTGCTGAAAAAGATGTAATTGATAGTAAGGAATTAGCTAGCGCTGAGGGAAGATTAGACAGAGAGGAATTCATATTATTAAAGGAACAACTAGAGAATGGATTAAAGTCAAATTCTGAACAGTGGGTATGATGAAATGGAGGGCTGGAATCAAGTCAAATATCCAATTATTTATGAAAGAATATCTTTTAGCAAGTGACTTGCCTGAAGAAATACAAAAAGATACTTTTAGATTCTTAACTTTAGAAGGAAAGTTATTTAATGAGCAGAAACATTTCACATGGGGAGAGTTTTCATATTATATTTTTTCACTATTTGATTGTGAAGATCAATCAAAAATAACTGCACGAGCAGCAGGTATAGAATTACTCATCCTTTCTACGGATATTATAGATGATCTCATTGACAATGACTATTGTTCAGAGACTTTTACTATTCTTTCGAAGTCCGAAGCTTTATTGTTATCCAATGCTTTATTGATGGAATCCATATCATTATTAGTAATAAATATAGACCAAATTAATCCACTCAAAGACATTCGGAAAAACTTAATAAATGCTTGCAATGGACAATGGCAGGATCTTTACTTTACTATCGATATTCCGACTGTCACAGAAGAACAGTATTTTCATTTAATCAAACAAAAGTCAGCATCTTTATTTAGACTTATTTTTGATTTAAACAGTAAAAAAGACGAAACACTTTTTGAGCAAATTTCAACCTTTTTAGGGTATTCTGGACAAATTAGAAATGATGTTAAAGATATTTTCTCAGAAAACAAAAATGACCTTAAACAAAAAAAAGCAACGCTTCCCGTAATAAAGGCTCTAGAACATAGTATTGAAAAAGATGATGGATTTTTATTAAAAAAATTAAACTTAATAAGTGCAAAGAATGAAGATAGTCACTTGTTAAATGAAATAAGTACCTATATTAATAAAACAGGAGCAATTTCTTACTGCTTAATATTAGCTAAATTATACGAAAATAAGGCAAAGGCATTAATAACTCAATGTTTTCCTAATAAAGAGATAGAATTAGAATGTCTATTGGCATTATTAGATTAGAAGGGTTTGATATGCAGAAAAAATATATAATTTCTATAATACTAATATTAATCTGGTTTTTAGGCTTCTACATGTATTTTTCTTATAACTCACTAGAGGATACTTATCAATTTCATAACAAGCTAAAAAACATAACCATATTTCCACTAATTAATAATTTGTTGTTAGTCATATGTACAAACATTTATCACTACTCAACATTTTTTTTAGGTGCTGTTTTTATACTTACTGGTATATATGTTTATATCAAAAAAACAGAATCTATTATAGTTTCTAATTTCTTTAGACTAATGGGTGTAATCGGAATCAGCATTACCTTTTCTAAACCTTCAAGTTTAAACCTTTTTCCAGCGAAAGAAATAGAAATTTTCGCCACAGGCCTTGCACCTTATTTTCTAATTGTCTTCTTTGAATATTTCCCCGTTTCGAGCAAACCTACAATTTTACAGAAATTTAAGAATTTCGTTCTTGCGATGGGGTTAGCTGCAAATCTTATTTACTATGCATCCTTATTCTTTCCCTCGATAGATAACTTATTTATGAACATTATTAGAATGTTGCTGGTTATAAATATATTAATAACGTGTTTTATTTGTTTAAACTTAATTATAAAACAATGGAAGTATAATCATTTGTGGATTAAAAATCAACTTTTAATACTATATAGTAGTCTTATTATTTCCTTCAGTCCTATTCTTTTTTTTAGTATAATACCAGGGGGGATTTTTCAGCTACCTAGTATCCCATTTAGTTATAGCATTATTAGTATTATAATGTTGCCCATTGCTCTTGGCTATCTATTAACCAAACAAGAAGTTATTGATCTGAATAGAAGCATAAGAAGTAACATTGACCTTATTTTGTCTATATCTCTAACATTTTTGTTTACTAACATATTTTTCTTACTTAATACGACTATTACCATTCATAGATTGCAATTGAACTTCCTACTACTTATTAGCTTCCTTATATTTCTATTTATTTACAGACTGTTAAAACCTTTAAAATTACAAAACCAGCAGAAGAAGATGAGAGAACTTCAGAAAGAAAAAACAATAATAATTCAACAGCTGAAAGGTGACAAGTATTTATTTTCCTGTGCAACACTAATTACTGGCTTAATAAATAAAGTAATAGAAGTAAATGATGTATGTATGATATGGAAGGACAATATACCTTTAATTCTATATCGATCAGGAATCTTTAATGAAATGAAGGAAACAGATGTTTTTATTCAGCAATTGTTTACATTGAATTTAGAAAATAGTGATATTAAAATAATAGGTAATTATCACGTATTACCTATATTTATTGAAGGTAAAAATTTAGGGTTTATTGTAATTGGGCAAAAAAAAAATTTAACTAGAATAGATAAAGAGGAAATGCATTATTTAGAAAAAATCCAGAGTGATGCATCAGATATATTTTTTAATGCCCAATCACTGCTAAGTTTAGAGCAAAAGTTGTTACTATCTCAACAGGAAACAAATACAGCTGATTATTTCAATTTCATATTGCTAAAAGAGCTGGAAGAAGAGAAAAAAAGATTATCTATATTTATGCATGATGAGGTGCTTCAAAATTTATTGTTTTTATTAAATAAAGTAAATACCTTAAGTAAATCTAAAATAGATGTCTCCGAATTAGAGCAGTCACTAATATACAATATTTCGGAAGTTAGAGAAATGTGTAATGAATTATATCCTCTTATTGTTGAAGATCTTGGTCTAGAAATGAGTTTACAGGCATTCAAAAGAAAGATTCATACAACTCATAATGTTAGAATAATCAGCAACTACAATCTATCCTTTAAAATTATTCCGAAAAGCTTAGCTATGAATTTGTTTAGGATTATAAAAGAACTTATTCATAATGCTATAAAACATTCTTCTGCAACCAACATTACTTTATCTATAGAAGAGATGAATAATTTTCTTACTGTAAAAGTTGAAGACGATGGTCTTGGATTTATCATACCTGACGATTCAAGTTTACTTAAACAGAACAATATGGGATTGGTAACTATCAAAAGAAAAATACATTTACTAAACGGTAACTTTCACATACATTCGGAGTTAAATGTCGGTACATTTGTTATGGTAGAAATCCCGATAGAACGGAGTGGAAGTATTGACCATTAATGTGATGATAGTAGATGATCATGTACTCCTACTAGAAAGTTTAAAAAACATCTTAGATAATGATACAGATATTCATGTTACTAGCACCATTTCAGACCCTAGTTTTCTTAAACAAAAAATCACAAGTCACTATCCCGACATAGTTGTTATGGACATTAGAATCAAATCTTATAATGGTTTAGAATTAACAAAAAATATCTTAGAGTTCATGCCTCAACTATCGGTTATCATTTTATCAGGTTATGATAGTGAAGAATATATCGAAGCTGCATATCGAATTGGAGCAAGTGCTTTTGTTTCAAAAGATAAATCAAATGAAATACTACTAACAACCATCAAACAAGTTCATTTAGGATACAAAATATTTCCAAAAACAAATGTCGATCGAAAAGATGAAATGCTCACACCAAAAGAATTAGAAGTATTAAGCTTAATAGCAAAAGACAAATCAAATAAAGAGATTAGTTCCGAATTATTTGTGAGTAAAAGGACTGTTGAACACCATATTTCCTCCATTATTAGTAAACTAGAAGTGGATTCTCGAGTTGGTGCCGTAGTTACAGCAATAAAAAAAGGGTTACTTACGATTAATTAAGGAATCGAGTCATATCCACGCAATCCAAGTAAATAAGGTAAAGTAATAGAAGGCGTAAATGACCTATCTGCAATGCCATGTCTGCTTCAGACGGAACTAGTAATAAACAGTTGCAAAATAATGTGCGCCAACTAAAAAATGTATCGAGGCAAGCATTTTCTCTCGTGAACAATCATAACCATTTGAGAAGATCTTGGATCAGATATTTTTATAGAGTAAATATATAACAAAGAAGAGGAATACACGGATAGTATATTTCCTCTGAGATGTAGACAAAAGGGCAGGAAATCAATTTGATTTCCTGCCCTTTTCCTTTTTGTGCTAATTTTCTTACCGAAAAGAGTCCTTTCTTCTTCCGTTTTGCTTATCTTATGCCATAGGTGGCGCTCTCCACGTTTGGCTGACCAGTTTCTTCAGATTCAGAGCTGCAAAAGTTAGCATCGCCTGCATGACGCTACATCCAGGTGTATATGCCAGATATAACGCTGAATGATCTTCTGTTGATTTTTACCGATACCCGGAATGCCGCACAAATGGTTGGTGTCGAGGTATACTGCCGGTATCCTTCCTTCATAGTCGTCCGGTAACGTCCATGATTTTTTTGTACCAATGCCTCGAGTATATGGCTATCATGGACATTACCTGGAGTCACCACGCTCGCAAGCACGAATCCCTTTTCGTCCGTCGCTGCATGGAAGGAATAGGCGAGCTGCTTGGTCCGTTCGTCTTTCATATAGGAACCGCTTCGAGTAAGATCTTTTTCCTTATTAAAAAGCTCTAGAATTACTTGTGCAACGAGAGCGAGCAGAGGCAATTCCAATAAAGGGCAGAACGCTGGTGTCAAAGCGAGCGGAGGCTCGTTTGGGAAGGCGGTCATCGCAATGGCGAGAGCGGTTGGTGAATTTCTTGCTAACGTCGTAAAGGTTAGGCTCGTACTGTCAGACCGGGAAAAGTTCATAAGTTTTCCAGCCTTTTGACTACCAACAAAGTTAATGAGAAAAAAGACTAAGAAAGGTAGAATGATTTGCCATAATACATCTGCGTTAGTGAGCAATAATTGTCCTTGTGAAGTGAGCATTGCCATAATGGCCAGACTGAGAAAAATGACCAGCAGCCAGTTCAGCTTAGTAAAGAGACTTTCGCCAAACGACTTCTTCTTTCAAAACTGTTGTGTTAGAAAAGCTTAGTCAAACTGCATGAATAATACGGTCACTATGTTGTCCAATAGAATCTTAGCCATCTATCATACCTGACGTTCCCCCAAAAATAAGAATGTAAATCGGCAGCAGGATGACCTTCAAAATCAAATTGAGCGGAAGGATATCCGTCGAGACTGCCACGTTTCCTTTTGGTAATCCAGTAAAAATCTGTACCAGTCCGTACATGGGGGCACGATGAGCATGATGAACCCACAGATCATATAGTAGGCATTATTTCTCTCAGCAATTCTCAATGGTGTGGATGACGTTTGACTTGCGATAAAAAAACACTAATTATTGTTGCAAATGCAACTAAAAATATATAAAATAAGATTATACATTGTTGCAATTACAATAAAATACTAGGAGCTTATGATGAAGGAAATTCTTCGTGAAATCGGCATGATCGCAAGAGCATTGGATTCGATAAGTAATTTAGAGTTTAAAGAGGTTGAGTTGACGAAAGGGCAGTATCTGTACTTAGTACGGGTATGTGAAAATCCGGGAATCATTCAAGAAAAAGTCGCGGAAATGATCAAAGTGGATCGTACGACAGCTTCCCGCGCAATTAAAAAACTCGAAACAAACGGTTTTATTGAAAAGCGAGACGATGAACAGAACAAAAAAATAAAAAAATTGTTTCCTACAGAAAAGGGAAAGGCAATTTATCCAATTATCAAACAGGAAAATGACCATTCAAATCAAGTTGCGTTAGCCGGGTTTTCTGATGAAGAAATTGAAACCATTTATCAGCTTCTGCATAGGGTACGTCAAAATGTAGAAATTGATTGGGAGTATGTGAAAAAAGGACAAAAGAGAACCTATTAATGAAAGCAAAGGAGAACCCTATCTATGACAGTTCAAATAAAAAAGTGCCAACTTGAAGACGTGAGAGATCTTCAAGAAATCAGTATGGAAACATTTTTTGATACGTTCAAAGATCAAAATTCACTCGAAAACATGAAAGCCTACTTGGAGAAGGCGTACAATTTGATACAGTTGGAAAGGGAACTTGCCAATTGTCTATCGGAATTCTATTTCATTTATTGTGATGGAGAACTAGCAGGCTATCTGAAAGTAAATAGGAACGAAGCACAATCCGAAAAGATGGGGGATACGTCCCTTGAAATTGAACGAATTTACATAAGGAAGAACTCCCAACGAAAAGGGCTTGGCCAAGTGTTAATCAACAAGGCGATTGACCTTGCTAAACAACACAACAAAACAAAAATTTGGTTAGGCGTATGGGAAAAGAATGAGAATGCCATTGCGTTTTATAGCAAACTCGGTTTTATTCAAACAGGATCTCACTCTTTCTATATGGGAGATGATGAACAAACGGATCTGATTATGACTAAAACTTTGTAGTCTTTAAGCAGGAATACTACTATGCCCTGTTCTACACGCTTTATTGAAAGTGTATTACTGTATCTGCGCTGAACATTCGAATTTTGACTTGTCTTGACAAGGATTATTATAACAACTACAATGAATATTGAAATTAAGGAGGATTATCTTTCTATGAGACTGCGTTTCCCAGCTTTGATCCAGTAATTGAATACGGTCAAAGGCTCTGTTTGTACTGGCAGAGTAAAGGGGATGGTCTGGAATTCTTTAATTTGTAGCTAGGGTTTCTTTCTATAAAAAATAGGTCTCACAGGTAATGTCTTGGGCAAGGTAAATAGTTTGCCTTTTTAGCATAATAATACGGGTTAAATCCTTTTACTTAACAACCACAGGCAGATGCCTGTGGTTTTTTATCTCGTTTGCATGGTACATGGAATAAAAGCAGGGAGGGATGATCCATGTATTTATTGTTTTATTGATACGAGCGTTTTATTTCGCTCGTATCGATTCTTGCTATCGATACGAAAACACAATTTCGGGAGGTAGCAAAAATGGAAGCTGTTTGTTTTGAATTAAAACGTGTTGAAGTGACCTACTCAGATCGAGAAATACTAAAGATTGATAGATTGGCTGTCCACCAATTTGATCGTATTGGAATCGTAGGCAAAAATGGTGCCGGAAAAAGCACACTTTTAAAATTATTGGCGGGGTGTATCCAGCCTACAAGAGGTACAGTGCATCGTCATGTGGAAAATGGGTATTTCAAACAAGTGGAAGCTCCCTCAGAGATGGAAGCAAGTCGGGCGTTACTTGGAAAGGTAGGGGTTCCATTACACCCAGATCAGCTGAGTGGCGGGGAACAAACAAAATTGAAGCTAGCCCAATTGTTTACTGACTATTATGAAGCACTCTTTTTAGATGAGCCAACGACTCACTTAGACCAAGAGGGAATTTCGTTTTTATTTGACCAGCTGACGTACTACTATGGAGCGCTTGTCATTATAAGCCATGACCGAGCTATATTAGATAAACTGGTGACAACGATTTGGGAAGTGGAGGAAGGCAAGGTTTGCATTTACACAGGAAATTACAGTGAATACGTGGAACAAAAGAATATAGAACTTAAACAACTAAGGCAAGCACATGAACAGTTTGTAAAGGAAAAGAGCCGACTCGAAAAAGCGGCCCAGGAGAAGATGAAAAAGGCTGAAAAAGTCTCTCAAGCAGGCCGAATGTCAAAAAAGGAAGCTAACGCGAAACCGAATTTGACCAATATGACAAAATCAAAGGGTACAAGTGAAAAGGCCATGCAGCGTGCTGCCAAAGCGATTGAATTGCGTGCAGAAAAACTTCAAGAGGTAAAAGCGGTTAAAGAGGAGAGGCCCATTATCTTTCGTCAACCGAGAAGGGTAGAAATGTATAATAAGTTCCCCATCATGGCAGACCAGCTATTTTTGCAAGTTGATAATAAGGTACTGGTAAAAGAAACAAGCTTCCAGCTGCCGGTAGGAAAGAAAATTGCCATCTTAGGAAAGAATGGCAGTGGAAAGAGCACTTTGCTTCACCATATTGCAACGCATGGGGCAGGTTTAACCATTTCGCCTAAAGCCAAGATTGGATTCTTTCGTCAAATGAGCTATCAATTCCAAGAAGAAGAAACCGTAATAGAGTTCCTGAGAAATCGGTCTGATTATGACGATGGATTTTTACGTACTGTGCTACATTCAATGCAGTTTGTTGAATCAGACCTGATAAAAAATGTGAAGGCATTAAGCGGCGGAGAAGCAATGCGTCTCCAACTTTGTCTGTTGTTTGTAGGAGAATATAATATCTTATTATTAGATGAACCGACCAATTTTTTAGATATCCGTGCCATAGAAGCGTTGGAACGATTTTTTCAAGGATATAAAGGTACGATCATTTTTGTATCTCATGATCAAAATTTTATTGAAAATGTAGCAGATTGTAAATACGCTATTGACCATCAAAAACTAACAGTCATTGAATAATTAGTGAAAAAGCAGAGATGACCTCTCTGCTTTTTCTTTTCATGGCTCTTTTGCCATCATTTTAGTTCGAAAGTAAGCTTAGCGACCACTTGCTTCTCAGGTTCATAATACTCCTCTTGCGTTGTTATCTCGTCCAATACGATAAACGTGCTGACTATATAATCTCCACTCTTTGCTTGAACGATATCCTGGCTTTTTTGGTCTACCAATTCCTTATTCCAAAGAAACTCTTGTTCAATCGTTTCATTGGCACCTAATTTTACGAGAGAATAGTCAAAATAGGAACGCCCTTGGATGTTTGAGATCTCTTGATGATCTTGGGGATTCAACAATTGCCATTGCATCTGGTCTTTTTTTTCGACCATGACGGCAGCGATCCCTTCTTCAACATCATGTGGAATGGGTACATAAAATTCTCTAGGTGAATCGTTGTGGTTTGTAACTTTCACTTTTGCAATGAACTCATCATTTTGCCGGTATTCTTGCGTATCGAGAATTAACTCCAATTCGATCCCGTCTATATTATTCGTTGCTGTAGTCTTGGCTGATGAACAGGCGGACAGTGCTAGCAGGAAAGACAATAGGGTTAAAATGAAATACTTCTTCATCTTCTTAACCTCCTCTCGCAATTCAGCATACTCGAGTAAAAGCAAATACGAATCTAAAAAAGCTATAGTATAGATACGAAGATGGGAATGATAAGTTTCATTATTTGGAAATTGCCACCGGTAAACCTTGATTCCATGTTGACTAATATTTCAAACTACTATATCATTAGAAGTCCTGCCAACTATGAGTTGGTACCGGGGACTTGAGAAAAGTTCATTCTTAATTATGGAGGATGGATCAGATGGAGAAAGAACGATTGATGGAAAGTGCGCGAAACAGTATGTCTGCCGCGTATGTGCCTTATTCCAAATTCCCTGTGGGGGCGGCCTTGTTGCTAAAGGACGGGTCTGTCATTAACGGAGTGAACGTGGAGAACGTCTCATTTGGTGCGACCAATTGTGCTGAGAGGACTGCTATTTTTCCGCGATTGCAAAGGGTTATCAAAAAGGTGATTTTCAGGCCATAGCTGTTGCGGGGGACACGGAGGATTTTCTTCCGCCGTGCAGCATTTGCAGACAGGTCATGGCAGAATTCTGTTCCCCTGAAATGCCTGTCTATTTGATGAATGGGAGCAATGATATTTTAGAATTAACCTTAAGAGATTTATTGCCTTACGCATTCACAAATCTAGACATGTGAATAGGAATAAAAATTGTATTAGCCATATAGAGAGCTTCCTTGCCATTCCAGTGAGCATTTTTCGTTCATTGGAGTGGCTTTTTGCATGCTTTGGAAAAAGTGAGTGCAGGAAGCTATTCATAAAATGGACATAAAGGGAAGTCAACATGCCTCCCGTTCGTATTTTATGATTGCAATGTGCGAATATATTTTATAGAATACCAAACATAGTCTAATTTGAGTACTTTAATTGAACCGGAAGAGAAAGGAAGTATAATATGAAGTTCATGGAGTTTTTGAAGAGTAAAGGTGCCACTTCCTCTATCTTTATGGGGATTTTCTATGCGATTTGTATGCTCGGGATCTTTTTGCCGGGTTACACGGCGATTCCTAAAAATATTGACCAATTGCCGATTGCGATTGTTAATGATGACGCAGGGCTATTAGGTGAACAGATTGAAGAGAGTTTGGCAAAACAGTTGCCATTTGACAACATTAAGACCGATTTGTCAAATACAGCAGCGTTGCAAAAGTTAGAAGATAATGAATTGACTTTGGTTGTCCATATTCCAGAAACATTCTCAGCCGATTTACAAAATAGCGATGTGTCCTCCAGCATTGATTTTACATTAAACGAAGCAGGGGCCACTGTTGTATCCTCAACGATGAATCAAGTTGTTTCTCAAATAAATACACAGTTGCAAAACCAATTTTCACAACAGACGGCGGAAGGTATTTTAATGAATTTCAATGTGCCGCAGGAGCAAGCGAAAGAACTGGCGGAGAAGATGGAGAACAGCTATGTAGGGAATGTTGTAGCGATCAATGATATACCAGATGGCATGCATAATAATATGCTACCGATGTTCTTAACGATGGCTTTGTATGTAGGAGCCATGATTGCTGCGATGCAGTTGGTCGGTGCGTTTAAAGCAAACCGTGGTAAAGCGACAAAGACTCGTTTATTCATCTATGTCCAAGTGACTGCCATTCTAATAGGGGTCATTGCAGGCCTCGTTTCAACAGGTATCGCATTTGGGATTAACAATTTAAGCAGTGATCAATTTCTTCAAGTGTGGGGACAACAAATTTTGAATTATTGGGTATGCTTCAACTTTACAGCCATTGTTGTGTTTTTAATTGGCGAAGCAGGGATGGTTTTAAATATCCCCATCCTCTTAGTTCAAACGATTGCCAACGGCGCCACTATCTCACGGGATATGATGTATAAGCCGTATGAATGGGCTAGTCATATCACACCGATGTATTATTCAGTGCAAGCTTATTTTGCGAATCTCTTTGGTAGCACGAGTGTCAGCCCTTATTTGACCGGTTTGGCTATAGTTGGTCTCGTCGCGATGCTTCTGAATATCGTGATTGTTTGGCTCTTCCATAAACCGGTCGACAAAGCCGGGAATCAGGCAACAGCAACCCCAATTGGTTGATTTAAGCTGAAGGAAATACGTAGTTTTGTTACAATAAGACTATTATTTGCCGAAGGAGCTGAAGCAATGGCAATCCAAATTTTTATCCTCACCCAGCTAATGGAGGAAGATACGTATCCATATAAATTAAAAAAACAATTAGCTCAGTTGCAGCCTTTGGAATCGATAAATGGGTTAACAGAAAGTAAGCTGTATTACCATTTTGAGTCGTTGGCCAAGCAAGGGTTTATTGAAACAAAAGAAATTATCAAGGAACAACATCGGCCCGACAAGCAAGTATTCGGCATTACAGAAAAAGGTCGGGATGTGCTGCCAAAGAAAATTTATAAGCTCTTTGAGAGTGCAGATAATATTGGGGACATGGTCATCGGGCTCGCCAATATGAAATATGTGGATCGTGGGAAGGTCATTGGCATTTTAGAAAAAAAGATAGACAAGATCAAAAAGATGTGTGAGCAGCTTGCGCAAATTGATGCAACCCATCTGATCGGGCCGGAGCATAAAGTATTTGCTGCGTTTGTAGACGATTACGCAAATTATAAGATATCCTCAAACCTCGATTATTTAGAGAGGTTGATCGAGCATATTCAAAAAGAGGAGATATAAGGGGAGGGGCGTCTCAGTGAGAGACGTCCTTTTAAAATTTTTTATGGAGGAATGTAAGATGGAGAAGAATGTATTTGAACAGATGGCCTTGCGTTATGACACGTAAGAAAGAAAAGAATTGGCTAACGTAATCATTACAGAGGTAAGGAGAGCATTACAAAATAGTAAATCCAAATCGCTGCTCGATTATGGGAGTGGGACAGGCCTAGTTAGTTTGGCATTATCGGATCTAGTGGATACAGTTTTGTTGGTTGACGCATCAGAAAATATGTTGGAGGTTGCAGAAGCGAAGATTTCTCAAATGAGGCTTACCAATGCTAGAGCTCTGTATTCTGATTTTACTCATGACACGCCTGATTTAAAAGCGGATATCGCGCTAATGTCACTCGTCCTCCTACACATTCCTGATACAAAAAAGATTTTACAGGAGTTGTTTGAAGTTTTACCTATAGGTGGCCAGCTTATGATCGTTGATTTTGATAAAAACGATACCATTAGTCATCCAACAGTGCATAACGGTTTTTCTCATGATGAACAGAGGAAATCGTTAACCGATGTAGGATTTACCTTTATTGACATGAAGACATTCCATCATGGTCAACGTATTTTCATGAACCAAGATGCATCCATGTTTATTGCCAATTGTTTCAAATGAGTTCGCTGCTGGGTTCTTACGTTTGATGGAGACCAAACTTTCCGAATAAGGCTCAGGTTGCTGATATGAGTCAAGTACAATTGGTATTGCGAAAAGGAAGAATGTTTGCAATGATTGATGTGAGGGGCTACTGCCTCAACAAAACTTAATGGTGGAAATGGTGGTTGTGATATGGACATTTTTATTGATCCTTTAAGTACATCGGATTTCGAAGCATTGTTTGAATTCGAACATACAAACAGAGACTTTTTTGAGCAAATGGTGCCAGGTCGTGGTGATGATTACTATGTCCGTAATATATTCATAAAAAGAAACCAAGCATTATTAGCTGAACAAAATCAAGGGTTATCTTATTTCTACCTAATTAAGGATAGAGATGGGCAAATTCTTGGCCGAATAAATGTAGTGGATATTAATCAAAAGTTAGGATCAGGTCATATTGGGTATCGAGTGGGAAAGATCAACACTGGGAAAGGAATTGCTACCAGAGCTTTAAAACTACTTTTGGATGCTGCCGGAACTATGGGTATTGAACGGCTTGAGGCCAAAACGACAAACGACAATATCGGCTCCCAGAAGGTGTTGATCGCCAATGGATTCAGCCGCATATCGACAAAGGATGAAGCTTTAGGTGATGGCCGAGTCCTATCTTTTCATTATTATAGGTGGATATCAGAAACAATTGGAAGAATTTGAGGCCCTGGTAGATATTGAACTGACAGCACGTATGAGAGACCAAATTAAAGAGAGTGGCGGGAACGCCACCCGTAGATTTACTTAGCCTTACGTCGATTGAAGAAAAGAGTAGTCATGGAGTTAGACTACTTGCTTGTTATCTCACCAAAAGTAATTTTCATGCCAGGAGCCCAAACTAAAGAGGAATTCATATGGAACGACTGTGCGAATAGAAGTACAGAATCATACTGCTCCTGCGCTTCTTCCAATGTGACACCACGTTTTACCAAACTCGCAATATATGTTTCCTTATTTTCTGGTACATCCCCTACTCCGTCCTCTTTTAATGAATGAAACAGACCTTCTTTTTCTTTTATATTGACGTCCGGGTTGAGGTAGTTGACTTTATCACTGACTCTGCAATCGATATTCTTCACGCCCAGATCAGAAAGATATTGAGGTAATTTAGCACCGATATTCCCATCTTTACCGGTTTGTTTTGCATCTTTTTCATACAATTTCTGTAGCATACCTAATTGAACAATTTGAGATTGTTCGTACCCATCCAAGTAGTAGGATGACATCCCTGATATCCAATGGGGTTCAAAGCAAATGATTTTGCCACCATCGACAACAGAATTCATCATTTTTTGAAGGATTCTTTTTGGTTCAGACATGTGTAAAAGGAAGGCATGGCTAACAGCTATATCGTATGTTCTCTCTATTTCAATTTCATTCATATCAGATACAATAAATGTTGTTTCATAAGGAGTGTCGTGAAAAAGCTCCCTGCCCCTGCTAATTAAATGCTTCCCTTTATCAATTCCTGTATATGTAGAGCCGTCAGGCAAAAGAGGCAATAGTTTGTGTCCTAAATATCCATAGCCGCAACCGAAATCTACTATATTAACGGGTTTAGTTAGCTTCCAAACAAATTTCACTAAAAATTCGATGTAGTCGTCATTATAATATAAATCTCTCGTTCTTTTAAGATAATCCAGTTTAGTATCCCAATAATACTCTTCCATTAGGTCCTCCCCCTGCAATGAAATTAGCAAATCAATTGATACAGCGTGCCTTGTTTATGTTGAAACGGCGAATTCACAGGGATAATAAGTGCATCCCCTGGAACAGCTGCACTGCCAAAAGCTTACTAACATCTTTACTCCCGCTGTCCTGACTTGGTAGTAAGAATTCAATAGTTGATTTTCCAATCCTCATAGCATTCTGCGCGTATTCCTAACGATTTCGTTCTCATCCATTCAAACGCTTTTAAGACTAAAGGTGACGCATTTTCTATAGATACCTCTTGCTCTGATACCCATAAAGCTCCAATTGAATCTTGTCCTTCGAACTGTAGAGGTTTCTTCAATTCTCCAACTATTTTACTAACTAGATAATAAACAGCGATATGATGAATGTCTGTAAAATCTCTCCAGTTACAAGAAAGTTGAAAATCAATAACTCTGATGTTTTGTTTAATTTCAATTGTAACGCCTGTTTCTTCAAGAAATTCTCTTTGAACCGCTATCGACAGACTTTCACCCGTTTCTAAGCTGCCACCCGGGAGATCGTATCGATTTATGTATGGTCCTGCATTTTTGTTTATAACCAATAGCTGTTCGTTTTCAATGCAAATACCATAGACGCCAAAGGCTCGATGATAATTTTGTGTTTTCTTCACTAGTTCGTCACCCAATCATTCTTTATATATTGGCCTCATATAGCTTGTTTACGTCTTCCTTTCCTGAATTTTTTGAGGAGGCGTATTTTCGCAGTAAAGAAAAATCGAGTTTTTATGTCGCCAAACGTTAGTTTGGAATTATTTTCATCGTAGGGAAGATCGCAAAGTTTGATACAATCCGATCCTGCTGTATTGTCACAGTTAAACTATCCCGTCCTCGAAGAGAAACTTAACCATACCATTTTAAGAGCTTATTATACAAGCCGTAATAGCAATTGATTTTCAATTATTAAAATGGTATGATTTTTTTACAAATAATGAAAGGAAAGAGAGGTGGAAATGACTAATTTAATGAACGATAACCTCGGAAACAGCTATGCCTCTCACTGAAGTGGCAATAGGGCAATCGGCTTTTAATTGAATGGTAAGTGTAGACACAGGGTTATTTTATATACCTTGTGGTTTTTTTATTTTTGCTACAAGACGTTGGCAATATAATTTCCTGTTATTCTTCTCAACATGTTTCCAGAAGGTAAATGAATGAGATGGGCTTGGGTGTCATATGGAAACCAATAATTAAATGAAGACAAAAAGAAATTAGTGAGTTGTTTGTACTATTGAAATTTAAATGTCTAGTTATTCATGTGGACTTGGCGAAAAGCGGTTGCTAGGAGAGACGCTTGTGGGAACTATAAACGCTTTGGGGTGAGTAATTTGTTACTGTTTTCAAAAGGATACCTGATGTACAGATCGGAGAATGAGGAGGTTTTCAATTGGCCAAAATACTGCAATCCAAAAAAATACTGTTAGCTTCTTTTCTGGTATTCGTTTCAAATATGGTCATGAATGCATTTCTTCCTCAAAAAAATATATCTTTCGATTTGGCAGAGCTTCCCGATAACCATATGATCATAGAAGGTTATGTAGTCTCAAAGCGGATTCATTCTATTCAGCTGGCGGAAGAGCCTGCCAGTTTTATAGGAATGATTTCGGGAACTATCAAAGGCTATGGTGCAAATAGCATTCAGGTTTCTAAAAATAAGGATTATGAAAAATTTATTAATGTTAGGCAACTTAAGTTGAATCAAAAAGTACGTGTTTATTGTGATTATGTTAGAGAATCAAATCCGCCTAAAACTGTGGCTTTCTATATAGAGTTGATCGAAACGAATGACTAACGTTAACATCATTCTGTTTTTGAGTACCTTGCTTGTAAACCAACAGATCACCCAATCAAGCTTTCATAACTTACAAAATACCCACTTGCAGAAAAGGTTGAAATTTGCCATGATTGTTAACATAGGGAATTTGAATAAGTAAATTACATAATACAAAGGGGAGTGAACACGATCTGGACATGTCAGATTGTGAGGTCGTCGGTGGATTTGATACTGGCAAGTTATCTATGACTTTTTGATTTCTTGAAAGAAATGCAGTAAATTTCTGAGAGAGAGAGTGGCAGATGAGAAAAGGTAAATCGTTTTTTCGACAAGATGACATGTATCTAAGGGACTTAATTTTATTGCTCTTTTCCTTGTCAATCGGAACCTATAAGATATTCTTCCAAGATACAAGCCGGATCTACTCTGTTATTTTCGGTGTGTTTCTTTACTTGGCGGCCATCGTAATTATCAGGGATTTTATGTTGAGATTCAAAGCATTTTATCAAAAGGAAGCCAATCAATGAGTGCCAGGCTCTCAATTAAAGTGTAATGAAAATTCCTGGCACTGAGTAATACAATAGCAGTTACTTTTTCGTATTATTAAGAAGAACAGCCACTGCATGAACTGCAAGAGCTGCATGAACTGCACCCACTGCCGGTAGGGGAGGACTGGCTTGTTGTATCCGAGCCGGGCTGATAGTCGTTTACGTCGCTTGCGAGATCTTGCCAATCTTCCTCCCGCTCTGTATCCAAATCAGCACTTCCTGCATAGCCGCTACTGTCACCGCCGTACCCCTCCTGTTTTCTTTTCTGTTCCTCCATCTCCATTATGTCATATGCACCGACTCCAAATAGAGCGGCGCCGTACCAATAGCCTTCCGGCTGCTGGACACGCTGCGTGAGTTTGTCGTCTCTTTGTGTCAGATGCTCATGAGCGAAAGCGAGAAAAGTCTCCATCGTTTCAAGAGTCGGAGCAGCAGCACGTCGTTTACCTAGATCTGTTTTAATTTGTGGTGATTGGGTGTATAGTAGGTGCATCCATTTTTCATGTTCTCCTTTCTCCTGCAAAAAATCACCCCATAGATTTGAAGATGTGGAGATGGGGAAAAAGGAGAGATACAGGATATCAAACCAAGCGCGTTCTGTCGGTAGATGTTTCGGCTTTTCGTGAGTCTGGTGTTCAATCCGTTCTCCGATAAACTGCTGACAGAACTTATCATACAGGTCATCTTCCTCCAAAAAAAGATGCCATATTTCATCGACCTTTTGGGAGAACATAGGCAAGCCTTTTGAAAAGCTGGCAAGCAGCAAGTATTTCTTCAACTCATACCAGCGTGCACGAATTTCAGGTGTGGACAGGCTGCCATGTTGTATGCGGCATCGCTCATTGACGACTTTTTCAATCTCTGAGTTCCATGCTTCATTCAATTGCTTAAAAAGTTGTTTGATTGTCTGATCGGCCCAGATAGGAGGCTGCAGTTTTGGTGAATGCATCGTGTATTTCTTTTGTGTTGTTTCTAAAATCTTCACAATGGCGTAAATGAAAAACACAACGACGATTATCATTATCCAAGCGCCGATTTCATCAACTCCTGCTAATTTCTCTATTCTACCATTTTATCTACATTCTAGAGGTGCCTCAATAGTTATGAAGTATGATTGATTTCAATAGCAGAAAGGCAGGCATGGTTTGCCATGACTGCCTATTCGGAGCCATATCATCACAATTCGATGACGCTAATCATATTGCCATTTAAATCAGTTAGATCAAAACGTCTCGGTTCACCCTGTCTCAACGGGGAAACGGCTACGTTTTTGGCAAGTAAACGCTGGCGGGCATCCTCCAAGTCCTTCACGGCATAATTGAATGGGGTATACGCTGTAATTGGCTCGAACTGAGAAATCTGAACCAAGTGAAACCCGCAGTTAGGAGCAATTGCAAGACTGCACATCCTTTCAATTTTCCAACGCAGGGTAAAACCGAACACCTCTTGGTACCAAGACAAGGACTCCTCCAAGTGTTTCACAGGAAGAAAGACCGCGTCAATCCGTTCTACCTACTGTTCTCTCTTCGTTTTGCACAAGAACAAACTCTCCTTCCATTTGATTCTTTTAACTGTTTTCTATGCCTATAACGAGATACCTCTTTTTAATAATGGTTTCTTTTCGACAAATACTGCGACCGTGATTCATCTAGTAAATTACTCAATTACTTGTTAACATGAAATTCATAAACAAATCATCTGATGAGGGGTAATTCACATGTATGAACTTCGAGATTCTTATTTCATTCTAGTTGACCCGATATTTCTGCTAGTCGCGGTAATCGCAATTGTATTGATGGTGGTTGCCATACTCTTTATCCGAAGAAGGAGACGGTAGGTTGTATAAGCATAAAGCTCAACGATATGTTAACTCTCTTTGCTTCCAGCGCAACAGAGCGATTTCCGCAGAAGTCTCGATATAGCCTATGATCTGATCAAGAGTAAAAACCTGCAGCTTGTCCTGATAAATGGTTGTTTGGTCGTATGCCATATCTGATAATGCATAAGGAATGAATTTTATCATATCCGTTCTTTTTACTTCATCGAGATCTTGGGTGCTTGTCGTATTTTGTAGAAGCTCCAGCAATTCATCTCGATTTCCGTAATGCTCCAGTAATAATCCATTTAACAGGCGGAAGTCGTTATGATATCGTTTATAAAGCTTTTCATCCCTGTTCATCCGGTTTTTTAGCCAAGATAAATAGAAGCCTTTGAGCCAGACATCATCAGCTATTAAATGGGAATAATAACCGAGGATATAAGTGCTCACTCCGGATGATGCATATTTCTCCAAAAAGCTGTCAAAGTCAATAGCTCTTGTGTAGTTTTCCGTTTCTCCAATAAAAAAATGGGATGCCTCTTTCGGAAAGACTGCATCGGGAGCAATCCCACCTAGCAATAAGGGCGTTTTGTCTTTAATCTCCAATTGCTCCGCAAGGCGATTTGCAATTAAGAGATGCATCATTCTAGAACCCACTAGTTCCAACCCCTTCCTTTTTGTGTTTTCAAATAATAAAGCTGTTTTGACAATTCTATCCTATCGTTATATGATGCCATTTGTAAAATCGATTTATTGGATAATTGCCATAGAAATGATTGATTGAAGAGGGGAGATAAGATGGATTTCGATCAAATCACAACGTTTTTAATGATTGCCGAAAAGAGAAATTTTACGAAGGCAGCAGAATCACTTCATATCGCTCAGTCAACCATTACAGCCAGAATTAAGGGGCTGGAACAGCAGGTTGGGCAGCAGTTGTTTATTCGAACGAACAAAGAGGTCTCCCTCACAAGGGCAGGGGAGCTGTTCTATCCGTTTGCCGAACGGATGAAGTCTCTTTTTGAGACGAGTATGGAAAGAATCCAGATGGATGGCCGGTTTCAAAATCGGTTGGCAATCGCCGGTCCTTCCTCCATTTGGAACAACCGACTTACGGAATACATAATGGATTATCAGAAGGCACATCCGGAGATTGCTCTGGATTTACTCGCCCACACGAACGAACATACCATTCAACAAGTGATGGATGGGACAGTTGATATTGGTATTGTGTATTCTAAACCTAGCCATCCGGCAATTGCCTGTGAGGTATGGGAGCAGGATGTGTTTGTACTTGCAGGAAAAGATCCGGGGCGAGCGATCACCGTTGACTCGTTGAACAGCAGTCACTTTCTATTTATTGATTGGGGGGCGTCTTTCATGAATTGGTTTCAGGCAGTGGCAGGTCCACATTTTATGCCAGCACTCCAAATCAATCAAACAGCACTTGTCATCCAATACTTAATGAAAGGAGATCTTTTCGGGTTTGTACCGAAATCTTTTGTGTCTCCGTTATTACAAAGAGGAGAGTTGCAAGAACTAACTCACCATTTGGGTGACATGCTGCCTTCCTTTACGATGTACTGCATTTATCAGAAAGCGAAGAAAGAAGAAGAGGCTATCCGGTTAGGATTAAGCATGTTGCAGATGACGTGAATTGAGATTTAAGAAAGGGTAGGAACAATCATATACATCCATATGACGTGAACTCTTGTTATATATGTAGGGAAAACGCCAGTTCAACGGTGCGGCGTCTTTCCCTGCTGTTATCCAGAAACTATGAGTTACTTTAATCTTGCATGCACTACCATGGAAACACTGCTGGCATCAAAACATGCTTTTCTCCACGAACCGTACAGATTGACCAATTCAAATCCATGCTGGTTCAAAAGACGTTTCATTTCTAAAGGATATGTGTATCTCAGTTGAATTCCATCTTTGTATGTATGATTAGAAGAGGTATAGGTTGATTTACATTCTAAGATTTGTGTTAAGGAATCATACGTTTCTTGACTCTTTATCGTTACCAATTCACCATTTTTTCGTATTACTTCCTCGTCAAACTGCACTTCTGCCAGTTCTTGGAGGATAGGGTTTCGGGTATCAAAAATAAATTCACCGTTTGGCTGTAAATGCTTTTTGACTGATAAGAAGAGAGCATCCTGGCTCTCATTCGTTAAGAAATGTTGAAATGAATTACCTGTCATGTAAATGAAGTTTGATTTGACCGGTAAATTGAATTGTGTACAATCCTGGACACTAAAATAAATCTCTACTCCTTCCGCATCAGCTTTCGTTTGAGCATACTCCAACATTCCTGAATCTATATCGACACCATATACGGTGTATCCTTGTTTGGCTAAAGGAATAGCTAAACGGCCAGTCCCACAAGCTAGTTCAATGATAGATTGAGGACTTGCTGATAAATGAGCCTGGATAAAGTCTAAATCTGATGTATAGCTTTTGTAGGTCTCATCATATTCTTGTGGATTTGCATACTTTGATAGATTGTTACTGAATTCATTTTTCAAGATCATTTACCTCTCTTGCCATATTTGATTACCAATTATAGCATTATTCAGTACAGCTAGGAGAAAATCATTACCCGAATAAAAGTGAAATGCTGTTCTCAATAACAAAGGGGGGATAACTGCAGTTATCAACCCAACGAGCAGTTCATCATTTACTTACACCAAAAATGAAATGTGAGAAACATTTTAGGAATCAAGGAACAATTGCTTACCTCTTTTGTTATAATGGATGGGAAACCCTGGGCTATAGACCAATTTTAGAGACTTATATAGACGTTTGGTAAAGAATAAAGCGGTTCTGTTAATGTGCTTTTAGAGGAGAGAGCTGGGGAAACTTTCTATTGGGGTGAAAACAACATGCAGATAGCAATTCAAAAAGCAGTTCCTTCGGATGCTGAGAAGCTGACCGAAATCATGAAAAGAACATTTGATGCAGAAGCAGCAAAATGGCTTTCCAATCGGGATACAATAGATTACAATATTCAACCGCCCGGCTATGCATCGGTCAATATGACCAACTATATGATTGAAGAGTTAGTGTACTATAAAATACTTTGGGACGAAGAAATCGTAGGCGGACTGATCTTGACCTTAACTGGTACATCTTTTGGAAGGATTGATCGCATTTACGTGGATCCTGAGTATCAAGGGAAGAAAATCGGCTCCCGCGTCATCGGATTAATGGAAGAAGAGTTTCCGACCGTAAGAATGTGGGATCTTGAAACATCTAGCAGACAATTAAACAACCATCACTTTTATGAGAAGATGGGTTTTCAAACTACTTATAAATCGGAAGAGGAATATGGCTACATCAAAAGAACGGCCAGTGCTTCGGGCAGAGGAAATCTCTTTGCAAATAAAGATCTTTCGAATGGTCAATATGAAAATTGCCAGATGGACAATATCGAGTGTTATCAAGCTGCATTAGAAAACATTTCTATTAGTAACAGTAATCTAATGAAGGCGGAATTGAGTAACTGCAATCTCAGTCACTCCACTTTCCGCAATATTAATTTCAGGCACTCTTCCTATGCGGATTTAAACATATCTAACAGCAAAATGAGACTGGTGACACTGGGAGGCGTTCGTTTTCTGGATACGGATCTCGGAGACGCCAAAGAACCCATCTCTTTTGAACGATGTGACCTGGAGGGGACACGAATAAGCAATTGTAATTTAAGAGACTTAAAAATCAGTAATAGCGATATAGCCGGAATGACAATAGATAATATTCCAGTTGAAGAACTACTTGAGTTGTATAAGCGGCAAATGCAAAAGTGAGGCTTAACAAAATGAAAAGACTTTTAGTTTTTATTTTATTTCTTGGTGCCATTCTAAGTGGATGCAATAAAGCCGAACACAATGAAAGAAAGTGGTTTGATTCACAAGATGAAGCTATACAAAATGGTTTGAAAGTAGAAGGTATAAGTCAAGACGACATTATTTCAAGCTATGACCTTAATGGAGAATTATTTATAGTTTTCAAGAAGGAAATTGACGGCAAATTAGTAGTAGGAGTATCAAACATAGCAAATAAAGACGATCAATATATATGGTATAGAAATGGTGCGTACTTACATGCACAAAAAGATATAACAGCTTATCTTAGCACAAAAAGTTTTTTCGGGAATGAATTTGTATTTTATAGTGGGATGACGGATCAGGACAGCATTCGAATAGGTAAATTTGATTCAATTACTCCCTTTATTGACAAAAAAACCGGCATCTATTATTTTCTTTCTTCTAAGGAATAGTATTTATTCAACTTGGAAATATGGTTCCTCTGCAGCAGCCCTCTCCGTTGGTGCGGTTGCTTTTTCACATGATTTATATTGCTAGTGGAAAAAGTCTGATAGAGGGAGGAAGCCACTTGGGATCATAAGGTATCCTCATTTTTTCAAACATAGCAATCACTTGAGGTGTGTACCGTCGCTTATTTAGTAACATCTATTATTTTATTAATGAAGATTTGAAAATCAGTATCATTTGGATAATGGGCGGACTTTTCAAGTGTGATCAATTCTCTCTCTTCATGTCCTTTCAAGTTGTTGAAAAATTCCTTCGTAACGTCATAATTGGTGAGTCTATCATGCTTTCCTTGAAATAGATAGACGGGTACTTTGATACTATGCAATTCCTGATGCAAATCTACACTATATTGAATTTCTTTTTGTAATTCCTTAGATTCAAACAGACTAAACTTTGCACCACTATACAAGACTTTGAAGATATCTCCCAGCGTATAATCAGGACTAAAGAATATAGGTTTCAAGTAACTAAATGTATTCACCTTGGAAATGGTTTTGTCACTGTAATTCTCTCCTCCGTATTTGCTGATGTACTTTATATATTTCTCTTCATCTTTCATCGAAAAGGGTGGGGTGCCATATGAAGCAAGTTTTTCTTTCAGCCTTTTATCTTTGGCTATTTCGAACAACCATTTCGTTGATAACATCTGGCTTCGGGTATTACTCACAAATTGAGAAATACCGAAATACGCCTCGATTTTTCCTGGGTAGCGATCGATGTATTTCATTCCGATGATGGAACCCCAAGACATAGCCGCTATATAAATTTTGTTTTGATTGAACCGTCCTCGTAAATAGTCGATTACGTCGTCTGTATCCTCTACAAATTGATTGACATGCATGGAATTTAGCGGGATGTCATTTTGGAAGCTCTTGCCGGCCCCTCGCTGGTCATAGTAAACCGCAATGAAATTTTTAGTTATTTCCGGGTAGACACCTCTTGAACTTACACCGAATGGCAGTGGCTGGCCAGGCCCGCCATGAAGAAATAATAGAACTGGTTTTTGTCTATCTCGCCCTTCAATTAAAATATATTGTGTTGTGTCATTTACATTTAGTTCTACCAGTTCACTTACCCCTCCGTTATGAACTAGTTCGTTACTTTTCTTTTGGATCTTACTCTGCTTGTCATGACGCACTATCCATAGTGAAACGGTAGCTAGAGTAACAATGACGACACTTATGAATGAGTAAAACAGCATATTTACATATCACCATCCTCTAATTCTATTTACATTCTGTAGTATACTAATTCATTCAATAGTACACTAGAATAAGATGAATTATGAGTGGTAGCCATTGATTAACAGGTTAAATGCAATTTTTAGCGAGTTTTTCCCCTTTTGTTTCAGGAGTGAAAATTATTTTGGCTGTGGCGTTAACGGTAATTGGCCGTTGCGTCGGACATGGTAGACAGCAAAGGATTAAATTGAGGGGAAAACGTGAGATTTCTCAAAGGAGTGGCATATATGATTTATGTTGAAACGCCAAGATTGCGTTTGCGGGATTGGGAAGAACGAGACCTTCCGCCATTTAGACGAATGAATGCGGATGAAGAGGTCATGCGCTATTTTGCCAAAAAATTATCACCCGAAGAGTCCGATGATTTTAATCGGGCCATTCAAGCAGAATTCAAGGAATGTGGTTTTGGTTTGTATGCAGTGGAAGAGAAGGAAGAAAATGAGTTCATCGGATTTATCGGTTTTCACAAAGCAACATTTGAAGCGGATTTTACACCTTGTGTAGAAATCGGATGGCGGCTGAAAAGGGAGGCGTGGGGCAAAGGATTTGCGACAGAGGCTGCCATGGCCTGCCTGCATTATGGGTTTACCGAGCTAGGCTTTCAGGATGTGTATAGTTTTACCTCTGACATAAATGAGCCGTCCAAAAATGTCATGCAAAAAATCGGCCTGACATTCAAGCAAACCTTTGATCATCCTAGAATTTCAGAAGAGAGCTCATTGCGGAAACATGTTCTGTTTCATATGCATCGAGACAATTTCTTGGAAAGAGGGAAGTAAATGAGCGGGTATCCTAATTGCCCCACGACCATCCGAAACATACAAGTAGGCGTTCTCACCAAGTTGCAGCTATTGGAGAGCTAGAGCAGCATGCAATCCATATCAATGAACTGGAAAACAGGCTGCTGGCGGATAAATGTTTTACGACCTCCGCCTATACATACCAACTGGTTACGGTCGAGCTTCGCGTCAAAGATCTTGAATTGACTTGAAATCGCTTCGTTATTTCAAATCTTTCATACTGCAAAACAGCTTGGTTGCAAATCGGTCCGTTCGAACTTGGTCCGTTTATCCGTTTAGCCTATTTGAATCAATCAGAAGGAACAATAGGCAAGCCAACTGGAACACAGCGAGCCCCATTTGGCTCAATCACCATTGCATCTGATGGAATGGACAAGGATGACGAATTTCCAAAGGGGTTATATACGACGCATCGACGGTGAACTTTGGCTGCGCGGCTACATTGCTGACAACGAACATTTAGGGGATCCGGATGACCGGTTTATCTTTTGTCAATCCGATTCTAGCACAAAAACGTAGTAGAGATGAGGTGAGCAAATGATTTTGGTCAGTTCCTGTTTAGCTGGGTTGCCGGTTCGTTATAATGCAACAGGTTGTCCGGATGAACGAATTAACAAGCTGTTGGTAGACAAGAACGCGGTCGCTGTATGTCCAGAATTGTTGGGAGTCTTTATGACACAGGACGGTAATGATGTATTGGATAGGAAAGCGGAGGTCATCGAGAATTCAGGGAGGAATGTCACGGAGCTGTATTTGAAAGGAGCCCGGCTGACATTAGAGAAAGCGCTAGAGCTGGGAGCAACCACAATCGTTCTAAAGGAATCCAGTCTTTCATGTGGCAGTACGTTAATATACAACGGAGAATTTAAAGCGAAAAAAATTCTGGGTGTTGGGGTGACGGCCGCACTACTAAGGCGGCATGGACTGCAAGTGATCTTCGAAGAGAATCTCCCTTCCTTTTTGGATACTCTGTAACTGCACGTGTAACAAGTTTTTATAATTCTTTAAATATAATGACACATATCGTTAGGAACAGTTTACAACCTATTAGGGAACAAGTATTGAGGAGTGATAGAATGGGAGAAGCACTAGTAATTATAGATGTTCAGAGAGGGATGTTTCAAAAGGATAATGTGGTGTATAAAGGGGAAAACTTACTCAGGAACATAAAAGATTTAATAAGTCGTGCGCGCTCTACCGAGACACCAATATTTTACATACAACACAATGCACCGGCTGGCAAACCTTTAGAATATGGTACAGAAGGTTGGGAGATTCACCCTGAAATAGTTCCAAGCAATCAAGATATCATCATACAAAAAAGGACCCCTGATTCTTTTTTTAATACCTCTTTAGATGATGAGCTCAAAGAGAAAGGTATTGAACATTTGGTAATCACGGGAATTCAAACAGAGGTGTGTGTAGATACAACTTGCAGAAGGGCTTATAGTTTGGAGTATAAAGTCACTTTAGTTTCTGATGCACATAGCACTTGGAATGGTTCAGATATTACAGCAGAACAAATCATAAATCATCATAATAGAGTATTGCATTGGTTTGGAGATGTTTGCCCTAGTAAAGATATTCAGTTTGATATCTAATTTCATTTCGAGCGGGAAAAAAAACCCTCACCATATAAATCAATTATGATGAAAGATCTAATCAGGACTAATTGATCAATCTGATTTAACATCGGATTTCTAATTCCAGCAAATGGAGCAAGTGTGTCCATCATGCACTTGCTTTATTTGCAGTCAGAGTATTTTAATCATTTAAGCCTTTACCTGCCAGGATGTCAGGGATGCAATTTTCCACCCGGGCTTCTCGGGTTTTGGCTTGTTTCGCTTGGGAGAAATAAAAACAATATGCCCTTTGGCGGCCGGGTGTTAATTCATTAAATGCAGTTTTTAAAGTGGGATCTTCGTCAAATTTGATTTGAAGTTCTTCTGGTATATTGATATCTGTCTTTTTTTCCACTTGTAAACCGGCCATTTCCACGGCAATTGCATGTTTGATATACTCTTTCAACATCATTTCCTTCTCCAAAATCTCCTCCACCCGTGTGAATCGGATTTGACGGGCAGCCTGTACGTTCTCTGTTTGTTGGATCAGCATATTGTGGGGATCCTGTATTAAAGCCCCTTTGTGGAATAATAGCGCACAATATTCTTTAAAGCCATGGATCAACACGATATTTTTGCCCTCGAATGTGTAGCATGGATGCATCCACTTATACTCTTCGGTTAACCCGCAATCCAGTACGATTTGTCTAAGCTTCACAGACTCCTCCTTCCACTTCTGTTCCTTGTTCATATACTCATCGACCTTTGGATTTGTTCTGTTTTCAGTCATCTAAAACTCTCCTTTTCAGTAGTCATCCATTTTGCAATCATGATTCAAACGTGAAAGAGGGGTTCCTGCCTTATTCTATAAAGAACAACTTATAAGAGGGATTTCCGTTGCTTGGAAGGGGAGGCGGGACTTCAGTGTGATAAGTATGAGCTGAAGACTGTGCAATGCATCGGGGGATAGGAGCAGAAGCCTGGAACCGGATGATATTTGTTCGTTAGTTGGTTTTCTAATTGTAAAACAAGGAGCCGGGTTTTGTGAACTGGTAAGTTTTCTGTCTCCTATATGGACTATTTGCAGGCAATGGATAAAAAAATGCAAAAATAATTCTAGATACTCCATGTACAAACAAGTAAAGTTTGTTATGATTTAATTGATAATGATTATCAGTATCATCAATTACTTGTGTAACGAGACAGGAGGTAGTTTGGTAGATGGGCGAAGGAATGTCGCGACAATTCAATGGAGCCCGGACTGCAATATCAGATCCAAGGAGAGAAGGAATCAGGACGGAGCAAGTAGTGGAACTCTATACAGCCGCCCCACTGACTTTTACGGATGTAATCAAGAGGAAGGTTACGGATACCAACTCATTCCAAGCTTTTCGGACTCATCCGAAGGCGAGTGGGCTTGTTTTTCCCTTAGCGGGTTCAGCAAATTTCATAATTGAAGGGATTGTCCATGAGGTGGTGCAAGGGTCAGTGCTTCATGTCGGCCCTGATTTGGAAATGCAACAGATTAACCCATCCGCTCAAACGTTTGAGTATGCCGTTATCCATTTTAGTCTGCCGGCAGAATCAGCAACTCAATTTCCTCTCTTTCGGGAGCTCTTTCTCTTTTCAATCGGAGATGGCATGAAAGTGACGAACCAAGTTCAGCACCTCATGCAAAATTTCTTGATTCCAGGTCGATTCGCTTTATTGCAATCCAAAAGACTTTTTTTATCCATCCTGGAAGAGATCATCATAGCGAGTGAGAAGAAGGAATTGGAGAAAGTCGAGAATATGGATGCCATTCTTCACTATATGAATCAGTGTTATTCGGATGGAATCACGGTCTATGATGTGGCTGGCCATTTCGGACTGGATCGGAGAAGATTGACAGCTTTGTTCAAACGGCAAATTGGAATCAGCCCAAATGTGTATTTAACCCATTTGCGCATTCAACAGGCAAAGCTGTTGCTGCAAACAACTGATTTTCCGATTACCGAAATTGCCGAACAAATTGGGTATCGAGATCATTTCTATTTTAGCCGAGTCTTTAAAAAGATGACAGGTTTATCACCAACTGTTCATCGGAGACATATGGGATAACGTCAGCAAATAAAAACTTATTCTTAAAGGAGAAGACTTTGATGAAGAGTAAAGGACAATTAGTTATTTTATTGCTTATCTCGCTACTAGTACTGGCAGCTTGCAGTAAGAAGGATGCGGCTACGGAGGCAGAGACTGAAGCAAACACAACTCAATCCGACAAAACCTTGAATGATGAGGGAATGCGGGAGATTACATATTTGGGGCAGACCTATTCGGTTCCTGCGAAAGCAGAACGGATTGTCATTACGGGAGCAATGGAGGCGATGGAGGATGCCATGGCTCTAGAAGTTGAGCCAGTCGGGGCGATTACCATTGCAGGTGAGTTCCCTAAAATCTACAAATCGGCGATGGGAGGTGCTGAATCGATTGGGGAAAAACAACAGCCAAATTTCGAGAAAATCCTGCAGCTAAAACCGGATGTCATTTTAGGGACAACAAAATTTCCTGAAGAGGTCGTCAGCAAGCTCGAACAGATAGCACCTACCATTCTAGTCTCACATATTTCGTCCGATTGGGAGGACAATCTCAAGCTACTGGGTGAACTAAGCGGCAAAGAAAAAGAAGCTGACAAACTGCTAAATGATTATAAGCAGCGTATTGAAACGATGAAGAGCTCTTTAGCGGACGATTTCGCAGGGAAAAGTGTTGTTGCCATCCGGATCCGTGGCGGTAAAATGTTTGTTTATCCAGAGGATGTCTTCTTCAATCCAGTCTTATATAAAGAACTGGGATTAACGGCCCCTGAAGCAATCAAAAATGCAAAAGCCCAGGAAGAAATATCCGTCGAGCAATTAGCTGAATTAAACCCGGATTATATATTCATGCAAGTCCAACAGACGGGAACGCAAGAGAATGAACAGGCGTATGAACAGTTGGCCAAAAACCCAATTATCCAAAACATTCATGCATTTCAAGAGGAACATGTCTACGTGAACTTGGTCGACTCCCTGTTAGAAGGCGGAACAGTATTCAGTAAAAATGAATTTGTGAAGGCTTTGCAAGAGACCAAGAATACAAGATGAACAGGGTGGACCGCGAATGTCGATGATGCGAAAAAATCCATACTTTTTGCTCCCAATCATCTCGGTATTGTTTATCATCACCATCATTTGTTCCATCATGTACGGGGCTACTACTTATCAACTTACTACAGTTTGGCATGCATTGTTCCATACAGACTTGACGAATATGGATCACTTGATTATTCGAACCTCACGTTTACCGCGTGTCATCGGTGCATTGCTGGTCGGATTGTTTATTGCTGTTTCGGGAGCATTGATGCAGGGGATGACGAGAAATTATCTCGCCTCACCAAGCATCATGGGAGTGTCGGACGGTTCGGTATTCGTTATTACAATTAGTATGATCTTCATGCCGAATGGTTCCGCCTTCTCGATGATTGTCTATTCGTTTATTGGATCAATCCTTGGACTTTTGTTTGTGCTTGGTGTCGCCCGTTTGATACCAAATGGATTATCCCCCATTTCATTGGCCATTATCGGTACAATTCTGGGCATGTTCCTGAATGGGGTTTCTCAAGCGCTTTCGACGTACTACCAAGTTTCACAAAACATCAGTTTTTGGTATAACACACGCTTGCACCAAATTGATCCGGTCGTCATCAAATGGGCCATACCTTTTGCAGTACTGGGTCTCCTCATTGCATGGTTCGTTAGTAAATCAATAACCGCCATATCGTTAGGTGACGAAGTCGCCCAAGGCTTAGGGATTGATTTGTTGAAAATAAAACTGCTGACGATTCTAAGCGTAGCGCTCTTAACTGGGATTTCTGTAGCGATGGTCGGTAAGATTACGTTCATTGGCCTGGTGATCCCGCACATTGCCCGCTTTTTGGTCGGTGAAGACTACAAAAGGGTCATTTTTTTTGCGGGTTTACTAGGCGCGCTGTTGTTGGCATGGGCAGATATTTTCAGCAGAGCGATCAATCCGCCATTTGAAACACCAGTAGGCGTCCTGACTGCTTTAATCGGTGTTCCTTTCTTTCTCTATCTCATCAAGGTGAAGGGAGGGAACCAACATTCGTAACCGTTTTATTAAACTCTTTTTGCTAGGCATCGCGTGCGTCCTGCTGATTATGTATGTCAGCTTGACGTCTGGACTCTTTGAAATGACACAAGTCGAAGTTATACGAACATTATTCGGGGTGGATCATGTAGCCGATCATCGTTTAGTGATTTTTGAGTTCCGCATGCCGCGTATTGTCATCGGTGCACTCGTCGGCTGTGCCTTAGGCATCGTGGGATCGGTATTGCAAGGCGTTACAAAGAATCAATTGGCGGACCCCGGCATTTTGGGAATCCAGTCGGCGGTCGGATTGGCAGTCGTTTGCTATATGTTTTTCATTCAAGGTAATGTAGTCGGGATGAGTGGATTGTCGATGGCCGGCATGACTGTATGGGGTTGGATTGGTGGGGTTTTAGCGGCATTCTTCTTATTTTTGTTTTCCAGGAAACGCGGGGAACTTGATCCCAAACGGTTGATCTTGGTCGGAATTGCGTTAAATTCTGGATTTGGTGCTTTGACGCTTTTTGTTTCCTTAAAAATGAACCCGAGAGATTTTGAAATGGCGACCGTTTGGTTATCCGGCAGTATTTATAGTGCTTCGTGGGAACAGGTCGTCTCCATGATTCCATGGTTTCTATTGGTCGTACCAGTCCTGTTCTGGAAAGCATCCACATTGAATCTCATGCAACTTGATGAGGTCTCTATTGTCGGACTCGGATTAAAGGCCAATCGGCATCGCTTGCTCATTCTTCTAGGGGCTGTCGGGTTGATCAGTTCGAGTGTAATCGTTTCTGGAAGTATCAGTTTCGTCGGTTTGATCGCTCCGCATATCGCAAGGCGTTTGGTCGGAATCCATCATCAGTACATACTTCCGATCAGCGGTATCGTCGGCATGCTGCTTGTCGTGATGAGCGATTGGATCGGACGAACGATCTTCGCGCCTGCCGAGTTGGCGGTCGGTATTGTCATCTCTATTATTGGCGTACCATATTTCATTTACTTATTAATGCGTTCTTCGCGTTCTGTCCAATCATTACGATAAAAAGGGAGATGTGATGGATGTTACAACAACACTATAAAACCTTTCAGCACCCTGTTGTGGGGGAGTCATATGAAGTAACCATCTCGGTTCCCATGGTAAGCGCACCTCTGGAAGGGTTCCCAGTTCTATATGTATTAGATGGGAATGCCTATGGCACCATGAGTAAGGAAATATTGAAGCTGCAATGGCGGCGTTCCGACAAAACAAAAGTTGAGCCCACGGTAATTGTCAGTATCGGTTATGGAACTGCGGAAGTTTTCCCTTCTGTGCGTGTATTTGATTTTACCCCCCCATCGTCAACGGTGTCCCTGCCTCCCAAACCGGATGGCACGCCATGGCCAGCTCATGGCGGAGCAGATGGATTTCTGCGATTTATTGAAAA
This sequence comes from Sporosarcina luteola, assembly GCA_014204635.1. Lineage (GTDB taxonomy): Bacteria > Bacillota > Bacilli > Bacillales_A > Planococcaceae > Sporosarcina > Sporosarcina luteola_A. Next base: position 97,733 of record JACHLS010000013.1, on the reverse strand, counting down.
AGAACTCCTGCCTTTTGTAGGCGAGTCGGCTCCGATTGATGCGAATCAGCAAACTTTATTTGGCCATTCGCTAGGCGGATTGTTTGTACTATATGCGTTATGTAGACGTCCTGACTTGTTTCGAAATTATATTAGCTGCAGTCCTTCGATTTGGTGGAATGAATGCCAGATTTTCCAGGAGGGGCAGATGAAGTGTCTGCCAGGCAAAAAACTGTTCATTGGTGCTGAAAAAGGAGAAAAACAGAACATGTATGACAATGCCTTTCACCTCTATGAAAGGTTGAGAACTGATTCTCCCGCCTCTGTCATGTTTCGTTCACCAGAAGGGGAGAACCATATGTCCATCGTACCTGCCATCTTAAGTGAAGCGATCCGTTTTTTCATGACAAATGAGGAGGAGGCAAAGACATGATACAGGTCGATACCATACGAGTAGGCTACGGCGAGAAGCTGATACTCGAAGATTTGAGTGTTACCATTCCTGCTGGCCGGATCACTACCATCATCGGACCGAACGGCTGCGGGAAATCTACCTTGTTGAAAGCAATCGCACGCGTCTTGCAAGTTCAGAACGGTGCAGTTTATCTTGATGGAAAGGCAATTCATCAAACTGCCTCAAAAGAGATAGCGAAAAAACTTGCTATTTTACCGCAAACCGCCGATGCACCGGCAGGCTTGACTGTTAAGGAATTAGTCATGTACGGTCGATTCCCGCACCAATCCTTCTTTGGAAAAATGTCTTCTGAAGATCAGGACATGGTGGACTGGGCACTGGAGGCTACCAATCTGCAGCCGTTTACCGGTCGGCCGATCGAAGCGCTGTCAGGCGGTCAAAGGCAGCGGGTGTGGATCGCCATGGCGCTGGCCCAAGATACGGATATATTAGTTTTGGATGAACCAACTACCTACTTAGATATGGCACACCAGCTTGATGTATTAGAACTGTTAAAACAATTGAATCTTGCAGAACAGAAAACCATTGTGATGGTTCTGCATGACGTCAACCACGCATCCCGCTTTTCTCATTTTCTCATCGCCATGCGGGATGGGAACATTATTACTGAAGGCAAAGTGTCTGAGGTGATGACAGACAGACATTTACGCGAAATCTTTGATATCCGGCCTTATTTTACCCAATGTCCGATTAGCGGGAATCCTATCTGTTTAAGTTATGAGAAGTGCTCGAAGAGAAGTGAAAGTACTGAAAATTATATGTATTGCAAAATAATATAAGTATTTACTCCTCTTCGGATATGATTGTCTGAAGAGGTGTTTTTTATTGAAGTATCATGAAGGTAAAACCGAGTAGCGATTGCCTATGAGATTTGCTTTGATGAAAGTACATTGATTGCCTAAAAGAATAGGAATCCCAATTTTAATCACTTCTCACGTTAACGGATATTGTCATTGGGATTTGGGAACATCGTACATAGATAATCGTTCCTATTGTAACTAATACTAAAGCATCTTAGATGATTGAAATCATTTCGCATGGAATACTGATCCGGCGAATGACGCCGTTCCAATCGGTATCCGTCAGTTTTTAAATAACAAGAGATGCAGTTTGATCGGATACAGGCAGTTGAATAAAAATAACTGACAGGTATGGAAATACCAATATGTTAACTAGTCGTTTTGAGTAATGTTATCGTTCCAAAAAGGGAATTTCTCGATTGATACAATTAATAAGTAGTGGAAATAATGAATAATATTAAAAACGAAATGAATTATTGAGGGGGAGTTTCCATGTTTAGTCTCATGTTATTGTTCGGAGCAGTACTATTAATATTATGTGTGGTGGGTGGTATTTGGTTGTTAGTTCATTTGTTGACTTCAAAGAGAGAGAAAAGAGATCGCTTGTAGATCGTCATGAGGGGTTATTAAGATGGAATGGAAATGGTTGATGCAGCAGTAAGGGTAGGGTATGGTAGGTAGTATGTAGCAACCAAGCCCATTTTACATATGTTTTAGGAGGAAAGCACTTGTACAACGAACTTATTACGATTGGACCCATAACCTTGTATGGATATGGATTAATGATCGCTATCGGAATATTTCTGGCATATCAGCTCCTCGTGTACCGAGCCGAGAAACATCAATTTGACTTGAAGCATATTTCCTCATTGACATTATGGGGCCTCCTCGGTGGATTCTTTGGAGCAAAACTGTTATATTGGCTCACGCAATTGCCGGAAATATTTAGCAATCCAGGCATTCTTCTGAACATTGGAGAAGGATATGTCGTCTATGGAGGTATCATCGGAGGAATCTTGACAGGCTTGTTGTATTGCAAGATCCATCAGCTTCCTTTCCTCCAGCATTTGGATCTATTTGCGCCATCCATTGCTTTGGCCCAAGGGTTCGGAAGAATCGGCTGTCTTCTCGCAGGCTGTTGTTATGGAGCAGAAACAAACAGTTGGTTCGGGATTACTTTTCATCACTCGGACATCGCGCCGAATGGGATTGCTTTAGTGCCTACGCAAATAATGGAGAGCGTGTTCAGCTTTGGGGTCTGTGTTCTGTTGCTTTTTGTAGCCAAGCGCACGGACAAGGTCGGGATAGTTGCCTGTTCGTATCTGATTCTCTACAGTACGGGAAGATTTATTATCGAGTTTTTCAGAGGGGATATCATTCGAGGAGAAGTGGGAATCTTGTCGACCTCCCAATTTATCGCTCTTCTAATTGTTTTAGCAGCCAGCCTGATTCTGGTCTTGCAAAAATGCCAGAAACAATGGATGGGGAAGAATGCATGACGAGACGATAGAAAGAACAAGCTTCTTATCCAGAGTGGATAGGAGGCTTTTTGGGGAAACGTTTTTCTTAGTAATAACGAAACTTCCGTATTCCATCTCTCAAGCTAAGTCCTCGTAGAAGTAGACTCCTTTAAGCTCTGATTCATTGGCCTTTATTCGAACAGCAAAGAAGGAAAATGACTAAGTGTATGAAATAGGGGTAGACGAGCAGTGCAGGAGTGATTTCGTTTGATACGAGGGAAACCAAATGAAACCAAGGTTTCCCTATTTGGTCGGCCATTCTTTATCTCCTGACCGCTTCGTTCGGTTGTGCGCAAACCGGGACAAGCCGTAAAGAAGCACAACACCTAGAAAACTAAACAAGAGGAAAAGGGGGAGACGCCATTGTTCCAAAGACCACTTGATTGTTCATGCCCTCCACATGGTTCCAACTGGTTTCTATGTTGGGGGTATATTGTTGTGTCAGAAACCATCCGAACAACAGGATGCCGATAAAGTAGATCGCATGGAGTGTTAATGCAACAAGGATGGCCTCAAGAATAATTTTCATTTTGGGACCTCCATTTCTGTAGTTGGTACATTAAAAAGAGTGTGTGTAATTGATAAGCCTATCATGTTCTCAATATAGAGTCTATGAATGAAAGAGTAAGTGGACGCTTGTTCTGTTGTAAAATGTCTTCCATTTGAACGAATAGAATTACTCTATAGTAATCCCCGCGCTAACTCTTCCCTGGATATCATCGAACAGAAGCTTTTGCATTAACTCTGAATTTTTGGCCTTGCTAATTAATCCAAAGTCATAGAAGCGATATGTCGATTCACTTAAATACAAGTCTCCCTCCGCGCAATCTTGTTCAGTAACCAGAAGAACCTCTTCTTCCAACTTTGCTATTAAAACTTCTAAAGCATAATCGTGAAAAGCCTTATTTAAAATATGATTTTGACCCTCCAAGATGGATTTTGAATAGGCTTGCCTCTCAGTTCCTTCATTGCCTAAATTTGCTCCAAAGGATAATGTTCCTCCAGTAAGGGCTCCTGTACCTACGTTTACCTCTCCGGATAATCCTGCTTTTTTTCCCCGTGTGCTCTCTGATAATTCATTGTCTGTTTCTTGGGAATGTTGTTCAAGAGAATAGCTGTTAATCAACCCCTCATCGAGTTGTGCCAACATTGAATTCATCAAGTCAATATCCAAATAAATAATTTCTTTCATTTTATTTCCTCCTCTTTTTATAAAATGCTTCGATAACTACTTTTTTGGATATTTAATAACTTTTCTGCTGAAAGATTTAAGTTCAGATTCTGGAAGAGAAGTTGTATTCCTGTCTAAAAACTCCAAGCTTATAATAAACTTGATTTGTTCCTTAGGAATAATCACAATATTGTTTCTGCCATCCTTTTCAGCGTCATAAAGAAAAATATTTTTACCAAATGTTTTATGAGACAGAATTAGTGATGACAAAATACTCCCATCAATTAAATGAACTTCAACAAGTACCTTTGAACGAATTCTTCTACTGAACAAGTAATAATTAGGTATAAATATTACTAAGTAGAACATGAACATAGTACCTATTGTAGTAAACTTAGCTTGTTCATTAGGAGCTGAATAGTATCCCTCAATAGCAAAAGATATAAAAATTACAGAACTCAAAGCACTAATTAATAAAGTTACGGCACCCATCAACATAATTGCTTTTTGATTATGCGTTATCTTTCTACTTAATTTGTTTTCCTTATATGGTACCAATATAAAAATTAACGTTACTAGATTAATTAATTGTATAATACCTGCTATAACGAATACCTTTAGTAAAATACTATGATTTATAAATAAATTAGGGAATTGCCCATGCAACATTAGGGTAAACATTAGAGGTATGAAAATTACAAATAGTATAAATCCTAAAATATTGTACAAGATTTGTATTTCTACTCTTAGAATTTTACGTTCAATTAATCGGGAATTAATAAATGTAAAAATATATCCTCCAATTGTTGCAATAAAACCAATAATGAAGAGGATAACTTGTAATCCTCCAATTAATTGTGAATTAATAGTCCCACCCCCTAAAATAAAAATATTTTTATACGATGAACACTAAATGAGGCTAGCTTTCCATGTAAACTAGTTAGTGCATCGACCTTATGGTGAAAAATCAACTCCAGCCGATAATGCGCAAAATCTTCAGTCACCAAAAAGTATTCTGCTATGTTACTGATCAGCACAGCGTCGTCTAACGAGTCGGCATATACTTGTCCCATGAACCGTTGTGGCATTAACAAGTAAGCGGACATCCGCTTAGCCTGCTGCTCATTCTTGGCCAAAACATACTTGTCTACACTCAACTGAGGGGAGTAGTGTGAATATAGATGACAAAACTCCTCTGCAATGAGCAGCTTCTTTTCAATTTTATTCAATCCCTCCTTGATGAAAATGAATCCTCGACGACCACCCTTATTGCCGGGAATAGAGAAGGCTTTCAATCCCACAGCTGGTGCAATTTCATAATGATCCAAGAAGGGGCGGTCGAGTGGCAATATCCGGATTCCATATCGCCAACAAATGTCGTAGATGTTAATATCATCCGGGTATGTATATAAAAAATGGGAGAGTACCTTATCGGCACGCTCTTCCCAGTAAATCAGTGTGTTGGTGTCGTAGTTGCAAAAACATCACGGCCTTAATTTCTAGGTTAAATTGATTGTGTAAATATACCTATTGTTTGTCTAAAATGAAACGCGGCAGGAACCGCGAGTCTTTTGGTTATAATTTCTTATTTCATAAATTTACTTAATTGAAGGTAAAAAAATATGCTAGTCCTCTAACTCGCCAAATCCATCGCCATATTCCTCTTCCTCGTCATCCAAAAACATTTTTTGCATTTTGTATACCTTGATCAATTGTTTCACTTTTTGTTCTGGGTTTGTTGCTAAGTCATGAAGCATAATCGGATGTTTTTTTAGCTCGTTAAATAATAGTATTTCTTCCGGAGACAAATTTATTTCTTGTCATGCGACCTTTACAACATTGGGAGTACTTAAACTTTCCGACTTGCCTAAAAGATAGTCAGTTGAAACATCAAGAGTATTTGATAAAAGTACCAACATTTTGTTTAAAGGGGTACTGTATCCATTTTCGTAGTTGCTAATTGTGCTTTTTGTAGTATTAACTTTTGCGGCCAGATCCTCTTGAGTCAATTTCAATCTTTTATGAGCAGATTTTAATCTCTGGGATAACATTACAATTCCCCTAATACCAACATGTACAAGGATATTGTACAACATACATTACAAGTTGGCTACTGCAGCCGTCAAAACAGCCGGCTATGCGACGTATATCAACTATCCGGTCAAACTTAACAAAATCATAGAGCAATATAGCCTCACAAAATATGACAAGGGAGTTGTTATAATGGTCAAAATCGCTTTAGACGCCGGGCATGGCATCAACACACCTGGTAAACGGTCGCCAGATGACGAGCGCGAATGGTCTTTTAATAACAATGTCTTGTTGGCTTGTGCGACTGCGTTGCAACAATATGAGGGCGTGCAGATTCTTCGGCTCGATGATCCAACAGGGAAAACAGACGTACCCCTTAAAACACGGACCGACAAGGCCAACAAGTGGGGAGCTGATGCGCTCGTATCTATTCACCATAATGCTTTGACTGGTAAGTGGCATAGCGGGGGAGGGGCAGAGACTTAAGTGTATCCCAGCCTCCAAAGCGGCCAAAGATATTGCTGCTCTTATCCATCCGGGTATCGTAACGGCAATGGGGTTACGTGATCGGGGAGTGAAGACAGCAAATTTCCACATGCTCCGTGAAAGCTCTATGCCTGCGGTGTTGATCGAGGGAGGATTCATGGATTCCACAACATTGATATCCATTCGCTCCGTGACGACAATAATCTAAAGACGCAGGGCGTTGCAATTGCGGAGGCCCCTTTAGGGCAAGGAGAATTCACATCAAATATCCCAAAAGGAGCGGTAGCAGTGAGAAAAATTTAAAAAGCTGGTTTTAGTTTAATGAGACTTATTTTTGTAATGACTATTTTTGGTGGGAAGTTAACTTCAGCCGAAGAACTAGGGCTAACACAAGAGAAAAAAGAAGAGTTGTATGAGCAATATGTAAAAATAGTTGAAGAGGAAAATTTACAGTATCCAAATTCAGAAATTTCTATAGATTCACTGGCAACTTTTAAAGATGAGTACTTTATGGCTCCTGAAGATTACAAAGAATTTGTAATTGATTTAGCTACTTTCAGCGTTCTAGTGGAACCTTAGACCTCAGGCGCCATAATGCCCTTCGCTATAGGAACTGCTACTAGGAAAGTCAACATTTCATTCGCTAATAGTACCAGAACAATAAACGTAAAAGGTACTTTCAATATTGATCATTTTCTTGGAAGAATGGGTTTTGCAGGTATCAGATCAATGTCTCTAAAGCAAGCGATGCTAGAGGAACATGGACTCAAGTGCATACAACGGGAAAATTCTTGATGCGGGTGAAACTATGGATGTAAGTATGAGTGGAACGTATAGGAAAAACGGTTCGTCTAAAACCTATGATTTCTCGATGGAATTCTATTGTTCAGGAACAGGGGCTGTATCTTGAGGAATAAAGTAGCTGAACTCATGATTGCAAAGAGAATTAAAATAATTGATTAAAAGAGGGGGCGTTTGCCTCCTCTTTTCAATTTAATTTAATTGACTGGCCCAGGATATCTTATAGAAGGATTTCAGTACAATGTAGTTCTTTTTCAGAGAATCACATTTTTTATCATTTAAATGTGGTCGCTTTAAAATGCAACCTCACATAAAATCACGAAAATGGACGACCCCAGAAATGTACAGCAAACAATACATATTTCAAACCGCAATACCACGCCCTTTTAATAACCAAACGAACGAACTGAAAAAGAAGGAAAAAGCTACTTTAAATGAAAATCATTTTGATTTCCATACCTTTTCTTGTTTGTAGGGCTCTTCTAAATCAGTCTTATCTCGTTGTCTATTTTAAAAATTTCTTCCGGAAAAATGGTGTTTTACTCAATGCAAGGCAAAGCGGTATGGCAATCAGCAAACCGACAGCGCTTTGAATGATGTCACCCGGGACGGATGCCAGTGGTGCCACCCAGTTTTTATACATAATAGCTTGACCAATATAATACACGGCCAGCATGACTGGCGTGGATATGAGGGCAGCTAAGATGTTCAGTCTAACATGATCTCCCCGGTGACCTTTCGACCAAGCAATCTTCCCGACGATATAGCCTTGCAAGGCACGGGCGATTATAGTCGTTGGCGCCCAGATGATCCAGCCGCCAAAAATATCGAACAAGCCCATCCCGATTGCTCCAGCCAACGCTCCTTTTTTTGGACCGAATAAAATGGCAACAATGAAAAGTGCAGCAGTCCCCAAATGGATCAAGCCGCCCTGACCGATCGGCAGTTTGATGTTGATAAATGCTGTTGACACTAGGACAAGCGTCGACAAAATGGCTGTAAGTACTAAATCAAACGTTTTTATACTTGGTTTTGTTGGTGTGTGGCGTTGTATAGTTTGCATATCGAATCCATTTCCTCACTTTATGGAATTTTGATTAGTTTTTATTTTACTGAATGTCTGACCGTTACAAAAGTGCCAGTTTGATGAAAGTAATAGTGGTCAGAAAAATGGTGGAGGCAAATGTCGTTCTCTGCATTCTGGCTTTTCTGATCTTGTGGTACGATGGTGGGAAGGGAAGTACCAAAGAGTCAGGTGGGAATCTAATGAAAAAAGTTGCTGTCATCCAAGATATGTCATCCTTCGGGAAATGCTCGCTCACAGCGGCCATCCCGGTCTTATCTGTCATGGGAGTTCAGGCAGTGCCATTGCCGACTGCCATTTTGACGTCACAGACAGAGTATCCTAGCTATTATTGTGAGGATTTAACGTCAAAGATGAATCATTTTATTGACGAGTGGAGCAAGTTGGATACTGTTTTTGACGGAATCCATACGGGTTTCGTGACAGGAAAGGAGCAAATTGAAAATATCTTTTCGTTTTTACATACTTTTTATAAAGAGGGGACGACACTGCTTGTCGACCCGGTGATGGGCGATCGGGGAGCGATGTATGATGTTTTTACTGATGTGCTGATTGGTTATATGAAGGAACTTGTGAAGCGTGCAGATCTGATTACGCCTAACGTAACGGAGTGCTGTTTGCTAACGGGGTTGTCGTATGACAAACTGCAAACTTATCAGGCAGATGAAGATTATTTCCTCGCATTGGAGGAAGCGGGCCGGCAACTGCAGTCCGCAACAAACGCGAAAGTTATTATAACCGGCTTGAATCCGCCCGTCAATTTGGACACTAAGCACGTTGGCAATATGTATATCGACGGATCACATTCCTATTACACTCTTCGCGAATATAACGGCAAAAGCTATTCGGGGACGGGGGATTTGTTTGCATCTGTCATCATGGGCGGAATGATGCGCGGTCAAACTGCCGAAGAGGCCATGGAGCTGGCAGAAACGTTTTTAGCTGCTGCCATCAAATCGACAGCGGAGCAACAGATTCCAACTGTGGCAGGCGTGAATTTCGAGACCTATTTACGAATGTTGCTCTAATCATTTTATCCGAAGTCTGAACAAGCCACCTACCTAGCAGCAGGCAGGTGGCTTTCTTTAATAAATTTGCGTTCCATTGTCATGCAGATACTATTCATATCAAGTGAATACTAGTGCAAGGAATGGAATAGCCTTTGACTCTCGAGCAACGGGATGGACGTTCTTTCACGCCGAGAAGGCAAAGGAGTTGCAGCACCTCCTCACTGTATTAGCTAAATATGTTGAACTATTTCTATCTGCTTGGAAAATAAGGGATGTCCATGATAACAAATTATCGGAATATTATTTAGAGGATAAGGAACCTTTCATAACTTTATCAGGTTCCATTCAATAGATAGGTTGTCTTTAGTTATGGGAGGGGAAACAATCATATGGATTCACGAATACCAGAGTCAGTCCAACATGTTTTGAATGACTATGTCTCTTTATGCCAGCAGCACTTGCCTGAAACGTTGGAAGGTCTGTATGTACATGGCTCGGTTGCATTGGGAGCGTATCAAGAGGGTTCCAGTGATATTGACTTCATGGCGATGGTCAACAGGTCATTGGGTGATGCAGAGATGCAAGCTATTACACTCATCCACCAAGAAGTAAAGCAAAAACAAAAAATAGAGTTGGACGGTAGTTACCTTCTTGCAAAAGAAGCCGGTCGGAATTGGAACGATGTGAGTGAATGTATTTATGTCAATGGGGGTAAAGCCAAGCGCAGCAAACATGAGATGAACCCAGTTACATGGTGGATGATGAAAAACAAAGGAATCCGCGTGATAGGCCCAGATATATCCTCATTTCATATAGAAGTACAAAATAGTGATTTGACTTCCATTGTCCTTCGTAATATGAATATCTATTGGGCAGGACGAATCAATACGTTAAGGAAATATAAACGAATTGCGGTTTTCTTGCCAAATCAACTGATACGGCAGGAAATGCTTTGGTCTGTTCCAGGTGTGTTGCGTGCATTCTATACCTTGCAAGAACAAGCTGTCACTTCAAAAGCCGAAGTATGTACATACGCTCTCGATCATGTTCCAGAAAGATGGCATCCCCTTATTCATGAAGTCATTAGCATGCGAGAAGGGGAAGGAACCGGATTTTATAAATCGAAGAAGCAGAAGATTGAGGATGTATTGCAGTTAATGGTTTATATTATTGCGTATTGCAATGAAACATATAAAGAATAATGTAGTGTTACTTAAATCCATCGTATTAATGGATTTTTTTTGATTTTAAATAGTTTATGAACTTACTAGACAGCGGATAAAAAGATGCTATACTTATATAGACAGGCAGTCGGTCGGTAAGGAGGAGCTAATGAGAAAAGATGCGGAAGAACGCAGGAATGAAATTATAGATGCAGCAGATATGCTATTTGCTCAAAAGGGCTTTGATGGCACAAGCACAAACGATATTCTGGAGAATGTTGGCATTGCCAGGGGAACGCTATATCATCATTTCAAATCAAAGGAAGATATAATGGATGCTTTGATTGATAGGTATAGCGATCGTCTCTTAAGTGGAGCGACAGAGATTGCTGAAAACAAAGATATCCCTGTACTGGATCGAATCTTACATGTGGTTAGATCGATGAGCTTAAGTGGCGGAAGCAGTGAGGAAATCATGGATCATATTCACAGACCGCAGAATGCACTGATGCATCAGAAAATCCAGAGGGTCATCATCCAGGGCCTTACGCCGATTCTGACGGGAATGATTCGTGAAGGGATCGAGCTGGGAATGTTTAATACGCCGTTTCCGTATGAGTGTATGGAAATGGTAGTGACGTATGCAAATACAGTTTTTGATGATGATTTGATTCAAATGACAAACGAAGAGCGTGGTTTGCGGATTCAGGCATTCGTGTTTAATGTGGAAAGGTTGCTTGGTGCGGAAAGTGGAAGCCTGATGGATACGTTGAATATATTCGCAATTGAAGATGAAAATATCAATGGTTAACGTGGGCAACGATATAGTATGTTCAATTAGTATGTTCAATCTAACTTTGTCAATTTAAGAAAGCGGGCATTCATCATTTCACTCGTGCATTTTTTTGCAGGCAGGGGAGAGGCGGAAGCTAGAGATTTATCATGATGAATCTGGAGATATGGTGATGCGAAACAGCAGTTGTTTAACTTACGATCGATAAAAAATCAAGGCATAGAGGTGACGTATGTATTCCCGAATGATCCGCAATGATATGTCAAAAAGCAGATTGATCACGTTAGCAACCACCCTATTTATTGCGGCCGCAGCAATGCTTGTCTCTCTTGCAGCGGTGCTTGTTATTCATCTTTCAGGTGCGATTGATACACTTATGAAACGGTCGGAGACTCCGCATTTCATGCAAATGCATAGGGGAGATATTGATCTTGCCCGGCTAGAAGAATTTGCGGAGCAGCACGACAATGTCCAGGAGTTTCAAGTGCTCAAATTTCTCAACATCGATGGTTCGCAAATACGTTTTGGCAACCATTCGTTAGTCAATCATGTCCAGGATAACGGGTTTAGTGTTCAAAGCGAGAAATTTGATTATCTACTTGATTTGAATGGAAACATCATTCAGGTAAATGACGGAGAGCTCTATGTCCCGATAAGTTATTGGAAAGATGGCATAACAAAAGTGGGAGACGAGGCAGTCATTAGTGGGAAGCTTTTTACTGTTGCAGGTTTTCTACGTGATTCCCAGATGAATTCCTCGCTTGCTTCTTCTAAGAGGTTTCTGATTAGCCCGAATGACTTTGAAGACTTGCAAAACCGTGGAAGCATAGAATATTTGATTGAATTTAGATTAGTCGATTTTTCACAGCTCAAGGAATTTGAAACTGCGTATGCCTTGGCAGATCTTGAAACGAACGGACCCACACTAACTTATCCACTCTTTAAAACAATAAACGCCATTTCCGATGGCATGATGATCGGAGTCATCATCCTCGTCAGCTTACTTGTCGTTGCGATCGCTTTCATGTGTATCCGTTTTACGCTGCTTACGAAAATTGAAGAAGATTACCGGGAAATAGGCGTTATGAAAGCAATAGGGCTGCGTGTATCAGATATAAAAAGGATGTATTTAGGGAAATATGCGTTTATTGCAGCAATGGGCAGTATTCTTGGGTTTTTGCTATCTTTTCTATTCCAAGGAGTTCTTCTAGCTAATATCCGTCTTTATATGGGGGAAAGCGAAAATGCTTCTCTTGGATGGTTATTTGGGGTTCTCGGTAGTCTGTTTGTATTTACTGCCATACTTGTCTACGTAAACGGAGTCCTGAAAAGGTTTCACAAAATCTCTGCCGCCGAAGCAATTCGGTTTGGAATGTCGCAGGATAAAACTCAGAGGACAAAGGGCTTTCGCCTCCGCGACAAGAAACTGCTTACTGCTAATATTTATCTGGGAATCAAAGATGTCCTAACGAGGAAAAGATTATACGGCACAATGCTCGCAGTACTTGTTATTTCAACTTTTATGATGATTGTTCCGCAAAATCTTTACAACACCATTTCCTCGGATGATTTTATTAAATATATGGGGATAGGTAAAAGTGATTTACGAATAGATGTTCAGCAGACAGAAAATATTGTAGGGAAATCCTCGGAGATTCGTAATATGATGCAAAATGACAATACGATTTCAAAGTATGCTATGTTTACAACCAAAACATTTAAGATGAGGTTGAAAGATGGCACCGAGGAAACAATAAAAATTGAAATAGGCGATCATTCTCAATTTCCAGTAGAGTATTCAGAAGGAAGGGCACCAATTGCCGAAGATGAGATTGCTCTTTCGGTTCTAAATGCAGAAGAATTGGCCAGAAAGGTAGGAGACACCGTCCCAGTTGTCATACATGGGATGGAACAAGATCTGACAGTCAGCGGCATTTATTCCGATATTACCAATGGAGGTAAGACTGCAAAAGCTGTCTTTGATGACAATACGGCAGAAAGTATGTGGGTGGTATTCGCCGCGAAACTTGCAGATCCAATTCTTATTGAAAGTAAAGTTTCAGAATACGCTAGTAAATTTAGTTACGCAAAGGTGTCCAATATAAACCAATATATCTTGCAAACATTTGGTTCCACGATGAATTCTGTCGGCAAGGCAACCTATTCGGCTATTGCAGTTGCGTTAATTCTATCGGTAGTCATTACACTATTATTTATGAAAATGCTGATCGCAAAAGATAGGTATTCGATATCTGTTTTAAAAGCGATTGGTTTTACCAATTCGGATATTCAAACGCAGTACATTTCACGCTCGGTATTCATTTTAGTGATTGGTATTTTTGTAGGCACAATTTTAGCAAACACGCTCGGAGAAATGATAGCCGGCGGATTGATCTCCTCGTTTGGAGCCTCAACCTTCCAATTCACAATCAATCCAATTACTGCCTATCTGTTTAGTCCACTGTTGCTAATCAGCTTCGTGCTGATTGCTACTGTTGTTGGCGCGTTGGGGGCAGGTCGGTTGACAATTTCCGGAAATATAAAGGGGTAGACTATGAAAAAGCTCTTAATCGGTGATCAAATTGTTAAATCATTCAGTGAAGGGAATGAAAAGCGAACCATCCTCGACCATGTCTCTATAGAAATTGACCAAGGAGAATTCGTTACAATTATGGGACCTTCCGGATCAGGAAAATCGACGCTGCTGTTCGCTTTAAGCGGGATGGATGAAATAACGGGTGGACGCGTGTTGATGAATGGAAGGGATATATCAGAACTGCGGGAGAAGGAGCTGTCTGATCTACGGAGAAGAAAAATGGGAATCGTTTTTCAACAGCCGACCATGCTGCATAATTTGAATATGCTCGACAACATTATTCTACCTTCCGTAAAGGATAACAGAAAAAATGTCGCATCTATTACGCAAAAAGCAGAAGCACTCATGGAAAGGGTAGGTATTGCAGGGCTCAAAGACCGTGACATATCAAAAGTTTCGGGAGGACAGCTTCAAAGAGCCGGGATCTGTAGAGCTCTAATGAACAATCCGGATATCCTATTTGCCGACGAACCTACAGGGGCACTCAACTCGACATCTGCACAGGGAATTATGAATATATTTTCTGAGATCAATCAGGAAGGAATAGCCATTTTGCTTGTTACGCACGATGTGAAAGTAGCTGCCCGGGCAGAGCGCATCTTGTTAATGCTGGATGGAAAAATTGTTCGCGAATTAAAACTTTCGAAAAATAAAGAGGGAAGAGGGGACGATGGCAAGAGGATTGAAATGATTACGGAGCAATTGAGGGAGATTGGCATCTAGAACTGTATTCAACTTGATAAGGAGATTTGAAGAGTGGGCGGAAAAACAACAGACCAAATGCTGGCAGCTTGGTCTGTTGTTCGCTTTTATATCTGTTTCTCATTTATGTACGTTTTTATGGCCGGTGGTACATATAAAGTGAACTTTTCTAATAAACGACTTGGTTCTTCCTCTACAAGAGCCATAGAACAGTACGTTTCGTGTAAAAATTGTTCCTTTGTCATATGATGAAACAGTTCGACTAGAGGATCATAGTAATGATTTATGTTTAGAAGACCACAAGGTTTTTTATGAAGCCCCAATTGAGCCCAGGAAAAATATCAAAGAATTCTTCTTAGGTTCCCGGCCCGGCTGGCAAAGCGACAAAGCCATCTGTAAGCTCTGCCATTACATAAAATAAGTAAAGTAAAATAAGACAGTCTCAGTGCTAAATCACTGAAGACTGTCTTGCAATTAGTAGGTTTGCGCCCAATATTGATCTAACTCCCGATCAAGATATACCCAGCCCTTCCATGCAATATGAATGGTATCCATAATAAAATAAGGATCGTATTCATGGGCGGTGAAATCAACAAAATCTACGTTCGCCTCTGTTAACACTTGATTCATTTTATCATAGTATTTCTGGCGGCGTTCCTCAGGATACTCGTTATAGTCATACCAATAGCCATTCACAGGAATTGATACAAATAAAGGTTTAGCACCCGCATCCTTCAACAGGTCAATGACGAGTTGAAAATCTTCATATTCTGGGGAATTTGTATAATCTTCGTTTTTTCGCATTCCTTTCATTCTGGAGATACCCGAATTTTCAAGTCGTTTATAAAATTTATCTTCAATCATAAATTCATTAGTGACTCGTTTTTTGCCATACTCTTCAGCGTTCTGCAATTGTTGCTCGAATGTTTGATTTGCGACTAGCATGTCATTGCTTTTTAATTCATGAGGTTTTTTCGGGAAAAGCGAATAATATAGGTCCTTTTTTTCTAAGAGTGCCTTTTTAAAATGGCCCGCCATCACTGCAAGCGGCCCGATAATTTTTCTTTCCTGCCCATCCGATATTTTGTATTCATAGATTATTTTCAGCAGATGATCCCGGTTTACCGTGTTGAATTCAAGCAAGCGCTTCATACCCCGATTGCGGAGTTCTTCATCGAGATCTTCATTGTATGCTAAATCATAGGCGTGCAGTAAAGAATAGTTAGGTGCCAAGTGAAGTTCAGGCATCCCTTTTTTCGTAAACCATTGTGGTGAAATAATAAATACGATTTTTTTATCCTTTAAATTTTCCTCCTGTGCGGCGAAATTTAAAAAATGGGTGATCGACTGCATCCCGCCGCGTCCAATCATAAATGTCGAGTACGGGGCATCCGTAGCTCTCGCGTAATTATAGGGATGGAAGGGATCAAATCGATTCACTTCGGATGATCCGTATAACGGCAGGGCATTCGGCTCCTGCAACATGCGTTCTTGTAAATAAATCCCTTGAAAAACAAGGGGAGACAAGCTGGTTTTAGCTTGCTCGACATGCCCCTCAGGAATCCAGGATTTGATCCAGGAATTTGGAAAGAATACAACAAGAGCAAACAGAAAAAAGGCAATGAATAGTGAGAGAAAGCCTTTCTTGATCATTGTCTCTCAGCTAATTTCCCTGCTATGCGATTTGGCGTATTCCATTCTTCCCGATCAAAATCAGTAATGGGCACCGAAATGTCAAAGCGGTTATCTATTTCTACTAATAGATTAATAGTGCCGAACGAATCTAACAGCCCTTCCTCAAATAAATCAATATCCGGATTTTCTAAAATGATATCATCCTCGCAAATATCTACTAGCATATCTAAAATTTGTTGTTTTTCCATTTAAAATTCTCCTTTTTCTCTAGCTGAAGCTAAATTAGAATAATATTCCTGAAAAGATATAGAAACCAAAGCATACTGCGTTAAAAGTGAGGAACACGCCGAATGCCTGTGTCCATTTATTTTTCGGCCAAAGCTTATGCTTTTTGTTCCAGCGTTCAAATTTATCAAAACTGACAATTAATAGGGCATGATACAGGCCGTAAACGACAAAGTGCCACTCTAATCCATGCCAAATCCCCATTAAAAAGAACAATAAAAAGAAACCGATATAGGAAACCGTATATTTGTTCTGAATCCATTTCTTCTTTGTCATCCAAAGGACGAAGCGCATATAGACGTAATCTCTAAACCAGAATGAAAGGCTCATATGCCAACGGTTCCAAAAGTCTTTAATATTGCGACTCGCAAAGGGGCGGTTGAAGTTAATAGGCGTTTGGATCCCCATAATGCGACTGACACCGACAGCAAACGCACTGTAGCCTGCAAAGTCAAAAAATAGATAAAAGCTATACGCATACATATACGCGATTTGTCCTTGAAAAGGTGTCAAATAGTTATACGTTTGATCTGGTAAAAAAACGACCGCATAATTATAGATCAAATACGCTAAAATAAATTTGTATAAAAAGCCTACAAATATATAATTAATCCCGCTCAATAATAGTTTTTGGTACTCTTGACTTGACGGTACGGTATGCAGATCTTTACGAAAACGCCGCCACCGATCAATGGGCCCTGATGAAACGGTTGGAAAGAACAATAAGAAATAAGCAAGCTCTATCAGTGAGATCTTCTCTTTCAGTAAGCCATCTCGTGTTTCCATAATCATTTGTACCGATTTAAAGGTAATATAGGACACACCTAAAAATCCAAATACATGATGAAGGCCAAGCAGTGGGAGAACCTTCACCAGCACAAGCGGCAGAATGGACAGCAGTACAGCACTGATGAACACGTAGCTGTTATTTTTCTGAAAGCGATATGTTTGGTATCCGATGATTAAGAATAACTGAAATACTGTAAATAGGATAAGTGAAATTGAGCCAGTAAGAGAATTCCCGAATATAAGCGCTAAAACGATAATTGAGATAAAAATATTATAGCCTTTAGCTGGTTTTCCGCGAAGACCTGCCAAAATGGTTGGCAGCAACAAGAATCCGATGATGATGAAAAATAAAATATTACCGTAGGGCGTCATACTGTTTCCCAAGCCGCCAATCGTTTACGATCAACTTTGCCATTTGGATTTAGCGGTAGCGCCTCTACATATTTGAACGTTTTCGGAATCATATAGGACGGCAAATAGTCCGATAACGCGGATTTCAGCTGCTTTGTCATTTTAAAAGCCGAATCTGTTAAGGGCTCCTGAAGGACTACATACGTACTTAGGGAAACAATTTCATCATCTTTTACGATCGGAAGAACAACACAATCGGAAACGGGTGGCAAATTCCCAATTTGCTTTTCAATTTCTTCGGTTTCCAAACGATATCCATGTAGCTTAATCTGATAATCCTTACGTCCAGAAAAAAATAGATATCCATCTTTTTCATACCCTAGATCGCCAGTTTTATACATACGTTTTCCATTTAGCAGTTGAAAGGATTTTGCTGTAAGTTCAGGAGCTTTGAGATATCCAGCACTGACGGTTGGGCCCGAAATTACAATTTCTCCATCTTCCAATAAGGAGATATTGGGATTCGACAGCGGTCCGATCGGTAATTGTTCAAATTGATCGACAAGCTCTTCTGTCACTTTTACGTAGGATACAGCTACCGTTGTTTCAGTAGGGCCGTACAAATTATAAATGCCAGCGTGTGGAAAGCGTTGCATGATTTCTTTGACAACGGAAGGCGGAAGCACTTCACCACAGAACAAAAAGGTAGTCAGGGCTGGCATCAAGTCTTGGTTCCACTCTTTATTCATCAGACACATTTTCGCGAAAGAGGGGGTAGAAGTCCATACCGTGCTGTTCGATCCAGCTAACGAATCAAACAGGTCTTTTGGATTTGCAATTTGCTCTTGGGTGATTGCATGAAGCGTATGGCCACCAACGAGTGCAGGATACAAATCCATGACAGATAAATCGAAAGAATAAGGAGCTTGATTCAAAAACACACTGGATTCCTGAATAGGAAAGTTCTCTTGCATCCAAGTAACGAAACTGGCCAAATTACTAGCCGTTATTTGCACTCCTTTCGGTTTTCCGGTCGAACCAGATGTATAAATTATATAGTAGATCTCTTCGTCTCGAACCCAACAACTTGGCTGCACCGGCTCGTTGGACGGTTGTGCAATCATATCCTCAACTGCTGTAACTGGAATCGAAATATTTGTATGTAGTGGTTCGGTTGAAAGTAGTAACTTTGCATCGGAAGCTGCAATGATCGTTTGCAATCTCTCAGACGGTATGGATGAATCGACAGGAATATAGGGATGACCTGCCTTGACAGCTCCTAAAAAGGCAACGATTTGAAAAGGGGACATATGCCCATACACAATAATCGGTTGCTGTCTCTGTAAACCAAGTTTCATAATGGAATGCGCAACGCGATCAGAAAAATGCCAAAGATCGCTATATGTCAAAATAACTTGATCTACTTGATAAGCGGTTTTCGCGGGATGCTTGCGAGCCGCTTGTTCTATTGCTGCTAAAATACTAACCATCGGACAATCTCCTTTATCTAAAATTCTGTGTAAATGAAAGCCCCTGCATCCATGTCATGGAAGCCGTGAATCAAAAATAGTAATACCAAAATAGTAAAATAAAACAGGGTAAGTCCGATCAAACGGAAAAGCTCATGTTCTTTCCACCTAATGGATTGCATTTGTCCACCTCCTTTATTCAAGTTTTTTAAAACTTGCTCATTTACTGCACGCAGCATGTTTGCCAAACACCAAAAAATCTGAAGGTATATAGATTACTTGCCATATAGATTTCAGAAGTTGAATAAAGCATTTTGTACATTTAAATTGGCATGAACAAATTTCGGAGTTTAGTTGAGTTCATCGTACCTCATCAATGATTTGCAAAAAACAGACCTTGGAAATAATTTAATCTAAGTCCTGAGGCGCATGACCATCTAAATCTGTCAAATATATTTTTAACACAGTATTGACGGATTATGTAGAAAAATGTTGCTGAATTTCTGTAAGTTCATAACATTTTAAGATAAATTTAAGGTTCCCTTAAGGTTTGTCTGATCTTTATCGGAATTACCTTAGAACAATTGATACTCTCATCTTAATAAATGAAAGTAAAAAGAAAGTAAACGAAATGATAAAGGAAAGTAATTTTTTCTGTCAACAGCAGTCTTGTTAGAAAAAGAGGAAAGTCTTTTGCATGTCTCTGGCCTTCAAGGTAGACAAGGGATAAACTCATAACCATATGGCGGCTTGTAGAAAAAACTCTTTAATTCCAATGAAGTATAATATACTAAAATTACAAAAAGATCCCTTCAGTTGTTTTC
Source organism: Sporosarcina luteola (assembly GCA_014204635.1). Taxonomy (GTDB): domain Bacteria; phylum Bacillota; class Bacilli; order Bacillales_A; family Planococcaceae; genus Sporosarcina; species Sporosarcina luteola_A. Next base: position 77,769 of record JACHLS010000013.1, on the reverse strand, counting down.
TTCAATGATATAAAAAAGGGAGCCTCACTTAAACTGGAATAAAAAGCCCTTATACTCTATAATTAGTACCTAGTATTATAACAAGATGATAAAAGGTGATTGAATGTATGCAGTGATTTCGAGAATCGCAAGAATGATTCTAGGATTGCTTGGAAAATATGAAATCAAAGACGAGCATTTGCTTCCTTCAGAAGGAGGGTATATTGTTACATGCACCCATAAAGGCTGGTTGGATGTTGTCGTTTTGGCGGTTTGCTTACCTAGGCCAATTCATTTCATGGCGAAACAAGAACTGTTTCAGGTCAAGTTGCTATCCTCCTTTCTTAGAAAGTTGAACGCATTTCCGGTGAATCGGGAGAATCCTTCTCCAAGCAGTATTAAAATTCCGATCAAACTCTTGAAACGTGGAGAAGTGGTCGGTATATTTCCAGGAGGCACCCGAACGACCGAAGATGTTGCGTTGAAACGAGGGGCGGTTACGATTGCAAACCTGGCAAAAGCACCCGTAGTACCCGCGGTATATGAAGGCCCCCGGTCAATTCGTGAACTGCTGAAAATGAGGAAAGCGACCATTAGCTTTGGTGAGCCGTTCTATGTCGAAACCAAAACAAAGGAGGAACTTGCTTCGTATACTCTTCTATTATCCGAGCGAATGACGAAGCTATCTGAGAAGCAGAGAGAAATGGCAGGGAAGCAGTAGATCTGCTTTTCATATTTATAGAAAAACTATAGGCGATTATAATCATAACTGTTTCAAATTCAAAGAGAGTTGAGGATAAAAATTGCCAAAAAGGTGTTTTTCGTCTACCGAATATAAAAGTGCTTTGGGAGGGGGTTTCATGGAAATAAAAGAGCTTCATGGAAAAGTGACGATTGGTGACTTTGAATTGTATGGTCAAATCGAAGAAGAAAAGTATTGCTCCACATGCAACTTTAATTTAATTTACTACGATGATTTTGATACGTATTTTTGTCCGAAATGTAATAATTGGCTTGAGTCTAAGTGCAATGATCCCAATTGCAAATATTGCTGTAATCGACCGGAAAAACCTTTATCACAAAAATAGGAACTGCAATAGAGTAAGAGCCGAAAATCCTTATCTTATAAGGGTTACCGGCTCTTCGTGACTTTCTTCAGTCCATAATTAGTTGTACATGCTGCGTAACAGCAGAATTCATTGATAATCTAGCTCTTTCCTGAACACGATAGAATAACCTATGCTTACGGCTAAAAGAACAAAGAGTAGCGGTTGGAAAAAGTCATGATATCCATCAATAAAATAAACAGCTATTGTTAAACTAAATAGGATGAGAATGCTTAGCTTTTCTGTAGATTGCATAATCCTCTACACTCCTTCCTGTGTTTCATTCAATCAAGCAGTACGCCACCACTACTCGTTGGGTTGATTTCGAAAGAATATATAATAAGCAATATATAAGAAGAAAGCTCCGCCAACCAAGCCAACTATATTGTCCCAATAGAAGTACAACAAAGGCAGTGGTATTAAGAGTAAGTAAAAAATTCCCCAAATGATTCGTTGTTTTTTAGGCATCATATTATCATCCCCTTTGAAAGTTTTCTAAAATACAAGAACCAACCATCGAATTGCTATTCATCCATATTTTCATCTCTTTTTTTCTTACGCAAGTTATAGATAAAAAGGAAGGGAACTGAACCACATATAAGAAAAAGCCCCCCTGTTAACAGCCCATCTACTCCCGTAAAACCTTCACTATAACTTGTGAAAATTCCAGTCACTATACTAATTCCAGTCACCACTAAAAGCGATATCAATAGCCCTTTTAGTGGGGAAGAATCATTTGTTTCGTGTTCCACACTACTGTCCATTGATAAAAACGCAAGGATAGTTGATACAACGATAAACAAAATCCATAAGGGGTTTTGTTTCATTCCGTTCATTCCACTCAATATGAAATCGTATAGCAGGATTCCTATTATTCCCAAGGTCTGTATCGCGTAAGCAATACGCATGATCTGGAGGTTTCTTAAAAGTAGACGTTCATCCCGGCCATTTGACAGGAATGCCAATAAAATGGTGGAAACAATAAATAGCATTAATAGGGAAGGGTTTTCTATTAAACTATTCATCCCTTCTGCAACAAATTTATATGCCAGGATCCCAATGATCCCTAGGGTTTGTAGGACATAAACATATCGTATATTTTGCAGGTTTTTCAATGCCAGACGTTCATCTTGGATCCGCTGTATTGGCATCGCTCTATTCACACTCCTTGTCAATCCAGAATATTTCATCCAACGTTTTATTGACTGCATAACAGATAGTGAGGCAAAGTTTTAAAGTTGGATTATATGTTCCTTTTTCAATCAAACTAATTGTTTGGCGAGTTATCCCTACTTTTACGGCTAGTTCTTGTTGCGTAAGATTCGCTTGAACACGGGCTACTTTCAAATTGTTTTTCAAGACCTCTCAACCCCTTATATATCAAATTGTAACATATAAATTCCATAATGCAATTTATATGTTACATTATTCAACTTATATATTCCTTTTGTTTTGCAAGTATATACAGGTTTTTGAGGTTTGGTGCGAAGAACATACCTCTATTCATCCAAACCTAAGTGTCTTGAATGACCTGTAAGAATCCACAAGAAGCCCCTTCCAGTAAATGATCCGGAGGGGGCATGCTTGTTTTTAGGCTGTGAAATTCCCATCATAGCTCAACATAATTGCAGACTCGACGCCTTCGATATGAGAAAGGGTGTTGACGAAATTCATATCGTTTTGCTTGATGCGAACTTCATAGGTGATTTCATGGCCGCCTGGCATGATGGATTTTGACTTGATCGTATGTTTAAGTGTATGTTGTGCAACAACCTGCTCAATCGGGGTTTCGATTGCTGTTTTATCATACCGGACGACAAGCAAATACGGGTTTTCGATCTTCACCCGATTAATGAAAAGCATTAATACAAGGCCGATCAGCACAGAGCCAAGAACCGCTAGCGGGATAAAGCCTGCTCCGCATAAGATGCCTGAGACAATTGCCCAGAAAATATAGACAATATCCATTGGATCCTTGATAGGCGTTCGAAAGCGCACGATGGATAAAGCGCCGACCATGCCGAGAGATAGCAAGATATTGGACGAAATGCCCATGATAATCAAGGCAGTTGCCATCGTCATGACGATGAGCGCGATATTGAATGAATGGGAGTAGATGACACCGGTAAATGTCTTCTTATATACCCAATAGATGAACAGCCCGATGAAAAATCCGGCAAGCAAACCGATTAATGAATCAATGATTGAAAAACTTGAAGTCTTCTCGAGAAAGCTTGACTTGAAAATGTCTGTAAATGTGATCTTGTCCATTTTGTAGATTCCTCCGTATTTTTTGTAGGCGCAAAGCAGTGAAGTCTTTTAATTAACCAAACATCCTGCTAATTTGGTATTTAGAATAGGTGCCTTTCCGTCTGTCTCCCAATTGAAGCAATTGTTTTATGGTGTCGGGCAAGTAGTTGTCGTATTTCACTTCCAAAATGACAGTATCGGAATCCGTTGCAACCATGGGCAATTCAGGATTGAGCAGGTCATTGTTCCGGAAGCTTGTTTTGATATGGCTATCAAACGTCACCCGGACATTGCCGTGGGGATAGATGAATACTTCCCGTTCATAGTCCACAACGGTAATTGGCTTTAATTGGTAGAGAGTCATTTGGATCCATAATTCCTGCAGCAAACTTCTTTCCTCATTCTCCAGCCATCTAATGTCTCCACAGCGAATCCTTTCATATTCATCGGCGGTAATACGGCATTTCTGCTTGTATGTCAGGTTGTTCCGTTTGCTTTTCTTTTCTAAATGGAGCACTTCCGATTTATAGTCATAGAGACGAACCCGGAACTTATCGCGATCCAAATATCCTTCTTTCTTCTCAGTTAATACTTTGTTATCGAAATTATCAAAGTAGACGCTTCGGATGAAGTAGGTCCCTCGAGCATTCACATGCGGGTCGGATTGCATGGTATGCTTCAGCCGATTCCGCAGGAGATAACAATCCATCTCGGTAATCTCATGTTTCAGTTCTATTCGGCCTTGCAGACCCTTTTTATCTGTCGTCGCCATTTGTTGTATCATTCCTTTCATTTCCCCGGTGATTCGTATTATTAGGGACGAACCTTAAACAAACCTTAAGGGAGTTGAGAATAAAAAAATCAGGAGAAGGGAAGAGGTTATCCCGACGCCTGATATCGTCTTGGTTATGTTGGTATTTTAATTTTAAATGTGGTCCCTTTCGGTTTATTCCGCGAGACCGATATGGTGCCGCCGTGCTTGTCAACAATCCATTGGGCGATCGAAAGACCAAGTCCAGTGCCGCCGGTTTCACGAGAGCGCGCTTTATCTTCCCGATAGAAACGATCGAATATATGCTGTGTATTTTCGGGCTTGATGCCGATTCCGGTATCGCTCACCTCAATCATTACTTTGGATTCCTCTTTATACGTCTTCACTTGAATCTCATCCTGCTGGGCAGTATATTTAAGCGCATTATCCAACAGGATGACGAGCAATTGATGGAGACGGGCTTCGTCCGCCTCGATGGTCGCCGCACTTTGAAGTGCCAAGGAAAAAGATTTGTCCTGCGACTCGGCAATATCCATGAAAGGGCTGCACACTTCCTCGATTAAGTCATCTATTCGAATGGGTTGCTTCATCAACTCGGTTTCCGAAGAGTCCGCTCTTGCCAACGTCAATAAATCGGTTGTCAATTTGGACAACCGCCGTGTTTCTGATAGGCCGAGGGCAATATGCTCAAATCTATTCATAATTTTTTCTTCGGGCTCCACTAGAAGCGCCTCCAGTTTATTTTGGACGATGGTCAGTGGAGTCCGCAACTCATGGGAGGCATTTTCAACAAATTCAGCTTGTTTGTTCCAAGAATGAATGATCGGTTTCATCATTTTTTTGGACAATACATAACTGGCCGTTATTGACAGCAGAATGAACAGGATTGAACAAATCCATAACAACTCAGCAAAGTTATCGACAATTGTATACTCCGCATCAATATTGATAAGAAGCTCCGTGTAGACAGCGCTCTCATCCGTTGGGTTATGGAAGAGGATGGTCCTGAAATGGTACTCATCATCAATCGTTGTGGTTGTTAACACATCCAAATTTTTTCGATCAAGTTTGTATGTCTGAAAATAGTTTTCATAGAGCAGTGTGCCGATTTCATTTTCATTCGCAATGGTCCCTTGTTCATCCCATTTGAGCACGATGATCCGTGGATTCGGATTCGGCTGTCGCCCTTCCCGAGAAAGGTTGCGGTTCGGCCCTTTTTCTCGCAACGGAATCTCGGTCCTAGGCAACATTTGGTCGGTGATCATGTCCTGGAACGCCTCCAGTTCATGATCCGCTTTCGAAAACAAGGTGCGCTGTACTTCATGGAAAATAATGATGTCAAAGATGGTGAAAATGAATGAAAAGGCGACTAAATTGAGCAGCATGAATTTTAATTGCTCTTTCCGGAACAGTTTGGTTTTATACATCGGCCTCACCATTTTCTGTCCACATATAGCCTAACCCGCGAAATGTTTTGATGTATATGTCATAATTCAGCGCTTTCAAGTTTTTACGCAATTTACTCGCATACACCTCCACGACTGTTGTGGACGTGTCCGACTCAAATCCCCAAATCCGGTCAAAAATCTGTTCTTTTGTTAAAATCGTATTTTTGTTGACAATCAAATACTCTAATAGTTCGAATTGTTTTCCGTTCACTAAAAGGGTCTTCTCACCGATAGAGGCGGTCTTCTTTTTTAAATCAAGCTTCAATTTTTTAAATGTCATGGCATTCTCTTCTTGAAAACCACCGACCCGTCTCAGAATTGCTTCCAGGCGGAGCAACAGTTCCTCTCGGTGAAACGGTTTCACGATATAATCATCGGCCCCGACTTTAAAACCGTGTATTTTATCGTCTATACCATCTTTCGCAGTCAACATCATAACAGGCGTTGTAATATTGTTCTTCCGCAGTTGCCGAAGAACCTCGTATCCATTCATGTGAGGGAGCATGATATCCAAAATGATGATGTCAAAAATGTTTTGCTCGGCCAAAAACAAGCCGTCCTCGCCGTTATATGCCTGTTGGACATCGAACATTCTTTCAGCCGTCTCTCGAATCGTATCGGAAAGATAGGGATCATCTTCTATGATAAGCAACTTCATCTACTTCACCTTCTTGTCCCCTGATTTATGTAATGAATAGTACAGGAACGAATGAATGGAATGCAAGAAAATGTTTTTTCGCTGCTTTAAGGTTGGATTAAGGTTGGAACTAGATAATGGATTTCATTGAACAAGTGAAGGCCAGGGGAAGGAGTAAGACAATGAAATCCAAATGGAGTTATATGGCGGCCATATCAATTTCCGCGTTATTATTGGCTTCGTGCAGTGGTGACCAAGTGGAAGATGGCTCGCAGGAAGAGATAACGCATACAATATCAGGTGTAGAAATGAAAGAAGCAATCCGTCAGATGGTCACCTATGATGAAGTTGATGATTACACAGATTGGAAAGATGAAAAGCCAACATATATCGAGTTGAAGGGGAGCAAGGCAATCCTCAGTGAATCCCAATCGATATTGGCAAGTGAAGGAAATGTAACAATCAAGACATCCGGTGTCTATGTGTTCAGCGGGGCATGGGCTGATGGTCAGATTATCGTCGACGCGGAAGATGAAGGGACGGTGAGGCTTATACTGAATGGAGTGGAAATTCATTCGGAAACTACAGCACCAATTTTTATTAAAAATGCGGGAAATACGGTCATATCGTTAGCGGAGGATACTCTGAATACATTATCGGACGCAAAAGAATATGTGCTGGTTGAGTCTTCTGATGATGAGCCGAATGCAGCCTTATTCAGTAAAGATGATTTGACAATAAATGGGACAGGCGTTCTTCGCGTTGACGGAAATATGAATGACGGAATAAAAAGCAAAGATGATTTAAAAATAACAGGCGGAACAATAGAGGTTGAAGCAGTTGATGATGGGATCGTCGGCCGGGATGTTGTCGGCGTAAAGGATGGTTCTATCGCCATCAAAGTCGGTGGGGACGGTATTAAATCGACGAATGTGGAAAAAGAGGGCAAGGGCGGTATAGCCATTGAAGGGGGGCGCTTTGAAATAACAGCAGGCAACGACGGTATTCAAGCGGCCACGTCGTTATACGTAACGGATGGTACCTTTTCAATAAACACAGGAGAAGGAAGTCCGGAATCCATCCAAGCAAGTGAACAGAGACCTGATCCATGGGGAATGACTGAAAGTGCGAGCGAAGATTCAGATATTCCGAGTACGAAAGGAATGAAGGCGGCAACTCAACTCGTAGTCGGCGGCGGTACATTTACGATCGATTCATTGGATGATGCCCTGCATAGCAACGACAGCGTGACAATAATGGATGGGTCGTTTGATATAGAGACTGGGGATGACGGCATCCATGCAGATTCATCTGTCGTGGCTGCCGGTGGGACGATTGCGATCCGAAAAAGCTACGAAGGAATTGAAGGCAATCGGATTACAATCATCGATGGAGAAATTCACATTGTATCAAGCGATGATGGAATCAATGTCAGCGGTGGGAATGACGGTTCCGGGTTTGGAATGCCTGGTGGAGGAGGAATGCCTCCTGGGCAGACTGGTGATCAATTGCCTGAACGACCGGTAGACATGCCGTCCGCTGGGGAGCCGCCGGGTAACAGAGGAAAAATGCCAGCTGCTGGTGATGCTTCAAGCAAATCAGGCGAGCAGAAAAAAACTACACGTGATCCTGAATACGATTTACAAAACCAAGTGGATGATCTACAAGATGCTTCAAGCGAGGATGACGACAACAAGTCCCTTGTGATCCAGGGCGGTTATATTTCCATCGACACGGAAGGGGACGGGCTTGATTCGAACGGGTCCATTCAAATGACGGGCGGGACAGTCATTGTCAATGGGCCGACAGACAACGGCAACGGTTCCTTGGATTATGACGGGACATTTGAACTAAGCGGCGGCATCCTATTGACAGCCGGAAGTTCGGGAATGGCGATGGCCCCTTCAGATAATTCGGGCCAAAACTCGATTGTCATGACATTCCCTAATGTGCAGCCAGCTGGCACTATGATTCATTTAGCTGATTCCCAAGGCAACGGCATTGTAACATTGGCGCCGAAGGTTGAATTTACTTCCGTTTTGATCAGCACGGAAAAAATAAAGAAAGGAGAGACGTACACGCTCTATACCGGCGGCAAAGCGATAGGAATGGATCGGGATGGCTTTTATTCAGAAACGGATTATCAAGACGGAACAGAATTAGTCAGCTTTGAAATCTCAGAGTCTGCTACATGGCTGAACGAATCGGGTGTGACGACAGGTGGGAACGGAGGTCCTGGCAGCGGTTTTGCACCTGGTGGAATGGATCGTCCGCAAGGGCAAAGACCAGATGACATGTTCGAAGGATTGGACGAGGAAACGAAGCAGGAAGCGCAACAGATTATGACACAAATGCGGGAAGGCACCATTTCATCGAAAGAAGCGGATGAGAAGTTAAACAAGCTTGGCATCACCTTGCCGAAAAGAGATGAAGGCAAGTAATTACAGTCGAACGATTAGAAAACAGTTTAAAATGGAAGTAGGAAGCCCTTTTGGTTATGATAAAACCAAAGGGGCTTCTCTATTGAGAGATTGCTAACTTTCAATCAATAAGGTAGGTGGCAGATTGTTTCCGTTAGAGCTGGCCAATGCTATTTGGCTGTTTGTTATTATTTTTATGCTCCATGATTTTGAGGAAATCATTGCAGTAGAGCATTGGTCAGGTCGTGTAGAGCAACGAGTAAAGAAGCTGGACCGAAAGTTGGGCTATATGATTTGGAGGTTTTGGAATATCAATTCCTATCAGTTTGCCAAGCGGGATATCTTTATTTTCTTGGCTGCCTCGTTCATCACTTTATTAAAAGTGCAGTTTATGGAAAGCGGCTGGGCGGCTGCTATGTATAGCATCTTCTTGATTATTGTCTTACTTCACAATGCCATCCATTTGGTGCAAACCATCATCTTACGATCTTACACACCAGGACTGTATACATCCCTATTGATCGTGACGCCTTACTGCATCTATTTGCTGTTTGCCTTGAAGTGATGGATCAATATGTACTCAAAGGAGGTGAATCAGATGAATATTGCGGTTCGTAAACTCTTAGAACAGGATTATGAAGCGCTCGTAAAGTTGTTCAAAGAATTGGGTTATCCAAGTTCACAGGGGGCAATAGAACAACGGTTCAACCTGTTGAATCAACAAGGATCCTACTACTCCTTTGTAGCGGTTGATGAGGGACAGGTCGTCGGTTTTGCAGGCGTTTGCCAGATGTTTCAATTTGAAAGGGACGGCAGCTATGCAAGGGTACTTGCATTTGTCATAGACGCAAATGTGAGGAAGCGAGGGATCGGTACCGTACTATTGAAATCAGTTGAGGAATGGGCGCGGCAAAATAATTGCCATAGCATCACATTAAATAGCGGAAACCGGGAGGAACGATTGGCGGCGCATTCCTTTTATGAAACAAATGGTTATGTCAGAAGGAGCTCTGGTTTTTCAAAGAGTCTGGAATAAGAAAGGGGTAATTTGTTTGGAAGAGAGATGCATTGCAATTATAGGTGGAACAGGAAAAGTTGGAAAATACATAGCGGAAACGGCATTAGAGAAGGGCTATACCGTGAGAATGCTTGTACGGAATCCGGATAGGGTACATATGAAAAAAGAGGGAATGGAATTAATTGTTGGAGACGCATTGAATGCTGGGGCGATCGAGGAGACGATTCGAAACTCAAACGTTGTCATCAACACATTTGGGCAGCCGGCGAAGGCAGAGCCGTACTATAGTCAAGTGACACTGCAGATTCTTTCCTGTATGAAGGAGCAGGGAATCCGGCGTTACATAGGGGTAACTGGTGGATCTTTGACAATAGAAGGCGATCGTAAAAATCTGATGAATCGAATGGGAGCGAAGTTGTTTGAAGTCTGCTTTACAAAAATGATTCTAGATAAGCAACTGGAGCATGACTTTCTGCAACAATCTGATTTGGACTGGACACTCATCCGACTGCCTTTTGTCGTTGAAGGTCCCGAAAAAGGACACATCCGAGAAAACTTGCGCGATATGCCCGGAAACAAAATCACAAACGGAGACATCGCCCGTTTTCTGATCGAACAGATTAATGTGAAAACCTATTATCGTCAAACTCCTTTTATTGCAGGGAAATGAAACGGAACTGAAAGTCAATAAGTTTGGCGCTTCGCGAGAAGATATCCTACTTGCTTGAAGTCTATTGATTGTTTACATATCAAGTCTTTAGCTAAATTTTAAAATACAAGGAAACACAATAGTTCATTATGTTGAAGATTGCTCAATTAGAAGATATCTCAGCGAATATTTATACATTTAGCAATTAAGAAATGCAATGTATTGAAGAAGCGAAAAGACAATTTATAGTTCTTATTGAAATATGTTTTTACTTAAAAGATAATTTGCATAAGGAAACATCCTCAGAAGAAAGCGTAAGACCTTACTTTTGTGGGTGTTTTGTTGTGGTGCAAATCAGAAAAAACGATGGGTTCTGTAGACATGGCCAATTCATTGAAGTATTGAAAGATAGAGATTTGGTTATTTTAGAGAGTCCTCTATTTCTATTGTTAGAGTGAATTGAAGAGAAGTAAGCCGACAACGCAGGGGGCGGACTTGTCAGACAGCGAGTGCTGTTTCCCCATCCGCGCATAAACAATTGCAATCGAACATACCCAGTTTCCATCCGCGCAAAGAGCAGTTTAAGCGCGCATACCCAGTTCTCATCCGCGCATAAATAGGTGAAGTCGCTCATAACCGTCTCATGTCCGCGCATAAATGAATGCAGCCTAGCTTATCGGCACTACAGCATATATACTGGTACATTGTTTTAAGGGGGAAGCACAGTTGCATACTCAGAATTGTTACAAGTCGAGATCCATCCAATATTTCACTTTAAACAGCAAAACGCTGGTGGTTAGTGAAAATATGAAAGGGTATAATTTTGATGCTTCTTAGAATCCAGAAGTAGAAAAAATAGTTTGATTAAAACATTTTATTAACTTATAATTAGTACCAGGTATTAAACCTAGATAATATTAAATTATTTTGCAGTTGAAACCATTATAAGAGGCTCTATAAATTTTTTTGTTGTATTTTTAGCATCAGTTACTAATAACAGACTACAATTCAAAGGAGTATAAATCATGAACCTTTCAAAAGCGAAAATAACAGCTATCGGTACATATGTACCCGAGAAGAGATTAACAAACAGGGACTTGGAGAAGCTTGTCGACACGAACGATGAGTGGATCCGGCAACGAACCGGCATGAAGGAGCGGAGAATTGCAGGTGATGAAGAATTTGCCTCTTCCTTAGCGTATAAGGCGATTGACCGATTGGTCGAACAATATGGAAAGGACTTGAGCGACGTGGATTGCATTCTCGTTTCAACCACAACCCCTGATTATGTGTTTCCGAGTGTCGCCTCCCAAATCCAAGCCCGTTATTCGATTCCACAAACGGGAGTATTAGATGTCAATGCTGCTTGTGCTGGTTTTACATATGGTTTGCATCTGGCTAATGGCTTGATTACTTCAGGCCTCCACCAAAAAGTATTGGTTGTGGCATCCGAAACGCTGTCCAAAGTGACAGACTATACAGATCGGACGACCTGTGTGTTGTTTGGCGATGGAGCTGCTGCTGTTTTAGTTGAGCGGTGTGAGAGCATGCCGAGCTTCCTTGCGAGTCATATGGGAACGGACGGAAAAGGGGGTCAACATTTGTACCGGACGCATTTATCCACAACCATGAATGAAAATCCATTAAGCACATCAGGGAAAATGGTCCAAAACGGGAGAGAAGTGTACAAATGGGCATCGCGTACACTACCTGTCGAGATGGCGGAATTGCTGCGAAAAGCGGATGTCGGTTTGGATGACATCGATTGGTTCATCCCGCATAGCGCCAATCTGCGAATGATCGAATCGATTAGCGAAAAGTCGGGTATTCCGATGGAGAGAACACTGACTAGCGTTGAATACTTCGGAAACACGTCAGCTGTTTCTATCCCTCTGGCTTTGCAGCTGGGGGTCGAAGAAGGCAAAATAAAAAAAGGTGATTTAGTATTACTTTACGGATTTGGCGGTGGGATGACACATGCCGGGTTGCTCGTAAGATGGGGAATCGAATGAACAAATTAATTTCAACTAAGAGATCGGTTGCATACGCCACTAGCAAATCAGGTACGAAGATACCGGGAATAGTATTTCCCCTATTGTCATACTAATTTCAAGTTTCCTATATACCTAAAAGTAATAGATAGCAGAACTAATCAGTCTCTCAATTATATTGACTCTTACCTAAAGTAAGATATAATGGGTTGTAATTTAATAGAAAACACTAGGAATAAGAATAGTAAGGAGTCCATGTTGTACAGAGAGCTGCCGTTTGCTGAGAAGGCAGTCAATAAACTTCCCAAGTCGCTTATGAGTGGTCAGACTGAAGTGGAGTAGGTTTGAACGGATCAATTCCGTTACCATGATTCAAGATAATTTGTTCTTTTTATTATGCAAATGAATTAGAGTGGTACCACGTGAGCGAAAGCTTATCGTCTCTATCGAGATGATAGGCTTTTTTTATATAAAAAATCGAGGAAAGGAAATATATTGAAGAGGATCAGTATATATTTTCAACAGGAGTGAGAAATGATGAAATTTGACAAGACGGCGTATTCGATTCAAACAGACAGATTGATATTAAGGCTTTTCGAGAAGAGCGATGCTCAAACAGTTACAAGATTATGTAATAACTATAACATTTACAAAAGTACTCTTTACTTGCCCTATCCTTACTCATTAAACGATGCATTGGTCTGGATAGAAACTCATAAGAAGAACTTTGATGAAGATTGCTCCTATGAATTGGCGATCACTGACAAAGATAGTGGGGAGTTGTTTGGGGCCATTTCATTATCGAATAACCAAAGGTTTAAAAATGGAGAAATCGCATACTGGATTGGGGAAGAATATTGGGGTCGAGGATATGGGACGGAAGCAGCAAAAGCCATCATCGACTTTGCCTTTCAAGAAAAGACATTAAATAAGGTCTTTGCGCGATATTTTAAGACGAATCCCGCTTCTGGTCGAATAATGGAGAAAATCGGAATGGAACGAGAAGGCGTATTGAAAGATCATGTAATAAAAGATGGAAAATATGAAGATTTAATTCACTTTGGTATGATCAATCCACAGGAAAGTGACAAAGCGTAAATAACCACGTATACTGTATAAATTTCTTTTGCAGTAGCTTATTCATTTCAACGGTATCCATATAAGGTTGATCAAATGGCATTTTCATTTGCATCAGCCTTTTATTTTTCCGGCAGACAATAAGGGATAATTCTTTAATGAAACAGGTATCAACAGCCTGCCTAACGAATAGGAATGGATAGGATTCGCTAAGGGGAGGATAACATTGAGATTATCTATACTACAACCGTTTATTTATTATGCAAGGATGGAACAGAAACGACTGTTCCGAGCTTTTGCTAATGTGAAGAACCGTAACCGGTTTGCCGGAAGGAAGGAAGGAAGGGAGCACGTTTCTGTTTGCTTGCAAACGGCGTCAATCGGTATTACGGAGAAAACTTGGCAGCAGCGATCCGCAGTTGCAGGAGAATAAAATCGTCAACCTTACGATTGCAGCCAAAGCGATTGATGGCATTCTCATCGAGCCGGGTGAGGTGTTTTCGTTTTGGCGGCTTGTTGGACGTGCAACGAAGGGAAAAGGATATAGCAAAGGAATGCAATTATCGAGGGGCGAGGTGAAAACCGGAATTGGGGGCGGTATTTGTCAACTCGCTAACTTATTGTATTGGATGGCACTTCATACGCCTCTCACGATTGTGGAGCGGCATCACCACAGCTTTGATCCATTTCCAGACGAGGGTCGAGTCTTGCCATTCGGCAGTGGGGCGAGCGTCTTTTATAATTATGTTGATCTTCGTTTTAAAAATGACACGGAGTATTCCTTTCAAATTCGAGTTTGGCTGACAGATCGGCATTTGAAGGGTGTTATTTATTCCAATGAAGCTACTGCCTGTGCTTATCATATTGTTGAGAGGGAGCATGCTTTTTACCAACAAGACGGCAAAAAATTTCGGAAAAATGAAATATGGCGAAAAACAGTCGACAAGAGGACAGGTCAATGCGTTAAAGAAGAATTGCTTCTGAAGAATCATGCGGAAGTGAAGTATAATCCAGAATTTTGTGAAGTATAATAATTTTATTATGTAAACTTGTAAAAGTGTTCATCTAACATTGCAACAAGACGACAGGTCAGGAGGGAAACAATTTGAAAAAAGCGGTTTTTTTAGATCGAGATGGAGTCATTAATGAAGTGCTCACCAATAGGGTAAAGTTCGTAAACCGGCCACGAGATTTGTACTTTCTGCCCGGCGTTCCAGCAGCGATCAAAAAACTGAATGCGCAGTTCGATTATATCTTTGTCGTCACAAATCAAGGCGGAGTCGGTCTTGGCTTTATGAAGGAATCAGAGCTTCAAGCAATCCACAAGCATATGATAGCGGAATTGCGCAAGGGCGGCGCTATCGTCCACGATGTAGCGTACTGTCCGCATAAACCGAAATCGGGATGTGCTTGCCGCAAACCAAACAGTAAACTGATCGAGGACTTGGCAGCTCAATACAATGTCGATTTATCGAAGTCTTATATGGTAGGGGATACCGACACTGATGTCATGGCCGGTAAGAGAGCAGGAACAAAAGGAGTGTTCTTAGGAGAATCCGACCCACTTGCAGATGCTGTGTTTCCCGACTTACCTAGTGCTGTTGATTGGATTATTCAAGATGCTCATAAACAGTAAAAGCCGTGTAGATAGAGACACGGCTTTTCGTTTTTATTACTCTAGAGAATTCATCAACTGAAAAAAGTGTTCAGGCTGCTGGGTCTTGTTTAGGCTATACCATGAATGTAAGGTAGCTGTTTCAAAGACATCCAATAATGTTAGCACTTCCTTTGCAAATTCCAAAGGCGCTATACCAGTGGCAGTCACGAGATTCCCACTGGAAACGACAGGATTTTGTACGAAATATGATTCCCCTTTGTAATGAGGGCTGACCATTTTCAAATAATCCAAGTCATTGCTTGTATGTTGTCTCATGTCGAGGAACCCGATATCTGCAAGGCCGACAGTCGCACCACAAATCGCAGCAATAATGGCGCCTTGATCTGCAGCATTCGTAACGGTTCTCAAAATCGGTTGATGGATCGGCTCTCCCCACGTGTTGCCGCCTGGTAAAATAATTAGATCCTGATCTCTAAATATGCATTCGTCCAGTGAAAGTGCAGGCTTAACCGCTAATCCGCCCATTGTCATAATGGTTTCTTTAGTCCTTCCGAATGTCACGACTTCAAGAGGTGCAATATTCTTTTTAAAATATCTCCCCGTAGTTAATTCAGCAATTAAATATCCATATTCCCAATCCGACATCGTGTCGAATACGTACAAGTACGCCTTCCTCGATTTCATCATTATTAAACACTCCTTTTCCTATTACTATCGCCCATTATAATAAAACTTCCCTGACAGCCAGCGTCAGGGAAGTGATGATGTTTGATGGAATTGGAGCAATTCTGTTAGGACCTCGATTAACCTTTTCTGTAAACTGCTCGGTGCTATGACACGTATGGAAGCGCCATAGGGTAAAAGTAGATACGGCACAAACGTACGGATCATCTCCAGATCAAGTAAAAAGCAGGCTTGGTTTGCATTCCGATTTTGTACATAATGACTTAAAAACCAATGCTGGCATAAATCGTCCAATACGTTTGGCCCCCCTTGGATGACGACGGATTCAACCCCTTCTTCAGGTAAGGTTGGCAGAAGGTTTTCCATAAAAAAGTCATGCGGAGAAAAGTGTTCCGTCTCGTTAAATGGATATTCTGTGACGATGAAGCTCTTGATACGATCGATTCGAAAACTACGATGAGCTTTACGAAGATGGCAATATCCAATGAGATACCACTTTGTATTCCAATACAGGATTTTATACGGGTCAACCAATCGATCCGTTAGTTGGAGCTCCCGCTTTGACGGGTATTGAATCTTCACTGAGACGCCTTCAGCCACGGCTCGTTCTAGCTCGTTCAGTGAAAAGGCGACTGGGGAGGAACGGTATCCATTCATCACTTCCAAACTAGCAACCTGCCGGTTAATCTGGCTTTCCTGTTTGTCGGTTACATAGTTGCCGAGCTTTGAAATAGCCCTTTCCAACGCTTCCCCACCATAATAACCCGCGTTTTTGGCAAAATTCGCAGCGTGTATCAAGGAGGTTTGTTCTTCTGCATCGAAAAAAAGCGGCGCCTCTTTGAAATGGTTTAATACGCTGTAGCCACCGTGATGGCCGGGTTCCGAGACAATGAGCACTCCACTCGTCGAAAGTGTATCGATGTATCGATAGACGGTCCTCACATTCAGCTCCAGCTTTTCTGCGATTTGTTGTGCGGTTATCTTTTCATGGGAACGAAGCATCCAAAGAATGGCTAACATGTTGTCAATTTTAGGCATTATCCATCATCCGATCTGGCATTTTCCACTAGTATAACTCGTAGACAGTTCAGATCGAAAGGGAACAGTGAATAATAGTTTCCTCTTATTTCTTTTTTAACTTATCTTCATAAAAGACATGAAAGTTTGGATCGATCGTTCCGATGTTCAAATACCTGGCTTTATAATCACGCAACAAGGCAAAGAATTTTTTACTAAGTACGAGGAGTATGACCAGGTTGATGAAAGTCGGGATGGCAGTCGTTATGTCGGCGAAATACCAGACGGCTTTTCCTGGCAGGTTAAAGGCGACTGCATAGACAACCATTAAAAGCCCCGGAATCGGGTAAAGCCATTTAAAAAAGAGCAGCGTCTTGGTTTTCGTTTTAATTTTTCTATCTCCACCGAACAGATGACGCAAAATAATTTCATAATACGTATACCAGCCCATCGTAGTCGTTAAGCCGAATAAAAAGACACAAAGCGTGAGGATCATCCGTCCAGCTTCTCCGATGCCGATTTCAAAAGCCGATAACGTCAGAGCGGCCCCATCCAGTCCTGAGGACCATGCACCTGTTATGATGATGGTGAAAGCGGTCATTGAACAAATGACAATCGTGTCGATGAACACTTCGATCGCTCCCCACATCCCTTGCTTGATCGGATGATTTGTTTTCGCTGTTGAATGGATCATCGGAGAAGTGCCCCATCCAGCTTCATTGCTATAAACGGCGCGTGCGACGCCCATTCGGATCACTTGGGCAATTACGGCACCCGTAAAGCCGCCAACCGCAGCCAAACCGGAAAATGCACTATCGAAAATTAAAGCAAATACCGGAACGATTTCAGAGAAGTTGCGGAAGATGATAAATAGCGATGCAACGATATAAAAGATACTCATAAAAGGAATGAGCTTAGAGGCGATTTCTCCTATTCTTTTAATGCCGCCATAGATGATGAGATAAATTAACGTGACATAAATAAGGGAGGAAGGAATCATTCCGATTTTAAATGTCGAGCTGACCGCTTCTGAGACTGTATAGTTTTGCAGTGTAATAAAAAATGTTATGAAAATCCCGAAACCGAATAGGAATGCGGGAATTTTCCAGTACTTGAACTTTTTCTCCTCACCCAACCCTTTTTCCATATAATACGTTGGACCGCCATATGGATTTCCTTTTTCATCGGTGCTTCTATAATGGACAGCTAATGACACTTCCACCGTTTTCGTCATCATTCCAAGAAAGGCCGTCACCCACATCCAAAATACAGCCCCCGGCCCACCAACTGCGATGGCAGTAGCCACCCCGCCGATATTGCCGACTCCAACGCTCCCGCCGATCGCGGTGCTCACTGCCTGAAATGGGGTCAAAATCCCTTTTTCCTGTTTGGTATCCTTTTTTGAAAATAATCGGCCAAACGTAGCTTTGAAAATATGCGGTAAATAGCCGAATTGAAAAAATTGACTCCCAATCGTAAAATAAAGACCGACGAACAGCACGGTAAAGATGAGCGGCAATCCCCATAGCCAGTCCACAATCGTTTCTAAGATGGTTTCCATTGTACTTGCCTCCTATAATTTGTTTTCTGAAATGTTTGAACTATTCTATGTGAAATGGCTCGCTTTGATTCTATGAATGAATGATAAACTGGAAGAATGTTTGAACGCACGTTCGTATTATGGTAGTGTAATTGTGGCGACTGAGTTTAACAACGTATGTTCGCAGAAATATAAGGGGGGAATATGTATGGTTAGCATTCAAGATTCATGGTTTACGGCCACGCAAATAGATGAAGGGACTTTTGCGATTAGCGAGTATGGGCATTGGGAAAAAGTTCATTCCTATTTGCTGATTGGAAAAGAAAAGGCGGCATTGATCGACACAGGACTCGGTATTGACAATATCAAAAGAATAACCGACCAACTTACAGATTTGCCGATCATTGTCTTAACAACGCACGTTCACTGGGATCATATCGGAAGCCATGGGGAGTTCAATGAGATTTTTGTCCATGCAGAAGAAGAGGATTGGCTCCTCACGGGGATTAAAAAGTTGTCTATTGAGCAAATCAGAAAGGATGTAGCTAGAGATATCACAATACCTGTCCCATCTACTTTCAATCCAGACACATACACACCGTTTACTGGAAAGCCGACGGGCGTCCTGCATGATGGGGACGAATTAAATATAGGCGATCGAAATTTGTTGATTTTCCACACGCCGGGCCATTCGCCAGGTCATATCTCGATCTTGGACGATAGCCGGGGGTATTTATTCACAGGTGATCTTCTGTATGATGAAACACCAGTCTATGCATTTTTTCCGACAACCGATCCCGTTGCATTAGTGCAATCATTGAAGAAAATGACGGGAATTCAGAACGTAAAGAAAATCTTCGGTGGCCACAACACAATTGGGTTGGAACCTGGCATCCTTTGTGAAGTAAATACGGCAGTAGAGCATTTGGAGGCCAGAGATCTAGTCCGACATGGAACAGGAACACATCGTTTTGAACGCTTTAGTGTTCAATTTTAATCACATCTTAATTACCTTGCATGAGCTTTTTTCCACCATGCAAGGTTTTTTATTTACTTTTTGTATACATATGTATACAATTAATAAAAACGTATACAGACGTATATAAAAGGAGATGGATTATATGAAAAATGGTCACCATCGGGAAGGTCATCATGGAGAACGGGGGAGGGGACGAGAAGGCGGTCGATCTCGTGGCGGTGCTAAAACGTTCAGAAGAGGACGGGTAATTGCATTTTTAGAAACTCTTCAAGTAAAGCGGACGACAATTGCAGAACAATTGAAAAAACCGGAATTCCAATCAATCGAACAAATTCTCATCGGTGAGTTAAAAGCAATTGATATGGTTATCGACGAATATAAAAATCTATTCGAAATCCAAGAAGACGAAACAGCAACAGATTCTTTTCCAGAAGCAGACACTAAGGAGGAAAGCGGACATGAAGAACATTAATCAGTACATCGATCAAGTTTTTGCACCGACTGACGACATTCTTCTTCATGTTCTCAATTCAATTAAAGAAAAGGGGATGCGATCCATTTCCGTATCACCAGCGTCGGGTAAACTTCTAACGATGTTGGTTGCCATGAAAGGCGCAACACAAGTACTGGAAATTGGCGCGCTCGGCGGCTTTAGTGGTATTTGCCTTGCCAGAGGCTTCGGTCAGGAAGGACATTTGACTTCGTTGGAACTGGAGCCAGCCTTTGCGGAACTAGCCCAACGGAATGTAACATTGGCAGGTTTCGATGAGCAGGTGACATATATAACAGGACCTGCCTTAGACAGTTTGGCAAAATTAAAGGCTGAAGGGAAAACCTACGACTTTTTCTTTATTGATGCAGACAAAGGGAATTATAAAAACTATTTGAATGAATGTATCGCACTGGCATCTCCCGGTGCGATCATCGTAGCTGACAATGTACTTGCGGGTGGTTCCGTGGCAGAAACGACTGCTGTCCCAAAACGGTATACAGCACAAATGAAAGAGTTTAATGAATATGCCGCAATCCATCCACATTTGGAGTCGATCCTTGTACCAGTTGGCGATGGTATGACCGTTTCGCAAGTAAAAAAATAAATAAATCATATTCACAACGAGTTTGGATGCCATTCATGAGGGAAGAGAAGGAATGAATCTTTTCGGAGGTGATCGTTATGCAATCCAAATATACTGAGTGCTACCGCGTCTGTTTGGAATGTCTGGAGGCGTGCAACGTTTGTTTTAATGCATGTTTGAAAGAAGAAGATGTGAAAATGATGGCGGAATGCATCCGTCTGGATCGAGAATGTGCTGACATTTGCGCATACACAGCGCAGTCGATTTCTCGCAATAGCCCTTTTATTGAGGATATGATGGCAATTTGTGCGCAAATTTGTGACCGTTGCGCGGAGGAGTGCGGCAAGCACGAGCATGACCATTGCAAACGTTGCGCAGAAGTTTGCAGGAAATGTGCTGCGTCGTGCCGAAGCATAACTGCGGCGTAAAATGTTTTTTATAGGGATTTTAGAAGTAACATAAAAAGCACACTTACTAAGGGACACAATTCACTGATGAATTGGTGTCCTTTTTTTGAAGGTATATCTAGAGTTCCCTTGCTAATTAAGATATCAGTACGGCAGCGTTTAAAATGGTGTTTCGTTTCGGCAGATATATTGGAGTGATTCGAACTCGTTTTACAATGGGGCAATAGAAAAGATGAGATAGAGGAAATTATTAACTATGAAATAGCAAGTAGAAAAAAACTAGTGATCCTAAAAATAAGTAAATGTTCTACTACTGCAAGTGTAGCTGCAAAATTATAAGTTAGTGAGCTGATAAATCTCACTGTTTTAGTTGATTATCATGAAATACGTTTAGAAGGAAATCGCGTTGCGGTACTTGTAACCGCTCGTAGTAATACATAACATTTTATTTTTAAAAGTTGCTTCTGCTAAATGAACAACGATTATCGCTTTGTGGCTATCGATACCCGAATACAGAACCAGCGGTTTGGTGTTGCATCCAAGTGAATCGAGGGTTAAGTCAATTGCCGTTTTATTTTAGTAAAATGGTTGGGATGATGAACAAAACAAAGTAGCACTCCCTGGGTTTCTTTAAACAAAGAAGTGACAAGATTCAACTGACTTCACAATTCGACTGATTGGATCTTCGTTCAGTCATTTTCTTGTCTTGATTTGGCAATGAATATACAACATCAACTGTGGATTCCTATGAATATCTGTAATCGCCCGGTTTTCATGAAGTCACTCTCTCTACGTTGTGAAGAAGCTCTATTGAAACGTTCGCCTGGCAAGTTTTAAGGAATTCAATTGTAGATGTGTAAACCTATATACTATTAGTTATACCCAACGAGTTACTGACAAGGAGGGGAAAAGAATGACACAGTTTTATTTTATTTCCTCGAAATCCTCTTTGGCTACCGGGGTTTTCGGAGAAGTGAAACAGCAGTCGGAGAAGGGAAATATGATATTTCAGACTTGTTCTAGACGAAGCATCCATTACAGTCAAACTTTTGGATGGAAAAGATCCAGAAAATTTATCGTATCCGTTTCAGTATGAAGTGTTTGCAAATATGGGGGATTTCGGTGCCAACAAAACGGTTTTAAATGAACTGGATCATAAGTGCTTGAATACGCTGCTGGAATATATACTGGAAGCCATCAATCGGAGCTTTCTCGTAGAATGGTATACCACTTAGGCGGGAGAGGAAGATTTGGACCCTGTTCTGGTGACCGATTTAGCGAAAGATCAGCTGACGAGTGAAGTGCTGCACCTGAGAAATCGCGAAAAACTACGGGTGTTTCGACAAAAGAGATAACGAAAAACCCAGTCAATCATTTGGATTGACTGGGTTAATATACTTAATGGATAGAAGCGATAATCCCTTCGTGTCGATCGAAAAGAAGTCGTATCCCCGCTGCAAACGGATCATCCTGTAGAACTTCCTCAATCCAAAGCCGGATCGCCTGGATCATCTGAAAGGAAGTGAGGGAATAGGTTTCCCCTTGGATGACTGCCTCTGCTGAAAATACCTCATCATCGTATGCCAATTCCACTTCGACATCTTCCGGCTGGACCGGGTAGTTTTTTGCTGCATATATACAAATGGCATTGACGATATCTTGCTCTGACATTGTCAGTTCCGCCATGGGTTCACGTCTTCCTTCTGCTTCTTGAATGACACGAAGATTTTTCGGATGATGCTGATGATCAACACGATCGCTAACATATTAATCATAAAGCCAAGGAGTGAGCCGAGCATCCCCATGTTGGCGAACAGGCTGCCGAATAATAGCCCCGCCAGGCCGCCCACAAACAGTCCTCTCATTAAGCCGCCGGAGAAAAATCCTCCCTTTGTAGAAGCGGGCTTCGCTTGCTTGTTATATGAAGCATTGTCTTCTTGTTTCTTATCCACTTTAGCTGGTTTGTTGTAAGAGTTGTTGTTTGTGTTGAAGCTCTTTTTGCCTGACTTATACCCTTTTGCCTCAACAGTTGTCGCATGGTCATTAAATAGGGTGCTGCCAATCGGTGACATGATGAGTGTTACTGCGAGTAGCGCCGATACAAGTTTTTTCAATTCATTTCCCTCCGTTTGATGGCACTCTTTTGTGCCTTACCTTAATTATAATGGATTTAGAGTTAAAGTAGTACCGAATTGCCTTGAAGAAGAATGTATATATGTGAATATACGCTTAAGAAGAAAAAATAAAATGTGAATTAAAGGTACTGAATATTCTTATCGGATCTATTTATTTGAAAAATAACATTAATGTGATAACATGAAAATGGGAGCCAAAAATATACTATATTGGAGGAAATAATAATTGAGAAAACGAAAAAAGAGTTTAATAGCTGTAGCATTTGTGTTCTTGTTATCTATTAATCCAATCACCTCATCTGCACATCACGGGGGAAGTAACTGGCATACTGATTCCAATTATTATGAGTGTAGGGCTGGGGACCAATGGATTATTCGTTATCAACACAGACATGTAAATGGAAAAACAGAATTTAGGGTTCATGAAAGTATAGGAATTAGAGGAGCTTGCTTGATTGAAAACGAAAATTTAGAGAAATAGGGATAAGATAAAAGGATAGTCGGCTCCCTTTATACATTTAACGGCTATCTAAATAAATTATAGATAACTTTATTAAAAACATATTACATGGATGGGAGATCATATGGCCTCCCTTTTTTTATGCTTATAAAAACATGCTTTCAAGTGGTGTTTTTTTCCTATTTAATTTTTCTACGAAAGTATTTTATTTTCGATTCTTTTTTAAATGTCATTCGTCTATAGGCGTAGGGGGAGAAAGAATGAGAACCGAATTTGAGGAAATATATATAGAGCATAGCGATAGCATTTACCGGTTTATATACATATACGTTCGCCATCATGAACTAGCTGAAGATCTTACACAAGAAACATTTTATCGAGCTTATAAAAAAATTGATGATTTTAAGGGTGAGGCAGGTGTATCAACTTGGCTGCGTAAAATCGCTAGAAACGCGACTTACGATTATTTACGGAGGAAAAAGATCATCCAGTTTTTCAGTTTTGGCAAGGAAGATTACATCGATTTTCACACTCATTCACCTGAGACACAATATGTAAAGTCAGAGGAAACAAGGGAGTTATATCAAGCGATAGTAAGCATGAGAAAAGCCTACCGGGATGTCTTAATACTCAGGAGGCTGAGTGAAAACTCTATAAAAGAAACAGCGTATATATTGGGCTGGACTGAAGCAAAGGTGAAATCTACAATGGCTCGTGCCATGAAAGCTTTGAAAAAAGAAATCGGTAAATTGGAGGTGCTGTGAATGATTCATGAGAAACAATTTGAGAAGCTGGCAAACGAATTAAAACAGGTGGACAGAACGCAAAATGCCAAAATTTCAAGTTGGGCAATTATTAATTCGCGTGTCAAAAAAAAGAAACTCCATTTAATTCCAGTGATCTTAACATGTGCTATGACTGTTATGATTTCTTTTTTGCTATTCAATTTTATTCAAGACTCCGACTCACCCTATCATCATTCTGCAGCAGAGATTCCAATCATCGAGCTTCCTGAGACAGCATTTTCGATTACTTATACTAGAGAAAATATGGAAAGAGGGCACTATGAATATATGACAACAGCAACAAGGTATAAAGTCATTATTAAACCACTTACCAAAAATTTTAAGCGGGGAGATGTTGTGTATTATAAGACGCCAGAATACATCAATGGTGTACCGGGAATTCCGAAGAAGAGGTTAAGTCTGAAAGAAAATCTAGGTTTAAATGTGGAGGAACATCAATTATCTCGAATAGTTGGTTTGCCCGGAGAAACAATAGCAATCAAAAAGGGACAAATTTATATTAATGACGAAAAACTAGACACTTTTTATTCTTATCCTACATTTCGCGGTATGAGAAAAGATGAATATTTAAAAACAAATGACGTAAGTAAATCTTCGTTAACTAAAAAAGATTTTGAGGAGGATATGGATACGATTGAAATTCCGGAGGACTCCGTCTTTGTCATGGGGGATCAGTGGTCGCGAAGTGTAGACAGTAGATTGTTTGGTCCATTATCCATCAGTGAAATTCAAGGTCTGGCAATTGGTTACGAGAAAAATAAATAGCTCTAGATGTAGAAAATGAAAACTGCATAAAGGGGTATGTGAATGTTTCAATACATTAAATCATCCATTCGAGAACGATGGATACTATTTTTAATTCTTATTGTCATCCTCTGCACAATTTGCTTCGGCTATATGGGAGCATTGTCATTCTCGAATCAAATTGTAATTCAAGCAAAGGAAGACTTGGATAAGAATTGGCGGTATCAATATGACTTGCTAGTTACTCCGGCTTCTGTGGATATTTCCGAAGGGCTTGAGGAGGGTTGGCTTGCGCCTCAATCAAGTATTGCAAGTTACGGTGGCATTTCGTTTGCTGATTTGCAGGAAATCCGAGACATACCGGGTATAAAAGTTGCTGCACCTCTTTCTCTATTGGGCTATGTAGAAGTGCAGGGTCTTGGAGCTTATTATACGGCCGATGAGAAAGGAGCTTATTCTCGCTCCAGACTATTGACGACAACGTTTGATGGACTTTCGGACATAACGATTTATGATTTTGTAGATGTTAGAGAGTACAGTGAAATTTTTGGTTCCAATCCGTATGAATGGGACCCATCGAATTACACTGATTTATCCAATCAGCTTGCAGAAGAGAATGACGGGTGGCGGACTTACATGCCGGCAGGGTTCCCGCTTAGGCAACCTAACAGTCTGATGGTGATTGCCGTCGATCCGGTCAGTGAAAATCAATTGTATACTTTGGATGATAGTCTGACTATTGGAAATACGCTTGCGCATGCGGAAATTATGAAAGACAACGGAGTTCCGACATTGCCTTTTATTGTTCTTGGAAATAGCCAATCCACATTGCAGGAACAGGTTACAATTGAACGAATTCATGTTCCCGAACATGTTTCGCAGCAAGAATTCGAAGGGAATGCTACAGAGTATTTGCTGAATCAGCCCCGAACGCTTCTTGTTGACATTTCTGAGAATATGTATTCAGAAGAATGGCGATACGCTACCGGTGAACTTATTTTAACAGGCGGAAACACGTATGAGTTTAGAGACAAGTTAGGATTAAGTAGTGAAACATGGGTATCTCGTTTGACCCCCATATCATTTACTTTTCTTGGTGATCAATCAGGCATACCGAATATGAAAGCAAAGACTGTTGAAAAAAGTGAATGGGATGAAAGGCAAATACCAATTTACAAAACGCCTTCTGAGAATGATGGCTCTTTACCTTTTAATTATACCATTATTGATTATTATGATCCCGAAAAAATTACTCCGCTGTTCAAAGGCTCATGGAAACCCGGGGATCCAACTGATGTCTATACACCGCATCACAGCATGATTATCAAAAATGGGGCAGGAGATGAAATTGAGCCGACCCCCTTGTTTCCTTTGCCATTTAACGATACGTATTACACAGGTTCTCCAGATGCGATTACTACATTGAAAGCGGCAGAAATCTTTTATAATGATCAGGATTATATATCCTCCATTCGTGTGGTAGTAGATGGGGTAGAAGAAAGAACGGATGAAAGTCAACTGAAAGTTGAAAAGGTGGCCAGGGAAATTATGGATCGGACTGGACACCAGGTACACATCCTGCTTGGTTCATCTGCTTCCAAAGTTCATATCGACCTAGGTAACGAGAATCCCGTATCTGCTGGTACCGTAGAAGAAGGTTGGCAACAATCGGGAGTAAGCTGGTCGATCCAAGAACAAATAGAACAATCAAACGTTGTTCTATTCATCTACTTATCGCTTGTCGGTTTCATCTTTTGTTATACCGTTATCACACATAGTTTGCTATCCAGATCCATCGACTTTGCCATGCTGCGGGCAATTGGCTGGTCAAGGAGGAAAATTTTTGGATGTTTGGCTGTGGAAGTATTTGGTCTTAGTGTACTTTCCACTCTACCAGTTATCATTCTGAATCAATTTTTTCCTATTCTTAAATGGCATAACATCCTGTTTATCATGTGTGTCATTCTTTTTATTATTGCCATCGGGTATGCGACCGGAAGCAGAAAAGCATTGCAACTCTCGCCGCGTGCTGGACTGCAAGGGGAGGGGAGGGAATGGAAATTCACACGCTTGTATGCAATCAAAGGTTTATGGAGTTATATGATACATCAATTGATCCGCAGGCCGCTGCGATTTGGGCTATTAGCGATCGTCCTTTCCATGACCTCTTTTATGGTCGTTCTATTCTTAGCCACCCAGCAAAGTTTATCTGATTTCCTGATTCTCAGCTTTTTAGGAGAAACAATTGATTTACATCTTCAAGGCATTCAAACTTTGTTTTTAATAGCTGGCATCCTTTTGACTACATCCATTGTTTTATTGCTGCTGTATTTAAATATCTCGGAAAGAAAAAGAGAGTTTTTCGTATTGCGTTCTATCGGTTGGTCGCTTGGCCGCATCCGGTTTTTTATTGGTTGTGAGGTGCTCCTGGTTGCTGCAGCTGGATCAGCGATTGGAGGGAGTGGTGCCTATTTGCTGCTTACTTTTTATTCAACGATATGGCTTCCATTTTGGCTGATGGGACTTATTATCCTTTCCCCTCCTCTTTTAATGATTCTCTTTTCTTTGCTGTTTGTCGGCGTTGTCAATTCTAAACGACTTCATGCAGGGCAAGTAGCAATATAACGAATCGTCAAGCCGGTTTGCTACTCTAAGTGCAAATAAATACTGTTGAAACGGAGGTCCATCATTTGATCAAGCTTAAATCAGTATGTAAAAGCTATAAAACAGGCGGTGCTGAGACGGAAATTTTATCAAATGTCTCACTTGAAATTGACAAAGGAAAATACGTATCGATAACAGGTCCCTCGGGTTCTGGAAAATCGACACTCCTGCACATTATCGGGGGATTGGAACCAATTAATTCTGGCGAAGTGTGGGTTGATGGTCAAGCGGTTCATGAAATGAAAGATAATGCATTATCCAAATTAAGGCTTAAAAAAATAGGGTATGTATTCCAGCAATTTTTATTGTTATCTACTGCAACTGCTTTGGAAAATGTTATGATGCCTCAGTTATCACTATTTTCCTCTCCACAAATAAAGAGAGAAGCCGAAGAAGCATTGATCCGCGTAGGTCTAGGACACCGGCTGCATCATTTGCCTTCGAAATTATCAGGTGGTGAGCAGCAACGGGTAGCAATAGCGAGGGCGCTTGTCACCAAACCGGACATTATCTTGGCGGATGAACCAACAGGGAATTTAGATTCGGAAACCGGGCAATCGATCATTTCCACTTTGGAAACAATTCATAAAGAGGACGGAGTTACGATCGTGCTTATCACACATGACCCCCATTTAGCACGTAGGGCAGACCAAACGATACGTGTACTGGATGGCCGGTTGGAGCAAATATCCCAAGAGGTGAAAGCATTGTGATCCGTTGGAGCCGCCTCCTCGTTATTTTAGGTTTGGGGTTGCTTGTTGCCTGCAATCCCAAACCAGAAGTGACCGAATCGAAACCAGAAGAAGTTAAATCATACAAAATGATTGAGCACGTAGATAAGCTGACTGACTTCTCGAATGTGTTGGAAGAGGATTCATTGCTCGGCCCCCTGAACCAATTAGCACATTATTATAATTCTGAAGTAACATCCCAAGAGCTGTCGGAAGTTGGCATCCGATACTTGGATGGAGAATATTCTGTTCTGGATGCTTTAGAAATCTTTAAGAAAAAAGGGCTTACACTTTATCCTGCTTTCACGACATTTGACGAAATAGAGCAAGCGGTTATGGGAGGCAAGCCTGTTTATGCGACATTTACCCTTATGGGAAGCAATTCATTTTCGGTTCTATTTTCCGGTTATTCTGACGATGAACTGGTAATGATAGACCTCTTAACTGGAAATGAAAGAACATTAAGTAAAAAACACCTCGCTGCTGTGAAAACATACGACGCATTTATCCCTTATCTGGATAACAATATGAAGCAGGAAGTTTTGAATGATTCGGTGCGCTATTTAGACTTGGCAATTAGCGATGCTTATTACGGGAATAACGGGGACCTTTTACATCATTTCATGAAATTAATTGAAGAAAAATCATTGGAAAATGACGTGAATGCGTTCAATTATATTAAGTGTTATTATTACACATTTTTTGATCGTAAGCTTGAAATCGTTGAGCCGCTTCTTCAAGAGGAAATGAAAACGACAGTTACACCACCCTATTTTGAAATCGCACTTATTCTTGCGAATGAAACACAAGATGATAATAAGATAAAATCCATCCTATCCCAACTGCAAATCCTGTCATTTTATCAAGATGAAACATTACAATTGATTGAGGAGAAAGGCGATCAATATGGTTTCCCTGAAAAAGTAGAGCAGGCAGAAGACTTTCTGCGGCAACGAAAAGATAGGCGTTGACAAGCCAAGATAGCTATATTGATGGTGTGGTCAATAGGAAACCCAAATAAGCGTATTGCAACTCAAATTGGCTTAGCCTTTCGTGTTTAGTAAGCTTATAAACAGTCAAATTGATGTAAAAGTACATGGGGATGTGAGTGATTTGTTCCTATATCTGAAAAGTAGTTTACGAGAGAGATGGCCGCTATTTTTAATTCTCATTCTGGTCATTAATACAGCTAGCCTTGGTTATATTGGTTCCAAATCGGTCACCGAACGGATGATTATGCAAGCAAGAGATGATTTATCGTCCAATTGGAGATATCATTATGATTTGCTTGTCGTGCCGGCTGTTGCGGAAGAAGTTAGAGGGCTTCCTGATGGCTGGGTGCCACCCCATACAACTATCGCAAGCTATGGGGGTATTTCAATAGAGGAATTAGAGCTGATTCGCGGTATTCCAGGAGTGGAAACGGCAGCCCCCCTATCAATAATCGGTTATTCTACTGTGAATGGTATTGATATGGAATATACAGATGTAGTTCCCGGTTCCTTTTACGAAATACGGCATATTCAAGAAGTGTTTGACGGATTGAAGACGTATATTCTTTCGGATCAAACAGATCTAAAAAGATATGTACCATTTGGAACAGCAAATGATGCAGTTGCTTACCAGATTGCAATGGACCTTGGCAGAAATATAGATACGCAAGTTATCGGAGTGGAATTAAAAAAACCTAATGAATTACTAATCGTGGCGATAGATCCAGTAGCTGAAAATGAATTGTTTACATTTTCGGAAAGCCTAGAAGGAAGTTTTCACTTAGAGGAAGCAGAAATGGAAGAAGATACTGGCCAATCGGGCGTACGAATGATTCCTGCTGTAAAATTAGCAACGAATAAGACGGAAATGAAAGAGACAATTGTCGTTAAGTCTATTGAAATTCCGCAAGAAATAATTTCTTCAGATGCTATATCGCAACATATTAACCGATTGGAGCGAATGGAAGAAGCGAGGATTACCGTTAATTCCTTTCAAAATAGATGGAATCGAAAGCATGTAGCGCTAGATTTGAAGAGAGATTCCACTTATACAGAATCGAATATTACGATGTTTGCGTCTTCTTCTGTTGATGTTTATCATTATCAACCAATACAATACGACAATATGTTAACTGGCGAAGATGACATACCTGTGGTTCAGGTCATACCCTTCGAGCAGGATGGAGTTACTGAACTTTCAATTTATAGACAAAAAGTAGATACAATGAAGAAAGGGTTTGGTATTGATGTCATTAACTATTATCATCCTGAGAGGGTGAAGCCTGTTTTAAATAAAAGCTGGTCGATTGGGGAACCTCTTGATGTTTATACACCTCATCAAAGTTCAATCATAAAAGATGGGGAAGGGAATTCATTGAGCCCGACTCCACTGTTGCCTCTCCCACTTAAAAATACTTATTTTACAGGTTCGCCTGATTTAATCACAACTATGGAAGCCGCGGCTTATTTTTATGGTTCTCGCCCTCCCATTTCATCTGTTCGTATTGCTGTCAAAGGGGTTGCTGAAAGGTCAGCAGAGAGTCAACGAAAGATAGAGGATACAGCTGCTCAGATAAGGGCATTAACTGGCCATCGGGTCGAGGTTATGTTAGGTTCTTCGGCTTCAAAAGTTCATATTGATTTAGGCAATCGAGGTAAAGAGTTGCCTGGAATAGTCGAAGAATCATGGCAACAAGCAGGCATGAATTGGGCTATTCAAGAACGGATTGAGAGATCAAATCAAATAGTGTACTGCTATGTACTCTTCACCTGCATATTTTTTTGTTTTACAATGATCACTCATAGTCTGCTTCACCGTAGAAGAGATTTTGCGATGCTTCGAACCATGGGTTGGCCACGACGCAACGTGGCAAAAGTTTTATTAATGGAGATTCTTGGCTTATCTACACTTTCTGTCATCCCGTTATTCATGATAAACAGTACGTTTCACATTCTAAATGCAGTCGAGATGATTGCGTTAGTAGTGACAATCCCACTGGTGATCACTATCGGCTATGGGGCTGGTGCCCGAAAGTCATTTCAAAAAATACCTCGTCACGCATTGGATAGCGAAGTCTCTGAATGGAAATTGACACGGATCATTCCGATTAGAGGGTTGTTTGGATATAGTTTGTGTCAAATGGTGAGAAGACCAGTGCGCTTTGGATTCATGTTCATCCTTTTGGCGCTGACTTCATTTATGGTGATATTATTTATTGCTACTAGAACAAGCATATCTGAATTTTTGTTTCTCAGTTTTATAGGAGAGACGATTAACCTTAACATTTCAGGATCACAAATGATTTTTTTATGGATTGGCGTCTTTCTTTCATTGTTGTTCTTGATGTTTTTGCTTTATTTAAACATTACAGAAAGACGGGGAGAATACACAACTCTCCGTGCTATTGGTTGGTCTGTTAATCGACTTCGATTTTATTCAAGTATTGAAGTATTGCTTTTGACAACTTTTGGTTCAGCAATTGGCGTGATCTTCGCCTATGCGTTCATCAAAGCCTATTCAACTATCAATATATCTACCTTATTGCTGTTCATCATTTTTCTGGCACCTGTTGTCATGCTTTTCTTATTGTCTTTGTTCCTTATGAAAGTATTAAAAGTGGAGCGTGTGAATTTACGGCCTAATTAAGGAGAATAATGATTTAGGATTGACAGATCGAAATGGACAACATACAATACACATAACAATTCATAAACAGGCATTGATAAGGACATGAACCATTTTAAAAGCTTCACCAGAGAACAGGACCTTGGCTGAAAGTTCTGTAGTGAAAGAAATGGTTAACCACCTTGGAGCTATCATAGGGGACTGCGTTCGGCAGGAAACTATGTTCGGGAGACCGTTATCGTTAGAGCGACATGCTTTTTAAGTATGTCTGAAACTGGGTGGCACCACGACCGCATTCGTCCCTTTACACGGGGAGGAATGCGGTTTTTTAATTGAACAGGAAGCATTGAAAAGGATACGAATCATTTGGAAAGCTTGACAGAGAACAGGACCTATGGCTGAAAGTCCTGAAGTGGAACAAATGATTTACCGCCTTTGAGCTATCGCAGGCAACCGCAATTGTGCGAAACTGCGATCGGGAGACCGTTATCGTTTGAGCGTCATGCTTTTTTGGCATGGCGGAAACTGGGTGGCACCACGACCGCATTCGTCCCTTTATACGGGGAGGAATGCGGTTTTTTAATTGAATAAGAAAGCAATGAGAAGGACATGAATCATTTTGGAATCTTGCCAGAGAACAGGATCGTCGGCTGGAAGTCCTGTAGAGGAAGAAATGATTTACCGCCTTTAAGCTGTTGCAGGGAAATCGCATAGGTTTGCGTGAAACTGCAACCGGGAAACCGTTATCAAATTGAGCGCCGCAATTCTCTTGAATTGAGGCGGAATCAGGGTGGTACCACGACCGCATTCGTCCCTACATAGAGGGAGGAGTGCGGTTTTTATTTATATATAAATAGGAGGAATTTACATGTCAGTCGAACTAGATATTGAAAAAAGGAATCACCGGAAATTGGGTCAGGAGTTAGAGCTATTCATGTCATCAGAAGAAGCACCGGGCATGCCGTTTTATTTGCCGAAAGGAATGGTTGTCCGGAATGAGCTGGAGCGGTATTGGAAGCAAAAACATCAGGAGGCAGGCTACGAGGAAATCAAAACGCCGATTATGATGAAACAGGAGCTGTGGGAACAATCAGGACACTGGGATCATTACCATGAAAACATGTATTTCTCAAACGTTGATGGACAGCAATACGCGCTGAAGCCGATGAATTGCCCGGGAGCAATGCTCATTTTCAACCATAAACGGAGAAGCTATCGGGAATTGCCAATCCGTTATGCGGAGCTAGGACTAGTCCATCGCCACGAGTTGTCCGGCTCGTTGAATGGCATGTTGCGAGTTCGTGCCTTTACGCAAGATGATGCCCATCTTTTCGTCAGGAAAGATCAAATTGAAAAGGAAATTGACAGTGTACTGGATATGGTCCACGAAATGTATTCAGAATTCGGTTTTCAATATGAAGTCGAACTGTCAACTCGTCCGGAGAATTATATGGGAGAGCTTGAATTATGGAACGAAGCTGAACAGTCGTTGGAATCCGTGCTCAAACAAAGAGGAATGGACTATCGGATCAATGAAGCAGACGGGGCGTTTTATGGGCCGAAAATCGATTTTCATATTCTCGATTCACTTGGCCGAAGCTGGCAATGCGGGACAGTACAGCTGGATTTCCAAATGCCCGAAAAGTTCAATTGCCGCTATGTGAATGAACAGAATGAACTAGAATACCCGATTATTATTCATCGCGCTATTTTCGGTTCTGTGGAACGTTTCCTGGCTATTCTAGTTGAACATTATGCGGGGGACTTCCCATTATGGCTGGCACCTGAACAAGTGAGAATTGTCCCGATTGCCGATCAACATGTGGCGTATGCAAATGAAGTACGACAGATGCTTGCAGAAAGAGGCGTCCGAGCCAAAGTGGATGACCGAGCGGAAAAAATGGGACTGAAAATCCGTGAATCCGAAAAGCAGAAAGTTCCGTATATGTTGATAGTGGGAGATCAGGAAGTGAAGGGACACTTGGTTTCTGTACGAAAACGCAAAGAAGGGGATGTAGGACAATTGCCAATAGATGAGTTGGTGAAGAAGTTGCAAGCTGAAGGAAAGTAAAATGAGAGGGAGCCGATAATGGCACCCTTTTCATTATTCTTTAAAAAAGATGTGTATCTTTCCTAAGCTGTATTGTTTTAGAAAACGGATACTACATTTGAGAAAAAACTGCTGCAGCATTTCCAAGTCGTTTCTTCATATTTGCGGAAATATGGTGATTACGTTCTAACTGATGTTCTACTAGTAACCAGTTAACAAAATTTTTTTAGTAGTGGTACAATACAGGGAGAGAAAGGGGTTAATCATATGTGGAAGCAACGAATCATCGAAACAAGCAGAGGATCTTTTGAGTTGTTTGAAAAAGGGGAAGGAGAGCCACTTGCTGTTACCCACCTATATAGTGAGTTCAATGAAAAAGGGAATTTATTCGCAAATCCTTTCACTGCACGTTATCATGTCTTTTTGATCAATTTACGTGGGGCCGGGCAATCGGTCGCTGCGGAATCAGAAGAGCAGTACAGCATGAAAGAATCCGTCAGGGATTTGGAGGCGATTCGCAAAGCGCTACGCCTTGAGAAGTGGGGATTTGCCGGACATTCAACGGGGGGCATGCTGGCGCTTGTTTATGCGACAATGAATCCCGAATCTTTAACGAAGATCATTTGCGGCGGTGCCGCGGCCAGCATCGAATATAGCGCTGACCCTGGGAGTATTTATTGCAGGGAGAATCCAAATTTCAATCGTATTGTTGAAATAATGGACCGTCTAGATACCCCGGATGTACCTCTTGAGGAAAGACGCGCGCTAGGCCGTGAATGGAATTTGATGTCCTTTCACTCAGAAGAGAAGATGGATGCAGCTGTGTTAAAACCGAGCAGCGGCCGTACGGTGGGAGATCGACTGACGTACTTCCGCAAGGTGGACTGCAAAACGTATGATGTGCGGGAAGCATTGAAGAGTGTGCATATACCGGCCTATATTTATGCGGGAGTATATGATGCACAATGTCCGCATAAATTCGGTGTGGAAATAGCGGATTGCCTGTCGAATGCATCGTTCACTTCCTTCCAAGAAAGCAATCATTATCCGTTTTCCGAAGAAGAAGAGAAGTTTGATGAGTTTGTAGAAAGCACATTGCAAGTGGCAAACAAGGCAACTACATAAGTTTTTGAATTGACAGGGGAGGTGCTTTTATCTCCCCACTATTTTTACATAAAAGGGGGCTCCAATTGGCTCCTCTCATCAACCCATACCTCCTGAATCATTGTATTAAAAACTATCATGGTTCTTTAATATTTACTAACTGTTCCTATATTATATACGGTACTTTACATAAAGATTATGGCAGTGTAGTAAAAAAATTGCGTTCAACTAAGATATAGCTTGGTTGATTTGCACGAGCATCAATTCTCTAAAGAAGGATTATCAGTTGAGTTTGGTATTATGGATACTTTACCAAGTTTCGCAGGAGTACCGTTAGAGAATGTAAAAAACATCAACTGGGAGAGGTAAGATTCTACTTACAAAATCCAGTGCAATATTTACGTGTTTACGAATCTTCATACAAAGATAGTTATCGAAATATAGTAGAATGATAGAGTTCTTAAAGAGAATGGTATATGACAATTCATATTCAAATTAGTGTTATTTACGTGGGTCGCTCACGAAATAAAGATTAACAGCTCTTCTGCAATGAGGTGGCTGTTTTTTTATATTTTGCACACCAAATTGACCGTAAATTAAATATTGATAAGCATATAGCAGGTTTGATTTTTTATCCCCTGAAGGAAACAATTCCAAAAGGCAGGTGTTCAATACTTGGTCACAACCTACTATCATCATTAGCGGCCAACTTGAATAGTATTATGACACAACTCGTACAGGAAAAACGTCATATATATGAGAGGTTTTTAAAGGGAGGAGTTTGATTGAAAAAATGGATGGCTGTTCTATTTGTCGTGTTGTGGGGAATCCAGCTGACTGCGTGTAGTCATGACACAGTTGTACGTTCTTCAAAAGGCATCGAGGATGTTGATGTGATAAACCAACTTAGAGGTATCGACGGTATCGAAAAAATGGAACGCTTTTATAGCGATTTTCAAAATGGAAAAATCGCTGACTTGCGAATTGTCCATTATACACTTGAAGGAGATCCTATTGTTACCGATCTTGCTTATGACGGAAAGAAACTGCAAGTAACCTTTGATGGTTCCCGCGATGCGTTTGGAGATGGAGAAATACATACCATCGCGTGTAAAGGGTTGTTTGAAGAAGTGTATCCGGTTAATCGCAGTTATCTCGCCTATGGTTGTGAAGAGGGGTTGAGTGGGATGGTAGAAATCTTATCGATTGAATACGATTTGAGTCGACAAGACATTTTTGAGTTTCAATTAGAATATGGAAAAGGGCTTGAAAACGAACTGGATACGAAACTAGGAATAAAGAAAATAGGGCTAGATTCTAACATGGCTAAGACGAGGGATTTACAGCTCTCCTCGGACGTCATGCAAGAGTTGTACAAACGGTTAATTTTGGCCAATTATTTAGGTGAGAAGGACCTGAAAAACCGTTGCCACGCCGAAAAGGATTCAGAGTATTATCTAAAAGTCTATGTAAACGGTGGAGAAGATGAATTTGCATGGTCAACCTGTCATAACAGTGCCGATACAACAAAATTTACTGAGTTGGCCAACTATCTGATTATGCAAGCTGACAATCCAACCTCAGATATCGCAGAGCCTGTCATCCAAGGGTATGTACTTCAAGTGGAGAATCAAACCTTGTTAGTCGCTGAGAATATAAACCAACTGGAATACCAGTGGATCGAGGAAGAGATAAAGAAAACGGACTTTGATTCGTATAGAAAAGGTTTTTATCAGCTTGAGGGCATGGATCCGAAAGAGTTTAAACCAGGCGATAAGGTACTAGCCGTATTAACAGGAGGACAAACAGAGGGAAAACCAAGAACAGTCAAGGTGAAAGACATAAGAAAATTGGAAAGCGTATGGACAGAGTAAATGACTATACTACAAGGAGAGAAATATGAATTTTCAAATAGAAACGATTTTAAAACAAGACGAAGCGTTTGCCGCCTTTTTGCATACAAAAATTAGAGGATACAACAATGAACGATCAGAGCACCATGCAAAAGCCAGGGAAGAGGGAAGCGTCCTGCCTATCTTTTTAATCGCTACGGATGAGAATCAGGAGTGGATCGGAGGCATAGCAGCTGAAGTTTATTGGAATTGGCTGGAGATCAATCATTTTTGGGTTCATGAGAGATATAGAAGACAAGGGCTGGGCAGACAGCTATTAGTGAAAACAGAAAAAATAGCCATAGAGAAAGGGGCAGAAAAGGCGTTAGTCACCACATTTGAATTCCAAGCCCGTTCTTATTATGAAGAGAAGGGATATGAGGTTGTCGGTAAGATAAAAGATTATCCGCCGGGCTGTAGTTATTATACGCTGGTTAAGTTGCTAGTAAGCAACGTGTGATAATGATTTGGGATTATAGTTTATTAATCTATGACTGTAACATTCGCATTCGGTAAACTTAATTTAGTTAGCTACATATGACTACAAAAGCCAAAGGCCTGCACGTAAAGGACTTCGGCTTTTATTATGGTTCATTTTTAGCTGGAGTGGCGGCTTAAAATGAAACAAATTTTATTCTTCTTTGCCTCGAAACATGTTGGGAATAGTTCGATAAAGCATGGCGAAATTTCGAATAAAGTATACGTATTATTCTCAAATCATTTAAAATATGTATAATACAATTAGAACGGTCGTTCAATTTAAAGAAAGGTGAAGTGATTTGAATAAAAGACGTTATGACAGTGATAGTGCAAAAAGTGAAATTATGAAACACGCAACACGGCAGTTTTCTCAAAAAGGATATAATTTAACATCAGTCGCAGACATTTCAAAAGCATCTGGTTACAGCAAAGGACATATATATTATCATTTTGAAAACAAAGAGAAGCTATTTGTTCTCTTGGCACAAAAAACGATGCAAGAATGGTACGACAAATGGGCAGCAAAAGAATCTACCTATTCTACAGCAACTGAGAAACTGTACGGTATGGCCATACATGTTCTGTATAATTACCAGACACCTTTATTAAAATCAGGTCAAGAGCTCGTCTCCAACCCCAAATCTAGCCCGGAATCGGTCAAGCAATTACTCGATTTAGCTATTGTACCTATGAGTTCTTATCGGTCTATTTTAAAAATGGGAGTAGAAAACGGAGAGTTTAAGGCCGGCAATTTAGATGAATGGACCATATTGCTCGGAACATGGCTAGGGGGATTGTGCCAGCTTACGAATACATCCGAACTAAATGAACTTGAACCTTTATTTAAACAAGCAATTACTTTCTTCTTAGAGTCTATAAAAATTGGGGGGATCGATATTGAAAATTGCATTAATCGGGGACAGTTTAACTGAAGGACGTCCTGGCGTGTCATTTGTTAACATATTAAAAGAAAAATATCCAAACAGTACATTTGTCAATCTTGGTAAACCAGGCGAAACCGTTAAAAGTTTACATTCCCGCTTAACAAAAACAAATTTAGACTCGAATTATGATCTAGCATTTCTATGGATTGGCGTCAATGATGTATATTCAAAATTATTGAAGGTTCAAGCTCAACCAGTTGTTGAAAACCACCAAGAATTTAGTGAGTTTTTTAATGAAGTATTACGTATGGTACTACCTTCCGCTAGGCATGTTGTAGTTGTGTCCCCAGCAATAGTAGGGGAAGACTTGCAAAACCCATCAAACTGCGAAGTAAGAGAGCTGTCATCTCTAATTCAATCGATCACAAAAAATGATCCGACTATTTGTTTTCTAAATATGCAATCTGTTTTCGAGAAAGAGTTAGCTAACGTTCATAGCTCAGACTATATTAGCACAGGAGTAATGCGGGTAATGAAGGATGTACTTTTTTATACGAATCCAGCTCGAATTGATCGATTATCCAGTAAGCGCGGGTTGTATTTAACGTTAGATGGAATTCACTTAAACAGTAAGGGTGCCTTGCGTGTGGCGGAAGAATACGCCTCTATGATAGATCTTCTTTTATTCAATAATAGTGTTACCTTATTAAATGGCAATAATGAATAAATGGAGGAGCTATCATGAAAGGGACTAGAAAAGTTGCGATAGTAACGGGTGGGGCATCAGGAATTGGAAAAGCGCTTTGCGCTGAATTAGTTGCTCATAATGTTTTTGTTATTATTACTGATATTAAGGTTCAAGATGGGAAGACATTGCAGGCTCATCTTAATGAGAAGGCTCTAAACGCCAGATTTATTCATTTAGATGTAACTGACTGTAAGAAAGTAGAACGCTTGATTCAAAAAGTATATGAAGAATTCGGACGATTAGATTACCTATTTAATAATGCCGGAATAGCGATGTACGGTGAATTATACGATATGTCGATAAAAAACTGGAAGGATATTATTGACATCAATTTATGGGGAGTAATTTATGGCACGCAAATAGGGTATCAAATAATGAAGAAACAAGG
Organism: Sporosarcina luteola; assembly: GCA_014204635.1. Lineage (GTDB taxonomy): Bacteria > Bacillota > Bacilli > Bacillales_A > Planococcaceae > Sporosarcina > Sporosarcina luteola_A. Next base: position 38,397 of record JACHLS010000013.1, on the reverse strand, counting down.
GTTTGGTCATATCGTTAACACGGCGTCTGCTGCAGGGCTGGGACCCTCTCCTGTTTCTTCAGCCTATTCCGCAACCAAGCATGCTGTTGTGGGCTTAACTACCTCGCTTCATTATGAAGCTGAAGGATTTGGTGTTAAAGTAAGTACACTTTGTCCTACGTTTGTCGATACCCCTATCTTTGAAGAGGCAATCGCTATCAAGATTAATAAGTCTCTAATGACACAACAATTAAAAAAACAAAAAATGATGTCTCCTCAGCGAATTGCAAAAATCACTCTCAAAGGAGTTCATAAAAATACTCCTGTCATCTGTCCAATGCCAATGCGTAAAACAATTGACGTGTTATGTACTATTTTTCCTTCTTTACATCATGCATTGATGAGATTGGTATGTAAAGTGAGTCGAGAAGCTAGAATTTCTGAATAAAGGCTTTTTGTTAGTATGGAACAACAAATCATTAAAGCCGGAGGAATCCGGCTTTTTGAGTTGGATTTTTTTGCTCTATATATAATAGAAGTGCCGTTCAACAAGTAATAACAATCTTTTCTGAAGGTGATCTTCCACTGACGTTTGATATGTTTGTTTAAATAAGAAATAGTCGAGGCATAAGAATCCTTTATACGTTCTTCAATTACCCAAAAAGATTTCCGTTATCGAATGTTCTTTTGGGAAAGTTGCATAACAAAATCGGTATCGTTACAATTATATAGTAATTTGGAAAATAATAAGTATTTTTTCTGCAAAAAGGGGGAAATAGTTTGGGACAAAATACAAAACACACGTACATACCTTCTAAACATTTTGTATCGGCTGCAACAATAGTGATTAATGAGCAGAACGAAATTCTACTTATCAGAGGCCCGTTAAGAGGTTGGGAAATGCCTGGCGGGATCGTAGAAGAAGGAGAGTCTTTAAAAGATGCGGCAATAAGGGAAACGGTAGAAGAGTCAGGTATTGAAGTGGAAATTATTAAATTCTGTGGTGTATTTCAGAACGTAAAGAAATCCATTTGTAATACACTTTTCTTAGCTAAACCCATCGGCGGAAAGCTAACCACCTCACAAGAAAGCTTGGAAGTTGGATTTTTTCCTATCGAACAGGCACTGAAAATGATCACGATTGATAACTTTAGGCAAAGAGTAGAGTATTGTCTTGATAGTAGCCGCCAGCCTTTTTATGTAGAATTTTAAAACTTCGTAAACTGACTGTAACTCAATCGATTGAGTGGCAAGAGAAATAGCAAAATTTTTGTGCGGGTTGGCTTTTCACCTTTTAAATTCTAATTTCTTAATATCCAAGATGGACTGTTGATGTACCAACATTTACAAAGGTTTTTTGATTCAAGTTGGTTTAAATTGACGTTTCACCTTATAAAGCACTGAACAGATTTATAGCATCGGCATTTTTGCTGATGCTTTTTTTCCCGCAATAATTTCAGATGGTGCAGGATTGGTCAGGCAGAACCGATTTTTGAACGAATTAGGGTTGTGCAGTATACATTTAATATATGTATATGTCAGTCTCTAATCAGTTTTACTTCCATAACATGTTTTGAAGAATGGTTAAAAAAACATTAAGGAATCTAAAACATCAATCAAATGGATTTACTTTAACAGAAGCTCTTTTTTAATTAATCGCGAGTCGTATTTACCTGATTCAATCCCATTCTCGAAAAAAATAGTTAGATAGCTTAAAAACGCTCTTCCCAATACCAAATAGGCTCCTGTAAAACAATAGAAGTCAGATTACGGTTTATCTTCTTTGCATTTACTTTCGCTTCATTACTAAGAACAATAATTGTAAGTTCATTATCCTGAAGTCGTGTAATATAATGACGGAAGCCGCTTGGATATCCACCAGAATGACCTACTGATTTATACCCCATCACATCCTGCGTGTACCACCCATACCCATATTGATGTGGAAACTTGGAAGCATGAGTTGTTCCCATCAGTTTTGCAGTTTCCTCAGATACTAATAAGTTTTGACGTAACGCCTCATCAAAGAGTGCCAAATCTTCGGCCGTAGAAAGGATATCTCCTCCCGCATATGATGCGGAGTTATGTATGGGTGGACCCGTTTTTCCTTTGACATGTCCTTCTGCTACTTGGGATCCTTCTCTCGTTTCGAACATGGAATTATGCATTCCGCTCGGTTTGAATATCTGTTCTTCTATGTAGTCAGAATAGAGTTGTCCACTTACTTGTTCAATAATGAGTCCGAGTAGTACATAACCTGTATTGCTATAGCTGAAGCTCTCTCCTGGGGTGAACTCCAATGGTTCATTACGCACAACCTCGATAAGATCATTAGGTTCCCACACTTTACTGACATCAAATTGATAATCCGGTTTTAGGTAATCTGGGATTCCCGAGCTATGACTTAGCAGATGCCCGATTGTGATGGTATCGGCATTTGGAAAGTCGGGAAAATACTTTGCAATGGAGTCATCTATATGAAGCATTTGTTTCTCTGCAAGTTGCATAATAGCAACAGCTGTAAACGATTTTGTTAACGAAGCTATTTGATATAAAGTATTCGTGTTATTTTGCACATGTGGGGCAGCCGTCCCATACCCTTTTTCAAATATGACTTTTCCATCCTTTGAAATCAAAACAGTTCCCTGAAATTCTTGATTGGATAAATACTGATCTATTTGTTCCGGAATACTTCCAGATAAATTTCCGTGACTGTCACGGAAGAACAAAAACAATGAAGCACTACCCAAGACTGCAAGCGTTATAACGGAAATGAGAGCAATTTTATACAACCTTCTCATAAGACCAACCTCTTTTCTACTTGAAATATAGTTGATTCAAAGACGATAGAAATCTACACTAGATTGATAATAATCGCAGTTTGTCCGCGATCTATTCTCATATACTTATTTGAAACAACTCGTTACATAATTAACTTTACATTTAGAAGTGTTATTAATACTTCTTATTTTAGATGTATTTAATAAAAATGTAAATATTTGATATTTAAAAACTTTATTTAGCTAAACCAAAGTCATCCTTAACATGAATTTTTATTAAATGTTCCACAAACGGGTGCTCTACTTGTATAATTAATCTCCACCATATAGAAAATAAAATTTCCATTGAATCTGAAACATTTTTCCGTTTGCTTGGAATGGGTAGATGTAGTCTCAATAAAGATTAGAATACCGACCGAAAATGAATTTAATTTAATATTTTTGATACTCATTTAGACCTCGCTTGCTCTTAGGCCATCCTGTAAAGTCTTTATTGCGACAATCATATCTCAGATAGACTTATCCTTATGGGGGAATGGCAGGAAACTGTGTTTGCCTATAAATAGCTCCTGTCATATTGCTGACTATCGACTACAACCAAAGTCTTAATGCATTTACACCCTAAGCTTGTTTTGTGCAGAAGAACATGCTGATAAACTATAAATAATAAGCTGAACTGCTTGCAAAACAGAAGCGGGCTATCCGATAAAAAGGGGGTGTTAAGTTTGATAGCCAGACTTTCAATGGTATGTTTGACTTTAGTTTTTTCAATTATTGCGGTGCTATTTGGAGCGAAATATCCGCCTACACCTGGTATGATTTCATTAGAAAAGCCAATTGTTCTAGTATTTACGTTAGCAATGGTGGTCGCATTATTTCTACCGCCACTTATATTAGCTTTTTTCCAACATAGGGCAGTCAGAATATTTTCAGCTATTTACCAGGGAATTATCATTCTCGCATTTCTAGTTCTCATTCCGGTTGGCATTTATATTCCGAATATTTGGGTGATACTGATCGGAATCGTTGGTACGATTATTACAATTGGCAGCATCATGGCAACAATCATGGTGGGAATAAAGAACGAACGCATGGCGACGCAGCATTACTGAGAAGTAAACCTTGTGGTATTTCGGTATAAGTCTACACGCATAATTAAATCCTGCAAGGTGTCCGAAACGAGCAAGGCCAGTTGATTCACAAAATGAATCAACTGGCCTTGTTCCCTTTTATTCTTTGTCTTTCATGCCCGATTTATCTTGAGCAATGGTCAGGAAATATTATAACAGAAGCTTAAGTTGGCACTCCGCATAGATGCAATGGAACAAAGTTCTAATTTCTTTTTAAAAGGAGAGAAAAAGAGGTGGTGAAGATATTGATCAAAAAAACTTGGCACCTTAATCCAACGCCGCCTTTGATTGGTAGCTTTCAATAGTACATAGAAACCATTCTAAGACTTAGGTCTTATTGAATTTACATCCTGAGCTTGTTTTGTGTAGAAGAACATGCTGATATACTATAGTCAAGAAGCTGACAAAACGGAAGCATGCTATCCAAGATAAGGAGGTTTTTATATGAAAGTTCGACTTTCGATGGTGTGTTTGACTTTTGCTTACGCATTCATAGCTGCAGTCATTGGGTTGAAATTCGCATCGAAATATCCAACAAATCCTTATAATACGATTTCTTTTGAAGAGCCATTTGTTCATTTGTTCTCTTTGGGAATGGTTGTCGTATTATTTTTACCGCCATTTATTTTAGCTTTTTTTCAACATATTGTAATTAGAATTATTTCAGCTTTTTATCAAGGGATTATCGCCATCTCATTTCTAGTTCTCATTCCGGCGGGTATTTTTAAATCAAATATTTGGGTGATTATAATCGGAATTATTGGAGCGATTCTTATGATTGGCAGCATCGTTGCTACGATCATGGCGGGAACAAAGAAGGAAATTCGGTAACTCAGACGTGCTGAAATGATAACTAATGGTATAATCCATGCCTACACAGATAATTTGAATTCTTATAATGTCTTTGATTCGGCAGGCCATTGATTCACATAATGAATCAATGGCCTATTTCCTTTATTTCTGGTTCTTTCAAAACTTATGTACAAAGAGGAAAATGTACCGGAACGATTACCAGAAGCTGAAGATGGAGCGCGACATTGCGCGATTGGTTAGCATGGCTTTGGATATATAATGAAAAAGCTGGTCTTCGCTTGAGCGGAACGAATTATTTAGATTAATAGGGTAAACAGATTGGCTGACAGAGGTTCAAAAGGTGGAGGGAAACCGGATAACAGCTTAGATTTTTGCTGTCAAATACACAATACCTGCTTTTATGAAAACGGAGACTATAATTGATAATGTGATAAGCGAGAAGTTGCATGTGCAATAGTACAGATTGCATTGGCTCATAATGTGGTTGTTCCAACTACGGTTATTGGAAGGTTTTCGACCGAAGGACAAGCAATTTGCAAAAAAGTTTTCAACGAGAAATGTTGGTATGTGAACGAAATAGAAAGAATAAAACAATATGGTTCTCCAACTTCTTGTACTCTCCTTCTTCAGCGAATCTCGGGAAATCAACGCATGCTTCTTCCATGACATCACTTTTCGTCTCTGGAGTAATCCGATTTCGAGGAAGTAACGAGGTCCATTGACATAACCGCGTCTAGTGGCGGCAGCAGGTCCTTGATTCGCTTCAAGTGACGGGTTTTGTTAGTTAGACATCCATATCCTCAGTTGCATTGAAACCACCTACGACCTTAGTCTTATCGAATTTACACCCTAAGCTTGTTTTGTATGGCGAAAAAAGTTGATAAACTAATAACCATTAGCTTAACAAGTGAGCGATTAAAACCGGTATTTCTGAAGACAAGGGGGTTTTCATTCTGGTAATAAGAATTTCAATGGTGGGTTTGACTTTTGCATTTGCCATTATTGCTGTACTTCTGAGGGCAAACTACCCAACTGGTCCTCATACAATTACATTTGACCAGTCAATTCTACTCATCATGTCAATCGGAACGGTCGTCATGCTATTTATCAAGCCGATTATTTTAGCATTCTTTGATCATATGACGTTTAGAATTGTTTCAGCTATTTATCAAGCCTTTCTTGCTATCATATTTTTAGGTCTCATGCTGGTTGGATTTTTATTTCCGAGTGTCTGGGTCATCGTGATTGGGATAGGGGGAGCCATTGTTAATATTGGCAGTATCATTGCTAAGATGGTGGCAGGAACAAAGGGGAGTGCAGTGACTACGTTCTATGAATAATAAATAGCATCTGGAAAGTTAACACTATAAAAAGCAGGCCAGTTTGAGATATACTGGCCTGCTTGTTTTATTTCTTCGTCTTTCTTGCCCAATATGTTGCGAGCAATGGCCCGGAAATATTATGCCAGAAGCTGAAGATGGCACTTGGCACAGCTGCAAGTGGACTAAAATGAGCTGCAGCGAGCGCCGCGCCGAGACCCGAATTTTGCATACCGACTTCAATGGATATTGCTTTCTGGTCTGGGTAATCCAATTTGAACAATTTGGCGATCAGGAAACCGAATAGGTAACCGAGTCCATTATGTAAGATGACGACCGCGAAAATGAGCAATCCAGACTCGACAATTTTTTCCTTGCTTCCTGCTACGACTGCTGCCACTATCAATACAATGGCCACAACGGAAACAAGAGGCATAATATCGACACTCTTTTTCGCCTGTTCCTTCAAGAAAAACTGGACAATTAAACCGAGAATGATAGGGAACAATACGATTTTTACTACAGACATGAACATATTAGCTGCTGATACTTCGAGCCACTCACTCGCCAAAACATAAATGATGGCGGGTGTTAGAATCGGGGCAAGCAAAGTGGACACAGATGTGACAGCTACGGACAATGCTGTATTACCTTTCGCTAAAAAAGTCATAACGTTTGAAGCTGTCCCTCCAGGACAAGCACCAACCAGAATGACACCAATTGCGATTTCAGCAGGCAAATTCAACCCTTTTGCTAAACCGTATGCGAGCAACGGCATGACGATGAATTGAGATAAGACGCCAATCACCACACTTTTTGGATGACGAATCACTTCTCCAAAATCCTTTAACGTCAATGTCATCCCCATACCAAACATTACGATACCAAGCAAGATAGAAATATATTTACCAAGACCGACAAATTGTGCTGGCATAAAAAAGGCGAGCGCCGCAAATAACAACACCCAAATCGCGAATGTCTTCCCTATAAACTGACTAAATTTGACAAAACCTTGCATGTTTTCACCTCCTATCCGTTTATTTTATCACGGAAAAGGGAAATGTCACGCTATTTTTTATATTGGGAGGTTTCGAGTAATTGATTCCTAACATTGGCAGGTTTTCTCTGGAAGTTGGTGAAATCTATTCTACTTGGCAAAGTATATGTCTTTTGGTGGAATTATTAATAGGTTTCTTTGAAGTAGGGCGGTGAAAATTTGTAGTTGATTGCTGCGAAACGTTAGAACTTTGCTTGCGTAATTCAAATTTGTACATACTTAATCGCAATGAATGAAGGCATATAAACCATCTTGTGTCACTCGTTTTTCTCTGTGTGTTGATCAGGTTTTATTCCTTGTGTAGCATCATCAAAGGGCGTGTATCCAACTTTGACGTTTCTCTTTTTTATCACAACTTTATAAACGGCAATCAGTATAATACTAATTACTAGAAAGAAAAATACTAGAGTAATTCCATAGTTCATCTAATCAATCCCTCGTTTCATCTAGTATGTTAATTGGATCATTTTACCAATTAAATTGTTTCATAATTTTATTATTATGTCAATTAATTACCTGGTAAATGATAAATGGTATTTTTCTGCACGCTGGGTAAAACAGTTACTTCCTATTAAGAGCGCGATACGGAGAAAGGAGGGGGCGGTGAATACTTCCAAGCCGCTTTTAAACATCTACAACTAATCGCAATAACAAATCATAACTCATAACCCCGAAATGTTGCTGATAGTCGATGAAGTGTGGTTCGCATGGCAAGAAAATTTGGTTGTCTCAGTTGCCGAAATCTTTCCATTATAAAAAAGACCTGCTCAGGATGAACAGGTCCAATTGAATCAAATCATATTATATCCCCACAGCATCGCAAACAACGTACCGAAGATGGTAACGAGGCCGACGAAGAGGGCATAGGCGATATTGGTCATCAAGGAACGCTTATCTTCATTCTCTCCGACGTGCATGAAGAGGAAGAGCTGCAAGCCCGCTTGAACCAATGCGGTAACGCCTAAGATGGTCATGCCCGAAGCAAATGTCAGATCAAACTTTACAACAACAAGCGCAATGAGTGAAAGGAGAAGTGATGAAACGAATCCGATCACATGCGGAACAGGAAATAGCTGTTTCATATCACATCATTCCTTTCAAGTAGACGAAGCTGAAGATGAAGATCCAGACAACGTCTAAGAAGTGCCAGTACAAAGAGAAGATGAACGACTTGTTTGCTGTTTCAGGGGTAAAGCCGCGTTTTTTCACTTGGAGTAAAATTGCGCTGCCCCAGAGGAGACCGAATGTGACGTGGGCTCCGTGAGTTCCCAGCAATGTGAAAAGGCTGGACAGGAATGCACTTGTTTGAATCGTCGCACCTTCATGGACATACGTTACAAACTCAGTGATTTCTACGCCGAGGAAGACGGCGCCAAGAAGGAGTGTGATTCCGAAGAACGTCATCATCGCCTTCTTTGCCCCAAGCCGCATCGCATGAATACCAAGCCCAATAGTGAAACTACTTGTGAGGAGTACGACTGTCTCTACCATGACTGGTGTCAATTCAAAGATATGACTGCCGGCAGGGCCGTTCCCCGTCCGGTTCACAAGAGTGAAATAGACGGCGAACAACGTGGAGAACAAGACGATTTCCGCACCAAGGAATATCCAGAAGCCGAGTACTTTCAGGCGGTTTTCCTCTGTACTATACTCAAGTGGCTTAGCGTGATCTATTTTCATGACTGTTCACCTCGCAATGCTTTTTCAGTCCGTTCGATTTCGTCGACCGGGATGTGGTGGCCATGATCCTTTTCGAATGTCCGATATGCCATTGCACCAAGGACAACAAGACCTGCAATGATCGCAGGGATCCACCAGCTGAACACCATGAAGAATCCGAAGAAGAAGAAGGCGACGCCCATAATGAACGGTTGGCCGTTATTATTCGGCATGTGAATCGGTTCATACTCTCCTTCAGTCAATGAAGTGTTCTCTTTTTTCGAGAACCAGAATGCATCCAGTTTTGTGACAACAGGTGTTTTCGCAAAGTTATATTCAGGCACTGGGCTCGGCGTACTCCATTCAAGCGAACGTCCATCCCAAGGATCGCCTGTTGTATCGCGCTTGGCGTAACGAGTGCTCCAGTAAATGTTGTAAACAAGCAATAGGAAACCGATTGTCAACCCTACAGCTCCGACCATGGACAACATGTTGAGTGGTCCATATCCAGTGCTTGCCGAGTATGTGTACATCCGGCGTGTCATACCGTTCAAACCTAAGATAAAGAGAGGGAAGAACGTAACATTGAAGGAAATCGCAATGAACCAGAACGCCCATTTAGCGAGTTTCTCATTCAAACGGAAACCGAATACTTTCGGGAACCAATAGTGATAGCCGGCGATGACCGCAAACACGGTTCCTGGAATCAAGACATAGTGGAAGTGGGCGACTAGGAACATCGTATTGTGATATTGATAGTCGGCACTCGCCATCGCAAGCATGACACCGGTCACACCACCAATTGTGAATATCGGAATAAATGCCAGTGCATACAACATCGGAGACGTAAAGCTGATTTTCCCTTTACGCAATGTGAAGAGCCAGTTGAAGATCTTCACACCGGTCGGCACGGCAATTGCCATCGTCGTAATCGAGAACACGCTGTTGACCATGACGCCGTGTCCCATTGTATAGAAGTGATGCACCCATACGAGGAACGAGAGCAAGGAAATGGCGACCATACTGACAACCATTGATTTATAGCCGTACAAATTCTTGCGGGCAAATGTTGAAATGATCTCGCTGTATATACCGAATGCCGGCAAAATAACGATATACACTTCAGGATGGCCCCATACCCAGAACAAGTTCGCCCAAAGCATATCCATTCCGCCGTTTTGCATAGCGAAAAACTGAGTGCCGAATTGACGATCTAGCATCATTAGAGCAAGCGCTACTGTCAATACAGGGAACGCGAAGATGATGATAACGCTAGTGATCAAAATGGACCAAGTGAACATTGGCATTTTCATTAGTGTCATGCCAGGTGCACGCATTTTCAAAATCGTGACGAGGAAGTTAATACCTGTCATCAATGTACCAATCCCGGCAATTTGCAGGGAGAGTGAATAGTAGTTATTACCGACAGTCGGGCTGAATTCCGTGCTCGCAAGCGGGAAGTAGGCCGACCAACCTGCGTCAGGCGATCCGCCAATGACGAAAGACAAGTTCAGCAACATCGCTCCAAAGAAGAAGAGCCAGAAGCTGACTGCGTTCAAACGAGGGAATGCGACGTCGCGCGCTCCAATTTGAAGCGGGATGACGACGTTCATCAAACCGATGATGAATGGCATCGCCATAAACAGAATCATAATAATTCCATGTGTTGTAAAGATCTCATTGTAATGTTGTCCATCGAGCAGTCCGTTTTCCGGAACTGCTGTTTGTGCCCGCATTAGCAGGGCATCAACGCCGCCACGGAACAACATAAGTAGCGCCGCGATAATATACATAACACCGATTTTTTTATGGTCAACAGTCGTCAACCAATTGCGCCATAGGTAACCCCATTTCTTAAAATAGGTGAGACTTCCCACGATCGCAACGGAGACAAGAACTATCGAGACCATCGCCGCGTAGATCATCGGCTCGCCGGTGACGAAAAATTCATCCCATTTCATAGATGTATACTCCCTTCGAGTAGATGATTATTTATGGTCTTCCATATCCATGTCCATATGGTGTGAAGAGTCTGTTTCCTCATCGCTGTTACCATGATGATGGCCAGCATGTTCGCCTTCTGGAGCAGGGCTAAACTCAAGATGCGTAGAAGAATACGTCTTACGTCCAAGGACACTTGGCTCAATCAATTCATCAAATTCGGATTCAGTCAAAGCAGGAGCTGTTTCCTTAACTTCTTCCACCCATTTTTCATAGTCTTTTTCAGTCATGACTTGTGTTTCAAACTCCATATGGGCAAAATCTTTACCGTTAAAGTTTGAGTTTTTACCAATGTAGGATCCTGGTATTTCAGCAGCCAGATTGATCTTTGTGACCATGTCGCTCATCGCATATTTTTGGCCTGCTAATTGAGGAATCCAGAAGCTTGTGATCGGTCCAAAAGAGTATAGACGGAATTCGACTGGCCGATCTTCCGGAATGTTGACATAGTTGACTGTTTCAATGCCTTCCTCTGGATAGCTGAAATGCCATTTCCAGTTAGAAGATGAAGCATAAATCACAAGCGGTTTGTCATTTGCGTAAGCGACTGGCTTGCTTTCTACTTCGGATGTTGTCCGCACTGTTACGACAGATAGAACAATGACAATAATGATCGGAATAATTGTCCACGTGATTTCCAACCATTTGCTTCCTTCTTCATGCGGCGGCTCGTAGCTGTCGTCCATCTTGGATGCCCGGTATTTAACGAGCATGAATGTAAATAGGATATAGACAACGAGAAGGATGCCTGCCATCATGATGATCGAAAAGATAATCGTATCGGATAACGTCTTCGCTTGCGGTCCTTTAGGATCGAATACGAGCAACGAATTATCACAGCCTGATAAAATCAGAGAAAGCGTAAAGAAAATTGATAGTAAGAACCATTTCGCCTTCAATGGTTACTCCCCTCTCTTCAGTTAAAATGTAAGAAATCCACTTACTTAGAAGCTGGAAAATATTATTTGTGTATAATATTTAATTAGCTTTCGTTTACAGTTTAAGTAAGGGAATTCCCTCGTGTCACATATAATATTCCTTTCAACCTCTAAAAACAATAGTTTAGAACCGTTGTCACAAAAGGTTCTAATTTGGTTTTTATATATTAGTAAGAATTATAATTGATAGAAATAGTACCAAATAGAAGGAAATATGGAATGTGAAATTATTGTGAAAAACTATGTATTATAAGGTTTTAAACTTGACTTTTCGGTTGTCGTAATATTTTATTGCGGAAGGATAAGTAGAGGAAATAAAAAAATCCCGTTCCGAAGAACGGGATTTCTCTCATTAGTACATTTTCATATAATGTTCTAACTCCCAAGGATGGACAGTTATTCGATAGCTTTCCCACTCGACATGTTTCGCTTCTGAAAAATTAGAGTAGATATGTGATCCAAGTGCTTCTCGAATTACTTCATCCTCAGAAAGTGCAGCTAAGGCATGATCCAAGTCAGTTGGCAACGTACCGATGCCACGTTCCGTTAATTCAGCTTGCTTCATTTCATAAATATTGCAGTCGACAGGCTGTGGTGGCTGTAAATTTCGTTTAATCCCATCCAATCCTGCCTTCAATATGGCGGCCATCGCCAAATATGGATTTGCAGAAGAGTCAACGGAACGCACTTCAATTCTTGTGCTCATTCCTCGTGAAGCTGGAATACGAATAAGTGGACTGCGGTTTTGTGCAGACCATGCCACATAGCAAGGAGCCTCATAGCCAGGGACAAGCCGTTTGTAGGAATTGACGGTCGGGTTCGTTATGGCCGTAAATCCACGGACATGATCCAACACACCAGCCATAAACTGATAAGCTGTTTCACTTAATTTCCGTTCTCCGGTTTCGTCGAAAAACACATTTTCCCCATCTTTGAAAAGAGATACGTTACAGTGCATCCCTGAACCGCTTACCCCGTAGATCGGTTTTGGCATAAAAGTAGCGTGCAAACCGTGTTTCCTTGCAATCGTCTTGACGACGAGCTTGAATGTTTGAATATTATCACAAGCGGAGAGAACATCAGCATATTTAAAGTCAATTTCGTGTTGTCCAGGAGCCGCTTCATGATGAGAGGCTTCGACTTCAAAACCAAGCTCTTCCAGTTCCAAAACAATATCCCTACGGCAGTTTTCTCCAAGATCCATTGGCGCTAAATCAAAATAATCCCCATGGTCATTTAATTCCATAGTTGGATTGCCGTTAGCGTCTAATTTAAATAAGAAAAATTCTGGTTCTGGCCCTAAATTGAACTCCGTAAAGCCCATTTCTTTCATTTCTTCAATAATTCGTTTTAGATTTCCGCGTGGATCACCTGAAAACGGGCGTCCGTCTGCTAATGAAACATCACAAATGAGACGGGCCACTTTACCCGTTCCGGACGGCCAAGGAAAGACCATCCATGTATCCAAGTCAGGTATTAAATACATATCCGATTCTTCAATTCGCACAAAGCCTTCAATGGAAGACCCGTCAAACATCATTTTATTGTCCAAAGCCTTCTCGAGCTGGCTGACCGGAATTTCCACGTTCTTGATCATGCCAAAAATATCGGTGAACTGAAGTCGGATAAAATTTACGTTATCCTCCTTAACAAACCTCCGGATGTCTTCTTTTGTATAATTCCTCATCATGCCTCACTCCTTTATGTAACATTTTATTATGATAAAGCATGTTGAATGCCATTTTCAAGAAGAAATTTACTTTTTTTATCGAAAAAATGTGTTTTTATTCATTTGTCATTTTGTAAGTGCTTTCATTTAAACAAACAGTTTATTACGGATTCTTGGGGGAACCATATAGAGGACAACCATAGGGAAGGAGGTACCTTGATGAAACAAAATATCGGGACCGTGAATGCAATGGTTCGAATTGCTGGTGGTCTGACCCTGCTTGCGTGGTCTATCGCAAAAATGGCCAGGGAGAAACCTACAGGTGGCCAGTTGTTCGTTTCTATGATGGGAGCTCAAAAGGTGGCAGAAGGCATGACGCGTTATTGCCCGCTGACAGACCTGTTAGATCTGGATTGATTGATTTATGAAATGAGTATGGAGTGTACGGGTCTCTAAGACCCGTACAACACCTCACAGGATGACCCCGGCTTATTCCTCCGGTTTGAACGTCTTGCAGTCCGTTTCTTCGCTGTCAGCCGCTTGATTGCCGTTTTGGCTGACGACATAGATGACCTCGGCATGACACTTGTTGCCGCTGCCCCAGTAAGTGCAATTGTTCACTTCACAAAGAATACGCTGGTCCAAATCGTTCACCTCCCGTCGCTTTAGAATGCCTCATACTAGCTGAATGATTCATTCCAACGCTCCAATAATCATTTCACATTGTATATAATGAAAGGACTGCGCAATGAAACGGGAGGATGGAAGGATGAAACGATTAACAGATCATTTAATTGTCATTTCATTTGACTGCTTGTCAGCAAATGATTTTGAAGAGTTGAAAAAGCTGCCTAATTTTCAGCGGCTCTTGGAAGGGGCTTCCTATTGCAGGCAAGTCAACACGATATATCCTTCTGTAACCTATCCATGTCATACATCCATCATTACGGGCAATTATCCGAATCGGCATGGCATCACTGCCAATACACTTGTCCAGCCGGGTCGGCCTTCACCGGATTGGTATTGGCAGAGGCGCCATGTCGATGGATCGACTGTCTATGATGAGGCGAAGAAAGCAGGAATGTCGACTGCCGCTTTACTTTGGCCGGTGACGGCAAAGGCGAAAATCGATTATCATATTCCAGAGATTTTTGCTAATCGAAAATGGCATTCCCAGACGGCTGTCTCTCTGATGAATGGAAGTTTCTTTTATACAATAGAGATGAACCGTAAGTTTGGGCACCTTCGCAAAGGGATCCGGCAACCATGGCTGGATGATTTCGTGACTGCAGCCGCCGCTTATACGATTCGAACGAAGAAACCGAATTTGATGCTTCTTCATCTGGTCGACTTGGATTCTCAGCGGCACCGATACGGGTTTCATTCGACTGAAGCAGAAGATGCGTTGAGGAGGCATGATGACCGACTTGGTGAACTGTTGAAGGCAATAGACGATAGTGGGATCGGCGATCGGGCTACTATCATTGCGCTAGGGGATCATAGCTCGCTTGATGAGCATACGGTGATTAAAATGAACGTGCTGTTAAAAGACAGTGGGTTAATCCTAGTCGGAAAAAAGGGGAGTGTGACGTCGTGGCAAGCCTACTGTCAGAGCAATGACGGTTCTTGTTATATTTTTGTGAAGGATCCAGAAGCACAAGAACGTGTGAATGCCATGCTTCATTCTCTCGTCACAAATCCAAAGAATGGGATTGGGGCGTTATATCGGGCGGGAGAAATTGAAAAGATGGGAGCAGACGGCAAAGCTGCCTTTATGCTTGAAGCGAAAGAAGGGTATTATTTTTCCGAGTCGCTGAATGGAGAGGCTTATGAATCGATCCAAGAGGCTGATGTAGCGAGCGGTTTGTATACAAGGGCTTGCCATGGCTATTCGCCGAATAAGCCGGGATACCAAACAGTGTTTATTGCTAAAGGAAAGGGAATTCAGAGAGAGGTGGTTCTCCCGAACATGTCGCTAGTAGATGAAGGGCCAACTTTTGCCCGATTGCTTGGTCTCGATTTAGGAAACGTGGATGGCCGCGTATTAACAGAGCTGCTAACAGATTGATGAGTGCGTCCTCGAAGACTTGGCAGGCAATCCACTTCCTAGCATGGGAAGGGAAGTGGATTGCGTAGTATGAAATGCATTACACTTTTGGCTGATTGCCTTGCGCAAGTTGTTGCTGTGCGAGGCGTATCATTTCCTTAACCATATTCCCGCCAATAGGACCCCCAATTTTTCCGGCTTGCCGTGCCGTTAAGTCTCCATTATCGGTTTCGGATAAAGGAATGCCAAGTTCCTTGGCAATTTCATATTTAGCTGATTCGGGTTGAGAAACATCCACATTGTAACCTATCTGTTTGAGCACATCGATTTTCATCTGATCTAGCTCGCGTCTGGCTTCAGCGACAAGTATTTTCGAACGGTTCGCCATGCTGTCCTCTCCTTTCCTTATCAGTATGCCCATAGGTGCGGGAAGCATGGCTGGAAAAGTGCTTTGTTCATCGTCAAACAACCTCAATGGGAGGAGACCGCATACTTCTTCAATAAATGAGCTGGAATGAACAAACCGACTTTTCCATAATCGTCGTCTTCTAATGTGGCAAAAATGACACCGATCACCAATCCTTCCTCATTGAAGACAGGACTTCCACTATTGCCTCGGTAGACGGGCGCCTTGATCATGATCACGTCCTCGTTCCAATCGTTCAACCGAGTCGGTCCCATTACCACGCCTTTGTTTGCGATCCCTTTGAAGCTTAAAGGATTCCCGATAAAACGGATCGATTCATCCTTTTCAATCGTTCCGTTTTCCTCTAGGGACAGCGTCGGCAAGTCTTTTGCATCGACCTGAAGGACTGCGATATCAATAGAAGGGGCCGTCTGTACGACCTCAGCTGCATAGCGGCCATGTTCAGGAAAAACGACAGTGACTGTCTCATTTCCTTCAATGACATGGTAATTCGTCAAAATCGTCCCGTCCGCTGAAATGGAAAAACCGGTTCCTTTTCCATCCTCTGTCACTACAACGACTACCGCCTGTTTGTATAAAGCAATATCATCATGCTGCGACAATTTTGCAGAAGTAATGAGAAAATCAATAGCTGGAATAGAAAACACTTGGAACAAGCCGGCAAACGTGCTGCAAAGTAGGACGAGCGAAAGCAGCCACGCGAACCATCTCGGCAGTCGGCGCTTCGGTTGTTTCTGCTGTTCCGATCCTGACTCAAGCGCCTCCTGCCGAGCCTGCAAGGCGAGCTCATTCATCTCTTCCTCCGTCAAATCCTCATATAACGGATGGTCTTTTATATCTTGATCTCGATCCACTCGATCCACATCCTCTTCATTAACCGCTGGAAATTCAATCTGTATATCTATTATAGTAGCAAGTCAGGCGCCATTTCGAAAGAAAACCATATTTCTGATGCGGAATAGATATGCCGGCAAACTGTAGAAGGATTCAAGCTGGATTATGTTTGCAGTAGGAAAACTGCTTGAGATAAGACACTCACCGAAATGATGTGCCAACTCCTTATCAAACCGTTTAAACGGCTGGTTACCTTAACGCCTATACGTCAAGTGAAAATCGCACATATATGAACGCGAACCGAGCATAACAGAAGGAAACGTGCGCAATAACGTAGCGAACCGCAAAAAAATCAATCTAAGGCACGCATACCTCCTCACAATCTGCAGTTGAATTCATCAATCAGTAGTGCCGGCAATCTTTCTTGATTGCATGCTGACGTCACAAAATCCCAACCGAGAGAATCACCTTTTTTCTGCACTGTCCATATGTATAGGAAGGAAAGGGGCGGTGCAAATGGTGATAGTGACTCCCTTGTTTTTGGATGGAAAGCCGTTTACAGCGGTCACGGTACAATTACCGAAAACGACTTTGTTGACAGTCTCGAATGACAACGGTTATATCATGTGTGGTGCGTTAGATGTAGGGCTGCTGAACAATGTGTTGGCGGAGAGGAAAATAGTTGCGGGCCGTGCGGTCGGCGTCAAGACGATTGAACAGTTGCTTGAGGCTCCGCTTGAATCTGTAACACGGGAAGCTGAAGAGAGAGGAATAAGGACTGGGATGACCGGGAAAGACGCTTTGTTGAAAATGATTTAAACAGCTCGGGTTTGGAAAGTTCCAAGCCCGTTTTTTTATTATGATGCGCACGAGTTGCCACGCTTACTTTTCAGGCGCTTCGGGTATACGAAAGGTAGGAAGGAGGAATTCAGGTATGCTTGTACATATCGGCGTATTTCTAATAGCGGTGTCATTTGCCGTTGTATCAATTTATATTGTCAAAATACTGATGCGCACTTCCCGTTTGCTGGCTACAGCTGGGAAGAGTGTAACGTTAATGGAAGCGCGGGTCGATCAGATGATTGGTGAAATGGAAGAAACATTGTATGTCGCCGGAAATACTGTGAACGACTTGGAACGAAAGATGGATTCGATGAGCAGTGCATTCTATGTCGTACGAGATATTAGCGACACGAGCCAAACGTTGACGGATGGAATCTCCGGTGTGGTAGAATCTTATGATCGAACTGACACCTTAAAAGGGACAGGTCCTTTTGTTCGCCTCATTCAATTTTCGGAATTTGCAGTTGAGTTATTCAAATCATGGAAACAAGGAGAACGAGCAAGCAAGACGTATAAAGAAGGAGAGGGAAGTGTATGAGTTTAACTGGATTGGGTGTGCTGTTGATCGGAGTAGCGTTTTTACTATTAGCTATTTTTCTTGCCCGTGTACTGAACAGGCTGGCAGGTGTGTTGAATGGTGTCAGTGACACTATGGAGTCGCTGCCGAAACAAATGAATCAACTACTTGGTGAAACGGGAAATTTAATTCATACGAGTACGCAAACATTAGCGGACACGAATAAAAAACTGGAGGCTTTAACTCCGTTGTTTCAAATTGTCGGGGATTTAGGGGATACTACAAGGACCTATTCCTCATCGCTAGTTGATGTAGTCGATTCGGCTAAAACCAAAGTGGAGCAGGCGGACGAGACGAAACGGAACCAAAAGATTGGCGGCATGTATGGCCTTGCTGCACTTGGCTATTATACCGTTCGAAAACGGAGCGATGTGAAAAAGCAGAAGCCGGTTCGCCCGCGGAAATTATATGTGGCTGGGGAACAACGGGCATTTGATATTGAGCGGATGAAAGAAGAAGCGAAAGAAGCAGCGACTACAGGGAAATATGTATCAGAGGATTAATCTCAAGGTGTTCCGGAAAGGTTGGTGACTTTTCGGGACATTTTTTTGTTATGAAAAGCCACATGAAAAAGAGCTGATTCCCAGCTCTTTTTCAATAAAGTTAACGGGGAATTTTAATTTTGATTGATTCAAAATCAATTGGCTGAATGGAATCCCAATTCAATTTCACCTGTTGTTTCTTACCATTCTCTTCAATTTCTACACGTTCACCGCCTGACGGTATTACTAGGTAAGGTATAAGAGTCAATTCAGTCACATCCGAATCAAATGGATCAAAGTGTTTCTTGCTTTTGAAAAAAATACGATGCTTGACCAATTCACTTTGACCTCCAGTCGAGTGGCCTGCAATTTCATTGCCATCTTGATCTATCAACTGGAAATCGACAAAAGCTCCACGATGTTGGTCAATATCTGTTACCTCTTCTGAACTTTCAAAAGTGATATTTACACCTGTTTCACTATAGGACAGGTCTCTAACGGCAAGGCGGAGTCCATCAACATCCTGTACATGTTGGATCGGAATCGTTTGAATGTCAGTGATCTTTTTCACGGGAGCTGAAAAATACCAGTTTTCTTCGTTTTTCCCGCTTAATATCAATCCAATTTCAAATGTCTCTGGCATAGAATCGGTGACATCTATTTCCAGAATGGCAGTCCGGGATGTCGGTGAGAGAATTTGTTCTCCATACGTAACTGAAGAAGAGTAAGGATAGTTCCCGTTAATTGTAAATTGCATTCCCGAGCCAAAATAAAGTTCGTCAAGCTCTTTATCAGATTCCATGTACAAGCCGATTGTAATATTATTTTGATCATATAAAATTTCATCTAGTGTGACAGCAATACTATTGATAGTCTGTGTTTCACCAATTTTATTTGTTAACCCCAATTTTTGTGCACGTTGCAACCCGATCAGATTCGAATTGGCAAAAATAGAACCAATAAGCGGAATTTGTGACAAACTATGTGCCCACGCAGGGGAATAGTAGGAGGATCCGACCAAAAGGCCAAATACAATTGCCGCACTGCTCAAAGCATAGGTTGCTTTACTCTTCCATTTCCTCTGTCGAAGAATAGGTGCCGGAGACTGTTCTTGAGCTTGAACAATACCTGAACGTATAGCTGACCGTACTTGATCTTGAGGAAACCTCTCATAAGCATTAGGTGACTTTTTCATTTAATTGATAACTCCTTTCTAATTCATTTTTTAATTTTATTCTTGCTCTTCGCAAATACGTTTTCACCGTGCCAATCGGCTTTTCCATGATTACCGCAATATCTTTGATTGATAAATCATGATAGTAAAATAAAATAATAGAGGTTTGATAAGACGTATCTAATCTGGAAAGGGCCTCTCCTAAATGAAAAGAATCAAATTCTTCCTCCTTCTTGCGATCTAACCTTTGCAATAGTTCGCTTTCATCATAAGGAATCATCTGGTTGCGTTCGCGCAATAGCGCATAACATTCACGGATTAAAATTCTGAACAGCCAGGTGGAGAAATACTCCGGATTTCGCAATTGACCAATTGCCAGTAAAGCCTTGCATGCGGTTTCTTGAATGGCGTCCAGTGCATCTTCCTTGTTTCCGACATAAGAAAGAGCCTTGTAATACAGCATCTCTTCTTCTTTAAAGAGTAGTGCTTCGAAAGATGCCGGGTCTCCAGTCATTGCTTTTCTCACTACTTGCAGATCATGTTTCAACTTGTATCACTCCTTTCTTTCAATAATTAGAGGGATCTCGTCATGCAATAAGTTTCAAATGATCGTTTTTCTTTACATTATTTTTGAATTACCTATTCTGTGGGAGGCAGTATGTACATATAAAAATGCGTCTCTACTCATGGTAGAAACGCAGTGTACATGAATCCGCATAATTAGGAAGACATCCATTTGATCATTCGTTCACAAATAAATCCAATTGCAATGCCAACCAAGATTGGCAGTAAAGAGATCTCCGTATAGGATAATGACAACTTAAATAGCAGAAGATCTATTTTAGCTATATAGCCTATTATATATAGCAATGACATCGTTCCAAATGAGGCTAACAAGGGTATCCAAAAGGTTTTAACCACAACTCCATCTCCAATTTCGAGTTTCATTATATTTCGTATTCTCTCATTAAGTATTGATACGTTCTTCTTCCTAAAAAGTTTCTATTAATATCTTCTGAGATCCCAGTACTAGTGTTTTTCGCCGGACTGGCAGACAGGTCCTCCTATCATTTCTGAAGACACCAACCGAGATAGTTTTAAAACAATCATTTAAATAAGATGCATTATAGAGCATTCTCAGTTGGTAAAAATGGAACGGAAATAGAGATGGTTGTTCTTATATAGAAGGTATAGGGGATCTATGCATATTCTTCTCACAATAAAAACGCGTGACGGCATTGTAGCCGTCACGCGTTTTTATCAGTTAAATCCATGTCGATTGTTGTTGTGGAAGTTCGCTTTCGCTCCTTTAAAAACCGGATGAATGACAGAAGACCAAGAATCCCGGCATATTTTTTGTCTTGGGCAAATTGTTGGGCATCTGCTGTTTTTGATTTCCATTCTGTGGCTTTATGAAGAGCGCTTGTTGTCAACTCATGCGATGCTTCGCCCAAGTCCCCGATAATTTCAAAATAAGGATCGATTTCTTTTACAGACTTGTTCACCTGTTGTAATGTCGAATTCCCATTGTTCAGTAACTCTGTCGTTTTTATTGACACATCATTCAATAAGCCGGGGAGTTGATTGGTTGTCTTTTGTACATCATCCAAGGTGTCCGACAACTTATTGATCGGTTTGATCAACAAAAAGACAAGAACTGCAAACACAACTCCGATAATAAGCACTCCAATACCGAGCCAATCCATTCCATCACCTCTTTACATGATTCATGCTACTTTGGCTATACATTTCTATTTGCCGGGAAGGCGGGATGATGTCACGAGTTTCATCGCCAGAAGTCCCTGCAGAGTCGTTTGATCGCTTTTTGAAAATGGAATAAATACGAGAAATGGTTTCCGTCAGCACGGTTGCTTTTTCCATGAGATCGACATATTTCTTGGGAGGAGAAGCGATCTCTTTCGACAACTCATCAAATGAGCGATTCATATGTTCAGTCGTCTTAGTAAGATTGGCGGCTGACGCTTGTAAGCCGTCCAGCGATTTCACTTTTAGTTCCACATCTGCTGCGATATCATTCGTTTTTGCCATCAAGCGTTCGGATTCCGTAGTAACTTTTCCGATCTTTGTTTCCAATCGTTTCATCGTTTCAGACATATCTCCAAGCATTTGTTTAGCGCTCTTCAAAGTCATGATGACAAAGATGGCAATCAATAATAGTGAAAGTGCAGCAATGATTGCACTGACATATAAAAGGATTTCCATATTCAATTTCCACTCCAATCTGCCACTATTCCTTCTATAGTTGTACCACTGATTGATTAAAGCTAAACCAAGCGACAGTTTCATCTGAACCAAATAACTTCAACATTTAGAACGATAAATAAAAATATTTTACTATTCAATCTATATTGTATATTATGAAACTATCAGTCATATTTATGGATAAATCGAAGAAGGGGTGTTTGGATGAACGAATTTGTCAGTCTGTTAAACGACATTTTATGGAGCACGCCGGTTATTTACATTTTACTCGGAGTGGGATTGGTCTTTTCTATACTGACGCGATTTTTGCAGGTCCGTCATATTAAAGAGATGGTCAAGCTGATGTTCCAAGGTAAGAGCTCCGAAGCAGGGGTATCTTCCTTCCAAGCGATGTCCATCGCTTTATCGGGTCGGGTCGGAACAGGAAATATCGCTGGGGTAGCAACGGCTATTTTCTATGGGGGACCGGGAGCTGTATTTTGGATGTGGGCCATCGCATTTATCGGAGCCTCCAGTGCATTTGTCGAGTCGACATTGGCGCAGATCTATAAAGTAAAGCAAGATGGGCAATATCGCGGTGGACCAGCTTATTTTATTGAGAAAGGAATTGGGTGGAAATGGTTTGGCATGACGTTCGCCATTGCGGCATTGATCGCGATGGCAATATTGATGCCGGGTGTCCAGTCCAATTCCATTGCTGCCGGAATGGAAAATGCCTTCTCTATGCCGACTTGGTTAACGGGCGCACTTATCATCTTATTGCTCGGATTTATCATTCTCGGGGGAGTAAAACGAATTGCCAGCACGGCGCAAGTCATTGTGCCGTTCATGGCTTTAGGGTATATTCTATTTTCCGTCATTATTATCGCCATGAATATCCAAGCGTTGCCTGAAGTGATCGGCCTCATTTTTAAAAGTGCATTCGCGTTAGACTCCGCGTTTGGAGGAATTATCGGGATGGCCATTTCGTGGGGAGTTAAGCGAGGCATCTTCTCGAACGAAGCGGGGCAGGGGACCGGTGCCCATGCGGCAGCTGCAGCTGAGGTCTCACACCCAGCCAAGCAAGGACTTGTGCAAGCGTTTTCAGTTTATATTGACACATTGCTTGTCTGTTCAGCTACGGCATTTATGATTCTATTCACTGGCGCCTACAACACACAAGCAGAGGATGGAAGTTATATTGTACAAAACTTGGCTGATGTTGAACAAGGGCCGGGCTATACCCAGGCTGCTGTCGATACAGTTATGCCAGGATTTGGAGCTGGATTCGTTGCGATCGCGCTATTCTTCTTTGCCTTTACTACGATAATGGCGTATTACTATATAGCGGAAACGAATA
Organism: Sporosarcina luteola; assembly: GCA_014204635.1. Classification (GTDB taxonomy): domain Bacteria; phylum Bacillota; class Bacilli; order Bacillales_A; family Planococcaceae; genus Sporosarcina; species Sporosarcina luteola_A. The sequence continues at coordinate 15,106 of JACHLS010000013.1, read as the reverse complement.
TCGCTTATTTGTTCCGTAACCGGAATTCCCGGACAGTCATGTTCCTATTGAAAATTATTATTCTAATAACAGCTTTTGTTGGAGCAATACGTCCGGCGGAACTGGCTTGGGCACTCGGTGATGTCGGCTTGGGAATCATGGTTTGGCTGAATGTCATTGCCATCGTCATTTTGGCCAAACCAGCCCTGATTGCATTGAAAGATTATGAACGGCAGAAAAAGGCCGGGCTGGATCCTGTTTTTGACCCCAAAAAGCTGGGAATAAAGAATGCGGATTTCTGGGAAACAGAATATATCCCGGAAGTAGACGCAAAGAAAGAGTCCTAAAAAACAGCCCCATCATCCAACTTTGATGATGGGGCTTGATTTATGGTGTGTAGAACTCCTCATCTGCAACCGAATCTATTCTTTTTTCACTTAGCAGACCGGATACAGTGCCAATCACAAGGCCTTTCTCCTGAATGCCGCGAATCATTTGATCCAACCCTTCCGCTGTCGGCTTGGTCGGGTGCATCAAGATCATCGAGCCGTTGTCAACTTTAGAGAGCACTCGATTGACCATCTCCTCCGTGTCAGGCTGTTTCCAATCGACTGTATCTACCGTCCATAAAACGGTGAACATCCCTTGTTCCTTTGCAATGGTAATCGTTTCCTCCTTAAAGCTGCCGCTAGGCGGTCCAAACCATGTCGGCTTCACACCTAATGTCTGTTCAATGATAGCGTTCGTTTTGCGCAATTCGTCCCTTGTTTTCTCGGGGGAAGACATGGCCAAATCAGGATGACTAAAAGCATGATTGCCGATTTCATGGCCGTGTTGATAAATCTCTTTAGCCATCTCAGGTGTTTTTGCAGTCCAACTCCCATCAAGGAAGAAAGTCACTTTTACTTGATGTGCTGCTAATACATCGAGCATTGGCCGTATGAATTCATCTCCCCATGCCACATTAATCAAAAATGTGACCATCGGCTTTTCCGGATTTCCTTTATAAATCGGGGCAGGGGGCAAATCAGCTAAACGGACGGCAGGAGGTAATTCCTGATAAACAAGTAATGCCTCATCAAATGTTCCGCGCTGGGACATCCGGTTAAAGCTTGCCTCGCTATCTACTACGAGACCATTATATCCTGGGATCGCTTTCCAAATTGGATCTACAACTGCATTCACTGGTTTGACACGCATTGTTTTAGCATACGATTCAATGATCTGTTGTAAGTCTTGTTCACTCATAAGAGATGCAGGCAATGTTTCGGTATCTGTCGTAGATTTCGGTTTCCAGACGGGGACTAACAATACGACGATACAAAGTGTGAGAATAAAAGGTATCTGTTTCATCATTTCTCTCCTCAATCATTTGGGTTAGTGTACCCCTTGAGAGCCAATCCATACGAAAAAGCCCGAGATGAAAGAACATCACAGGCTTCTAAGAAATTTCGGATTACACGCTTTTAATCGGTGTGGCAACCTTTTTAGGATCCATGCCGTTCTGAGCACGTATTTTTTTGATGTCCACTTGAATTAGTAGAGAGATGATGAATGCCACGGCAAAGAGGCCGGCGAAGAAAAGCAGACTGCTCTCATAACTTCCAGTTGTATCTTTCATCCAGGCGGCAAACATCGGACCCGCAATCCCTGCAGCAGACCATGCGGTTAGAATGTATCCATGGATGGCTCCCAATTGCTTTGTGCCAAATATATCTCCGATATAGGCTGGGATGCAAGAGAATCCACCACCGTAACATGTGTAGATGACGGCTAGCATGACTTGGAAAATAATTGCGTTAGTCGTAAATGGCAACAAAGCGAACAAGGCAAGTTGAATTACAAAAAAAGCTGTGTACGTATGCTGCCTCCCGATATAGTCGGAAATAGAAGCCCATCCGAGCCGTCCTGCTCCGTTGAACAGACCGAGCACACCAACGAGAGCGGCCGCTTGGACAGTAGTCATCCCAATACTCTCGATTGCCAGCGGCTTGGCAGCCGATAAAATCGCAATGCCGCATGTGACATTAATAAACAGCATAAGCCATAAATAATAAAACCTTTTTGTTTTGACTGCCTCGTTTGCAGTCAATTGGGCCAAATCTTGTTTGGCTTCGATTTTTCCGGCATCCAGTTTCGCTTTGAATCCGGCTGGAGCCCATCCTTCCTCGGGCTTTTCTAAATATAGGGAGGACAGGACCATAATCAGGAAGTATGCCAGTCCTAAGATGAAAAAAGTATTTTTTAAACCGACCGAAGTAATTAATGCCTCCATGACCGGACTGCTGATTGCCGCCGCAAATCCGAAGCCCATAATGGCGAGTCCGGTTGCCAGTCCACGCCGATCCGGAAACCATTTCACTAATGTGGAAACCGGTGCGATGTAACCGACACCGAGCCCAATTCCCCCGAGAACGCCATAGAATAAATAAAGCAGGGGCAGCGAGGAAGCGCTTACAGCAAAGCCCGCACCAATGACACCGATGCCGAAACAGACAGCAGCAAATAATCCCGCCTTGCGTGGTCCGTATTTTTCAACAAAGTGACCCAGAAAGGCTGCTGACAGACCAAGGAAAAGAATGGCTATACTAAATGTCAGTTGCACTTGACTGGTCGACCAGCCAAACTGTTCAATCAACGGGTTCGTAAAATTGCTCCAAGCATAGACGGACCCGATCGAAATGTGGATTCCAACGGCAGAAGCGGCAATCAACCATCTGTTTTTTGTCTTTTTCACTTTTCACGTCTCCTTTTGAATTAAAAGTATGATGGACAGAAAAGATGCCTCAGCTCGGTTGATAGAACTGGAAGATTGAGACATAGGTTTGTCACATTTCCGCCATAATACCATCAAAAAGTTTTCGTGTCACTAAATATTTTATAGAATTTGAATTATCCGTCAGTTATTCGTTCGGGATGTGAGTATACATTAAACGTATTCTGACGAATGAAACCGACCGCAGTAATGCCAAGCTCATCTGCGAGGTCTATGGCCAAATCCGTTGGTGCTGACTTGGAAAGGACTACTTCACAACCAATCTTAGACACCTTCAACAGTATTTCTGAAGAGATCCGGCCGCTGAACACGACCACCTTATCCTCGATCGGTATATTTTCCCTCAAGCAATAACCATATATTTTATCCAGTGCATTGTGCCTTCCAATATCCATGCGTCGGACAATCGTCTCGTGCGGATTGCAAAGAGATGCAATGTGTACGCCGCCCGTCTGGTGGAATAAATCTGCATGTGCATCCATCTGGGCCATCAAGCGAAAGCACTCGGCTGAAGAGAGATGGACATTTCTGGTGTTCAATTGCTTTGCGGCCAATGCATCATTCGCAAAAACAAAGCCTTGTCGGCTCATTCCGCAACAGGAGGTGATATACCGCTTGTTCTGCAACTTTTCATAAAAAGGAAATACCTGATCCGTTGTGACATGGACAATCCCAGTAGATTCTTCCCAGCGGATGTCCGTCAGATGACGAACATCTGCCACAATTTTTTCGGAAGCCAAAAATCCGATTACCATATCCTCGATGTATTGCGGTGTACAGACGATGGTAATGAATTCTTTGCCGTTTAACAGCACGGTGATGGGATATTCGACTGCCACATCATCCATTTTGGAAATAAACTTGCCATCTGTATACTTCACAATGGCTCTACGATTCATCAGATTCAATGTTTACCCTCCTTCACTCGATATTTCGATCGAACAAGAAGACGGAAACGGCGATGTCATCATCCACTTTGAAATCTGAAAACAGATGGACGAATTTGGCGCCGATAAGTTCCTCCAGTCCTTCAGGGGGCGCCTTGTCATACACTTCCTGTATCATTCTTGTTCTCGCCACATGGACCATCTCTTTACCCTCAGGTGTTCCGGCGATGAATTTTTCAGTCGGCGTCAAATTTCCGTAAAGAGTGGAAATGACCATGTTATCAATGATGACAGAATGGATCCGCTCCGGACCTTTACCGAATAGATCTTTACGCAACTTGCGGATAATCGCGTTGAAATCATGAATTTTTTTTGACATATAACCATCCCTGTCTGTCGTAATTAGAATAATCAACAAATTAACATAAGACTAGTTGTATATTATAAGCCCATGAACTATACTAGATTGAAAGAGGGTGTTTATGTACTCTATGCATCGGCACTATCTTTCTAATTCATCTTAAATACGGATTGGTTATTTAGCAAGGTCTGCTATTGGACTATTTCCACTATGAAAATCCGAACACCATCATTTTGAGGTGTGTTTTCATAGTGGATTTTTTTATGAAAGGAGACTCGGAAGGACATGTCAATAAGAATCAATAATACTCCCTATGAATTCGTGGAAGGCATGACGATTCTTCAAGTGATCAACCAGGCACAACTGGCACATCCACAAATTTGCCATCTACCTGAAGTGGATCCGATTGAAACTTGTGATACGTGTATTGTGGAGGTAGATGGCCGGCTTGCCAGAGCATGTTCGACGCCTGCGGTTTCTGGAATGAACGTGCAACTTGCTTCCGCACGGGCAAAAGCTGCCCAAACAGAAGCGATGGATCGCATTCTTGAAAATCACCTGCTCTATTGCACAGTGTGCGATAACAACAACGGCAACTGCAAAATACATAACACTGTGGACATGATGGAGATTGAGCACCAAAAATATCCTTATGAACCGAAATGTTCAAAAGACAGCGTCGATCTGACAAACCCATTCTACCGATATGATCCAAACCAATGCATCGCATGCGGTCAATGCGTGGAGGTATGTCAAAACCTCCAAGTGAATGAAACACTTTCCATCGACTGGGAACGGGATCGGCCAATCGTTTTGTGGGATGGTGGTGCGAAAATCAATGATTCGTCCTGTGTCAGCTGTGGTCACTGCGTGACAGTTTGCCCTTGCAACGCATTGATGGAAACGTCCATGCTTGGTGAAGCTGGTTTCATGACTGGATTGAATGATGATATTTTGACACCGATGATCGATTTGGTGAAAGATGTGGAAACCGGCTATAGCGGCATCATGGCCATTTCAGATGCAGAGGCGGCTATGAGGGAAACGAGAACGAAAAAGACCAAGACAGTTTGTACGTTTTGTGGGGTCGGCTGTTCATTCGAAGTTTGGACAAAGGATCGTAAAATATTGAAAATCCAGCCGGTTTCCGAGGCACCGGTCAATGCGATCTCGACTTGTGTCAAAGGGAAGTTCGGATGGGACTTTATAAACAGTGAAGAACGTCTGACGAAACCGCTCATCCGGCGAGGCGAGGCGTTCGAAGAAGCGAGCTGGGAAGATGCCCTTGATCTTGTGGCAAAAAAACTGGGCAGCATTCATCGAAAACATGGACGCGATAGCGTAGGGTTAATTTCTTCCTCCAAAATCACGAACGAAGAAAACTATTTGATGCAGAAATTGGCAAGGCAAGTGTTTCACACGAATAATGTTGACAATTGTTCCCGCTATTGCCAGTCTCCGGCAACAGATGGGCTTTTCCGCACGGTCGGCATGGGAGGGGACGCTGGTACGATAAAGGATATTGCCAAGGCAGGACTTGTCATTATCGTCGGCGCGAACCCAGCAGAAGGCCATCCAGTTCTGGCCACGAGAGTGAAACGGGCGCATAAGCTGCATGGGCAAAAGCTGGTCGTGGCGGATTTGCGAAAGCATGAAATGGCGGAACGCTCGGATATTTTCATAAGTCCAAAACAAGGAACCGACCAGGTTTGGCTAATGGCGATTACAAAGTACATGATCGACCAAGGGTGGCATGATGAGGAGTTTATCCAAGCCAATGTCCACCATTTTGAAGAATTGAAAGAAGTGCTTCACACGTATACGATGGATTTCGCAGAACATATTACAGGGGTGCCGAAGGAGAAGTTGATCCGCACAGCAGAAATGATCCGGGACGCTGATGGAACTTGTATCTTGTGGGGAATGGGTGTCACGCAAAACACAGGTGGCTCCGATACATCTGCCGCGATTTCCAATTTGCTGCTGGCGACGGGGAATTACCGCCGTCCAGGGGCAGGTGCTTATCCATTGCGCGGCCATAACAACGTGCAAGGCGCATGCGACATGGGAACGCTGCCTGGCTGGCTGCCGGGATATCAGCACGTCACGGATGACGCAGCACGACAAAAATTTGAGCAGGCTTATGGAGTCGAGATTGACGGAAAGCCAGGACTTGATAATATACAAATGCTTCATGCCGTCGATCAAGGAAAGATGAAAGGCATGTATATTGTCGGGGAAGATATGGCACTTGTCGATTCAAATGCCAATCATGTCCATGATGTCCTTTCTAAATTGGATTTCCTCGTGGTCCAGGACATTTTTTTCTCACGGACCGCCCGATATGCGGATGTGATATTACCTGCCGTCCCGTCACTTGAGAAGGATGGGACATTCACGAACACGGAACGACGGGTTCAGCGATTGTATCAGGCACTCCCGGAGCTGGGCGATGCAAAGGCTGATTGGTGGATCATGCAGGAGATTGCGAATCGGCTTGGAGCCGATTGGGCCTACAGTCATCCAAGCGATATTTTTGCGGAAATGGCAAGCTTATCTCCGTTGTTCGGCCAAGCAGATTATTCCATCATGGAAGGTTGGGACAGTTTCTTCTGGGGCAGCTTAACAGGCGAAAGCACGCCGCTTCTATATTTAGATGGATTCAACTTTCCAGATAAAAAAGCACGTTTTGCCTTGTCAGATTGGGTGGAACCAGCTCGATTCCCGGATGAATTCGATTTGCATATCAATAATGGCCGGTTGCTGGAACATTTCCATGAAGGAAATCTGACGAATAAATCAGATGGCATTCAGTCCAAAGTGCCGGAAATCTTTGTGGAAGTGTCGCCGGAGCTGGCAGAAGAACGCGGCGTTGTCAGCGGTTCTACTGTCCGTCTTGTCTCACCGTATGGGGCATTGCGACTGTCCGCTCTCGTCACGGACCGTGTAAAAGGAAATGAACTGTTCTTGCCGATGAACTCGGTTGAGAAGGAATCGGCCATTAACTTCTTGACAGGACCAGCTGTCGATCAACGGACGAACACACCAGCCTTTAAACAGACAAAAGTTCGAATGGAGGTCATTCGAAAAGAAGGCAAGAGCCCGCTGCCCGCATCCAATCCGCGGAATAAGAAGAGACATCCGCAAAACGGTGTGGAAGTGGAGCGGAAATGGGCAAGACCAGGCTATGAACATTTAACTGATGGAGAGAAAGGGTGAGGATGGATGGCTGCGCCGATTACGACCATTACACGAAGGAAACAGACCAAGGAAGAAATTCAAGAAGCGAAGTTACATGAATTGCAATCTTTGCTAACGGAACAGGAGCAAGCCGTCAAAAAGATACTCGCTATCACAAGTGAATTAAACGAGGCAGGGATATTAGATGCGTTAAAAGCAATGGCAGAGGCCAGAGAGAAGCTGGCTGGCATAGCCGTATCACAAGCATCACGCGAGCCGGTCACCAACATGATCAACCATCTAACCAATGCAGCGGGCATGCTATCGTCCATCAATCCGGCAACATCTGCTAAACTGGCTGCGAGTGTCCAAAGCGGCCTGACAGAAGCGGAATTATATAGAGGGAATGAGTCAAAGGTAAGCATGTTCCAAATGCTAACCGCCTTGAATGATCCGGAGATTAATGAAGCGGTGAAATTTTCTCTGAATTTCTTAAAAGGAATGGGAAAGGAATTGAATCGGGATTAACTCGGGATGGTGGGAAGGGAGGAGTAATCCTCCTCTTTTTTGATTCCAAAGAACTGCATGTCATTCTCTTTTTCTATCATTCGGCCCTTTTTTACGAAAGAATGAAACAATCCTGCAGCAAGGACGTATAGTGATGGCAATACATAGGAAATGGAGGATCATCATGAACAGTGAACATCATCAAGCCGCGCCTGAGAAGTTGAATCCGTGGCTTGCAATTTGGGTCCGGCCCAAGGAGACAATTCGATATGCGATTGAGAACATACCAATGGGATTCATCACGATGCTAGTCGCCATCGTTGGTATCTTCGACGTGTTGGATCGTGCGGTTGCTAAAAATCTAGGAGATAAAATTGCTACGCCTTTTATCTTTCTAATTGCATTAGTTGCGGGTCCGCTTTTTGGAATCCTCTTTTGGTGGATCGGGTCAGGAATAGCCTATATTTTCGGCAAATGGTTAGGGGGTACCGGCACTTATAAAGACTTGCGAATTACATACGGCATTGTCAATATCATCTATATTATCGGTGCCGTTGTCTGGATTCCGGATTTGTTGATTTTAGGCAGTTCTCTCTTCACCGACTACGTAGATGGAGGCATAGCTACTGTTTTGTGGCTGATGATTTCGAGCTTCCTGTCATTTGTCATTGTAGTATGGGGATTCATCGCACTGTTGTTTGGTGTAGCAGAAGCACATCGTTTTCCAGTATGGAAAGCTTTTTTAACCATTATCATTCCAACAGTCATCCTGTTTCTTTTCCTGATTTTTGTTGTATTCATAATTGCTCTTATATTCGTTGTGTGATTTGGAAATGTAACCACAAAAAAAGAAAGAACGAAGGAGTTCATTCTTCTTCGTTCTTTCTTTTTGAAACTAAAACCCAGACACAACGTATATTCTATAGAAGAAACTTTTTTGGAAAGGAAAGTGAGCTGTTTTGGGACTGGCTTTACTTTTTATTTCGGTTCCTTTCCTTGTCTTCGGTGTCGTACTTTCAAAAGGAAAAGGGGCAGCGCTCCTAGCTAGTTATAATACGATGTCTGATAAAGACAAAGCTGATTACAATGAAATCGCATTATGCAAGTTTATGGGTAAAGTGATGTATGGCGTCTGTATTTGCATCGTGATGGCCGGTGTAAGTGAAATCCTCCGGAATCCAGCTTTACTTATTGTGATTCGTCTTCCACGAATTTTCCATGATCCGGCACGGCTCTCGAGCGAAAGTGTGTTGCAAGCTCCGTTAAATTTTCTTTCAGCCATTTGCCTTCCACAGGAACGCCATGGCCGGTTATGGCAAAGTGCGGGTCCAAAGCTTGCAGTATTTCAACGGATTGCTCTGATTTCTCCCAGTCCGTCGTCAAATACCGCGGCGGACCGCTTAATTCCTTTTCCTGCGTAATCACTTTGTAAAGAGCATCTTGACGGACTGTGACAAAGGCATCTCCGACAATCATGGCATGATCATCTGCTCGGAAAAGTGAAATATGTCCTTCCGAATGTCCAGGTGTGTGAATCCATTTCCAACCGGGCATGAAAGGAACAGTATGATCTTGAGCCAGAGGATGAACTTTATGGCCGATATCAATGCTTTCATGTGGAAACATGAAAGACATTTTTGCTATCATGCCACCCTCAACTGACGTATCAGGTTTCGGATAATCCTTTCTCCCAGTCAAATAAGGAATCTCCAATGTATGTGCATAGACAGGAACGTCCCAAACCTCTAACAGGTCAATGAGTCCCCCAATATGATCAAAGTGGCCATGTGTCAAAATGATTGCCTTCGGCGGATTATTGACACCAAACCGTCTCTCGGCAGCTTCTCTGATGGCGTCTCCTGATTTCGGCATGCCTGCATCAATTAGCACCCAGTCGTTGCCTCCGCCTGCATGTCCATAGAAAACTACGTTGACAATTTGAATGGTCAGACAATATAGATCAGGCGTCACTTCGTAGCCATCTCCGCTGGAAACGGAGGTTAATGGTTGAAATCTTTCAGTAGAAGAGCTTCTTTCCATTGTTTCATCCTCCTATTTATCGTTTATCGCTCTATACCCCTTTTTAAATGAAGGTAACATGTTATGATTCTTCCCGTTCCCGTTGCTCCTCGGCTTTTTTCATCTCATGGTATGATTCGATCATGGCGTTTCGATAATCCCCCAGCGTATCGTATTCATGGGAGAATTCTTCGTAGCTTTTTAGACGCAGTTGTTTTTGTTTTGTTAAATTGCGGCGTTGTTCCTTATCTGTCATTGTAAACCGTCTCCTTATATGATCTCGTTATTATTGTGAGTTAAAGTCTAAAGTTCATACCTAACTGTTTTCATTAGTAGGAAACCTAAGTGAAATATGTTTGAATAGAAAGTAATTATAGTAGAACTGATTCCGTTGGATAAGAAAGGGAATGATCATGAGAAGAGAGTATATTATTACAATTATCGTCATTTTATCTGTTATTTATTATGTCAGTGGCTACCGATTGACTCCGCTGGCTGCCGCTCATTCAAATGATAAAGAATTAAAGAGTGCGAAGTTGATTGATGTTTTCGAAGATCCGAATGGGAAATATTATTTATTCCAAAATAACAAGAAAGAAGAATACCGAACAGTGCGAGTTGCAAGGAGATTATTCGGTTATACGAGTAATGCCTCAACTTGGGTTGCAACCAGCCAGGACAAAGTCCAAACAATTGGCGGCATGAGTTTTAAGGATGACAAGTGGCAAGGCACGTTATTCATTGTCAAAAATGATGATACCGATGTTGATTCCATTCAAATTGAAACAGACAATGAAATTGTGCAAAAGAAAGTGACACAAGGAGATATTGTTCATTTCCAGTTACCATACGCAAAGCAAATAGATCATTTGAATGCAAAAGCTCTCAATGACAAAGGTGAGGAAATTTACTACTATGGATATGAAAGTTCTTATGAATTGAATGAAATAAAGTGGCGCCCAGTAAGATAGAAGTTTACCAAAAGGATGCCGAATGGAGAGAACAACATGTACACACCAAAATACTATAAAGTAACTGATATGGAGGAAATAAAAGATTTCATCAGCAAGAATTCATTTGCAATCCTTGTCTCTACAAAAGATGGCAGACCGATCGCGACTCATCTGCCAATCCTTTTTCAACAAGAGAGCGAGGAATATGTCGTTACCGGACATATGGCTTATGGCAATCCTCAGTGGAAGACACTTCAAGCCAGCGAAGAAATTCTTCTGATCATCCAAGGACCTCATTCCTATATATCGTCATCTTGGTATGAACAAGAGAATGTGCCGACTTGGAATTATCAAGCTGTACATCTGTATGGCGAGCCAACCATTTTATCCCAAGAAGAGCTGATTCACGATTTAGAACGATTATTGGAAAAATACGAAGGTCATCGCCCTCAAGGGGTTTTATGGGGTACCCTTTCTCAGGACCTGCTTGAAAAGGAACTCAGAGGAATTGTCGGTTTCAAGATCAAGGTGAAAGAAGTCCAAGCGGCATATAAATTGAGCCAAAATCGCAATGACCGAGATTATGAGGCAATCATTGAAAATTTACGTGTTGAAAAAGACGAGCACAGTCATCAAATGGCGGAAGTGATGGCGAACCGACTTGATAATAAGTGACATGATATAGGAATGAACACACAGCGGGGAAAGGAGTTTGAGTCAGTGGGTTTATTTGAAAACGTGGTCCGAAACAAAGCAGCATCATGGGGAATGGAAGAGCTACAGAACGTACTACAACGTAAAATGAAGGAATTACAAGACATCAACGACCGTTTGGAGGCTTCTCCTATTTATGCACGGGAAGCAGAGAAGGTTGAAAAGAATTTGTTTTGCGATTTCACATCCTATTTTGATGATAAGGGGTTCGAGGTGGTCACAAAGTCTAAAGAAGGGCGGGGAGTCCAGGCAGCAGCCGGGGACTTCCTTGTCGAAGTGACCATTCTTAGTGCCAAACAATACCGTTTAGAAACGGCAGATCTAGATTGCGTGACAATCGGTTTATTAGATGTTAATGAAGATAAGAGGACATTTAAAGGATATGAAAGGGACGGTGAAGTCTATCTAGTAGGGGAAACGGTTGAAATGGTAAAGAAACCTGAGCAGTTTCGTAAGGCAATACAGGCAATCGAAGCAGACTTGAAATTATTCAATGCAGCCTTTATCGAACGGTACACACCTCAGTTTTCGCTTTATATTCAAGAGAAAGATCTCATAGTAGACTGTATTACGGATTATTTGGAAATGGTGAACAGCGAATTTGCGGCGCTGGATATATGAAACAGTTGGGGGTGTAGACAAATGGTGCAAACAAAGAACCATGGCTTTGAATGGATGGAATTCATATCCCTAAAGGAAGATGACATGCAGCAATACCATCCGATAGCAGGTTCCTATGCAGTAGTCAGATGTTTGGGGAAATATTTGATGTGCTTTAACACATGGAGAGCACAATGGGAGATTCCGGCAGGCGGGAGAGAAGAACACGAAACATCTAAGGAATGTGCGATCCGGGAATTACACGAAGAAACTGGCCAAAAGGTTACTGAGATGACCTTTAAAGGGTTGATGAAAGTGAGAAACGTGAAAAACGAAACAATAAAATACAATCCCGTCTATTATGCGGAAATCGATCAATTACAACCATTTCTAGAGAATGCGGAGACCTCAGAAATTATCCTTTGGGATGTTAAAGAGGATATCGGTGATGTGGATGAAGTTGATGTGAAATTATTCGGCTTTATACAATAGGCAACTGGGGAAATATAAAAATTTAATAGTAACTTTTTTAAAGATGGAGGGGAATGTGCTACGCCATCTTTTCTTTTCACTCTTATTTGACCACGCTGGTCAAATGCTGTATTATTAAATTGACCAGTATGGTCAAAAGGGGCGGTTACATGAATAACTTTTCGGACATTGATTTGGAAAAGCAGCAAAAGATTATCAATTCAGCACTAGAGGAATTTTCTACGTATGGTTATTCGAATGCATCGACAAATCGGATAGTCAAACGGGCGGGGATTTCTAAAGGGTTGCTCTTTTATTATTTTCAAAACAAACAGGAATTGCTAAATTTCCTTTTTGATTATGCGATCGGTTATATGATGGAACATTACGTTGACCAAATTGATTCAGACAGGAGGGACTTCTTTGAAAGATATCAACAGCAACGAACCTTGAAACGATCCATTTATCAAGAGAATCCTTATCTTTTCGGTTTTCTTTCCGGTTACTATTATCAATTTAGGAATGAGATGGAGCTCCCGGTGGAACTGGAGCAGCGGCTCACAAAGCTTGAAATGGACATTTCGGAGAAACTCCATTCGAACTTGGATATGGACATGTTTCGGGAAGATATGGAGCTCAGTGAAGTGTTTACTTATATAAAATGGCTGCTAAGTGGTTACGAAGCTGATTTGATGAAGGAAGTGGGAGACGATCTGGCTTCAGTGGACTGGGACTTTTATTTCAAACGAGATGCCACATCCTTGGATAATGTGAAAAAGTTATTCTATAAGAAAGAATACTGCTAGGGGGAAGAACATGAAATTTACCGTTTCAGGCAATGCTGAGTTGGAAACGATTATTCTGTTGCACGGAGGGGGACTGGCCGATTGGTCTTTACAAAAACAAGTCGATTTCTTAGCGAAGATCTATTATGTTGTCACGCCAATCATTGATGGACATGGAGAAGACGGCGAGACGACGTTCAAAAGTATAGAGGACTCAGCAAATCAGTTGATTCATTATATTGATACATACTGCAACGGCCGCGTTTTTGCCATTTGCGGGTTGTCGTTAGGCGCCCAGATTGTCATCGAAGTGCTATCCCGGAGGAAAGGAATTACCCAGCACGCAGTCATCGAAAGCGGATTGGCCATACCAATTCAAACACTGACTAAATTTTCGATGCTCACACAAAAAATGACTTACCACTGGATTCAACAGAAATGGTTTGCGAAGATGCAAGCCAAGACCTTGCATATTTCGGACGACTTGTTTGATAAGTACTTTGAAGATAGTCAAAAGATCTCGAAGCAATCCCTGCTAAATATCACATACAGCAACGGGAATTTCCACTTACATAAGAGAGTGCAGGAGACAGAAGCGAATGTGTTGATCATTGTCGGCTCTAAGGAAATTAAGTTAATGAAAGACTCAGCGCATTTGTTAAAGGAAACCATCCCTGACAGTACGCTGTATATAGCAGAGGGAATGAACCATGGGGAATTGAGTTTGGTTCATACAAAACAATATCTCGCATTAGTGGAAGCATTTTTTCAAGGAAAGGACATTACTACTGCCCTATAAACAAGTGCTTACGTGGAAATGAAGAACAAAGCCGCTTCGGTATGAGGAAGCGGCTTTTCACGCAAATGCCTAGAATTTATGGCGGTCAAAAGGTTTACTTATTTATTTTTTACTTTATTTCCATCTTGTTTTGCCTTCTCAAGCATAGGGGAATCTGATTTCTTGGAAGTGGATGGATTGTGTTTTAAAGGATCGCCGTAGGCTGTCCAAGTATTGGGATCTGTCTTCTTTTTAGCATCGCTATTTTTGGGTTCTGTCATTTGTCTAAACCTCCTCAAAGTTTCTTTACTCTCCATTTAGTATGTACTGCAGAAGGATGCTTATCCACCAGTAATTCATGATTTCCTTTCATTACGGATTATAAAAAGCCCCATCATAAGTACATTAAGACAAGTACTTCCCACCAAATAGTAAATAAATGTAGATTGTTAATTATGTCTGGCAACATTTCGGGCTGGTGATCCCCATGGATAGCTCCTCATATAAAATACTAACTAATAGAGACAAAGAAGGTCAAAAGAGGATTGGTTTCTAAATACCTAAATTATATTTTCAATGTGGTTCTGTAATCTAACGGCTATTTACCACCGTTATATTTAAAAGGAATGCGAAAAAAAAGAAGAGATTGTAATAGTAAGTCAGTTTGCTTCGCTTGCTTTGGTCGCTATGTTCCTTTATAATTTTTACTGTTGTCTAGAAACTATAGCTTCTATATAATATAACCATGTCCTAGTAGCTCAGGGGATAGAGCGACGGCCTCCTAAGCCGTAGGTCGCAGGTTCGATTCCTGCCTGGGACGTCACGTAGAAACCTTACAAACACAAGTTTGTGGGGTTTTTCTTTTTAATATTTGCGGGGAAACAATCCGTTTTGTGCCCAAAGTATGCCCTTATTTTCTTTTATTCATTGTAAAAAGTTCTTGTTTGCCTGCATTGTGATCTACATCAAAATATTCTTAATACATGAATGAATTTCATAAATCCAGACCCTTGTCTCCCAAGGGATTATAGACATAAAAAAGGAAGTACCTCCCCAAGTCTTGTATAATGGTAGTCGACCAAAACATCCCAAAAAG
>JACHLS010000012.1 GCA_014204635.1 Sporosarcina luteola | reverse complement strand
GTAAAAATCAAAACGGATTTACGGAGGTACAGTGCACCAGCCCGTGGCTCAAAAGCATGGAAGGACCTCTTCAATCGTCGAACTGCTGTGGAGCGCGTCAATGCTTATCTGAAGGAATTCTTTCAATTGAACAACGTTCGGTATCGGACAGGAAAACGCGCGAAAGTCCACTTTGATTTACTTGTACTAGTTTATAACGCTTCGAAACTTGCAGCCGATCGCATCGGCGCACGGTTAAATCAGATTCAAGCCGCATGATTTCTGTTTTTTGAGATACAATCCGCAAATTCTGCCCTTGTTTGTATTTTAAAAAAGAGGAATTATGAAATCTATTCAATAAGGTAATTACCAGTTAATTTTTGTTTCGTTATGTTGCATTTATAAGAAACCTTCCATCAATTTTAGTTTTATATTCAAAATAGTATTCCTCCTTGTTATTTAATGTTTCCAGTTTCACACTTGTACCGGGTACTATTTTAAATTCATCTATTACAATATTCCCCTCTTTATCTTTCACTCTTAGTAGTATCTCATCTGCACTGCCTGCAGCATTAGTAATTTCCTTTCTCCAAAAAACACTGTCGTACTTCAACGATTTCTGATCTTCAAAATACAAGCTTTTCCACTGTTCCTTATTATCTTCAGAATCTACAGCTACATGTGCACTTACCATAGGGAAAAAGATATGATTCAATGCCCCTGTATCATGAAGCACGATTGCCCCAATAACCGTTAATAAAAAGGTCAAAACGATGGCTACTACAACTTGAATCCGTCGCTTCTTATTGATTTTTTTAAAGGGCTTGACTGCGTCTCTAACTTCCTCCGGTATTGTTTCGACATAATCAGTTTGCATCATCATTAAATGAGCTTTGCATTTATCACAATCTCTCACATGTTCTTCAACTATTTCAATAGTATCCTCACTACAAATCCCATCAACGTATAACGGTAATAAATCTTTTACCACATTACATTTCATTATTCTCACCCCTCATCTTTTCTGCTAAACTCGTTCTGGCCCGGTAATATGTAACCCTAGCCCAGTTTTCACTTTTATTAAACACCTCTCCAATCTCTCTAAAGCTAAGTTCAATCGCTGTTCGCAGCAAAAAAATTTCACGATATGGCTCCTTAAGAAGATGTATGTTTTGATGGATGTTAATGAGTGTACTGCGGTTTATTACTTCAACATCCGGGCCGTCAACAGTTGAGGGAATATCAAATCCCATTTCCATCATATTTTCCATGCTCCAATGTTTGTTGTTTCGCTCCTTTTTTAAATGGTTGTAGTATGTATGTTTTGCAATCCGGCATAACCAAACAGACAGCTTACATCACCGTTATATCGATGAATAGATTTTACTGCTTGGTAAAACGTCTCCTGAGTCAGCTCTTCAGCTAAGTCTACATTCGACGTTAAGAGAATAAGAAAAGTCTTAACCTGTTTCGCATAAGACTTGTACATCTCACCTAAATCCTCCACTTCCTCCCTCCCCTCTTTACTTCTTTATACTTATATATAGATGTAAACATGAATTCGTTACAAAAATTTCAAAACTTATTCGTGTCCTTTTTCATAGCCAGTTGATTTGGAGGTGGAAATAGCTTCGAATAAGTACGTTTCTAGTCCACATGACTTCTTCCTTCTCTACACTGCTTTCCACCCCACTTCGTATAATTAGCTGAAACTTTAAATTTCCTATAAAACATTCATTTGCTGTAATATATTCCTTAACCAATTATCCACACAAAATACCTAACAGAAAGTAGTGAGCAACATGTCTTCATCTTATTGGCTAACGAATGTCCTTTTAGAAAACGGATATCGATTTGAAAATGACTTGATCACAGGGACGGTAACAGAACATTTCCACATGCTTGTGGAGAATGGGAAAATCGCTCAGATTGTTCCGGCGAATACCGAATTGCACGATGAGCTGCCAAAAAAGAACGCTGGAAACCTATTGGCACTGCCGGCATTCAAGGAAAAACATGTTCACTTAGATAAAACACTGCTTGGTGACCAATGGCGAGCCGTAACGCCTGCAGCAAATATATTTGAGCGATTTGCGATTGAAAAAAGAGTCCTCCCTACCTTGCCAACCACAACGAAGGAAAGGGCAAAAGTGTTGATTGAGACGCTGTTGAAAGCGGGTACGACTCACATCCGAACCCATGTTGACATGTATCCAGAAGTGGGGCTTGATAACCTTTATGCCGTCCAAGAGGCATTATCCGACTATGAAGGCATGTTATCCCACGAAATTGTCGCCTTTCCGCAACACGGACTGCTTCGGTCGAACAGCCAGGATCTAGTAAGGCAAGCTGTTCGTCAAGGCGCCACTTTAGTAGGAGGAGTGGACCCTGCTACCGTGGATGGCAATATGGAAAAGTCATTGCAAGAGATGATGGATATCGCGGTGGAAGGAAATGTAGATATCGATCTACATTTACACGATCCCGGTCAACTGGGGCTGGCTACTATAAAGAGACTTGCTAAATTGACTGAGGAAGCTGGATGGCAGGGTCGAGTGACGGTTAGCCATGCGTTTGCGTTAGGTGATATGGCCGGAAGAGAAGCAGAAGATATCGCCCACATGCTTTCAGAACTAGGGATTTCAATCATTACCAGCGTGCCGATCGGACGAGTGATCCCTCCCGTTAATTTTCTTCACGACAAAGGAGTACCGGTTTCCATAGCATGTGACAATATCTTTGATTCGTGGTCTCCATTTGGTAATGGAGATATCCTGGAACGCGCGAGCCGTTTTGCCGAACTATCTGGCAGAGTAACAGAGTTCCAATTAGCCGAAACACTTGGTTTCATTACAGATGGTATCACACCGTTGAACAAATCTGGAGAACGAGTTTGGCCCCAGGTTGGAGATGATGCGAATATTGTCTTGGTAAATGCGAGTTGCTCAGCAGAAGCGGTCGCGAGACGTTCAAATCGCCCAGCTGTCCTTTACAAAGGAAAGATTGTAAGCGGCGAGCTCAATCAATGAATTATATAGAGAAAGGAAGACATCAAATGAACCAATCTTCTTACTGGTTGACGAACGTGCGCCTGGAAACAGGGTATCATTACGAAAATGAGAGAGTCGTTGGAACAAAGACAGATTTACACCACATTAAAATTGAAAATGGAAACATCACAGAAATCCTTACAGGACCTACACCGCCTGCTGACGAATTATTCAAGTTGGACGCAAAAGAACAACTTATGCTCCCTGCTTTTAGGGAAATGCATATACATATCGACAAAACCTATTATGGAGGACCTTGGCAGGCGATCAAACCGTCTAAGGGCATTCTTGATAAATTTGCTGAGGAAAGAGAGCTGCTGCCGCAGTTACTGCCGACAGCCAAAGACCGCGCCGAGAAAATACTTGATTTGCTGCTCGGATTCGGATCCACGCATGTCCGAACCCACTGCAATATTGACCCAGTCGTCGGTTTACGTAATTTAGAGGCGACCATGGAAGCTCTTGATTCCTATTCAGATAAATTATCCAGTGAAGTTGTCGCTTTCCCTCAGCATGGCTTGCTCAGGTCCGGAGTGGAACAATTCATGCGGGAGGCACTAAAACAAGGAGCTACACTTGTTGGAGGAGTTGACCCTTATACAGTAGACGAAGATATTGATAAATCTCTCTCTATGATCTTCGATATTGCCGTAGAAGCAAATGCGGGAGTGGATATTCACCTACATGAAAGGGACTCTTTAGGAATCCATACGATGCATCGGCTTGCTGATTTTACTGAACAAGCTGGACTGCAAGGAAACGTAACGGTAAGCCATGCGTTCGGATTCGCAAATGTTCCAACAGGAAAAGTAGTGGAGTTGGCGGAACGCTTTGCAGAACTCGGAATCGGCATTACCTCAACTGTTCCAATAGGCAAGTTAATTATGCCGATTCCATTATTGCACGATAAAAATGTTCAGGTCGATCTTGGTACCGATAGCCTCACGGACCATTGGTCGCCGTTCGGCACAGGGGATAATCTTGAGAAAGCAGGTCGTTTGGCGGAACTATACGGCTATGTAGACGAACTGTCCCTATCCCAAGCTCTTGGATTTATTACTGGAGGTACAACGCCTTTAGACAAAGAAGGTAAGCAAACATGGCCAGTTGTTGGCGATGAGGCGTCATGGAATTTAGTTCATGCTACATGTAGTGCAGAAGCGGTTGCCAGAAGGGCCAACAGAGGAGCTGTCTTTTTTAGAGGAAATCTAGTTGCGGGTTCGATCTGACAATAAATACAGTTACACACATTTCACCTGCTTAAAGATACAAAATAAGAAGTGAATTAGTTCAAGCACAATCAGATCAAACAACCCGATTAGGTCGAATGCCTAATCGGGCTGTTTTTATGGGGTTATTGGTAAGCTACATTAATCAAACATCGTTTCTTTTGACGGATTACGCAAAAACTCAAAAAGTGTTTGAATCTGGGACTCGGTATTCCTATTAGTAGACAGTTCAGGAAGCTGCTCTTCTGTAAAGAAATCAATCATACTTGTTTCCTCGCTGACAGTTGCTTCCCCTCCAATCAACTCACATAAGATAAATATTTTATAGTAATGATAAGCTTCTGGAGGATGTGGATGTTTATTATTATCAAATAATGCGAGTAATCTGACGGGATACACATCGTACCCGGACTCCTCTTTTATCTCCTTCACGATATTTTCAGAGGGAGACAACCCGATGTCACAAAACCCGCCAGGCAATGCCCATCTGTCATCTGCCTTTTCTTTAACCATTAACATACGGCCATCTTTAAAAACAACTCCTCGGACGTCGACTTTTGGAGTTTGATATCCATCTTCATTTGTAAATAGTCCTCTGACCTTCTCTATTTCTAAGTCAGCATGTGCTGCCATGATCTCTACACTGATTTCACGCAATTCTTCGTAGCGCTCAATATCATACATGTCTTTGGAAAAAGCGAGTCCTGACTGCGCGATAGCTTGAATTTTTTTTGTCCATTCCAACCAAAGATGGCTCATAATGCGTTCACCTTAAGAAGGTTTTTTAATTCCTCTAGGTTGTTCGCTATTACATGGGGGTTTTCAGTAAAGGAGTGCATCTGTTTATCTGTTAGCCAGTTTACGCCGATGGTAGTGACACCAGCTTGCTTGCCAGCCAGAATATCCGCGTCGCTATCACCTACGAAAACAGAATCGGCTTTATTAACCCCTAATAGGTTGATAGCTTTGATCAGCCCCTCAGGATCAGGCTTCGGATTCACTACATCATCACCGCTTACAATAACATCGAACAGCCCTTCCATTTGTAATGCTTCTAGAGAGATATCTAAACTTCTTCTCCCCTTCCCTGTGAAAATCCCTATTTTGATATGTAACGATTTTAATAACCTCAACAGGTCGTTTATCTCCTTGTCCTCCTGAACGAATTCATGATGATAGTCGGAATATGTATGATAAAATAATTCGATTGCCTCCTCTTTAGCAGGATGCAACAAATGGTGATGAAGAATTCCTGTCTCAGATGGCCCGAACAACTCTTCCACTTGCAGTGAAGTCAGTTTTCTATTATCAAACGTCTCAAATACCTTTTGAAAAGAATAAAAACAGATCGGCAACGTATCGGCTAATGTTCCATCAAAATCAAATAAGACTGCTTTCATTACGACGATCCCTCCTGTACAACAATTCTGAATATCATCTAACTAAGATTGTACCCTATTTGCAAAATAATTGGTAATATAAGTGGAATGAATTTGCTGGCTACGTTTATTTCAGTGTACATACTTAGCTATAAAGTTAGGGACTTTTAATTAGAGAAGGGAGTTCTTTATGAAAAACGGACAAGTTTTATATTTTATTATTTCTTTTACTAGGTTTTATTTTATTCATTATCAGTTTCGTTCAACATGCAACACGTAAGTAACATGACGCCCTTCAGACAAAAGAGCGCCATTATTTGTAAGTATTATACATTCGATTTGACCGTGCAGCAGTCCAACTCTCTAGTATTGGTAAACCATCGTCTTAGACGTCCCCACTGTTTCGTAATCTCGAAACCCCAGCTTTTCATACAACTCGATTGCAGCTTTGTTTTCCAGATCGACGCTTAGGGAAATACCAGGATAGCCTGCCTCCTTTGCATGCTGCATGATGGATCGCATCAACAACATTCCGACTCCATTCCCTCTGCTTTCTTTCAGGACGGCAATTCCTATTTCAGGTGTTTTGTCATTGACATAGCCATACCCTTTATTTTTCTCATCAAATAATCTATACCATGCCGCGCCAATCGGAGACTTTTCAGCATTCGTCGCCAGGAGAGCACAGTCTCCTTTTCTTCCCCAACCTTCATGGTACTTCCTTAAATTCGGTGCGTTCAATAATTCTTCTTTGGAAGGTTTATTCTCCAAAATATAAATAGATTCATAGAACATTTCTAAAAAAAAATGATACTCTTCTGTAGTTGTCATTTTGTTAATCAAAAACATATCTTTATTCCCCTTAAAATGATATTCGCATGGTATCACTATTCTCATCCTTGTTTACCCAAAGAAAGTAAATAAGGCAATTCTTCTCCACCTTCCTTCGCAATTTGTACAAATAAGCTCTCTAACACCTGCAATTCATGTTTCGCTTCCATTGTATGTTTGGACATTGAGAATTCCGCGATCTTTGTTTTCATCACTCTTGATAAAATCGGTACTAAGAGGACGCTTGGCAAATAAAACAAATTTAATTTGGCAGGCGTGATTTTTACACCTGCTTTTTTCAAAACGTTAAAACCTTCCCGTATAGCCAATATCATATATCTAAGAGTTGTATTTGAATTAGCCAGCTCATAGTTATTGGAGTCAAATTTATAGAGGGCTTTGGCTATAGGCAAAACAACGGCAACATGCGTTTTAAGCCATTCATCCATATGATGATTGATGGACGGTGAGAAGCCGGCTGCTCGAAACATATCAATTAATGCCTCTAGTCTTTCTGTTTTTTTTCCATTCACTTCTCCAAATGTTGTTGATTGAAACAGCTTTATGACACCCCTCCCCGCCATATATGAAACGATTCCATCCTTTCTTTCCCCACCTGCCGATGGAAACCCCAGCATCACCCGATCATAACCGACCGCATCAATATAAGATTGATAGCCGGTAGGGTTATTCACGACAAACACAATATTGGGGCTGCTGTTCTTTGAGAGGATTGGTAAAATATCTGCTAACTGAGTATGCTGAACAGCTACCATTATATAATCATACCGATCATTCTGATCTAAGTGATTGATTACGTTAACGTGTACTCTTTCTATTTTTCCACTCACCACATCCTGTAGAATAATACCGTGATCTTTAATTTGTTCAAAGCGAGCACCTCTTGCCAGCATGGTCACATCTACGTTTGATACAGCCAACTTACCGCCAAAGATACTGCCAATGACGCCTGATCCGTACAGTAAAATTCTAGGCTTTTTCCCGGGCAACTTCATTTGACTCGTTCCTCCATTTCTCATTATAAATTAAAATTTCGAACTATCCTACTAGCTGGTGAACCAAATAGGAGGCATCCTTACCAACCCCCAGGACCAAAGATGACCCCCTGTGCGATTGCCACGGCAATCCGAGAAAATAAAGGCCTTTGACAGGACTAACGCCTCGATTATTGATGGCTGCTTTTCTTTCATCTAATACTCCTTCAATATGTATCCAATCATAAGATGAGTCGAAACCAGTCGCCCAGATAATGTTATCCACTTCCATAGATGTTCCGTCCGCAAAAAATGCTTGTCGGCCATTCGCATCTGTAACCCGTGGTGTAACTTGTATCGTGCCGCTCTTCACAGCTGAGCGCAATTCGTGCCCAAATATCGGATCGCCTTTTCCCCTTACTTTCTTCCCAACAAATGAACTGCTCTTCGCGTGCAATAAACCGATTTTATCGAACCACCAAAATACACTTTTCCCCCAGAATGTCAGCGGAAAATAGCTGAGCGGTTTACTGACCGCTAAATATGTCTCTTTGGTCCGAGCTAGCTCTACTGCTATTTGTGCTCCGCTATTTCCACCACCGACAACTAATACATTCCCTTTCTCGAGCTGGCTGGGGTTACGATATTCCGACGAATGCAACTGGGTGATGCCTACATTTAGGTTATTCGCAAAATCCGGTACTCGTTTTTTATGAAACGGCCCCGTAGCAACCACAACTTGGTCAGCCAAATATGTCCCTCTGTTTGTCTCAATGTAAAAAGTCTCTTCTACACGGGATACACGCAACACCATTGTATGTAGTTGGATAGGCAATGTGAATTTCTCTGCATAACGCTTCATGTAATCACTCATTTCATCCTTCGTCGGAAAACCATATGGATCTCCTTCTAATCCCAGTCCCGGCAATGAACTGTACATTCTGGATGTAAAAAGGTGCAGTGATTCATATCTGTTCTTCCATACCTCCCCGACTTCTTTCCCTTGGTCGAGTAATACAAAATTCTTTCCGTGACGCTGCAAATAGTAACCCATGGACAACCCCGCCTGTCCCGCTCCAATAATCACGATATCAAATCTATTTCTATTCAATGTATGAACCCTTCTTTCATTCAAACAGTCATTTGAATATAATGTACCCTTTATACTCATAATAGTCAAACATTCATTTGAATGAAAAATCCTTCTTTCCTAAAATTCGAAAGAAGGATTTTATGATAGATGAATTAATTTGTAGCCTTATCAAATTCTATCGTATGCGCCGTCCTAACAGCCGCTTCTTTATTTACTAGCTTTTCAACTACATGTAATGCCATATTAATGCCTGAAGAAATACCTGCGGAGGTGATCACATTTCCTTGATCTACAAATTTCATATTCCCGACTACTTCTACAGTTGAATATTTTCTTTCCAACAGATTTAATGCTGATTTGTGAGTGGTTGCCCGTTTTCCATGCAGGAGGTTTGCTTCAGCTAAAAAGAGAGCACCAGTACAAACAGAAATAACTAAGTTATTAATTGCCTGCTGGGATAACCAGTTCATGATTTCTCGATCGCTAAGAATAGATGTAATTGCACGTAACGGACCGCCGGGCACTACAACTACATCGACAGACGGCATACTCTCGAAACAATAGTCCGGCAATACAGTTAACCCATTATGAGCTTTGATTGGTCTGCCGTCTTTGGAAAAAGTCTTTACCGTAAATGGCTTGTCCTCTGCTTTTAGTTGGTTTCTGAGCAATTTTTCTACATCAGAGTCATGGTAGGTAGTTAGGTTAAACACTTCGTAAGGACCAGCGAAGTCTAGTACATCTACGTCATCAAACAACAAAATACCGACTTGATATGGCATCATATCATCTCCCCTCCACTTCACTATATACCCTTTATCGGTATATGCAAATAAACGTTGCAGGATTCTTCTCATCTATCAACGAATACATAGGTATATCGTTTTCTGAGCAATTGGATGACGAATAGGAGAAAGGAGTTTTGTCATGCACAAGATGATAACGGATATTGGAAATAAAAAAATAGAAGCATTGATGGGGGGAGAGGGAGATCTGACTGTTGTTATCTTGCCGGGCATGTCCTCCTCCATGTATGAATGGGAGCTTGTTCTTAATCAATTGAATGGGATGACGAGATTCATAATTTTACATAGGCCTGGAGTAGGAAATAGTGAGATCGGCAAAGAAAGCAGGACCACATTTACAACGGCCCACGATGTGAAACGATTCCTTGAAAAGCTAGAGATAACTGAGCCAATCCTCCTTATCGGTCATTCGTATGGAGGTTTATGTGCACAACATTTTGCAAAACTATTCCCAAATGCTGTGGCAGGTGTCATCCTGGTGGATTCCACATCCGTAAATCTTCATAAATTAAATCAAATACCTTTGCAGGATGAGGAAGACTCCGACGAACAATGGATAGAGAAATGCACAGCATATTCCAAGTTAAGCCCGGGCCAATTGCTAAAAGAACTCAATCCACAAATTGCAAATAACGAAAAAGCACTTTCTCCTTTAGCACAACGAGAAATAATATTGTGCCAAACGAGTCCTAACCTCTATAAAGTAATGGCATCCGAAATAACATCGTGGGAAAGCTGTGCTTCGGCCATAAAACAAGCAGGTGATTTCCCTGATGTACCGTTACTAGTCATCGGCCGGGATCCTGATTATACCATCCGCAGCAATGATGAGATAAATCAAGCCGATGCTGCAACAATTGAGAATGTCTGGCAGGATTTGATCCACGAACAAGTTGAACTCGTTAGCAATAGTGAATATATACAGGCTGAATGTGCAGGACATTCTATTCATCTGGATCGACCTGATCTCATCATAAAGGCAATTAAAAGCCTTCTTGGATAAATTATTTTTAATGTCAAAACTAGGAGATTATTGTTACGTAAAATGAAGAGATTTTATTTGAATACTCTTCCGATAGCAAGTCTCGATCACCTAGTTTCAGTTCCGATCTTTTTTATTCTTTAATATTTCCACAGCATTCTTTACCGCCTGAGGTATAGGCAAACCGATCCTTCCTGCATTTTCTGTAATTGACAGGATCTCATTAATAGAATAAAAAACAATAACCATAGTCATCACCGCTTCGGATGACTGGAGTCCACTTTCGCTTAATAAACGATCAATGAGGTGGGCTACTGTCACCATGACAAAAATAAACACCTTCCGTGCAATACCGAGCATTCCGACATGACTGCGCAGCTTTCCATGCAAGGCACTTGCCACCATTCCTGTTATAAAATCAATAACGACGAGTGTTACTAAAATAGCAAGCAAGGCGTTCCAACCACCGAATAAAAAAGTTAAAATCCCTGTAAAGAAAGCCGGAATGGCTTTCAAAAAAACATCCATAAACAAGCTCTCCTTCTACGATGATTTTGATAGAAATTTTCTTTGCCAGAGACTTGTCCGAATCAACACCTTTATTTCAAAATTAACCATGCCCACTTTTGATGTTTATGAAAAGTAATATCTCTGTTTAGCATATGCAAGCTGGCTATTTTACTTGAGTGTGCGATTGCCTTAGCAAGAATCCCTTCTTCTGCAATGGATAAAACACCTAAAAAAACACCCTCCTCTAACTAAAAGGAGGAGGATGTTTTATCTCTTCTTATTCTGTAATTTCTCTAAAAGAGTTCGTACATTTTCTTTCATGTCCTGCGTCTCTTTCTCTAACAATTCAATTGCAAAGGAGCCATCGATTTCCTCAATGGATACAATATCCCCTTCTTTTAACTCACCTTTAACATCCGCTACCTCGATCAGCAGACTTTGTTCCTCCGCTGGATAGTCGACAAAAACATAATAGCCGTTTTCAATTCGATCCAAAGCATATTTTTTCATTATCTCTCACACGCCCATCCATCTTTGTCACGGTCCATTTTTGCCTGATAGGCAGGGTGGCTTTTGCCAACACCTTTTGGATAGACCTTCCGTAATTCCGTACAATTTTTAAAAGATGTCTGTTTGATCGGTGCTGGCTTTGATTGGATTGGAGATTGCTTGGCTGGTGCTTTATCTGCCGTTTTGCCAGATGTTGATAACGGAGACGCCGATTTGCCACAGCTTGTTGCCACGGCATATTTGACACCATTTGTCGTAACGGAAATGTTGCAGTCGACTGCTGTCCGATATATTTTCGAACCTACATTTTGCAATCGTTTTTCTACAATTGAGCTGGGATGGCCGTATGTGTTGTTTTTCCCATAGGAAAGGATCGCGACACTCGGTTTCACATTACTGATAAAAGCTGCTGAACTGCTTGTATCAGAACCATGGTGGCCATTTTCCAGAACCGTCGCTTGCACATTGTATTTTGAACGGATTTCCTCTTCGATATCGGCACTTGCATCGGCCATCAACAGGAAAGAGACTTGATTGTAAGTCGCTTTCAGCACAATGGAAGCATCATTCGTATCGTCAGCCTGTTCATTGACATGCAATACCCGAATGATCATATGGGGATCCAGTGCAATCTTATCTAATTCTTTTGGTACCGTGAATGGTATGTTCTTTTTGTCCACCAATTGCAACAGCTCATAATAGGTCTGTGTAGTATGGACTTTTCCGCTATCGAGAAAATGACCGACTTGGAAAGAATTCAACACATCAACCAATCCTCCGATATGATCGGCGTCCGGATGTGTGGCAACCACATAATCCAGCTTTTTCACTCCTTTGTTTTGTAAAAAGGAGACAACAGTCTTCCCTGCTGTTTTCGGGCCTCCATCCACAAGCATATTTTTCCCATTTGGCGCCTGGATGAATACCGCTTCTCCTTGCCCTACATCGATAAAATGAACTTTTAATTCATTCATCGCCGCTTCTGAGAAAGCCGGCAAGAAGGAGAGCATAATTAGCAATGAAGCAATGAACCGTATTGTGTTTTTCATGATGTTCCTCCTACTATAATTCAACTATAATAATAGAATGGAGGATACTTGTTTGTCTATCATTAAATGGATAGTATTAACTCACTAAGGAGGGCGATAGATATGGAAATCATTTGTGTGCATGATAAAGAGGAACGATTCGAGGAATTCGTCCAGTCCTTTTGGGAACCTTGGGGGAATGAAACGAATTTGATGTTTTATAAGGACTGCATGAGCCATTCTGCAACCTCTTTAGGTGACCTTCCTTCATTCTACGTCGCCATGGAGAATGATAATGTCATCGGCACTTATGCCTTACTTCGCAATGATCTGGTCAGCAGGCAAGACCTCACCCCGTGGCTGGCTTGTCTTTATGTTGCTCCGGCGTTCCGCGGCATGTCGATTGGCTCCAAGCTGCTTGCACATGCCCAGCAGGAAGCACGCAGGAAAGGGTATGGTACGTTCTACTTAACAACCGATCATCATGGCTATTACGAAAAGTACGGCTGGACGAAGAGCGGGTCATGTTATGACTTATTTGGGAATATCTCAACCATTTATCAAATATCCACAACATAGTTATCCAAAAACAACGGGCGAAGGAATCCTTCACCCGTTGTTACTCTTCCACTCGCGATTTTTTAACCATTCCAAAAGGATGCGATAAATATGATGATAATAGCAAGTGGCGCAATATAACGGACAATCCCCTTCCAAACAGCATGAAGGGCACCGCTCGTTTTCAACTCATCTGCCGTTTCATCCTTCGTCATCACGAAGCCGGAAAAGAAGGAAATTAGCAGGGCGCCAATTGGCAGACCGTAACGACTCGTCAACATATCTGCAAAATCAAAGAATGTCCCGCCAGGCAGCTTCCAGTTGGAAAGAATGCCGAATGACAGCGCACTCGGAATACCGACAACAAAAATGAGAGTGCCGAATATCCATGCAACCCGCTTTCTCCGCTCTAGGTTCTTTCCAATGCCTGTAGAAACGCCGATCTCCAACATAGAAATAGAAGAAGTGAGCGTTGCAAATAGCATTAAGATGAAGAAAATAATCATGAAAAAACCGCCAAGTGGAATTTCATTAAAAATCGCTGGTAATATGACAAAAATAAGGCCAGGTCCTTCACTCGGTGAGTGGCCTAAGGCAAATACGGCGGGAAAAATCACAACACCTGCCAGCACGGAGATGAAAATATTTAATAACGAAACATTCCATGCCGACTGTCCCAGTCGTTCCTCTTTTGGCAAATAGGACGCATATGTCATCATCGCCGTTACTCCTACGCTCAAAGAAAAGAACGCTTGTCCAAGCGCCAACAGGAACGTTTTCCCCGTCAAATAGCTCCAATCAGGAATAAACAAGAAACGGAGCCCCTCCACAGCACCCTCCAGTGTCAGTGAACGAATGGCCAACACGATAAAAAAGAGGAAGAGCAACGGCATCATCCAACGACTCGCTCGTTCGATCCCTCCTTTAATCCCGCCTTGCACAATCCAAACGGTCAACAGCATGAAAACCGCCTGTCCCGCCAAAACCTCCACGGGATTCGCAATAATATCAGTGAACAGTTTCCCATAATCTGAGCTGGATAACTGAAAAAATAAAGCTCGAAATAAATAGGATAAAATCCATCCGCCAACCACGCTATAGAACGACAGCAGGATAAACGACGTTCCGACTCCCAACCATCCGATCCAGTACCAATTCCGTCCAGGAGCCAGTTTTTTCAAAGAAGTGACCGCGTCATGCTGCCCTCTGCGGCCAATAATAAACTCGGCCAATAAGATCGGCAGTCCGATTGCCACGGTACATACAATAAATAATAATAGAAAGACACTGCCGCCATTTGAACCCGTCATATAAGGAAATTTCCATATTGCACCAAGACCGATTGCACTTCCGGCAGCAGCTAATACAAATCCTAGTTTCGAGGTCCATTGCTCTCTCTGCTTCAAATGAAACCACTCTCTCTTTGCTGATAGCAGCATTAAATTTTGTTCAATTATAACGTAAAATGAGGTCGTTTCTTTTATATTTATTATTCAGCAAATTTCACTCCTTCTGTTTGAAAAAGTTCAGCCAGGGAATGAGAGTAGTAATCGGAGGTGTTCGAATGGAAGTAGTGAAAGTGAATGGCAAGCTGGATGGAAAACGGCTTGCGCTGACCGTGCTGGTGCCGATCATTGGCGGCTCCATTACAGGATGGCTGGCGAATCGGCATGCACAGGAAAAATATAAGAAATTGGAGAAACCATCCTTTTCTCCGCCCCCATCCATCTTCCCGATTGCATGGACAACTCTATACGGGCTGATGGGCTTGGCAAAGTATAGAGTGGACACGAAGAAGGACGCCGGGATCGACACTGAGAAAGCGATACCGATGTATGATATCCAACTCGGACTAAACTATTTATGGTCCTTCCTTTATTTCAGATGGGGCTTGCGCGGCACAGCTCTTGTGGAAATGACCGTGCTGCTAGGTGCCATCGCCTTGACCGCTTACGAGTTTTATCGAGTCGACCGAACCGCAGGAACATTGATGATTCCGTACATCGGATGGGTCATGTTCGCCTTGACCTTGAATTATTCCACTTGGAAATTAAATGATCAGAAATAAAGATTGCCTTTCAAAGTAAAAGCTGTCTCCCACCACTCGGCAGGAGACAGCTTTTCTCTATTTTAAACTGAAATTTCTTGTGGCTCTTCCCCTTTTTTATTCATCAGACGTATTCCTGTTGGGGTGACCTTTAAGATAACCAAATCGGGATCGTCAGGACCGTCAAACCACGGCTTCATATGATCGTTCCATATTTTATCCTTTAAACCATCATCATCGGAGATGGACACAGTTCCAGCAATCTCTAAAAAGGCATCTCCGAAACCTTCCCCATCATAACCAATTAAAATATGGGTATTTGGGTTATCCTCCAATTCATCCACTTTGTCGGTCTTCTTGGAAGTTGCCGTGTAAAGCGTGAAGTCATCGTTAAAAAACGTCATATAGCGACTGAAGGGCTTGCCGCCTTGCACGGTCGCCATCGTTCCGACATAGCTTTTATCCAGTATTTTCTTTGCAGTTTCTTTTGCATCCATAGTACCATTCCTCCTTATTATCGTCTCTTCCTACTCTTCCTATTTTGAAGCAGAGCTAAACATGCAGGGATTTCATAACAGGTAAAAACCGATGCCGATAATAATGTATGCTGCGAAGAGAGTTAAACCCTCAAACCAGTTCGACTCCCCGTCATTCGTTAAGTTAATGACTAGAAGCGTCGCGGTAATCATGGCGATCAATTCCGGTATGGTAAATACGAGCGGCATTGAAGTTTCCATAAATAATGAAACGAGCACTAGGACAGGTGCGACAAACATGGCCACCTGCAAAGTGGAGCCGACCGCAATTTCCACCGAGACATCCATTCGGTTTTTCATGGCCATCGTAATCGCGGAGAAATGTTCAGCCGCATTTCCGACAATCGCTACGATGATGACGCCGATGAATAGTTCACTCCAGCCGAACTTTTCTCCCAATGTTTCAAACGTTCCAACTAACTGTTCAGAAACAAAAGCAACCGCCACCGTGGCAATGAAAAGAATGACCACAGCTTTCCACTTGGACCATTCTGGCTGCTCTGTCCCCTCCTCTGCATTATCAGATGCTGAGAAAACGCCTCGATGGGTTACCAATTTGAAAAACAATCCCGCCAAGTATAATGCGATTAAGATAATTGAAATTCCGATACTGAGGGTGATCGTAGCCTTTTCATCCATGCTCATGGAAAATATCTCCGGTATGACAAATGCCACAATCACTGCGAAAATGAGCAATCCCGAATTATAACGGGCATCATGGAGGCTGAATCGTTGTCGTTTATATTTAATACCACCAGTGAGGAAGGACAAGCCTAACACCAGCAGTAAATTGCCAAGGACGGAGCCTGTCAATGAGGCAAGCACAATTCCGATTAAGCCGGCTTGCAAAGTAAAATACGAAATAATCAGTTCAACCGCATTACCGAATGTGGCGTTTAACAGACCGCCCACCCTCGGGCCGCTGACAATCGCCAGACTTTCCGTCGCCCTGCCGATATACCCCGCAAGGGCAACGATGCTCAAGCAGCATAATAAAAACATCACAATATCATTCCAATGCAAAAAAGCGCCTGCGATGACAAGTGGTACACCTACAAAAGCAAGCACTGCGAAAATCCGATTCATCAAGACACCACCTCATTGTGCAAAGATACCTTTCTATTGTTCCCCTTTTGAAACCCTGGCAAACAGGCACCCATATCCATACAAAAGTCCTTTTCTAATATAAGGATGATATTACCATTGCAAAGGAATATGGAGAGGTGTATTATATAAACATAAGCTGCATTGTTCGTATACACATTAAGTTTTAACCTTTAAGCTGTAAACGGGAGTTTTATATGAAAACCGGAATGGCAGGCCCAATCCATTATTGATTGGGACAAACAGGAACGTTTTTGCGAACACCCACTTTGAGGAGTGGTGGTTTAAAACTTTCTATGATTCGATACGGCAAAGGCGGCTTTCTTACTCAGTAAATTATATGAGGTATCACTCTTAATTGGGTGGTACCTTTTTTGATTGAAAAATCATGGGGTGAATTTGTTTAGTTAGTGATAAAAGATGAAAAGAGAAGGCATATGCCTCCTCTCAGGGGGAGATTTTCCACCGAACAAACGCACTAAACGGTTAAAATTGTTGAACCAATACTACCTAAGATATGCCCCATTATTGATATCGAATGTTGCACCTGTGTAATGCTTTGATTTGTCTGATAATAAGAAGGTTACAGTATCAGCAACGTCTTCAGGCATTATAGGTGTATCAATGAGTTGATGATTTAAATACTCTTCTTTTCTCCAATCAGGTATGGTATCCATCATCGGGGTGTTAACCATCGTAGGAGCAACAGCATTCACTCGGATGTAAGGCGAGAAATTCATTGAACTGCTTTTTGTTAAACCAAGTATAGCAGCTTTCGATAACCCGTAAATTGCATCTGAACTGCCTTCCATAGCTGAAACCGAAGACATATTCACGATCACTCCCTTGCGTTTGTTCTCAAGTAATGACTTCCCGAACATCTGTGAAAAATAAATAAATCCCTTAATGTTTATATCCATAACTTTATCAATTTCAGCTTCTTGATACTCCAGTAAATTTTTCGCCAAATAAATTCCTGCATTATTAACTAAGCTGTCTACATCAGGATGCTCTGTTTCAACATATACAAAAAAATCAGAAACTTCTTTATAATTACTTACATCTAATTGATATGTATATAAAACATTACAGTCATCCATTAATTGTTTTAAATCACGTAAGTAATGTTCATTTATATCACATGCAATAACTGAAGCACCTTCATGTAAACATTTTTTAACAATTTCTTTTCCAATTCCAGAAGCTGCGCCCGTTACAATTACTTTTCTATTTCTAAGCATTTATTAACCCCTCACATTTTCTCTTTATATTTCGCATTCAAGTAAAGAACAAGAGTGATTCCCACCTCTATTTTTTACTTTCTTAATTACCACAAGGATAGCCGTTTGGAGAGCAATTCCATTATCATGGAAGAATTGCCAATCCACCTTTGATCCCAGATTTACTTTACCTAACATTATAACAACAATCCTTTAGATAAGTAGTGAACCAAAGTGATAGAACAGTTAAATACCCCTTCTCTCTGTAATTAACAGGAAACAGGGCAAGGATCCCTCGCACTTGCAGCACTTTGATGCGGTGCCTGCTTATCACACCGATCACCAATTAAGAAAAATGTTATAGATCTGGTGATTTAACCACTGTTGCAATAAAGATAATTAAAAACAATACAATCATTAAAGGTGTAACGAATCATTTGTAGAATATATATCTAAAGCAGTAAGGAGGATGCGGAATTTATGAGAATAAGAAAAGCAATTATCAATGATGTGAAGGGCATTGCAAAAGTTCATGTCGATAGTTGGAAAACTACGTACAAGAACATTATTCCAGATGACTTTTTGAACAACCTATCCTATGAACAAAGGACAAAATTGTGGACTCAAAATATCTTAAATAAAGAAAATTATATTGTTGTAGCAGAAAACGCTGCTGGGGAGATTGTTGGGTTTGCAGATTGTTGGAAAAGAGAAACAAATTCCGTACCATATTCCAGCGATATTACATCTATCTACTTACTTGATCAGTATCATGGGAAAGGTATTGGTAAGAGATTACTTGCAAAACTTTTCATTCATTTAAAGCTATCAGGATGTAAAAAAGCCTTTGTAGATGTTCTAGAAGATAATAACACACGTAACTTTTACGAACATTATGGAGCAAAGTTGTTCAGAACTAGACAAATAAAAATAGGTGGAGTTGTATTAAATGAGTTGACTTACGAATGGCATGATGTTGATTGGGTTTTATCCATACTAGAAAAATGAAGAAGTGAAAATTATTTAGTTAAAAAACGTCCCTCCGATTCAGGTTAGTGCGTTTAACGATCTAGTCTTTATTTCAATAGATTCTCAGCGTCCATTGCGTTCTAACCAAAGATGCATATGTGTAACTACTACCGTCCCTTTGTTGGATTTATATCGAATTTCATTCTCTGCGATGTTCATATCTTTAACTTTCACAATACTTTCGGATATATATTCATTGAGCTCTTCAGAAGTCCAGGTTTCAAACTTCCCTACAAATTTACCGTGTTTTTCTTCTGTATCTTTTTTATCAAAAAGGATTATGGCAAGTGGATTAAAGTCGAACAACCCACCCATATCATCCCTACGTTTTCCATCATAAACGAATTTATACCATTCGTAACCATCACGGTTCATCAAGTTCCAACTTCCTTTACATCTGAGATAGGAATATATTAACATATAGAATAACAGGAACGTCTATACATTCCATTAGTTTATGAAAAAAACGACCCATCCAATTAAGGGCAGGTCGTTTTCATAAATAGTTACAAGACAAAAACATACAATATTTAGCACAATCAATATGTAACATTTTTAACATAGAATAAAGATTCTACTCGTTTGAAATTAATTCTCTGACAGTTAGGATATCTTCTAGCTGATGCAAACGCAGCGTCCAAGATGAAGGCGTTACGATGTAAGTTTATACTTTTTTAAGTACTCGAAGTTTCATCCTTGATCAAGCAACTCTTTTTCTCGCAGCAGCAAGATGTGAAGCATCCACCATTTGCAATTGATAAGCACCCGCTCTAATGAAGCAGGTGCTTTTTTCTGCCTTACAAACAAACTCAATTCCCCTCCTTGTCCTTTTTGTCCAAGCCATTTCAATCTATCGGAATACCCTAGTAAATAGAAAGGGGTGATAAGATGACCACAAATGATGTCGTAACAATTGGCGCAAACTGTATTATTAAAAACGGTGACCGCTTTTTCCTATTAGCCGAGATCGAAGCAGAGGTTCCTGGGGTTGAAATTGATCCGGTTGTTATTATTCGCATTACAGAAGAACAGGCTGAAAAGCTAATAGCGGGCGGATTACACCTTTGTCCAATTCAAAATCAGCCTCCAGTAGCGCCTCCAGGATTCGAAGTCGAGTTTAAGTGTATCTTCCAAGATAACTGTAGAGCATTCGAAATATTTGAAGTGGAAAATGGCACTGACGATGCTGTTCTCGTGCGAATTTCTCTTGAAAAAGCATGTCAGGAGGTCGCAAGTGGAGCTCGTCGTTGTACTGTAATTAGTAGACCTTTTGTTGATTAAACTTCAAGCTAAATAGCATTTTATTATTAAAGCACCTATCCAAAACCCGCCCACCGACAGATTGAGTTACATCTATTCACGGGGGTACATCTACAAGGATAGGTGTCTTTCTATTTTCATCTTACGCTAGTGACCCAAGTCCAATAGCCACAATAAACACTTTTCCTTCTAAGAATATACAACGACTACTGCATGCTGATAGAGTAATAAACATCGGTTCTGTGCAAAGATTTAGGTAAATCAGGTGTCGAACTTTGTCTATTTTTATCAAAAAAAAACAAAATGTTTTATTTTGTCATTATATTTGTACTTTTCCATATTCTAAGTTATAATTAATTCAACATTCGGAAAGGAGATGAATACTTTGAAAAAGAAACTATTTAAAAGCTTAGCAGCTCTAGGTATTGTCTTTTCTTTGTCAATAGCACCTTCCGTATCTGCAAAAAGTGGACCATATCCCCCTATCTGTGATGGGTGGCCGGTTCCAGTAATCACACCGTGTGTATGGTAAACTTCTGGCGCTATTTAATAGCGCCTCAGAGTGTAGACAAAAGGGCCGGAAATCATCAATTTGATTTCCAGTCCTTTTCCTTTTTGTGTGAATTCACTTACCGAAAAGAGTACTTCCATCTTTCCGTTTTGCTTATCTTACGCCATGGCTGGCACTTTCCACGTCCAGTTGGCCAGTTTCTTAAGATTCAGTGCAGCAAAAGTCAGCATCGCCTGCATGGACAATTTTTTTAGCCCTCTGAGGGTTGTCCATCGCATGCCATGCTTTTCTTTGGCATCCGCAAAGACACGTTCAATCGTCTCTTTACGTTTCTCGTATATCTCCTTGATTTCGTGGTGATGCCGCAAGTCCTCTGCTACATCCAGGTAATCCTGCCAAATATGACGTTGAATCATCTTCTGCTGATTTTTACTCTGTGTACATTGGTCAATCACCGGGCATGACGCACAAATGGTAGGTGTTGAGGCATACTGACGGTAGCCCTCCTTCGTGGTCGTCCGGTAACGTAGGACCTGTCCTTCCGGACAGAGATAGCAGTCATAGTACTCGTCATAAACATACTCATGTTTACGAAAGAAACCATCCTTGGTCATCGGCCGCTTGTAAGGAAGGGCAGGAAGGATCTGATTCTCAAGCAGGAAGTTCGCAATCGCCGGTGTCTTGTAGGCTGCATCTGCGGCAACAGCTACCGGACGTATCCCCTTGTCCATGATTTTCTGTACCAGTGGCTCGAGCATATGGCTATCGTGAACATTACCCGGGGTCACCATGCTCGCAAGTCCGAATCCCTTTTCATCCGTAGCCGCGTGGAAGGAATAGGCAAACTGCTTGGTCCGTTCATCCTTTACATAGTAACCGCTCTCCGGATCTGTTGTGGACTCTTTGATCTCCTTGTACTCTTCCTTTTCAAACTTATCTGGAGGGAACGGTTTCTTCCCGTTTTCTTCTCGGTCTATGTTGAGCTCCTCCTGGAGCTTCTTCTCATAAGTACGGGTTTCTTTGCGAACGACTTTCTTTTGGAACTTCCTCTTGTTTGCGCTCGCTTTTACATGGGTGGAATCGATGAAGACATGATCCGAGCTGAGAAGCCCGCGATCTGCGACTTCCTTCAGCACCCGATAAAAGATCTGTTCAAACAGGTCCGTGTCGGCAAAACGACGGATATAGTTCTTCCCGAATGTCGAGAAGTGCGGTACCTCTGTATGAAAGCCGAAGCCGAGAAACCAGCGGTACGCCATGTTCGTTTCAATCTCCTTTATCGTCTGGCGCATAGATCGTATGCCGAAGGTATATTGGATGAAGGTCATTTTGATCAATACCACGGGGTCAATTCTGGGTCTCCCAACTGTCGAATATAGGTCTTCTACCAATGGATAGATGAAGGAGAAATCAATGGCTGCATCTAACTTCCGAACAAGATGATCTTTCCGCACCAATTGTTCAATGGTCAGCATTTCTAGTTGTTCACGCTCGTTGATCTGATTCTTCGTCATCATATCCATCACCTCGAGTATTTTTTGGCAGACACCGTTGATTGGAGCGAAGGCTGGCGACTCCAGCGGGAACAGCGCGAGCTGAAGACCCTGGACGGAGCGCAGCGAAAGCCGTCACGAAGAACGGCTTTTGCGACAAAAAGCAAAGCGTTTGGAGCATAAGTGCTGCCTTAATTTCTTTAAAACCCAGAAATACGGCAAATCGAACCCTTCGCTGTTCGATTGGCTGAAGCCGTGCCCGCGGAAAGCGACCAGCCGTAGCGGAAATCAACTTTTCTAGTCGTTCTTTCATTGTAAAAGAAATAAAACTGCAGGCAAACTCCAAAATTCATGGAGTTTGCCTGCAGTCTGTGGCGCTATTTATTAGCGCCTTTTTAATTTCAGACGGTGCATTTTTCATCTTTCATTCTCTTCCCACACCAAAAAAGTACTGGTTGTCTGCTTCCTGACCACCAGCTAATTCGTTGATGAAAACTGTATTGCCAACGGATAGTTACATTATTCAGAAGGAAGAGTATCGCTTTCATTTCATATGGCTTGGTATGCTCCGATTCTCGCATCTATATTGCTAAGGAATCGAATCTATCTAAATCCTTATTAACCGATTATAATAATTACACATTTTGACAATGCCAGATTTGTTTACTATTGCAAATTATAGATCAAACGTTGTAGATTACTAGGAATGTTTTTCAAGCTTTTCACTAGCTTTTACTCGTTTTCTAGTACATCCTTGTCGAATTTTAAATATTTATAGCAGAAAAACAAGATATTTTTTCATTACATTTTTATTATTATTTTAAATATTCTATGTTATAATAGAATTAACATTCTGAAAGGAGATGAAAACTTTGAAAAAGAAATTTTTTAAGAGCTTAATGGCTCTAGGTGTTATCTTTTCTCTGTCCATAGCACCTTTCGCATCTGCAGCAGAAATTGGACAAGCAGCTCCACCAATCTGCAAAGGGAATCCTCCAATAAACGCACCG
This sequence comes from Sporosarcina luteola, assembly GCA_014204635.1. Classification (GTDB taxonomy): domain Bacteria; phylum Bacillota; class Bacilli; order Bacillales_A; family Planococcaceae; genus Sporosarcina; species Sporosarcina luteola_A. The sequence goes on along the minus strand of JACHLS010000012.1, from coordinate 116,311 downwards.
TGTATACCAGCAGATTGGTAATATTTCGGTGCTTCTTATTAGCACCTCAGATTGTAGAAAAAGGGCTGGGAATCGATTGGATTCCAGCCCTTTTTCTCGTTATGTTCATTTTTTGTTAATGTCTCAGATCCCTCTATTTCTGTATGATAATATAGACGCTTGACCTTCCTTAGACAGAGGGACTTCCCAATCACTTCTTCCCAAAAAGGTTTTTTAGTATGGATACAAGCGCAGGTAGAACGGAAAGAAGGATGACCGCCAGAATAATCGTTGAAAAGTTTTCTTTAACAAATGGCAAGTTACCGAAAAAGTAGCCAACTATTGTAAATAGGCCAACCCATAATAAAGCCCCTACCACATTATATGTGAAAAAATATTTATAATTCATCCGGCTCGATCCTGCAATAAACGGGACGAAAGTACGAACAAATGGCATAAATCTTGCTATGACAATTGTTTTTCCACCATGTTTATTAAAAAACTTCGCCGCTTTCCTCATCTTTTCCTCATTAATAAACCTACCTGTCCAAGGATTACGAGTGATTGCCGTTCCGACTGTCTTTCCGATATGATAATTCAATGAGTCGCCAATCACGGCAGCTACAAAAAAGAGGGTTGTTAATATAACGATATTAAACGCACCCATTGCCGCCAAGGCACCGGCAGCGAGGAGAAGCGAATCACCAGGGAGAAAAGGAAAAATGACTACCCCTGTTTCAATAAAAACAATTAAAAAAACGATTACATAGGACCACAGGCCAAAGTTTTGAATAATTTCAATTAAGTGTTCGTCAATGTGTAAAATAAAGCTTATAATACCTTCAATAAAAGACAAATTCATCACACTCTCGTTTTATTAGTTTGTTTCTTCTTTGTGTCCGGCTGCAATATGACAATCTCTCAGGTGAGTTCATTCACAGCGGGATAGTATGTCTCCTCTAATTATAAATGCATTGCTTCTCTAACCATTCTACTTCCATAAATCAGTATAGGAACGCTTATTGAATTAAGCAAGCGAGAAATTATGATTTGCTTCACAAATAGGCAGGATTTTAGTTAACTAAAAGAAAAGGAGGAATAAAGATATGTCTAACTTCGTATCGCATATCGCGACAATTGAAATACCTGTGACCAATTTGGACCGATCCATTGAATTTTATGTAGAAACGCTTGGCGTGTCCGTCACGTTCAAAGGAGAAAAGCAGGCCATGCTTACATTTGGTTTAAAAGGCGTGCCAACTCTGTTTCTAGTACAAATCGAGGTACAAACGGAAGGACAAAAACACCTTTCTTTTGTTAATCCATCAAATGGCATTGAACATACTGTCATAGATTTCTACACTGACAAGCTTTTAGAGTTCCATTCATGGCTGGCTGATCGCCATGTAGAAGTAAGTGCTCTGAACATCAATGAAGAAAACGGGCTCGGCGGTTTCGGCTTTAAAGACCCGGACGGGAATCTTTTAAGCGCATGTAACATTCTTCATGAGAATCAGTAGGTATAGAAGGTGAGGCCATTTAACTCCTCGCCTTTTTTTGTTCTTAACGTGTTCATTCGAAAACCATTCACATTCTGTTCCTTTCTTACATAGTCTCTACTATTACCAAGTGATAAGGAGAGACAAAAAATCCGGAAAGCCGTTCTTCTTTGTGCATCCCTGTCTATTCTCATTGTGTTGATTAGCTATGTCGTATCGAACCGGGCTCATACCAATGAGAGTCGCGAATCAAATGTTGATATACCGGTTGAATATAGTGAAGCCAACATGATGGATCAAATTATTGAATTGGATTTTTCGAATCTGGTATTTAAGGAACTCCAAAAGCAAGGCTACGATTTACATGAAAGTGCAGGCTATCAATTGATTTCAGAAGAAAAACAGGTGATCACTCTATCTATGTATGACATTGACATCTACGATGATAAAGTCTTACACGACATTCAGCAAATTGTCGACCGTGTTTCTAATGAAAATGGGTTTTACCCATTCCACGTCGAAATCCACGTTATTCATCGCTGACCTTCTTCTCCACTCCACTTTTTCCATACATTCCGATAATCCACACGACCATTACTGTTCAGTTTAATGTTTTCAAACGCACTATTCTCTGGCTCGTATACAGAGTGAAACCGATGACTTAGAAATAGAATAGCATATTCCGAGCTTAGCAGCTCCTCGATTTCAAAATAGGCATTCCAGCGAAATGGATCTTCTCTTGAACACCTGATTACCTTTACTTTTTCGTCTATCTTTTCACGAATATGTTTTGGCATGGCCGGGTAAATCGGAAATGCAGCCGATTGTACGACTCGCATGAGCGATATCAAATGATCCTTTCCTAAAGCAATCCCCCCCACAAATAGATCATACGTGGAAATGCAAAATTCGCTTCCCATTGTGGATGCATCAATCAAATCGAGCTGAGCAGAAATACCGATATCTTGAAGTTGTGCCTGCAACTGCTTCGCCGCTTTTTCGTGATTGACACCCGGGCGGATTTGCTGCACGGCAATTTTTACATGCATTCCATCAAAGTGCTGTTCGTCCACTTCGTTTATCGAATCCCTCTGGTTCGCAATGGAACGCTTCGTGATAAAGCTGGTCGCCCGGAATTCAGTATTACGCCTTTCATTCCGGATATGTTCAGGACTTAATCTTTCAAGGACTTGTTTGCGCATATCTTTCTCCTGAAACAGACCATCTTTCACACTATTGAAAACCACGAAAGAGGCTCCTTCTTCGTTTTGCTTCACTTGTTTCCATGTCGAATCGAGTTGATTCAGTAAAAACGGATGGCTCTGCCTTCTCTCGAACTCTGCAGTCGTCTTAATAATTTCAATTCGATCCAGCCATGGCCTGGTGGAAAAATGAGAAGGATTCACATGGAGCTGAATCATATTTTCGTTGTTATATGCCAATAGGTAAGGACCACTGCCTACGGGAACTTGTCGGAAGTCACCTTCTTTTACTTTCTCAATCGGAATGATGGAGGCTCTTTCTGTCGCTAAACTTCTTGGAAATAAGTAATCTACCCATTTCAAGTCGAATTGGATGACCGTCTCATGGCAGACGGTCATATTACGTATTTCCGGGAACAATCCGCCTTCATTTTGCAGCCGTTCGAAAGTGTTCCGTACATCATCGCTTGTCAGTCTTCTTCCATGATGAAAGTAAATGCCTTTATGTAGATAAAAAGTCCATCTCTTGCCGTCGGTCGTTTCCCAATGATGAGCAATCCGGGGCAATAGCTTTCCCGTTTCTGCATCATATTCTAATAATCGATCAAAGATCTGTTGTACCATATGGGCGTCATGTCGTGATTTAATCAACATCGGATCCATAATGAGTTGGGTCTCGTAAAAAGAATACCGCAACGTATCCAGTTCTTCATTCTTTTCTCTCTTCTGGCTTATGCCGAGGGAATTGGTAAACCATTTGTGAAACTCGTCCTTGCCAGGTTGGCTCATCCTTCCAGCTACCGAAAAAGCTTCCCGGAAACGGTCTGCTTCCACCATACGTCTAGCTTCTGCGATCAAAACGTCATCTTTTGACAACAATAGTGTCAAGCGTGGTTTCTTTCCTCTCCCCCTCTCTGTTGCCCAATGTAAAACTTGTTCATCATGCAGCGCATTCATAATATTCTTCACATGTCGCTCGGAGCAATTCAACATCTCCGCCAATAAGGCTACTGTAGTTTCTGCAGGACATCCGACTGTAAAATGATTGTCTAACGTCAGCAGGTGTTCAACATACCTCAAGTTATTGCCTCCCAATAAAGGTGAACTCTCATTTTTGAAAGGATCACTTTTCGTTCACCTTTTTCTATTCTATACTTCTTCATGAGCAATAGAAAGGAGCGTTACAAGGTGAAACACGTTAACGAAGAGCGTACATTATGGAGAAATCGAAACTTTCTCTTACTTTGGGGAGGTTCTACTTTATCAAGTTTTGGAATGCAGATGTACAGCATCGCCATTCCTTTGCTCATTTACGACTTGAGCCAATCGGCGCTGGCAATGAGTATGATGCGCGCCATTGAATTTTTTCCAAATATCTTCTTAGGAATGCTCGCAGGTGTACTCGTTGATCGGTTGAATCGAAAGCGTATGATGATGTGGACTAGTTTCATACAAGTCCTTTCCATGGCCGCCATTCTCGTATTACTTATGACAAAGCAACTTGAAATATGGCATTTATACATAATCGGTTTTGTCTTGTCATCTGCCGGCTACACATTCGGCAATGCAAACCATTCCGTCCTGCCTCAATTGATCTCCAAAGAACAGTTAACATCAGCCAACGCAAAACTGTCGCTGGTTGATACGCTCATTCGAATGATCGGCCCTGGAATTGCCGGCATGTTAATTGCCGCTTTTTCTTATGAATCTACATTGACGATTTATTTTGGCTGTCTGTTCCTTTTGTTTGTATTCGTGCAATTTCTTCAAGTTCCTCCAAGGGGTAGAGAGACAAATGGGTCCGCTTCACTTTGGAAAGATATGAAAGAAGGAATTGATGAGCTGCTCCACAATCAAACATTATTAACCCCGACCGTGACAGTCCTGTTTAGCAATTTTGCCTCAAGTCTTGTCATCGGAGTGCTTGTTTTTTTTGCAACAGATGTGTTAGGTGCCAATTCGGAAGAAATCGGTTTTATGTTTACAATTTCAGCGATTGGCGGAATCATTGGAGCGAGTGTCGTTGGGAAACTTCGCAAGCGTTTCGGAAGGGGAACTATTTATACGTACTCCTTGCTGTTTGATATTTTGGCGATGGCTCTTCTCATTTTCACGCCTACTTGGTGGATGATCGGAATTGCGCTCGCGATCCGCACTTTTTCTACGACCCTCTCCAATATTGTCTATTTTACAATTCGGCAGGAATTCACACCGAACCATCTGCTTGGCAGAGTGGCGGGAACATCTTCGATGCTGATGAAATTAACGCTGCCGGTTGGTTTGTTCATATCGGGCCTATGGGCTGAATGGTTCTCCGTCCGTATCTTGTTTGTATGTTCCATGTGTATTTTCATTTTGCTGTTTTTGCGTTTGTTTCATCATCCATTCCGTCAACTCAAGTAAAAAGGCATCCAATTGGATGCCTTTTTACTTGAGAATTCGCAAAAGCTCTTTAAATTCAGGTATATCTGCGCGTTCAAGCAACTCATAGAGGGCCGTCTCTACAGATGTTCTGTCGACTCCAAGGCGTTCCATTTTCCTGAGCCCCAATTCCTTATTCTCTAATTTTCTAGAAGAAACAGCATCCTCGACTACTTGGACCTCATACCCCATTGCTGCCAGTTCGACTGCAGTTTGATAGACACAAATATGCGTTTCGATTCCACCGATCAACACTTGTTTTCTCTCAGTTTTTTTCAAAGCCGACATAAAGGCTTCATTTTTACAACCACTGAAAGTGATCTTAGTGATCGGCTCAACATCTTGTAAATGGACTGAAATTCTTGTATTTGTCGGACCTAGTCCTTCAGGATACTGCTCTAACCAAAGAATCGGTATATCCAATTTTTTTAGTGCTTGAAGCAGTTTAGACAGGTTGTCTAACAGCGTTTCACTATCATGTACTATTTCTGATAATTTTCCTTGAACATCGACAAGTACGAAAACGGTCTGTTCTCTGGATAACATTTCATCCCATCCTTTCTTTCCTCTTTTCCTTCTTATAGATTTGAATGCCACACTTATTCTGACTTGTTACGGTTACAGATGCATGCCAAATCTGATAATGGGTATGGAGAATAGTAGACAAACGGTCTTTTACTCATGTTGAGAGTACTCCATACTCTGTTCCTAACTACAGTATAGAGGACGTAATCTATGATAGCCATTGTCTAAATAGAAATGTTTTGAATTATCAAGTTAATATTGTAAAATAAGACTGATAGTAAAGGAGGTCATGGTAATGGCCAAACAACTACGATGGACCTTAAATCGATTTCATTCCAAATGTCCAGCTGATCTCAATCCTTCCCCTTTCCAACCTCAAACTGTTGATCGGATCAGAGATTTTCTGCAAAGCCATCCAGCCTATCAAGAGACACCGTACCATTCTTTGAAACAGCTCGCTGCTCATCTAAATATTCATAATTTGATTATCAAAGATGAGTCGTTGCGATTTGGTTTGAACGCTTTCAAAGGAGTTGGCGGCCTCTATGCAATGGGTCGGGTCGTTGCTGAACGCGCTGGGCTCGATTTTTCTTCCCTTTCTTTCTCTCAACTGCTTGAACCAGAAGCACGGAAGAAACTTGGTGAAATGACGTTTGTTTCAGCCACAGATGGCAACCATGGGAGAGGTGTTGCGTGGGCGGCAAGCGAACTTGGGCACAAGTGCAAAATCTTCATGCCGAAAGGTTCCTCCTTCATAAGATCAGAAGCCATTCGAGAGGAAGGAGCAGAAGTCCAGATAACCGAAGTGAACTATGACGAAACCGTTCGCATGTGTGCCGAAATGGCAAAAGAGAATAATTGGATACTAATTCAAGATACAAGTTGGGATGGATATGAAGAGATTCCACTTTGGATCATGCAAGGATATAGTGTAATTGCTTCTGAACTGATTGAACAATTTCAGAAGGAACAGATGGAACTGCCGACTCATATTATTTTACAAGCAGGCGTCGGTTCTTTTGCTGCTTCGTTGGCAGCTTATTTCACGAATATGTTTCCAGACCATTCCCCTCGTATTATACTAGTCGAACCGGGCGCCGCCGATTGCTTTTTCCGTTCCTTTACCACGCATGACGGTCATATGGAACAGGTGAATGGGGATCTAGCCACGATCATGGCGGGGCTGTCTTGCGGTGTTCCGAATCCGTATGCCTATCGTTTGCTCAAGAATTTGGCCGATGCTTCCTTCTCATGTGCCGACTCACTTTCCGCCTTAGGGTCAAGAGTGTTGGGCAATCCGATTGGCGATGATGATCGGATCATTTCAGGCGAATCTGGTTCTATTCCGATTGGCTTGCTATACTATTTACGAACAACTGAAGAAGGAGAGGAAATATGTAAAGCCTTATCTATCGATGAGCAATCACGAGTTCTTTGTATCAGTACAGAAGGAGATACTGATCCTTCTTTCTATCGTGATATCGTCTGGAAAGGTTACTATTCCAATTTACCTGCTTACTCAGAGATCATTAAATGACTGTTTTTGATTGGATGTGTTGTCAAACATGAAAGAGCTTTTCATAAAATCGGAACTGCAACGAGAATGGGTAACAAAACTCACTAAGTTGCAGGATTCCATCCAAAGGGCTGCAGACGAGAATGACCGACTTTCTCGATTCCCCCGGAAAACGATCCAAACACTCGTTGAAATGGGCTACACCCAACTGGGATTGCCAAAAGAACTCGGCGGGAGTGGCATGACCGTTTCTGATTTGATTTTGTTTCAAGAGACACTCGCCTCATACGATGGAGCGACTGCCCTATCGATTGGTTGGCATCAAGGGGTCATCGGTGATTTGTTCGAGAAACGGACATGGACACAAAATCAATTAGATCAATTCGCAATTGATATACAAAATGGTGCGTTAGTGAACCGGGCTGCCAGCGAAGCGCAAACTGGCAGCCCAGTTCGGGGCGGCCGGCCTCAAACAGAGGCTGTTCTAGTAGAAGAGGGTTGGAGAATTACCGGCCGGAAGACCTTTACATCCATGTCTCCGGTATTAACCCATTTTCTTGTTACTGCTTGGATTGAAGAAAGAAAAGGCTTAGGCACTTTTTTAATCAAACGGACCGATGAAGGCGTATCGATCGATCAAACATGGGATATGGTCGGGATGCGGGCAACGGAAAGCCACGATTTGGTGTTGCAGCAAGTATATGTGCCGGCCGAACGTCTTGTTGAGTTCAGCTCAGCACCCCGCTCAGAAAAGGTGAATGGATGGCTTTTACATATCCCTGCGTGCTATCTGGGTATTGCACAAGCCGCCCGTGACTATGCTGTCAATTTTGCTATCCATTACTCACCAAACAGCATTCAAGGAACCATTGCCACTTTACCGAATGTCCAATCGGCTATCGGACACATGGACTTGGAATTGAGTAAAGCCCGTCATGTTTTATATAGCGTTGCCGAAGCTTATGATGATCTTGCCCGGAGGCCCTTGCTGCAACAGGAATTGGGGGTGGCGAAACAGACTGTGACAAATGCGGCCATCAGGATTGTTGATCAGGCAATGCGCATCGTTGGTGCTAAAAGCTTAGAAATGTCCTGCCCGCTCCAGCGATATTACCGGGACGTCAGAGCTGGCCTGCATAACCCGCCGATGGATGACATGGTCATTTCCAAGCTTGCTGCGAATGCCATCAAAGCAGCCGAGGGGAAGTGACCTGATGCTAAAACGACTGATCATTACGGGTTATAAAGCGCATGAACTCGGTATCTTCAACGACAAGCATCCTGGCATCCCCATCATTAAAAAAGCGATAGAAAATAGGTTGCTACCACTTTTGGATACAGGATTGGAATGGGTGATCGTCAGTGGACAGCCAGGCGTTGAGACTTGGGCTGCGGAAGTGGTCATCGATTTACAGCTCGATTACCCCGACCTCCAATTGGCCGTCATCACTCCTTTTGAAGACCAAGAGAAAAATTGGAACGAGGCAAAACAAGAGGTGTATGAAAATCTTATGCTTCATGCGGATTACACAGTCAGTTTAACGAAACGTCCATATGAAGCACCTTGGCAATTTATCGAAAAGGATAAGTTCCTGTTGCGGAATTCAGATGGGCTTCTATTGATTTACGATGAAGAGAATGAAGGTTCGCCGAAATTCATGAAGCAAATGGCGGTTGCCTATGCCGAGAAGATTAATTATGAAATAATTACAATTACGGCAGACGATTTACAATTAGTGGCGGAAGACTTGCAGCGGCAGGATTGGAATTGAAGAGGCAGATGGGAGTAAAAGAGCCCATCTGTTTTTTGTTTGCTTTTGTCAGTTTAGTCGGGAGGCTTTCTTTTTGGCGTGTGGCACTGTGGATTTGGCGGCATGGCACCTCTTTTAGGCGTGCTACACTTCGGATTTGGCGGCATCTCATTTCTTTATGGTGCACGGACTAGCGGATTTGGTGTCACACAACTCTTTTTGGCGCGCGGCACTGTGGATTTGGCTGCACCTCGCCTATTTTGGCACGTGCAGCAAAACGGATTCGACAGCGCTGCATCTTTTCAAAAAAATAACTGATTCTTTCATATAAATCAGCCTAGCGACCTCCTTTGAAGGGCTAGGCTGCTAAATTATCATTTCTGATGTTTGTCTAGAAAGTCCAGCATGCGGCTGTAGACGGTTATTTCATTTTCTTTTTTCGAGAAGCCGTGTCCTTCGTCATCGAGTACCAGATATTCCACATCCCGTCCGAGGGCTTCCAGCTTCGCTACAATTTGATCTGATTCTTCTTTCACGACACGTGGGTCCTTCGCTCCTTGGATTACGAGCATTGGTTTTGTCATACCGTCTAAATAGGTGACAGGTGAATCTTTGATGAAACGTTCCTTATCGCGTTCCGGGTCTCCAATCCATCGGTCCATCATCGGTTTCCAATGAGGCGGAACGGATTCAACAAAGGTGAACAAGTTAGAGACACCAAAGATATCGACGACGGCTTTGAAATAGTCGGCATGTCTTCCATGCAACAACAAGGCCATGTAGCCGCCATAGCTGCCGCCAACAAGGAACAAGCGCTCCCGATCAGTATGGCCGTTTTCGATCAGCCATTCTATGCCCGTAATACAGTCTAAACGGGGACCTTCACCCCAGTCCCGCTCTACCATTTTAGTAAATTCAGAGCCGTAGCCAGTGCTTCCCCTGAAGTTAGGTGCGAAGATGGAATATCCCCTGTTTAAGAAACTTTGGAACATAGAACGGAACATTTTCCTTTCAGCGTACTGCGGACCGCCGTGCGGCCAAAAGATTGTAAACCCATTATCCTGGTCCGCTTTTGGCTTAAATAACAGCGCCTCGATTTCAAGCCCATCGTAAGACGGGTAGGTAACCACTTCTGGTTCCACCATCTGTTCTTTACTTACGCCAAGGACCCGGTTATCCGTCAACTGCTTCCATTCCGTTCCGTCTATTGAATAGAAGATATTTAACGGAACCGTGGCACTGCGGCCTAATAGATAAATGGAGCCTGACTTGGCTATTTCCAACTGTTCAATCGTATCAACCGGCAATGTACAAGCATGCAGCGCCCCGGATTCTGCTTCATATTTATAAAGCTTATCGACAACACCATGGGAAGTCGTCAAATAGAAAGAATTGGCCTCTTTCACCCACTTGATCAAGCTCACACTTTCCTCTTTGATCTCCAATTCCTTCGTAAAAGTTTTAGAAGGAATGTGGAACTTGGCCACATATGAAAAATCACTGTCATAATCTGTGATGAAGTATATAGTGTCATTGTCCACAAAAACTGGGTTGATTGTTACATGCACTTTTTCAGGGTCTGGAGTCAAATAGATGGTTTCCTCTCCGACTTTAACAAAACCGGTGACAAACGTATTCGCAAACGAGCTCGTGTACACAAGTTTCTCCTCATCTTTTGAAATTGCAGCCACCTGAGTCGGAGCCTGATCTCCTAAATGCAACAATACATCTTTTCCGGTTTTCAGATCGCGCATGTGTGTGTTCAGAAAGTTAGGATTGTCTTTTGAAGTGACATAATAGACGCGTTCTCCGTCATCACTCACGTGACTTAAATAAAACTTGTCATTCGCCTCCCCTGTAATAAAAGGCTCTGGCAAACCACCGTCAAAAGGCACCGCATACATTTGATAGTTTTCATCCCCATCCCGGTCGAATCCTGCTAATACATAACGATTTTCCGGGTCAACCTCAATGAACGCACATGATTCATCTGTGTGGGCAAATAAATAGGGATATGTTGCAGGTAAATCCATGGCCCATAAATTCATCTTTCCGTTCATATTCGTATTGAAAATCAGACGTTTTTCATCTTTACTGACAGCAAAGTTTGTAATGGAGTACGTTCTGAAAAATTGTTCAACTGTCGGTTTTGCAAAATGAATCATCTCATCACCCCTGAATTTTTTAAAAAATCCTACAATCCCTCTCATTATACCGAAAAGGTATCATGGAAACTAGTAACCATACTCATTCGAAGATTTTTTACATAGACTATTGAAAGATGCTATTTCCAATTGCAAATATGGTAGTATATATGGGAAAGATTTATCAATTTGGAGGTGAAATTTGTGGAGCACCAGCATACCATCCACCAACGGCCGGAAAGTAACGGCCTGGCTATCGCAGCCCTCGTTCTCGGAATTATCGGAGTCGTACTTAATTTCATTATTATCATTCCGTATTTTTTAAGTATTTTAGCAATCATATTTGGATCCGTCGGGCTAAAGAAAACGTATGGCAGAGGCATGGCAATAGCCGGAATTATTTTGGGATCCGTCGGCCTGTTAATGAAAATCTGTTTTTGGATCCTGATTTTTATGTTGGGAAGTATGAGCGACTACTAATTTTCTCTTCAAGCTAAAATGGAAGCGATGACACCTCTGTCACTGCTTTCATTTTGTTCGATCAACCCGCTTTACCCCTATGTCTCTGACAGCTTAATTCATTACAAAATATTGTTGCGGCAAATGCAAGAAACGATATGTGGAAACTATAATACAAATGGGTCAATAGAAGAAAACCTTGAAAGTTGTTGATCAGATAAAAAACCTCGGCTAAAAGCAATGTTTGAAACACATGAATGAACCGGTTGACTTTCACGCTGCTTAGATAGCTTTGCCACCTCTATTTGGAAACCCGCCGATTCAATTTTTGATTCCTTCCTGCTAATTGAAAAGTTGTTCAGCTCCAATTTATTCACTCAATCCCCTCATGTTAACTTAAAAGAAAAAAGACCACCCGTGAAGGCAGTCCTTTGTGTAATATCTTTCCGTCTTCTGTTTTTCATAACAAAATGGACGTTTCCTTGCCAACTCATCTTTCGAAAACTTGATGAAGCACTTTGGCAGGTTCCACATTGATCAGATTTTTATATATGCAATTGTTCGGTTTCTGCCGAAGAGTACCCGCAAACGATTTCGCCAGATCTGCTTCGCCGACCACATATAACTCTTTCCAGCCTTTTGACTTCCTCATATCTTCAACAAGTGTCCCCATGTCTTTATAAAACCGATCGAGATTCTCACGGAGTCGCTGATCCAGATCATCCACATGGCTTCCTCCCGTTCCACGCTGGTTGGCCGAATTTAAACCTTTTTGTTCTCTCCATACATCTAAGCCAGAGTCGAAGGAATATGTCTTTTCGCCATGAACAAAACCCATAGCAGTATCAAGAATTCTGACTTCACCAAAACTTGGCAAGACGACGCCTGCTTCCGGATAGGCTTTCAGCATGTACTCAAATTGTTCGGTAACCGGGTGACTTTCCCAATAAAAATTGGTTTTCACCGGAATCTGTACATAGTTGACGGACCATAGCTTTGGATTCTCTGACGCAAAAATAACGACTCCTTTTAGCAAGTCGTTTTGATGTCCTTCAATCTCCGCTGCCACTTTCTCTTTCAATTTAGCAAATGCTTTCATTTCACATTCGTCTTTTGAAGCCTTCAAGTATTCATCGAGTCGCTTTAAGCCATTTTTCAATTGAATTTTCCAAGCCCCATTCTGCTGTTCCGGGTCTGCAGGGTTCGTATTCAAATAGACAGTCAACACACAACGATGATCACAATGAAAATCTTGTAATGCCTGAAGTTCCTTGCTCACTGACATATATCCTTCGACCTCCTCTTGATTTATTAACTATTCTTATACCCTATCAAACTTCGAATGAAACAATAAAAGCCCTTATTTGGGCCTTTACTTAATCGAGTTTCAATTTAGTTATCTGACCAGTTACCGCATCTACTTTGACTTCATACTTGAGCCCCTCATTAGTTCGAATATCAATTTCATACAGCAATACGCCGTCGTCATAATCCAATTCTGCTTTCACCACTTCACCTGGAACTCGAGTTCTGGCAATTGATATCGCTTGATCAAACGATATATTACGATACTTCGGGTTTTGCCAATGATTTTCCCAATAATCGTTTTGTATATTCGCCATATTCCATTCACCTCCAACATTTAAGCTTCTGTACTAACGTATTCACAAAACGCTAATTTGTTCGTAAGGCCGTATAAAAAATAGACGATATGCCATATTAGTGTAGACAAAAATGGAGAGGATGAATGCAGAATGGGAAGAGATAATCATAATAATAAAACCGGCAAGAATAGTCGTTCGTTGCCGCAAACACCTAAAAATCAAAAAATCAGTTCCAATGATATGAAAGAGGAAATTGCAAGTGAAATGGCCGAGTTGCACCAGGCAAAAAAGCAAAAGAAATTCAGATGACCTTATGTGCAAAATAAAAAGCCTAGCATATTTGCGAGGCAAATAAAATGAAACACGAGCCGATCGTCGTGGACGATCGGCTCGTATCATTTTTTATCATTTGTGTTATGCCACTAAGATCGTTCCGAAAATACTTTCCATTCGTGTGCAAGCACACTAAACAGCAACGAATCTCTCCAAGCGTGCTCTATCCTAATATTTTGACGCAACTGTCCCTCTTTTAACATCCCGACTTTTTCAAGCACTCGGGCAGAAGCCTTGTTCTTCGGATCACATGTCCCAAATATGCGGTGCAATTCCAGTGAATGAAATCCAAAGTGGATTAACAAGCGGGCCGTCTCTGACGCCAGTCCCCTCCCCCAATAATCCGGGTGAATTATATAGGAGATTTCCCCTTGCTTATGATGTATACTGCGAATATTTATTTCTCCGGAACCAACCAGTTTGTTCTGTTCCAAGTGGACGACCGCAAATACATATCGGGTCCGCGGCCTTCTTTCGGCCTCATCCACAATCGCCTGAACAAACTCCAATGATTGCGATTCCGTATTTGGTCCCCATGATTGATAGCGGGAGACCTCCTCTAAAGAGGCGTAGGAATGAACCTCACCCCAATCCTCTAATGTTAACTCTCTTAGAATGAATGTAGAACCCATTATTTTTTTCATCGCAGCCCGTCACCTCAGTCATTTGCCTGTACTGTTGCATCGCTAATCTTACAATTACTCGCTGCTGTCCAGATAAGCTTTAAAGAATTGGTTTAATTCGAGGGATTTCACAATTTCATCCTGCCAGGAGATACAGTTTCATGCCTTTCTCCCTTTCTCCAAAGGACAGCATCGCCTGACGCCACTTTTACTTCGGGTTCATTTCCAGCCCGAACCAATCCTTCTCCTTCCAGAATGAGAAGCATTTGCGGGACCGTCGCTTCATGATTGCCAATGTTGCCGCCTTCACAAAGCTCCACAATTGCAATATGTGTAGGGTGATCGGTCATCAAAATTTCCGCATCAGCATATTGGATTCATGTTGAGTCAGTTCTTTTCCTTTTATCTCATCGATCCGAATAATGATCATGCACGGTCCCCCCTACTTCCATACAGTTCAAATAGTCCCGAATCATCGGCAAATCTGGCGCACTGCAATTTTCCGGCAATTCATGAAGGAAAAAAAACTGCGCATCCAATACTTCATCCGGATTTCCTTGCAAGCTCCCGTGATACTGTTTGCAGATATATGCCATGACAACGTTATACACTTCGTCACCATGTGGATAGCGGTAATATAATTCCTTCCCGGAATAAAATTTGAAGGGTTTCAATTCAATAGCTGTTAAATTTGTCTCTTCCCACAATTCCCGCTTGGCGACTTCTTCCATAGTTTCTCCTGGTTCCATCGTCCCGCCCGGTAGGCCCCAGCAACAATTGTCGGTTCGCAATTGCAAGAGAATACGATGCAGCTCATCAATGACAATCACATTGGCCCCTGCCAGTATGATCGGCCGCGTGCCAACAAGTTCTCTAAGATCCTGAACATATCCCATTGCTATCCCCTACTCGCTTTGAAGGATGCACTCAGTTCACTCCAAACATCAAACAAATTTCCATCTAGGTCCGAGAATACGAAATTGATTCCAGCGTGCCCGCGGTCTTCGATTTCCCCCACTGCCACGCCATGTTTTTTCATGTCTCTCTGCAAGTTCTGTAAAGCAGTCTCTCCATCTACTTCAAACGTAAGCGAACATCGTATTTTACCACTTGCATCCTTAAAATTGCCTGATTCCTTTTCTTCCGCTTTTACAAGAAAGAAACTTTGATTCGCCAAATCCAAAATCGCTTTCTCCCTGTCTTCATAATTTAACTTCGCTCCCAATTGTTCGACGTACCAATGAGCTGATTTCCTCACGTCCTGGACGGGTATATACGTCGTTCCGACACGTAAAATCCTTCCCGACATATTAGTTTCCTCCCCTGACATCCACTAATTTGAACCATTCACAAACTAGTAGCATTTTTTCGGAGAAGGGCAATCCAGCATTATTCATTTCCTCTTTGAAATAGCGGTCATGGATCGTTTTCCATTCATCATACGAACCTTCTCCTTCCGCCACCGCAAATTCTTCATCCACTTCATTGAAAGGAATGAGAGCTACTTCCGTTGTCTTTACAATGGCGACGGGTTCTTCTAAACGATTTAAAATGATACTGTATGCATCTACCTGAGGCAGCGGATGATTTTCTTTTTCATACAGGACATACGCGGAACAAGTGGCGGTCTTTTTTCCACTGATCACTTTTAGAGCCAGTTCATCTGGCGAATCTCCAAACATCCACGCGCTGACCAAATCAGGCTTTTCCTTAATCCCCCAATATTCATCCCAATACTTTTTCGCAGCTACATTCAATTGATGACTCCCCCCTCAGATATTCATTCTTATTACCTTCTGCACCTGTCTTTACTAATTTGCACACCATCTGACTGTCATTTTCGATTGTCCATTTATCCAACACAACGCCCAATAGTTGGTTTTCTATACTAGGACTATCCCTTCTCATACTACAGCCTGACTTTCAATCATCTTCCCGCACGAATTGACACGCCATCATATTTCACGGCAAAGTCCTCCAGTATAGTACGATGGCTGCCGACTATATTATTCGGCAGTTCATTCGGAAAGAAATATTCATATGCAATGGATTCTTCGGGATCGACAACAAGTTCGCCTGCGATGGCAGTTGAATAATAAGCAGCCGTCACAACGTAGAATTCGTCTCCGTTAGCAGCTTTAATGTATTGATCAGGTCCCGAATAGACATTAATAAGAGACAAGTCTCCGACTGTTAGTCCCGTCTCCTCAAACAGTTCCCGTCTCGCCACATCTTCAGTCGACTCGCCGAGTTCCATCAAGCCGCCCGGAAGACCCCATACCCCTTCGGGAAACTTCCGTTGTTGCAATAAAATCCTGCCTTGCTTATCGAGCGCTACAATCACGGAGCCGACAAAGATCATTGGCCGATGCCCAACCAGCTTTCGAATCTCTTCTATGTATCCCATTTCTTCTACCTTCCTTTCCTTATGCACGCAGGGGAGATAATAATTGAATTGTAGAGTAATGGCTGTCTGGCCGGATTAAGACCGGCTTCATCAAACCATTGAAACCGATCATGATAGTCCTGGCTTGTATTCCTTTTAACGCATCTAACAAATATTTTCCATCAAAAGTCATTTGTATTGGCAATTGGCCCTCCATTTGAAGAATACTCTGGACTTCTTCCAGTTCACCGACATCTGTTGATTTGGACGCTATTGTCACTTGGTCTTTGGATACGATCTCCAGCTGTATATTGTTATGTTTCCACTCACCTGAAAAGAGGCAAGCCCGATCGATTCCCGCTCTAAATTGTTCAGTGTCTAAAACAATTGTTGTCACAAATTCGGTTGGCAACAAGGATTCCGTCTTAGGATACATCCCCTCGAGCAAAACAGTGTAAAGAATGGAATTCTCACATTGAAATACAGCAAATTGTCCATTTTTGCTGATCTTAATCAAGGCTGTTTCAGCTGCCTTCAGGCTGGAGATCTCCGCTAAACCTTTACTTGGCACAACAAAACTGTCATCCATATTGGAAGTCGCGGGGACAACAGACTGAGCTAAACGATGGGAATCGGTAGCTGTACAGATTAGCCGATCTCTTTCAACTTGGATATTCACGCCCGTTAGGACGGGTTTTGAATCATTCTTGGCAACTGCAAAAACCGTTTGGCCAATGGCAGCCTTCAACTGGCCTAATGGCAATTCGATGGACTGCTTAGTTTGGAAATCAGGAAGCTCCGGGTAGATTGCATCGCCATAGCTCGAGAGCTTCGTTGTAATTCCCTCGGAAGAAACTATTATATGAGCTGCCTGCATAGACACCCGAACGGAGCCGGGCAACTTCTTAATGAGCTCGGCAAAATGTTTTGCGGGAACAAGTCCACAGCCTGGTTTCAATACTTCCAACACATTTTCCCCATCCATTTGTAGAGGAATTGTCTTTTGAATAAATAATTCCGTATTGCCGCCAGTCAATGTGACTCCATCTTTTTCCACTTGGATTTTTAATCCTGTCAGAGTCGGCAAGACGCTTTGCGCCGGACAAGCTTTCACGACCTCTGTAACGAGGGTGGAGAATATTTTTTTCTGTATGATAAAATCCATAATTCTAAGCTCCATCCTCTTCTATGTAAATATCAGTGATTAAGTTGCACTTTGTTCCAGACAGTACACCAATTTTTATGGGCAATCCTTTTTTCAAAAATCACCATCCGTTCTTTAGAACATCTAAAAAACGGTGTTGCAGCCACTTTGCAATCCAGTACATCCTTGACCCCATGCGGTAAACATAATTCTACGTTTCCGTCATCATCCAATTTAACCCCTAGGGCAGTTGCAGTTTCAGGAAATTTGGAAATCGCATCCGCAGAACAGCGGTAAGGCGGAAGTTGATTCCGGATATGCATTCGCGCTTGATTCTTTACGGACCACGGCTCATTGGGGCAGTGAAGCTGCAGCTTGCGTTCCCAATTCTTCTCGATGCTTTCATTAATATTTGATGGATCAAAATAAATAACATCGATGTCCGTTAGAGGAGTCCGTTTGTCGAAACCATGCAATACATCCCAAACTTTGGAGCGTACGAAGCCTGCACAAATCCACCAATCCGGCAGATCGAGCGTACTCACAGTCCGCAAAATGGTCATCATCCACTCATCCTTTTCAATCGCCAAGAGGATATCCTCCCTAGTCCGCAAATAGATTACCGCCTTTCTGTCTTGATTTCACTATGGATGAAATCCTGTTTCGGATAAAAACCGGCTGCTTTGTATAAGTTGATCGCCACTTCATTCGAAGTACTGACACAAAGCTTAATTTCATTTGTTTTCTCAAATGCAAATAATCGTGCCAACGCGGCTTGCAATAACTGAGTTCCAATACCCTGTTTTCGGAATGCACTCGATACGGCAATGTATTCGATCGATCCACCGCCGTTCTGAGGATCCGCCTCCACGTAGACATAGCCCTTGATCCTTTCGTCTGCCGCTCGGAGAAGGAGCAGTTGGTTGTACTCATTCAGCCTGTTGCAAATGGTTTGAGCATCATAATAAGTTTGCGGGAACAACTCGTTATGGAGTGCCTGGAAACTTGTCCAGCAGGAAGGTTCATACGCCTCAATTCCGCTAGGCAAAACGGTCAATTGTTCTCCTATCTCCGCCGATAATACGATATGCCGGCCTTTTTCGATACCACCGAGCTTTGCGATAAACCGCTTTAGTGTTTCATTTTGCACCTGATAGAAAAAATGAAAGTGATTCACCTGATCCTCTACGGATTTATATAGAACATCCCATAGCATGTCAGCAAGCTCCAAATCCTCTTCTAAGACGAATGGACCCCATACCTCCGCACTTTGATCCGCCAAGTCAACATCAAAGCCAAGCGCCCCGACAATCTGATCCGATTGATAAGCAACTCTGAAGGATTGCCTCCACTCTAAATCAGAAAAATCCTTTTGAAGCCCATCGATAATTTCTTCCGTCTTTTCCCCGCAAAACCCTACATGATGACATGGTTGCTTGTTCGCTTCTGCAACAAAGACAGCGAGCTCTCTCATGTTCCGAGGGTTCTCAATTGTTAAGGTCATTTGAATACCCCCAATCATGTACTTCGATACGAATACAGTGTTTCCATTACTTCGTAGCTCGTTGTTTGTTTCAAATGCAAAGAATAAGGGCATGTCGAATCGATCTCTTTCTCAATAAATGGCACTCTCTCTTCGAATGCAAACCCTAATTGCTCATCCAACATCCATTCCAGCAAGTGCATCCTAGCACTATTATCGACGCCAACCCAGCCCAGTTCCCAACCTGGTTGACATCCTTCATAAACTAAACTGAAACCGACAATGGATCCGTCCCGTTCAGCCAAAAAGCTATATTTTTCCAGCAATCCATCGAATATGGCCGACCGCCATGTCTCGTCGGACAATTCGGCTACCGGATTATCCAAATGCGTTTCAGTATAAAGGCGCTTACATAGTTTGACAAGACTTGTTTCAAGGGGCACAACTCCCTTTATTTCCAGCACGCTTTTAAGATTGCTGCTTCTTTCCGATATCGAAATTGCCGGTTTAAAACGGACGATTTCCGTTTTTCGGATCATCTGAAAACCAGTTTGTTCCAATATACTCTGCAGAACAGAAAACCGATCATCCAGTAAAAAAAACAGCGGTTTTTGAAACACTTCTTTTATGTACATGATCACTTCTTTGATATGCGCAGGATATTCAGTCGACCGTTCGCAGGCGAAACGGACATAAATACAGTAGGGATGCCATGTTGAACAATATGTAGAAACGAACGCAATGTCTCTTCCTTCACTACGGAAGAGAAAGTTTCCTTGGTTCGACTGACTAGAAATGCTTGCCTCCATTTCGGGTAGTAGGTCTCTACAACTATCAAACACTCTATTAAGAATGGGAGTGTACTGCTCCTCCCTCGGGTTCCATACTACTTCCACTATTCTCACCTTCTATCCAATAGCTTTTCCCATCCTCACTTCTACACATGAATCCGTTATCAATGAAAAACCTTCGGATTGTTGCAAAGTCTGGATAGATTTTTTTCAAAATGTCATTTACTTCTTTTTCTGTGTACAAAGTTTCCTTATTAAATCTTTTGATTAATTCTGTCGCAATGATCAGCTTTCTCTTTTCTTTACTTGGAAAGGTCTCCAGCGGACCATTCAAGCCATTACGGAAATAACTTTTCAAAACTTTTTCCCGTTCTTCGGATGTAAAATGTAAATTGGCACTCAATTGGAATCCACCTTTTCGTTTATTTTCTCAATTTTCACACTAAAAATCAATTTCATATTCGTCCCCCTCTTCATTGATAACCCTCATGGAACCTTTCTTTTCATCCAGACCGATCAAGATATATGGATTCGTTTCATCGCTATCAGCCTCTATTTCTTTAACGGTGACAATCGTTTGATCCTCAAGGACCTGCACTTCTATCACTTCTAATTCTTTTGTCGGCGTGCCTGTCGATACTACTACCATATTTCTATTCTGTGAAATAGAAAACAACTTAAAGCCTTTTTGTTCTGTCTTTTCCTTCTGTAGCTCTTTAACGTATGCCCTAACTCCCGGCTCCTTATCAAGATCTTTTTTACTCATCACCCAGTATCCTTTTGTGCAAGCACCAAGAAGGAAAACCAAGGCGACTAGTAATCCAATAAACCCCTTTTTCATTATTTTCCACTCTCCAAGATTCATATAGTAATCATTCTTTATTTCTTCTTATAGATGGCTAGCAAAGCTAGTTCATTATAATACAGTTTTGTCAATTCTAACAAACTGAATTGTTGCTCCGCGATAATCAGTTTTAGTTTATTAAACTCTTTCCAGGCCTGCGCGTACTCCTCGGAAGTGATAGTCCCATCCTAAAGGGCAATTTTCAATTTGTCCGCATCTTTTTCAATCAGCTTTCCTGACGGCAAGTAGATCAGATCAAGGAACAGATCATCCATCCACGGCCCGTTCGTCTCGCAATAGCCATTGACTTTGCAAATATCGATATACCAAGGACAATGTCGCCCGAATCATCGATTACTGTTGTGATGGAGTAGCTTTTATCTAAAGGAAAATGCTGTAACCAGCTGTATCCTTCATCCGCGATACAAACTGGAGTTCCGCTATAAACTATTACAAGTGGTTCCGCCACTTCATGCATTTGCAAGAGTGTTACATAGCCTACAAACTCTGCTGTCTCGAAATATTTCTCCCCATATCCACGTCTGATGATCAGTTTTCAATCATACCGGCTTCCAAATTTCCGTTTTAACAACTGTAGTCCCCCTTATTCAGGTCTGCTATCATATGGATGCAGCTGTCCTACAATCCGTCCGACTCCCCCAGCTTCGATCTGCCCAATGACCCCACGTGAGATTTCCTCATGCATCAACCACCTAGACGTGTTTTCTTCTTGAATAAATCCCAAATAGACAATTTCACGAATACAATTAAGCGGGATATCTATGAGTTCGTCATGGAAATATCGACGACTCCCTTTTATATGAATCAGACGAAAAAGGTTTTCATTTTCATTCATGAAACAGATACGCTCAACTAACGGATAATTTGGCGTCCAACTGATAATGAGATCAAATACCCCCCGTTGTTCTATCGCTTCTTCCACTTTTTCAAGAATAGAATCCTTATTATAATCAGCTTTAATTGGAAACATCGTATTCGGTGAACCCTCTTCCACCAATCGCTTCAGCTTGGCTGTCGTCCTCCCAACGACTGAAACTGCATAATTATGTTTGGCTAAGTACAAGCTCACATCACGGAGCATCCCTGTTCCACCGATCACAAGTGCATGTTTTCGATTCACCAACAAAATTCACCTGCCGTTCTTGCACATAGTCGATGGGTTATCTCAATAAATGACGGCATCCATCAAATGATTCTTTGCCAAATAGTAAGCGCTGACGGAAAACAACTGAGTAATCCGTTTATCGGAAATCATTGTTTCCATCTCGGCAAATGCAAATCGCTTTACGTGAATTCGCTCTGTGTCGTCCAATTCCTGCCCATATTTCTTCTCTGCGTCCCTTATAAGAAAAGTGATGACCTTATTGGTCTGCGTGGCGGGATTGACCATGAATTCTCCAAGTTGAATCGGCATTCTCTCTGACACATATCCTGTCTCTTCCCGTACTTCCCGGACGATCGCTTGTTCCCACGTTTCCCCATCTTCTATTTTTCCTGCCGGGATTTCAAGAAACATGCCGTTTCCAGGATGCCGATACTGTTCAACCAGCACGATATCATCTTCCTTTGTCAGCACAATTGCGTTCACCCAATCCGCATATTCGTTTATATAGTAATCACTTATGATCGTTCCATCCGCCATTTGACAAGAATCTTTTCGCAAATTGCCAAATGGGGTTTTAAACAGGTACTCAGAATGCAGCACGTTCCATTTCATTGTTGTTTCCTCTCCCATTCATTTCATGAAGTGTTTTCAAGAGCTGAGTTATTGCACCTCAAGCAGGCACAGCCTATCAAGCTTCTTTCTTCAAACGATAAATATGAGTAGTTTCCAATTCTGAATCATCACGTGCAAACCCATTCGCCCGATAGAATGCGTCTGCTTTGGATGATTCGGTTCTGAGCGTAATTTCTTCAAAATGAGCGGCGGCATGATGTATGATCGCTTTCAATAGAGAAGAACCTACACCATTTCGACGGGCTTCAGACAATACATAAAATCTGCGCAACCTGGCGACACGCATATTCGAATGGTAGGGGGATCGATTGAGCCCTCCTATACCTGCCACGTTCCCTTCCTCATCCAAGACACAGAATAGAGCCTCGCCAGGTGCGTTGAACCGATTCGATCCTTCCATGTACTCTTGAACCAGCCTAGATAAAAATCTGTATCCCTCTTTTTCACTTTCCTGCCATAAACGCTCGATATCAGCTTTGTCTAGTTCTAGCATCCGTTCAACTGTATAGTTCATGTGCAACCACCCATCCCCTCTTTTTTGCCTGCTGTCTTACTATTCAATACTTGTCCATGCAATCCCTTTTATTTTCCGGTTTCTATTCGTCATAAAAACAAATCACCTGTTGCCATTCGAACAAAAGCAAAAAATTTCCACCATTTACTTATTTCTTTATACCTAATAAAAAAGTCTCGAATTCTATTTATTAAACTCTAAAAAATGTTTCTTTAGACCCGATAAATAGTACATACCATTAACAACTAAAGGAGCTGTCCTCATGAAAAAGAATGGAAAATTCCAGCGCAATCTAATAGTCATGCTCGTTTTATCTGTTGCCGCAATGGTTATCATCATATCATTGCTAAATTACAACAGGAGCCAGTCTGCGCTAAAAAGCCATCAAGAAACAACCGAATTGCTAGTTGAAAAGAATTTATTGGACGTAATAGAAGGCTCCGAAGTGGCTTATAGCATTGTGGAGGATTCGTTAGCGAAGACAATGGAGGAGTATTCTAACGCATTATTGTCCGAGTATGAATCGAATCCGAATGTTGCTACATGGGACTTGGAAAAATATAAAGAAGCGTTTGGCGGTTTCGATGTATACTTGATTAACAATCAATTCGTGCTGGAACGGGCCACTGTCAAAGCTGAAGAGGGATTGAACTTCAATGACATCGGATTAGGGACGTTCATGGAGAAAACCATGGCTCGCGGCACCTTCTCTTCCTATCCGCTCGAAGTGAGCAACGCAACGAAACAATTAACGAAATTTAGTTATACGCCCACTCCAGACAAGAAATATATAATTGAGTTAAGTGCCACAGCAAAACGTTTTGAAGAGTCTCTAAAAAGTATGGATCTCGCTTTATTAACCGACGATCTTAAAAAGGGCAACGACTATATTGACGATATCGGGATATTTACAATTAAGAGTGACAGAACCCCAGAGTTTGCCTTAAATAAGAAAAATGAGGCAGGCGAAATGGAGCTCTTTCCAGAGGAACTTTTAGAAAGTGCCAAACAAGCCATCAATCAAAATAAACCGATTGAGATCCATAAAAATGGCCAGCTTCTAAAATTCATTCCGAAATTATCTGATTCCAATGATGAGGCGGCTTTTAAGAGTTCCCGACTCATGCTAATTACATACGACGAAACGTATTTTGACAAGGCTCTTGATTCCAATAAGACAACTGCTATCATCATCGTTATCGTTTCTATCCTAGTCGCGGCGGCATTGTCCATCCTGATCGGGCGCAAGGTGTCCACTCCAATCAAGGAATTTAGCCAATTGATCGGCGAAACCGCCCAGTTGAACTTCACAACTACGGTACATTTGGAAAGTCTGCAGAAACGAAAAGATGATTTTGGAGTTCTTGCAGATCAATATGACACGATGCTGCAGTCCGTTCGTTCTGCTTTTCAAACGGTCATTGATTCAAGCGATCGCTTGACAGGGATGTCTCAAGAATTTACAACAAGTTCGGAGGAAACAAAGATTGCCGCTTCTCAAATTGCGGAATCCATTCAAGAGATGGCTACGGAGACCGAACAACAGAACAGAAAGGTTCATCAATCAATCGATGATATCCAACAAATCACAGCTGAAGTAGAACGGATGGGCTCACATATGAAACGGGTCAGTGAACTAGTCCGACAAACTGTAGACATTTCAGCGGATGGCACATCGAAGGTAAAAGAAACCGAGCAGAACATGAAGCAGATCAATGATTATTCGCGCGAATCGAAAGAGATTGTCATTCAATTACAAAATAAGTCATTGCAAATAGAAAGCTTCTCATCTTTCATCACATCGATTGCCGAGCAGACGAATTTGCTTGCATTAAACGCAGCTATCGAATCTGCCCGGGCTGGCGAAGCAGGGAAAGGCTTTGCTGTCGTAGCAAATGAAGTGCGAAAACTTGCCGAAGAATCAAGCAAAGCTGCCCATCAGATTCACCAGTTGATTAATGAGATCAAAACTGACATTTCGCTTACAATGGATAGTATGACGAACGGATTTGAAGTGGCCCAAAACGGTTCCTCCCTTGTCAATGAGGCAGGGTTAGCTTTTCAGGACATCTTAACGGCAGTCCATTCCGTCTCAGAGCAGACAACAGAGACCGCCCAAATTTCAGAAAAAGTCGAATCCATTATGCAAACGTTGTCCGTTTCTATCAACGAAATTTCAGAACTATATGGAAGACTAGCCAATCACGCTGAAGGAATTGCAGCGTCAACCGAAGAGCAAACTGCATCGGTTGAGGAAGTCGCCTACGCGTCCAAACAACTTCACGCAATTGCGGACAACTTGAAACAAGAAATCCACAAATTCAAAGTCGACGGTGAACCGCATCAATAAGCAAACTGCGGAGCGAAGGAATCTCAAGATTCCTTCGCTCTTTCCACTCTTCAGCGAGGTAGACGCCGGATGCTACTTTAACTCTGCCTCATATCGATCAGCAGTGTGCATCATCCGGCTTTACTATGGATACCACCGACTCGCCAGCCTTTACCACCGACTCGAGCATTTCTACAGAAAAAAGCACACCATCAAGTGTGCTTCAGAGCGTAGACAAAAACAAATTCATTAGTTCTAGTGTATAAATATAAAATACGGTTGTTACTTACATTAGATTTCTAGTAAAGTTGATTTCCGCTTCTGGCGGTAGCTTTCCGGGGGCGGGTGATGAGCCTCCTCGTCCGCTTCATTTCCTGCGGGGTCTCACCTGTCCCGCTCGTCCCTCCAGGAGGAGCTCAACCTGGATCGGGAAAAGAATGGGAAGAAGCAATTTCCACCGGAAAAGTTTGAAAAGGAAGAGTACAAAGAAATCAAGGAGTCGACAACAGACCCGGAAAGCGGTTATTACGTTAAAGATGAACGGACAAAGCAGTTCGCTTATTCTTTTCACGCTGCCACGGACGAAAAGGGGTTTGTACTCGCAAACATCGTCACACCAGGGAATGTCCACGACAGCAACATGCTTGAACCAGTAGTCCGCAAGATTATCGACCAGGTAGGACGTCCAGCCGTCGTTGCCGCTGATGCAGCCTACAAAACACCAGCCATTGCCAACTTCCTTTTAGAGAATCAGGTTCTTCCTGCACTTCCTTACAAACGATCAATGATAAAAGAAGGCTTCTTTAGAAAACATGAGTATGTCTATGACGAGCATTTCGACTGCTATCTTTGTCCGGAAGGACAGGTTCTTACATACCGAACAACCACGAAGGAAGGATACCGGCAGTATGCTTCGACTCCTTCTATCTGTTCCGTGTGTCCAGTCATTGGCCAATGTACGCAGAGTAAGAATCAGCAAAAGATGATTCAGCGGCATATCTGGCAGGACTACTTGGATGTGGCTGAGGACTTGCGACACAACCATGAAATCAAGAAAATATACGGAATGCGCAAAAAGACGATTGAGCGAGTCTTTGCGGATGCAATAGAAAAGCATGGCATGCGATGGACAACCCTCAGGGGACTAAAAAAATGTCCATGCAGGCGATGCTGACTTTTGCTGCTATAAATTTGAAGAAGCTGGCCAGTTGGACGTGGAGAGCGCCGGCTATAGAGGGATCTCCAGTTGATTGGAGTGCAGGGCGGCGACTCCTGGGGGATCAGCGCAGCGTGAAGACCCCGCAGGAGCGAAGCGACGAGGAGGCTGAGGGCAAGCCCCCCGGAAAGCGTCCGCCCGGAACGGAAATCAACGTTATTTCAGTCTACTAACAATTAAAATTTACATTTCCAACCCTTTTGTCAACAGTCTGAAGCACACCATCAAGTGTGCTTTTCTAATGTAGTTCGTCCTCTTGGCCTTTGTTCGGCAACTAATATTGAAATTGGACTCGAACAGACGCTTGAACTGCCATTTGCCCTGGTTCAATGGGTGTCGATGCAGTTTTGGATACAGCGAACAGCGGCTGCGGCCTGCCTGGTTGATAATTTGGATCTTCTGTAATTTTAATGGGTTTTGGATCCAGTTGAACCTGGATTGTTTCCGCAATTGCCCGCGCTTTGGAAATTGCCTGTTTCAATGCCTTTTGCAACGCTTGCTCGTATAGGAGATTTTCATGTTCGATTCCAAACTGCAAGGAGTTGATTTGGTTCACACCCTGTTGTACAGCTTCATCAATAACACGTCCTGCATCCGCTATATTTGGCACTTTCACAGAGATGCTATTCGCAACAGTGTATCCCCGGAAGATTTGTTGTCCGTCTTGATACTCATAACGAGGGTTGATCGTAAACGAGGTCGTCTGTATATTGGTCTTAGGAATTCCTATCTGTTGGAGGGCCTCAATGACTCGGTTCATCCTCTCCGCATTCTCCTGTTGTGCAGCAGACGCCATCATATTCTCGGTAATGACTTCCATTTGTATTTTTAGATAGTCGGGCTCCTTTAACATATGTCCAGTGCCTGTCACAGTGATAATTCTTGCCGGAGGGCGGGTATGGTGCATGATATACGGGTAATACAATGGACTTCCACCTTTCTCCAAAGTTCATCCTCTAGTATATGCAACACTCATATTCATGACATAAGACAAAAAACCAGCTGCCGAAGCCGCTGGTTCATACAAGCACTTTACTGAAAAAGGCTTTTGTCCTTTCATTTTTTGGTTGATTGAACAACTCGTCGGGGGTCCCCTCCTCTACGAGTAACCCATTATCCATAAACGCCACCCGGTCTCCCACTTCTTTTGCAAATCCCATTTCATGTGTGACGACGACCATTGTCATTCCTTCCAATGCCAATTGCTTCATCACGTCCAATACCTCTTTGACCATTTCTGGATCAAGTGCCGAAGTCGGTTCATCGAACAGCATGACTTTTGGTTTCATCGCCAAGGCCCTGGCAATTGCCACTCTTTGCTTTTGTCCGCCCGACAGCTGCTCGGGATATGCATCTGCTTTATCTGCTAATCCCACTTTTTTCAATAGTTGCCGAGCGAGCGTATCTGCATCTGTTTTACCCATTTTCCTTATTTTAATTGGAGCCAT
Source organism: Sporosarcina luteola (assembly GCA_014204635.1). Taxonomy (GTDB): domain Bacteria; phylum Bacillota; class Bacilli; order Bacillales_A; family Planococcaceae; genus Sporosarcina; species Sporosarcina luteola_A. Next base: position 88,341 of record JACHLS010000012.1, on the reverse strand, counting down.
CGTAATGTTGTCAATGACCCTCATATGCGGAAATAGGTTGAATTGTTGAAACACCATTCCGACTTCTTTCCGAATTTCATTAATATCTGTTTTAGGATCATTTACTTGGATGCCATCGATAAAGATTTCTCCGCGTGTAATCTCCTCTAGCAGGTTGATGCAGCGCAAGAAAGTACTTTTCCCCGATCCACTTGGCCCGATAATGCAAATAACTTCTTTTTCTTTTATCTCATAATCAATTCCCTGCAGCACTTGCAAGCTGCCGAAAGATTTATGCAAGCTTCTGATTGTAATCAAGCGATCATCCCCCTGCCTCTGTACGCCCAACCGACAGGCGTTGCTTCCGCGGCGATGGCACATAGCTATTACTAAACCGTTTTTCCACATAACTGATCAATTTACCGAAAATGAATGTGAGAAGCAAATAGAGTACCGCCACGGTAAGATATGGCTCCCATGGCCGTAATGTAGCGCCTGCCACAACTTTTCCGGCGTACAGCAGTTCACTGCCTGCAATCATCGAAACAAGTGATGAATCCTTCATTAAGGCGATCAATTCATTGCCGAACGGAGGTATCATACGACGCAGCGCCTGCGGTAAAATGATAAGACGCATTGCAGTCTTATAAGGCATGCCGAGCGAACGGGCAGCTTCCATTTGTCCTTTCTCGATAGAATTGATACCTGCCCGAATAATTTCAGCGTTATAGGCCGCACTGTTTAACATGAGCGCAACAGCTCCGGAAACAAAGAAGCCTAGTGAATGGCCAAAAATACTCGGTATCAAGGCAGTATGGATTAATAGGAGCTGTACCAATAACGGCGTCCCCCTGAAAAAATCCACATAATATTTAGCAGGGTAATAAACCCATTTCTTCTTTGACAACTTTCCGAGCCCGACAAACAGTCCAAGGATCAGCCCTCCTGCATAACCGACAACCGTTAGGCCGAGTGTAATCCAAAGTCCCCGGATGAACAACTCCCGGTAATTCCATATGGCATCAAAACGAAAATCAAGGATATCCATTCTCTTCACCTCCAAGATGCGGAATTATCATGATAGTTTGACGAAGTGTTTATTCCACATCAAAGCCAGTGATCTCTTTCAATTTCCCATTCTCTTTAATTTTCCTAATGCCTTCATTTAAAATATCGAGCACTTCTTGGTTTCCTTTTTTCACCATAAGCCCGTAATATTCTTTTTCAAAACTATCATCCTCAACCATTTTCAGTTTCACTTTTGGATTATTCTTTTGATAATCAATCATAACAACGTTGTCTCCGACAGATGCATCTGCATTCCCATTGATCATTTCTCCAATTGCAAGAGGCATCGTTTCAGCAGCCAGAATTTTAGAGCTCGTATCCCCTTGCAACCCTTGTATGACAATATGGCCAGTTGTGCCATTTTGGACGGTCACTCTTTTATCTTTCAAATCTTGAAAACTCTCCACATCAGAATCTTCCGGTACGAGAATTAGTTGACTTGTGATATAATAGGGATCCGAGAAATCAAAGGATTCCTTCCGCTCTTTATTAATCGTTATAGAAGAAACAGCGAAATCGACTTCCCCGTTATTGACTGCAGGAAAAAGTGGATCCCATCCATAATTCCTAAATTCGACCTCAACGCCCGCAGCTTCTGCTACCGCTTTGACGATATCAATATCAATCCCCACAATATTCCCTTTTTCGTCCATATACTCCATTGGTGCATAGGTTGCATCGGTACCGACAATTAATTTCTTCTTACCGCCCGCTTCTGCTGCATCCCCTGTGTCACCTGTTGAACCATTTTTACTACCTGTGCCGCATCCGACTAGCAATATAGCCATAGCCAGGACAGCAAAACGCACCATCCATTTCCCTCTATTCATACCAAACATGCTGACTCCCCCCTAAATTCTACAAAATTACTAAAAAACAGAATTCTTGAATCGATTATATATGAAAACGTTTTCCATAACAACTGAATATTTTTAATTGTTGGATATCCCACCATATAAAAAAGCTTGCTTCCCGCGGGAAGACAAGCTTTTTTTCTTAAAATATGTCAGAGACTAAGCGTATGATCGGCCTTGCCAGCCAGACCAAAAGCCGGATCGGCAGGAACAATAGTTCAGGAACGAAGAATAGGAGGTCCATCAGAAAATCGACAAAACGATACCGTTCGTTATTCTCTCTCTTCTCTTTTTTTCGTCTCATCATCAAAACGCCGCCCCCTCTTTTTCTTATTTGAAAATAGGTAAAGTGACAACAAACATGAGCAAAAAGATAATGGAAATATAATTTACAGAATACAGGAACATAATATATGCCCACTTCATATCATCTTTGGCAAAAAAGCCTTGGATAGAAACAGCCAGATAACCGAGGTTCATCAAAGTCGCCAATGCCACAAAAACCATTCCGAGAGAACCCAAGAAAAACGGCAGCGGCAGCAAACAGGCTATATAAACAAACATTTGACGTTTCGTCATTTGAAAACCTCGAACGACTGGAAGCATGGCGACATGAGCCGCTTTGTATTCATCATATTTCCGCATGGCAATCGCAAATGTATGGGGCATCTGCCACATGAATAAAATGAGAAACAGCATAATCGGTACAATATGGTAGGCAGGCGCCAGAGCAGCCCAGCCAATCATCGGCGTCACTGCTCCTGAGAGACTGCCGATCACCGTATTCAACGTATATTTTCGCTTGGACCACATCGTATATAGTACGACATACGTAAACCAGCCAATGAACCCCCACACAGCCGCTTCAAATGTCGTAAAAAAAAGCATGGCCATTCCGGCAGCGGACATGAGAATTCCAATTATGAGAACCGTCCGCATCGGAATATTCCCTGTAACCGTCGGCCGTTTTTGCGTTCGTTTCATCACGGTGTCGATATCCACGTCATACCAATTGTTGATGACAAGTGCACCGCCCATTAAAATTGTGCTGCCAATAATCGTGAGCCAAAATAGTGTTCCGTTTGCCCAGATCGTCTGATCCGTAAAATAGAGCGCTAGCCAAAATCCGACGAACACGGGCAATGCGTTCGCGATAAGAACAGGCGCTTTAAAAAGGGATTTCAAGTCTGCGATCAACGTACCGGAGCGTTCTTCTCCAAGGCTCGCTTCTTGCTCTTCCCTATATGAAATATCCATTTGTCGCGTCATACTATAAATCCCCCTCAGAGGTTATGATCAATTCATCATCCCTCTTATCATAACATTTCATGCAAGGGACTTTTATATTTTTCGCTTTTAATATGGGATATTTCAGTGGGTCCAGCATGATTCGTCACAAATTATTCAAAAACTGACGAACAAATACGTTTTTGATTATCACTCCAGAAAACCGATATAAACCCCCATCGTAAAGAAAATAAAGATAATAACAATATAGATCAGGATCATCAAAGCGATTGCACATGCTGTTACGATTAAGTATGCTTTTGCGAAATTATTGCGTGGGTCTGCCTTATCGGTTGCCCAGATGATGAGCATGACCAAATTGGCAATCGGCAAAAAGAGAAGAATAATGGTGATAATCCATTCCTTCAGTGACATGGATTGTTGGTTTTGCATGGATTGATTTCGCTCCTTTCCTATTTGTATACGAACTGCAGCGTTATTGGTTTCAATTTTTCCAGTTGAATAACGCTAGGTTGAAGCGGATATGTTAGTCCTAGAGGCTCTTGAAAGGAGATTATTAATGAACATCCGAAAGCTGACCAGTATCCTGCTCTTGTTTATTTTAGTTCTCTTCGCATGCTCAGATCGGTCCATTGTAACAGATCGCAAAGAAATGAAAGGAAATGTAGGCGATACATATGGATTCACTTCATTCCATCTAACAATAGATACTAAAATGGAAAAGGAATTAGTATCGGTGAGTTATGAAGAAAAACCGAAACGGATAGAAGCAGAGTATGAAAATAAAGAAAAAGGAATTTCCTCCTATGGAAATAAAGCGATGAAAAAGCTTGATGCAATATTCAAGTCCTTAGAACTTACTCCAGATATGGCGGAGGAAGATATGATTAAAACGGTTTCAAAGACATTCGAAATCAATGATTATAAAATGATCAAACTAAGCATTAAATTTGTCGGCCACGATGCAAAAGAAATCCAGTTGTCGAAATAACCCAGTTCCATTTCTCTAGATTTCGGGTATAGGAAGGCATACTTTACATCCGATTAGCCAGGGAGGAAATTATATGGAATGGAAAGGTCGCAGAGGCAGCCGCAATGTAGAAGATCGCAGAGGCATGGGCGGGCCAGCTATCATGGGAGGGGGCATTGGCGGAATTGTCCTTATTCTCGTTGTCATGTTCCTCGGAGGCGATCCGAGTGCCATTTTGAATGGACTCGGCGGTTCCTCTGAAAATACAAGCTATGTCGAAACAGAACAAGATAAAGAACTGGAAGAGTTCGTATCAGTTGTGCTAGCCGATACGGAAGATGTATGGCATGAAATCTTTGAAGAGGAAGGGCTCGAATATCGTGAACCGACACTAGTTTTGTATTCCGGAAGCGTGCAATCGGCATGCGGCACAGCAGGGGCATCTGTCGGTCCCTTCTACTGTCCTGGAGATGAAAAACTCTATATCGATTTAAGTTTTTATCAAGAATTGCAGGACCAGTTCCAGGCACCTGGAGATTTTGCGATGGCGTACGTTATTGCCCACGAAGTCGGTCACCATGTCCAAAAGCTATTAGGCATAAGTGATCAAATGGCCTCTATCCGTTCACAGGTAAGCGAAGAGGAGTATAATAAGTATTCTGTCCGTCTTGAATTGCAAGCCGATTATTTTGCAGGAGTTTGGGCAAAACATGCGCAGGGCATGGGTGTGCTGGAAAAAGGGGATTTGGAAGAAGCACTCAATGCGGCCAGTGCAGTCGGCGACGACACCATCCAAAAACGAGCTAGAGGCTACGTCGTGCCGGAAAGCTTTACCCATGGAACTTCGGAACAACGAAAAAAATGGTTTTATAAAGGATTCCAATCTGGAAAAATTGAAGATGGCGATACATTCAATTCTAAAGATTTATAGACAGCATAAAACCCGGTGGCCTTGTCCCCCGGGTTTTGTAGTTGTTTGCCCTTTTTTAATTGCTTCGAGACGAAGCTATTTACACAATCCGGGAAACTTCCTCCGATTGTTCATCTAACTGTGATGCAGAAGAAGCAATAGCAAGAAAGTCCTCCATTGCAACATTAATCTGTTGCTGGCATTCTTCTACATGTTCTTGTGCAAGCGTTGTCCCTGTAGCGATGTTACCGATTTCACGAGTAATGGAAGCGATTCCCTCACGCACTTCCACAATAGACTTTTCAACATTTGCAGAAAGCTTTCTCACTTCTTTTGCCACCACATCAAATCCCCTTCCGTGTTCTCCTGCCCTTGCGGCCTCGATGGCGGCATTTAAAGCGAGAAGATTCGTCTGGGCCGCAATATCTCGAATCGTTTTCACCACATGCTGAATAGCCTCCGCATGTATTTGAAGTTGTTCGAGGATCTTCGTATTATCATGCGAGATCGTCGCAATATTATCTATTATGCTAAGGAGCTCCTTGCTTCTATCAATGCCCACGTCGGCACGTTCTGTCAATCCTTCCGCCATACGGCGCAAATCATTCACAACCTCCGTAATGGATGCTTGCCGATTGGTAATATTGGACGCTACCTTGGATATGCTGAGGACTCGACGTCCATCCTCACTGAAAACCGGCATGTATGTTGCTTCAAGCCAGACTTTCTGGCCTGTTTTATGTTTTCGCTCCACTTTCCCTTGTTGTGTAATTCCTCTCTGTAACTCTCTCCAAAATTCCGAGTACGCCGGGCTCTTCGAATAATCAGGAAAACAGAGATCACTGTGCGATAATCCGATCATTTCTTTTTGGGAAAATCCCATAGCCTTCGCAAAGTTCTCATTGACATATACAATCTTTCGGTCCAGATTAAACCTGATAATAGCTAGATTCCGTTCCAGTGCTTTCACAACATGATCGTCCGTCACTTGCTCGGTTGCAATTTTGTTCATTGTCAACACCCCTTCCAATTCCCTAATCTTCTATGACAAATGTATCAGAACATTACTTTTATTTAATCACAAAGGTTGAAAAATTGGAATAGGCTGGATGCAACTAGCAATGAGGATATTGTGTTGTGTGACATTCTAATAAACAATGTTCTCCTAAAAAAACCCTTAGAATATAGATTACATTTAATAGAATCCCTACCGTTCTTGTTTGCGGCAAGATGGGACTAACCTCCAGAAAAGCATCAGAAATGTAAGTTTCTCACAAACAATATTCTGATGAGTAGTGACACTTCTTTCATATGACAATGTTTCGCGAAAATAGAAAAACAGGCGGAGAAAAAACGATTCGTTTTTTCCGCCTGATTTAGTTTGGAGGTCTCTAAAGCCTCCCCGTTATTCGAAAAATTACTGTGTTACTTTAATTCCTGTAAATTGTAATGGATTTTTGACAGTGTCCAATACATTTTTAGAATCTGCTAGTTTGACAGTCAATCCTTGGTTAAGCTGTGCAGCAGTTACTGGTTTCGCTAATTTGATGACAGCTTTATCAGCAGCAGAGTCAACCTTAGCTACAGTACCAGCAACTGGAATAGGCTCAGTGCCAACAAAAACGTCAAATGCATTTTCATCAACAGTTACATTTTCACTGAATGTTAATGTGATGGTATCATTACCAGTCAACACAGCAGATTTTACTGTAGGAGCTACATTTTCATTAAGTGTAATAGTACCCGTGTAAACATCCATCGGTACGGAAGAATTTTTCGCCTTCACGTTTTGAATGGATACATTGCGCAATCCAGTGAAAGTATTAGAACCTGGAGCCAATTTCAATTCAACTTGCTTCAAATCAGTCGATTTGACAGTAGCTGATTCGATTGTCGCGCCGTCGATTCGATAGTTTGCTGCATTTGTAGCTGAAGCGGCGTCAACGTCCTTGTCAAACGTAACTGTTACGACATTGTTATCAGCGGATGCTTGGACAATCCCATTGTCAGTCACTTTGATTTTCTCAGTTGTTGCTACGCTGTCTTCCCCACGGTTGAATTTAATGCTATTTACTTTATCTACAGTTACTCCTGCTTGGCTTGAAACCCCGGCAAGAGTAAGCGCAACATTATAGGATGCAGACTTAACATCATCTTTTCCTAGAAGCGCAGACAATTCTACCCGTACAGTTTTAGCATTGGAAGTAGAGCTCAAAGCTGCGGCGTTGCCAGACAATTGGTATGTCACGTTGCCAGAAACGTATGAACCGCTGACAGTTGCTGTTGGGCTTGCAGCAAGCTTCACATCTTTATCAAACGTGATTTCCAAGTATTCTTTTCCATTATCTGAAACAACTGCTGAACCGACCACTTGTGGTGCAGCTGTATCTGTTGTGAAGGTAACTACCTTTGTGATCGCATCGCCTTTTTGGCCGCTTAAATCTTGGTAATCAGCTGCCACATTGACATTTTGAACACCAGTCAAATTCTTGTTGACTGTTACTTTGTACTCTGTACCAGACACTTTTTCAACAGATTGTACAGTATAGCCGCCAGATACAGTTACATAAGACTTATCAAATTTTGTTGATTCCAGTTCCTTTGTGAATGTAATGTTAAAAGTCCTTGCACCAGTCTGAACTACAGAAGATACGGATGGTTTTACACCGTCGGCCTGTTGTTTCACGATTTGTACAACAGTTGGATTTGGGGAAATGATATTACCAGCCATGTCTTGCAACCCGACAAACTTCACATTGATTGCTTTATTCACATCAATGCGGCTATCTGCTAAGTCGACGATAACTTCTGTTGCACCCGCTTCGACATTAGCTGTTGCACCAGTAACTTGCTTGCCATCAGCGTACTCTAATGTTGCGCTGCCAGCTTTAACAGGCTCGGAGAATTTGATCTTTACTTTTGTTGCAGAAATCGTTTCTGTTCCAACGACATATGGAGCTGTTGTATCTGCAGCGAAGGTAACAATTTCATCATACTTCTTCAAAGTGACGCCCGATTTTGCTTTTACATTTTCAATTACGACTTTATAGCGTTTGGCAACTGTTTTGTCCACTGTCAATAGAAGTGTCTTTCCGTCTTGTGCCAAAGTTGCACTCGTTACAGTAGGATTTGCTCCCCCGTCAATCGATGTAAGTGATAGATTTGCAGCTTTGAATTTACCATTCGTATCAAACAAAGAGGATTGATCTACGGCATTATTAAACTTTACTTGAATTTGAGTTGCATTGATTGCACTAACAGAAGCAACCTCAAGTTCAGGATTCTCTCCGACAACAACAGTCACTACTACTTCTTCTGCATTGTTGCCCGCTTTGTCGACTGCGCTGTATGTCACTTTATAAGTCCCTGGAACTTTTGTGTCAATAGCAGCAAGGCGTTCGCCAGCTTCATTCGTAATAACAGAAGTGACTTCTACGTTTTTGTCAACGTTGTCAGTTGCTGTAACGGTTGGAGCTGTGAATGTTGCACCATATTCGACATTAAGTGTCTTTTCACCGTTATATACTAGTTTAGGAGCTTCTTTGTCCTCATTTTTCTCTACTTTCACAGTTGAAGTCTTATAGAGGAATGTAGCAAATTGTCCACGTGTTGTTGTATTTTTAGGATTGAACGTAGGAGCCTCTGGATTCGTGATGTCAAAATAGTCAAGAACATCAATGTATGGACGTGCTTCCGCTTTGGCTGTCGCTAAGTCAACAACATCTCTCTTGAAATCTTTTTCTTTTACTAGAGATACAAGATCCGTTTTATTCACTGCATCATAGGCACGAACAAGGACCATCGCCATGTTTTCACGTGTGATGTCGTTGCCTGCGCCAAGCGTACCGTTTTCATAACCACCGAATACACCATTGTCTTTTACAATCGCAGCATATTTTAGAAGATCATCGTTTGTTTTGGATGTCAAATCTTTGAAACGCGGGTTTGTCTTGTAATCTGCTGGGATTTCATAGCCCATCGTAACAAGCCATTTCCCCATCATTTTTACAACATCTGAACGAGTCAACGTTTTTTTCGGTTTGAAAGAACCATCCGGATACCCACCGATGATTCCTTGTGAAGATAGTGCATAGATTGCATTTTCGTGTGTATTTCCTTTTACATCAGTAAATTCTGCTGCGCTTGCGACGGCAGGTGCAATAGCAGAAGCGATCAGTGCTGCGGAAGCAGCTCCAGTTATGAAATTACGATACTTTTTTGGTTGGTTGTCCATTTAATAACTTCCTCCTCGTAATAATGAATCTAGTAAGGGTGAGTACTCCCATCTCTCTAATACCCACGTTGAACATTATTAATCTTATTTCACGAAAAAGATAGAGGTAAATGTTGGAACGACATCCAGACTGGTAAACTACTAACTATTCTATGATGCTTGATATGAAAACATTTCTTTATAAACTCCCCACAACAACTTAAATGAAAATATAAAGTTTTTTAAAATATTTTTTCACAAAGTAAAACCAACAATCTCAGTAAGAGTGTTGGTTCTTGATCTGCTTATTCAGGACTCGGTTTCCCGCTTCTTTAAAAACTTCCGGTAAATCGGCTTCAATGATTTCGGAGTAAGCTCTATACCGTTTTCATATGCATATTTGACAGCTTGCCCCAATGCAATTGTCATCGCCCCAGCAACGCTGGCTCCCGCCACCATACCCGCTCCTGGGATTACTTTAACTATTTGCCGGAAAACCGTCTTTCCAATATTCCCTACAATAGTCGCGATGATCAACTCCTTGGCGTTGTCCTTGGAAATCGGCTTTCCATACAAGGTAGATAGCTTAAGCATGAGACTCACTTGAAGCGCAGTAAGCGGAATAAAATCCGATCCAGGAATCGGTACAGCTCCAATGGTCGCTGCGGAAGCACCGGCTCCCAAAATCCACCGATTGGCGATAGCGGATTTATCAGCCATGTTAGCGGCCATTAAAATATCCTTTTTTTTTGACTCCAAAATGTCTAATACTTCTTTTTGCAGCATCCCGATGTTCTCCCCTGTTCGAGACGAGATCGGCGTTACAGCATACTGGTAGCCTGTGTGCTGTTTAATATAGTTGACAAGAGCGGGTATATCGTCTGCTGCGTCAATTTTATTGAGCACGATGACAATATCCTTATTCACTTTCGCAATCTTCTTCAATGATGCAAGTTCTGTTTCGGAAAGAACGGTTCCTGCTGCGTTCAGGAAGAACAAAATGACATCTGCTTTCTTATAGAATTTCATTGTTTCAGCGGAATGCTCGCTATAGATATCGTCCAGCCCCGGTGTGTCAACAAAGATGATGTTCTTCCGGAAGACAAACTGTTTAACCTCTTGCGTTTCACCAGGCTTTGCACCAACTTGGGCCACATCAGCGCCCATCAGCTTGTTAATTGTGGAAGACTTTCCAGCGTTCACGTCACCAATTAATGCAATGAGGACTTCCCGCTCCAGCTGCTCATTAATTTCCTCTGATTTTTCTCTGAATATATGATCAAACTCTTCATCCGAAAGCCAATTTTTCATTTCAATCACCTTTTTCTTCGCTTGTTATGTATTTATACGTTTCCCCTTGTCCAATGGATTCACACTTTATTTGTTCCCTCTAAAGCATTTTTTGTAACGTTCCTTGGCAAATGAATTAAAGACAATAAAGGAGGTTGGTACAATCCTAAACATAAGCTAATCACCGACCCTTCCTACATCCTATTTACGGTACTCGGCTGCTAGCAATTCGAGCCAATTGCAAAACTGTCTAAACAAACTCCTATTAGGATGGTGCTGATTCTTCTGAGCCCCATTCAGTAATAAAAACAGCTTGTCTTTTTTGACTAAAAAATAGAATGCGGGAATGAAAACTCCTTTATTGTGAAAATAGCCGCTTCCATTTTTGTCGAATGCGACATGAGGGAACTATCGTAAGGAGGACAACATATACCTTCATTTCCCTTTTGTAAGAAAACGAAAAAGAGGATCACAGAAGCGGTGTATTTAGGTACAACCGTAAACAACAACTAAAACGTGGTCACCATTTGCCGACGTAATAGTTGCCTAGAGGCTTTTTCAAAGTAAAACGGAATTGTGACTCATATCCAACGTCGGTATTGTTTATATCTGGATTCATTGTTTCAAGAAAGTATAGGAATTAAAACAATCAACCGATGGAAATAGCAGGAAGTGTGTTAAACTTTCTTTATAGATTATCAGGATGGCAGGAAAAAAAACAGGAGCGGTAGAGAGCGTGTTATTAAGGTCAATTGGATCGTTTCCACTGCATTAAGTGTAGGACGGCGAGCGATTCCTGTATGAATGCAAAAGCAGTGCGATTGAAGCAATTGGCTTCCTTACTTTCTGTAGAGCCTTAGAAAATAAGGAAAACCGAACCCTTCGCAGTTCGATTGGCTGAAGCTATATCCGCTAAAAGCGCCTGCCTGAAACGGAAGAACAAAGCTCGCTCATGCATTTCTGACATTCGTACGATACCGCTGATTAAATTGTAAGGAGTCTTTTCATGTTACTATATTTCACCATCTTCTCTGTTGTTGTATTTTCTGCAGCTATGAGTGCATTGACCGGGCTATTAGTTTACCAGGCCTGTCAAAGGTTTTTACATTTGCCGATGATCCGGCATATAGTAGGTGTTGGATCGATCGTGTTTCTAGCAAGCTTGCTGACAAAGCTATTATTATTTGGATCTTGGTATTATTATGTAGCTACTATTGGTTTAGCAATAGTTATATATATGGGTTTGCTTACATCTTGGAAGAACTTAAGGTAAGACGCTTTTTCCGATTGGACCAAACAAAAAAACGCTCAATCTGAGCGTTTTTTTGTTGCCATGACAATTGCGATATCATGTAGAACATATACTATTTGGATGTTTCCCCTCGGACTCTTGAGTGTTAGGTGAATCTCTTCTCATTCATTTGACGGGCTCTTCTTTTAATAGTGTCCTTGAATAGAGCAGTCCTACAACTCCGACGACAATGAACAATATGGCACGGATTAAAATCGAAATGCTTGCCATATCCACGAGGAATAGTTTGAGCAAACAGAAGCCGACCAAAACAGCTCCAAGTATTTTGACAACCTTCCATTTCATGACTTTTCCTATGCTGAATGAGGTGAAAGCAAAAGCCATAAGAAGGAATGTATGAATAAAAAGGATGTATTCCCATTCCCACTTGTAACCGAGTGCAATGGTCAGATACCATTTATTCAAAAAGATAAAATAGAGCACTTGCATCGTGACTGCTAAAACCGGAATCAAGCGTTTAAATAACTCTGGCCTGAAATAGAACTTTTCTTTGAAGATGGTTAAAAATAGAAAGGATAAGCAGACAACATAAAGGATTTGGACAAACAGATTCAACCATAAACCCTCCATAGTTGAACTGTTTGTCAAATTGAATAATAAGACAAACAGGCCTAACAGGAGAAATTCTATTACCGCAGCATGTGCCAAATACATTCCGCGGTGCCACTTGAAAAAACTAAATGTCGTCGCGATGGCAATCAAAAAGACAAAGAAAAAGACATGCATGGTCGTAACCATGTTTAAGTGAAGTTGTTCGACGAAAATGCCTACTAAATAACCAACGTATAAAAGAAAAACAAGTTGTCCAGCGATAAAACTACTATTGATCGGCTTTTCTTGTCCTTTTAAGAACGAGGGTGCATATTGAGTTAACGTGTAATAGATTAAGACAATCGTATACATGAAGATCAACCAAATGAGATGTTCGATAGAAACAAACGCATTAATTTGAATGATAGACAAAACAGCCGAGGCAACAACAGTATAGGCAAATGCTCCAACTACCATCAACCGAACACTGTCGAACCGAATACCGAGCCATAGGCCAAGAGTCGCGATAATGAGTAACATGGTTAATTGGATAAGAGGCTCATCCAATCGGAGTGCCAGAATAAGCACGCTTGCAGCTACAATCGAAATTGATGTGAAAATGCTCACCCGAAACGTTTCGCCCTTTGTATAAACTATCAAGGAAAGAACACTGTAAAGAACGACCAAGAAAGCAAAAGTTGCTAAACGCATTTCATATTCCAGAATGGATACCCATACAAATGCACTCACCGCATTGGCGTATAACATGACCTCGCTAGATACCGCTTTCCTGCTTAACCCTTTCATATACGCGGCAAGCAAGACAACATGTTGAACCAATACAGTCAATACGACGATTCCCTTATCAACAATGAACATATTCATGACTGTATAAATGAACAATGTTAGATGGTACAAACTAAATGAAACATAGAAGGAATATATATGCCCTTGTTTCAACGAAATATAGAATAAAGATAGGAACAATAATAAGAGATAGCCAGTGAACTGAATCGTGCTGGCATTCGTTTCCTCCAAAAGAAAAGGCAGAAGGAAACCTGCAATAGCAGAAAACACTGTCAATGTTTCTGATTGTATTCGACTGGACAACCATAAACCTGCAGCGATATAGGCGACAGCAATCAGAAACGCTACAAAGTATGGAAAATAGCCGTATAGATGATGTGCTGCAAATGTCGTTACAATGCCGAGCGCGATAAAACCGCCTAATAGCGTTAATCCAAATGGAACACGGGAGTTCTTGATATTCTTCATTCCTCCATAATAAAGAAGGGCTGTTCCAGCATATCCGAGGAGTATGCGTACTCCATCCGTTATCCATCCATGATCAATCGCAACCTTTAATCCCCAAAGAACACCTAACAGCAAGATAAACATAAACACTCGCGGCAGCCAAAGGCCAAGCATTTTCTCTAAGTTGAATTCCACCTGCCTCGACTGGTCCGATGCATGCGGTTGTGTATGCAATGGTGTAGGAGAAAGCCGTGTATTTGTTTGTGTCACGTTTTCTCTAGAAATATCAATATTTCCTTCAAGCAGTTCCTTCTCTGATGGTGCGATTTCCTCCGGAACCTCTTCATGAATAGGTTCCTTCTGGTTCTCTAATGGAACTGATAATTCCGCTTCCATGGAAGTCTGTGTTTCTGCAGGTGGGCTGTTTCCCATTTCAGCTAGTTCCTTTTTTAATTTGAGAAACTCCTGCTCCAATTCAGACATTCTTCTTTGCATGCTATCCAAATCTCTGGACAATATTTACACCCCTTTGCTTCTGTAGATCAAATAGAAGGCAATACACTTTAGCCGTTGGACCAATTACTGTAAAATTGTTTAACAAAGTCAGGAATGCATATCCCATCTCTGTAAAATAGCTGAATTGATTGTATCATATTGTTCTCATTCCTTATCATCTTATCTGGCAAACTAGTCATTTAGTATGCCTTACCTAGAATAAAACACGATGAAAGAGATGGTATATGATGATTTCTCAGTTATAAAAAAATGTGCAGACAAGTATTGCATTGTCTACACAAAGAAGGAGATGCCTTCTTATTCTTTAATTTCTCAAAAAAACTTTTTCCGATCTCGCTCTTCTTTCAGAATTTCAACCGATTCTCTAAAGCGCAAGGAATGCACATTCTCGCGTTCCCGCAAGAAACGGAGAGCGTCATTCAGCGAGGTATCATCTGACACATCGATGATCCACTGGTAGGTAGCTCTCGCTTTTTCTTCCGCTGCAATATCTTCATAGAGGTCCGCAATTGGGTCGCCTTTTGCTTGAATATAGGTTGCAGTGAAAGGAACATTGCCAGCATTTTCGTAAAAGAGATCATGGCCATGGTTCACAAAATGGGCACCAAGACCAGCTTCCACCAATTGTTCAGGTGTCGCGTCCTTCGTCAGTTTATAAATCATGGTCGCAATCATTTCAAGATGTGAAAATTCTTCCGTGGCAATGTCATTCAACACGCCGATCACCTTATCAGGAACCGTATACCGTTGATTCATATACCGGAGTGCGGCAGCCAATTCTCCGTCGGCCCCTCCGTATTGTTCCATCAAATATTTCGCAAGCTTCGGGTTGCATGTGTCCACTTTCACTGGGTATAGCAGCTTTTTCTCATAAACCCACATATCGGTCCCCTTTCTTCACCTTTGCCATGGCCATGGCGGCTGATTCCAACGCCAACCGGCCTCAATTGCCTGTTCGGTCGGTATGGAATGAAGAGAGAGCGGACCGTAACGGCTTTCATATTGACGCCTGATCGCGGAGGCCCGTTTAATCGCTTCCCTCCACTGGTTCAAAGCATCCTGATCATTGGGGTGCGTATCAGTATAGAGGGTTAGCTCGACAACGACAAAATCCGCTTCCTGCAACTGCAGCATCAGTTCACGTTCTTCTTGGAACGCTGGGTTCACGATATACCCTCCTCCCGTGAAAATCCATCAACCAAGGCAGGCCACAGGGACCCTTGGAATAGCGCTTGTGCCGGCGTATACTGCGGAAGGCCAGGTGGCTGGAAGTTCATAAACACTTGTGGAGGCAGTACGAACTTCTTAACGAGAATGGGTGGACACGGATCTAAAGGTGACACATACGGTCTGTAACTTCCCCGGAAAGACGGGTGCTCCAAATCATCACTCCTCATGCTATCGTATGCAAGGAGTGCATGTCTGAATCACACGCCCAAGCTGCGGACAATCTAATTTTTCACTTTACTCATCATCTTTTTAATAATCCTGATTTGGCCACGATGACTTAACTCATCCTCTAAAACATGAAACCACTGGAAATAGTTATTAGCAGGAAGATCCCACCAAAACGGCTGTTGTTCAAACAACCAGGAATCCGGCAATTTCTTAAAGGAATCAATGGTGTGCTGTCTTGTTTCTTTTAAAGCTGTTACATAGTATTCGACCGGACGGCCTATAATTTGTTCACGGGCGGGCGCTCCTAATTCTAAAGCAGGACTCAGCACCTTCATTTCGTCCTCTGTAATATCGCGATTTTCAAACGTTTGAATTTGATAGGCCTTCTCTACTGCCACCATATGGGCAAGCAGCATACCAATCGAATTGGCTTCGTCATCATATAAATAATCCAATTCATCTACAGTCAGGCCTTCCAATTCCTGCAGCGTGGTCCATCTCGTGTAATTCATCATGGAAACAAGCTTACTGAATTCTTCACCCAACTCATCTTTTTTATCAATTACAAATAACGTTTCATTATTCATCAGTCGTTCTCTCCTTTACTTTACAATATAGAAAGATTCATAGATTCTTCTAGCAATTCATTGAACCAAATAGCACATTGATATGTATCCTGCCAATCCGACTGGTCTTCGAGGGCCCAGCATGCATATAATGTGGACAAACCAACTGCTGCTTTCAATAAACGGATCTTGTCCAACTCCAATTCCTCGCTGATTCGATTGACACGATACGTAAGCACCGCCCGAGGATCCGGTTTGTTCATCACATGATTTATCATGAAAGACACAAGATCGAAACATGGATCACCGCCGACCCCTTTTGGATCAATTGCTAACCAACCACGTTCTTCGGAATAGAGGATGTTCTCATGGTGGAGATCTCCGTGAAGAAGTGCATGGTGCTGCGGATGGTCCATACTTCTCTTAATATAGCCTTCCGCTTTTTCAATAAAATCTCTGGGGATTGCAGGATTCGACTGGCCAGCAGCATACTGGGTCAATGAAACAGCCCAATCAGTAATCATTGGTATCTTGCGGTCGGTCGGCAACTCCCTGCGTATCGCCTTCCAAGTAGTCAGAAAGATTCGAATAACCGCCTCTTCATCTTCCCGTTCCGAAAGCATGGTCCCCGGCAATACTCTTTCCAGGAGCATCACCCCTGCCTCACGATCTGCCTTCACCAGTTTGGCGCAGCCATTGCCGTCATACTGCCCGACTGTATCCATCTCATTCCGACAATCAAAATTAGGGACGCCCAATTTCAAGATAAATGGTTGTCCAAGTGCATCCTCAACGAACAAGACATAATTATAGGATAAATTAGAAACAGGGCCTTGGATGGTCAATTCCCATAGTTCTGCGTAATGAGCGACTTTCTCAGGGAGTGAAGCAAGCCACCTTTCTCCTTCCTCCCTAAAACATCCAACAATTTTTCTTTGAAATTCAAACGGTATCTCCATTTAACTACTTTCCACCTCTCAGGTTTTGACTTGAAGATACTTTGACCATAAAATCCTCTATAAGTTTCGAATAGAGATGGGTTGGTCTTGATGGACGAGATGGCCTGCAAACGGAAGTACAGCGACATGGAAATGATCGTTCATCTCTGGATAATCAATTACTCCCCTCACTTCTTGCGCCTTCTCTTCCCCGACTAACAAAAGAGCAGGACATGGAATGGAACGGATATCTCCCGTTTCCTCAAATGGATACCAATCTGTTTCCGTCGTTTCCTGCAAGAATTTTTTCGAGTCGGACAGGTGCAATTGATCAAAGTAATGTACTGCCTGTTCATCCAGGAGTAATGCTGCTTGATGGGCAGCATCCTTTTTCTGCAAAGCATTCCAATGATCAGGCCTGGTTGACGTAATTCCTGAGATGATTAAACTATGCAATCGATCAGAATGAATCTTTGCGAACTTTAACCCGATTAATCCTCCTAAAGAACAACCGATCAGATGTGCTTTCTCTATCCCGTAGCTATCCATTGTTTCTAGCAGATCATTGACACAATCGGAAAAGTATTTAGCAAGTGATAAGTCTTTTACATATGACTTCCCGTGACCTCGCAAGTCTGGAGCATAGACTTTGTAGTGCCGCTTGAAATATTCTCGCTGAAAGGCAAAATCCAAATTTCCGGTTTGTAATCCAGAATGCAAAAAGATGAGAGATTCCTGACCACTGCCGGTAACGGTACAATGCAATAACATATCAACCTTTCCTACTCAAAACGCTGATGTCTTTCCAACCAAGAGCGATTTCTAAAAATGCCTCGCCGCCAATCGGAACTGTTGTTTCGTCAACCACTTGACCGCCAAGACGCTCATAAAACGCTTTAGAAGGGTTTTCATCCAGCACCCAGACGAGCATCGACGGGATACCCATTTGTCCCAGCTCCTTCGCGATGGCAGCGGTGAGCAATGCGCCTAGCCCTTTCCCTTGCGCCTCTTTTAGCAAATAAATGGCATACAACTCTCCTGCATAACCAGCATAGTTCCCCGAGCGTTCTTTTCCTCCAGTCGCAAATCCGACAATCTGGTCATCCGCATTTTCAGCGACATACAACGGATTCCCACCGATCGCCCGCTTCCACATGTTGGCACGTTCCTCATACGACAGTTGTTCCAGATACTCATCTGACACAATCCCTTTATATGTAGAGCGCCAACTGTCGACATGCACCTTTGCAATACCTTCCTCATCTCCCTGGACAGCTTTTCGTATCATCAATGTCCTCCCCTTTCCACGTTTTCTATTGCTAGTTTACATTACTTTCATAATAAACAGAAGAACAGTACTATTTATTCCTGTTGGTTAACAGAGTGAATTTCCTGACACTTGATCCGACTGATCAGTCAGCTTTTAAGTGATGTCGTTTATATGCAAGATTCTGGCGTTCAGCCGGTCATCATCGGTCACTTTTCGGAGTTTATCGATCACTCCCGTTTTATCGATCACTTCAAATGATTTTTCGATCATTTGGCCCAAGCTATCGTTCTGTTATTAAGTGATATCGATCACTTTTCGGAGTTTATCGATCACTCCCGTATTATCGATCACTTCAAATGATTTTTCGATCACTTGGCCCAAGCTATCGTTCTGTTTTCAAGTGATATCGATCACTTTTCGGAGTTTATCGATCACTCCCATTTTATCGATCGCTTCAAATGATTTTTCGATCATTTGGTTCAAGTTATCGGTCTGTTTTCAAGTGATATCGATCACTTTTCGGAGTTTATCGATCACTCCCGTTTTATCGATCACTTCAAATGATTTTTTGATCACTTGGCCCAAGCTATCGTTCTATTTTTTAAGTGATATAGGTCACTTTTCGGAGTTTATCGATCACTTCCGTTTTATCGATCACTTCAAATGATTTTTCGATCACTTGGCCCAAGTTATCGTTCTGTTTTCAAGTGATATCGATCACTTTTCGGAGTTTATCGATCACTCCCATTTTATCGATCGCTTCAAATGATTTTTCGATCATTTGGTTCAAGTTATCGGTCTGTTTTCAAGTGATATCGATCACTTTTCGATGTTTAATGATCATCCCGTTTTATCGATCATTTCAAATGATTTTTCGATCACTTTACCCAAGCTATCGTTCTGTTTTTAAGCGATATCGATCACTTTTCGGAGTTTATCGATCACTCTCGTTTTATCGATCATTTCAAATGATTTTTCGATCACTTGGCCCAAGTTATCGTTCAGTTTTTAAGCGATATCGATCACTTCCGTTTTATCGATCGCTTCAAATGATTTTTCGATTACTTTGTCCATATTATCGTTCTGTTTTCAAATGATATCGATCACTTTTCGATATTAATAGATCACGCTCGTTTTATTAGTCACTCCGAATGATTTATCAATCACTATAGAAGGTTTCTCGTCACTCTTGCTTGAAAGTGCATTCTAGTAATTGATGAAAAAAAGCAGCATCTCGTTTAGGAACGAAATGCCGCCTTTTAAAAGTTTGCTTTTTTTCATCACCACAGGAGACTCATTTATTACGCATACCGACGATGAATTTTCTTACCGTCATATGAAAACACGAGCTGCTTGTCATCAACATACGTTTCTAGGTGGACAATTCGTCCCCACAATTGATGGATATACGGAAGTACGTTTTCGAGGTAATGAAAGTCCAGTTCCAATCCTTCATAGCGATGAACTAAATACAGTTCCCCATTTCGGACGTAGTCTCCATCCTGGACGACGATGTACGGAAACCCGCCATTCACCCGGTTGGCGACAATTTGTTCTCGGACCGCTTGATATTGTTTGTCTGTGATTTTATATTCATTGCCGCTCTTTTGAAATATATACAAGTCTTCTTGCTGCATTAATTCCTTCGATAAGTAATTTCGAATAAAGGAGATATCGGAATCCATTTCCCTTACTTGAAACATCTTTTGCCGTCCCGAGTTCGGCATGATGCCGAATTGCTTCATTTCCTCAGTTGGGTGATCGAATCTAGTTTCGATATGCTCAAAAATCTTTAATCCCAAATAATATGGATTGATGGAAGTTTTAGACGGTTGGATGACATTCGCGTTGAGGGTTGCAAATTCGATTGTTTCGTCGGAATCCAAGTCCATTTCCCGCATAATCCGTTGATGCCAATACGTGGCCCAGCCTTCATTCATAATTTTGGTCGAGAGCTGAGGCCAGAAATAGAGCATCTCCTCCCGCAGCATCGTCAAAATATCCCGTTGCCATTCGTCCAGCTCATTGCTATATTGCAAAATAAATAAGAGGAGATCTTTTTCAGGGGCGGGTGGAATCCGTTTACGTTTTGAAATCTTCACCCTTGGTTGAATACTGCTCCGGTCCAACTCCCATAGATCATCGTAAGGTGTAATTAGTTTTGCCGGGATTTCCTCATCCTCTTCTTCCTCCAGCTTACTGTTCGTCATTAAGGAAGGATCGACATGCTCTTGGATCGCGAGGACAGCATCCAAAAAATGTTCAACTTCTTCTTTTCCGTGTATCATTTCATATTGCGCAATCCTCTCGGCCGTCGCCGTCATACTTTCCACCATATCCCGCCTGGTATTGGAAAAGTGAATATTATTTTTGAAAAAATCGCAATGGGCCAGCACATGGGCCACAATCAACTTGTTTTGAATCAAACTATTAGTATTTAATAAAAACGCATAGCAAGGGTTGGAATTAATCACGAGTTCATAGATTTGGCTAAGTCCAAGATCGTATTGCAATTTCATCTTATGAAACTGTTTGCCGAAACTCCAATGAGTAAAACGTGTCGGCATTCCATATGCGCCAAATGTATAAATAATATCAGCTGGACAAATTTCATATCGCATTGGATAAAAGTCGAGGCCGAAACCGGCAGCAATCTCCGTGATTTCATCGATCGCCCGTTCCAATTCTTTTACTGGCTTCAAACGGACCCCTCCTCCCTTTTGTGGAAAAAGCGTTTCAAGGCATAATAAACATCCGCCTGCTCTTTCACAATATAATGATGGAATTTCGGGTTATTTATTTTTTCGTAGGAATTCATGAGAGTGGAGTATCTGCTATGCGTGTTAATCTCACCATACCCGAAGAGATTTGACACTTCCATAAGCTCATCGACGAGCTGTACACATTTCGCATTGTCGGATGACATATTTTCCCCGTCGGAAAAGTGGAAGGGATATATATTATAGCGGGATGGAGGATATTTCGAGCGAATCAATTGCAATGCTTTTGCGTAAGCGGTCGAACAAATGGTGCCGCCGCCTTCTCCTTTTGTGAAGAACTCCTCTTCTGTCACCACTTTCGCTTCGGTATGGTGAGCAATAAATTCCAACTCGACTTGTTCATATTTCGTACGTAAAAAACGGGTCATCCAAAAAAAGAAGCTGCGGGCTACATATTTCTCAAACTTGCCCATCGAGGCACTTGTATCCATCATCATCAAGACAACAGCCTTCGAATGGGGTTTTTGAACTTCATTCCATGTCTTAAAACGCAAGTCATCTGTCTGGATCGGCGCGATGACCGCTTTTCCTTTCATGGCGTTCCGTTTGATTGCGGTCAACAAAGTCCGCTTTTTATCAATGTTGCCAATGAGACCTTTCTTCCGAATATCATTAAAAATAATGGTATCGACCGTGACATCTGCCTGTTCTTTCTGCTCCATTGCAGGCAGTTCCATCTCCTGAAACAAGGCTTCTTCCAATTCAGCAACTGAAATTTCCGCTTCATAATAATCAGGTCCCGGTTGATCCCCAGCCTGCTTTCCTGAGCCAGCCCCACTCTTCGTTCCATCTTTTGCGATGACATCGCCAACCTGACTTTTCCCGCTTCCTTGGCCGACGTGCTTTCCTTTTTCATGATTATACCGTATTTTATATTCATCCAACGAACGGATCGGAATCTTCACCGTTTTACGACCATTCGACAAAATGATGCTTTCCTCGCTAATCAAGTCAGGCAAGTTATTCCGGATCGCCTCTTTCACTTTATCCAAATGACGTTGCTGATCCGTGTAGCCTTTCCGATGGAGAGTCCAGTTTTCCTGAGAAACGACGTAGCTCTTCTGATTTTCGTCCATATATATTCACCCCATCTATCGACCGATTGTTTCTTTCATCATATGCAGAACGAAACCGGTAATTGACCGAATCGTAAAGAAGACAATCAATTCGGCAAACTGAATGGAGGCCTGCAAGGTGTATCCGGGTTGTACACATAAAAAAAACAAGACTGCCTCGCGGCCAGCCTTGTTCTACTGTTCCTATCGATTCAATAAGCTTCCTACATAACGCAGCAATTCATTGGCAGACACCGAATTGTATCCATAATCATCAATGAGGCGTGCCACTACTTCATTGATTTTTTTCAATTGGGATTCATCCGGAGTGGCAGATGAAGTCGTGATTTTGACGACATCCTTCAAATCGGCGAATAACTTTTTCTGTATGGCTTCCCGGAGCCGCTCATGCGACTGATAATTGAAACGCTGCCCTTTCCTTGCATAAGCTGATATCCGAATGAGGATTTCTTCACGGAACGCCCTTTTTGCATTTTCGGAGATGCCAATCTGCTCTTCAATGGACCGCATTAATTTTTCATCCGGGTTCATTTCCTCCCCTGTTAACGGGTCTCGCAATTTATGTTTATTACAGAAGGCTTCTACATTATCTAAATAATTATCCATCAATGTCTTGGCAGATTCTTCGTAGGAGTACACAAAGGCTTTTTGGACCTCTTTTTTCGCAATTTCATCGTATTCCTTACGTGCAATGGAAATATAATTCAAGTACGCTTCCTTCGCCTCTGAAGAAATAGAGGCGTGTTGGTCAAAACCATCTTTCAACGACCGCAATACATCGAGTGCATTGATGGAAGGTACTTCTTTCCGGATGATAGCCGATGAAATCCGGTTAATGACATAGCGCGGATCAATGCCATCCATCCCTTCATTCGGATACTCTTTTTTCAGCTCTTCCAGATCGTTGAAATTAAATTCTTCCACGTTTTCCCCGTCATATAGCCGCATTTTCTTGACGATGTCGATTCCTTGCTTTTTCGAAGGTTTCAACCTTGTCAGCACTGAGAAGATGGCCGCCACCCGCAACGCATGAGGCGCGATATGGACATGCGCCATGTCGCTCTCCCGGATCATCTTCTCGTAAATATGCTCTTCTTGGCTTACCTTCAAGTTATACGGTATGGGGATCACGATAATTCGGGAGTGCAGAGCTTCATTTTTCTTATTCGAAATGAAGGAACGATACTCCGTTTCATTTGTATGCGCCACAATCAATTCATCCGCACTGATCAATGCAAAGCGCCCAGCTTTAAAATTGCCTTCCTGTGTTAAAGACAGAAGATGCCATAAAAATTTCTCATCCAGCTTTAACATCTCTTGGAACTCCATAATGCCCCGGTTGGCTTTATTTAATTCTCCATCGAACCGGTAGGCTCGGGGATCAGATTCAGAACCGTATTCGGCAATTGTCGAGAAATCAATACTCCCCGTCAAGTCTGCAATATCTTGGGATTTCGGGTCTGATGGTGTGAACGTACCAATGCCCACACGTTTATCTTCAGAAAAGAAAATCCGTTCCACAAGCACATTTTCAATCCTGCCCTCATACTCCTGTTCAAGACGCATTGTGTTCAGCGGGGATAAGCTCCCTTCGATCCGAATGCCAAATTCCTCATAAAATTCATTCCGTAGATGACTTGGAATAAGGTGCAGCGGATCTTCGTGCATTGGACAGCCTTTGATTGCAAACACAGCGCCTTCATCAGTCTTTGAGTACTCTTCAAGCCCCCGCTTTAACATCGTGACAATAGTCGATTTCCCTCCGCTGACTGGCCCCATGAGCAATAGGATCCGTTTACGAACATCCAATCGTTTAGCCGCAGGATGGAAGTACTCCTCGACTAATCGTTCGATTGCCTCGTCTAATCCATAGATCGCATCATCAAAAAAATGATAACGCGTGCAATCCTTCTCTTTCGTGGAGCCAAAACTGTTAATCATATGATAAACGCGAGAATGTGACGTCTGTGCAACTTCTTTGCGATCTTTTAACAGTTCAAGATACTCAGCGAACGTCCCTTCCCATTTCAGTCGGTCCTCTTCCTCACGGGCCTGTTTCACCTTGCTTATGATATCCATAAAGTCCCCCCCAGTTGGAGCATGGTTTCCATTAGTCTATGCATCTGACAGCGCGATGATGTACAGATCTATGTAACCATGTTGCCGTCTCATCTAAGGTTAGGGAGAAAAGGCGAATGCTAAAATGACAAAAAAGGCGACCCCGCAGGCAGAATAAATAGTTGGTGCCTTAAGACATTTTTTTATTTTTGTTCTGGATATAGTTCTTGCAAGAAACGTACCGATTGAGTAATCAATTGCTGCAGAATTTGTTCGTCCACGTCATCTAGTTTATTAATATAGACACATGCTTTTCCTGCCGTGTGTTTGCCGAATTGCTGTAGCAAATCTTCCCGATCCGGATCTCCTGTAGCAAAATACAAACTGATTTTTGCTTTCCGTGGAGAAAAGCCGACTAGCGGCGCGTCTCCTTCATGTCCCGAAGCGTACACGTAATGATATTTGCCAAACCCAATCATGCTCGGCCCCCACATTTTCGCTTCATACCCTGTCGTATCACGGAAAAGATCAAGCAGCCGATAGGCATCTGCCCGTTTTTTCGGACTTTCCACTTGCTCAATGAATTCGATTACCGATTGGTCCGTTACTTTTGTTTTTTGTTCGTACATACCAAACTCCTCTTCCTACCCATTTTTTATTCATCATAGCATACACCAGTAGACATTAGGTTAACTCAAGTTGGCCATTCGTAATCCGCTTTAGTTGACCAGTCCCATTGAGAAATTTAAAATATACTAGTCCCTTTTTCATACCGTATGTAGGGATACACTATACATAAAGGAGCACTATGATGAAAAAACTACTAACCTCTTTGCTATGCATTCTTCTATTGGCTGCATGCAGCTCAAATGAAGTAAAGAATGAGCCTGCGGAAGCGGAAAACCCAACGTCTGAAAGTACGCCGTCAAACGATGCGACAAACGAATTGGATACAGATGCTGCTGAGGAAGAACCTGCGGACAGCGAATTTGCGTCCTACGAGGAATACGATACGATCGCATCCTTTATTGACCTAAAAAGCAACATTGGTACCGTAGAAACTGATAATGAAGGAAACCGGATTATTCTCTTCGAAAGTACCGAAGGGAAGAAAACGTTTAAAAGTATTTTCGCGAAACATGATCGCTTCCTGAAAATCATTGATTTATCAAATGACCAATTACTGTTCAAAGATCAAATCAACTAAGCAAAAAGCTTGAAACGTCTATTTCGTTTCAGGCTTTTTCTTTTTAATGGATTGGTTGCATAGTAATTTGTTATAATATTCAATAAATAAAACCTTTTTTTATTATCAATCGAATAGGGAATCAGAAGGACATAATTGAGAGGAGGCTAACAGATGATTTATGTAGTCAGGCACGGACAAACAGATTTGAATAAAGAAAGAAAAATGCAAGGGAGAATGGGCTTGCCGTTAAATGACTACGGAGCAACACAAGCAAAGAGCTTACGAGAAAAGCTTAAAACTATACAATTTGATTTGGTCTTTTCCTCCCCGCAAGAGAGAGCTATCCAAACTGCCGAAATAGTTACGGGACTGAAAGCTGCACTAGATGAAAGGCTTGACGTCTATGACTTGGGTGAAGCTGATAGAATACCGATCAATGAACTGAAGATGTCTGGACTATTACCTGATGCCAATGTATACAAAGGAGTTGAAGACTCCCATCATTTCGTGAAACGGGTCTTTAGTTTTATGAAGGAACTTGAAAATAAGTGTAACAAGAGAGAACTGAACATATTAATTTCAGGGCATCGATGTACGACAGGCTGCATTGGTGCATTTTTCGAAGGAATACCTGCTGACGGCAACATTCTAAAATTCTCTTCAGACACGGGCAATTACAAGACGTACCAATTCAATTAAGCTGCGGGGACTCCAAGGAGTTCCCGTCTTTTTTTCCCAAATCGATATGATTCTTTATCGCAGCTTACTCTAAAGTGGTATAGCCGACCCGTTAGTTGTAAACCATAAACGAAAAGAAAGGAGTTGACTGCACATGTTGGAATTACAAACGGGAATAGAAGGCAAACAAGCACATTTCGGCCCCACAATGGAGTCAATCCGCGACTTGGGATATAAATTAGGCGGCGGTTGGGATTATGACGGAGGCTGTTTTGATTCCGTCCTCTGGCGGGAAGGCGGCGAGACGATCTATTTGCGCATTCCCTTTCATGTAAGCCATGGCGAGTTGGATCATTATAATACATCGATCGTCTTCCGCACTCCTTATGTCATTAAGCATGTTGTGAATGTCGGATTAGACAGGAATGCCAGTTCGCTTACAACAGCAACGTTCAATCAATTCCAGGATCCGATTGATAAAGACGCGGAAATTCGGGATAAAAGCAAATGGGAAGAAGCAGGAGAACAAGCAGTCGAGGAAGTTATTACGTTATTGCAATAAAGGAAAAGGAGTGTGGAACTAAATTGCTCCACACTCCTTTTAGTGTTGCCCTTTTCCTTGTACGTATCCATTCTTCCCAGCTTTCAATCCAGAAAGCAAGACGATGAATGATGCGACAAGTAATACAATTAGGGAAACATCCCAACTCCCCGTCACATCGTGCAAGATGCCGAACAACACGGGACCGATAGCAGCCAGCAAATAGCCGATTGATTGTGCCATCCCTGACAGTTCCGCCGCTTCCATCGGGGTATTAGTCCGCAGTGTAAAAAACATCATCGCTAAACCAAAGGATGCTCCTCCAGCAATGCCAGTAATGACCATCCAAAGCGGGACAAAGCGCGTTCCATCCAGAAGAATTCCTCCGTAGCCAATTAAATAAAGCAAGACTATGATCGCAACGATCAATCTCTGGTCCTTTAATTTTGAGGCAATGATCGGAATAATAAAAGTCATCGGCAATTGAGCAATTTGCAAGAGAGATAGCATCCACCCGGCCTGGCTCGCATCAAGTCCTTGAGATTTAAGCACTTCTGGCAACCAAGCCGATGTTGTGTAGAAGAGAAGGGACTGCAGCCCCATAAACAGCGTAACACCCCAAGCAATGGGCGACCGCCATAAAGACGCGGGGCGTTTGGCACTCGTTTTAGGAATAGAGGCTCTGTTGTCTTTGCTCTGTCTTAATTGCGGAAGCCAAATAAGAATGGCAAGTCCAGTCAGTACTGCCCAGACTCCTAAAGCGCCCTGCCAGCCATACGCTGTCTTTTCTAAGATCGGGACGCTGAGCCCCGAAGCGAGTGTAGCCGAGATATTCATCGAAACCGAATAGATACCTGTCATTAAACCGATATGCAGTGGAAAACTCAGTTTTAAAATAGCTGGCAACAAAACATTTCCAAAGGAGATGGCCACGCCAATTAAAAATGTGCCAAAAAAGAGGAATGGGATGGTACCCGCAGAACGCAGAAAAATACCAATTGTTAATAGACAAAGTGAAATAAATAGTGTCGCTTCCATTCCGAACCGACTGCTCACTTTAGGGACAAGTGGGGAGATCAGGGCAAAGGCGAGCAGGGGTATGGTTGTCACGAAACCAGCCACGGAGTTTGGGATCCCTAAATCATCCCGAAGCGGTGCAATGATCGGTCCGACGGAAGTAAGGGGCGCCCTTAGTGTGGCGGCAATAAAAATGATACCTACTATCAATAACCAGCTAGACCGTTGAAACGTCAACTTTTTCGATATATATATGGTATGCTCCTTTTCCAATCAATCAACCTCCTTTCGTCAGATTATGAAACGAATGAACAGAATCGGCGAATTCAGCGCCCATCATGAAATGATCTAATTGCTTTAAAATGATAGCATACATTGGACCATAAAAAAACGGTTTCCCCCAGTTCGTGGAATCCGTTTCATTCTTTTGGAAACCAATGTCCCTTTCACATTACAGTAATTGAAGCAAACGATTATGAAACAACGGGCACCTCTGTCAATACAGAACCGAGAATATCAGTCGCTTTGTCGATTTCCTGCCTGGAGACAGTCAATGGCGGCAGTAGCCGAATTACGGTCTCTCCCGCTTGCACGACCAGCAAGCCCTTCTCTTGCAATTCCTCGATCCAAGGAATGACATCCACTCCGCACTCAATCCCGATCAACAGCCCACTGCCTTTGATGACAAACGGACTGTCCGGCAAGATCTGTTGAAGCCGTTTCCTCAAATACGCCGACTTTTCTTTCACTTCCTCCAAAAATAAAGGATTAAAAATATGCTGCACAACAGCTTGGGCGACACAAACCGCCAACGGATTGCCTCCAAACGTCGTGCCGTGGGTGCCCGGACTGAAGGCAGCTGCAAGGTCAGAGGTCCCTGCCATCGCTCCGATCGGGAAACCACCTCCTAATCCCTTCGCGAGCGTCAAAATATCCGGCTTCAATACCGTCTTTTCATACGCAAATCGGGTGCCAGTTCTACCGATACCGGTTTGGACCTCATCGACGATTAATAGAATGCCGTGCTCCTTGCATACATCATCGATAGCCTTGGCGAAACCGGGGGTGATCTCATTGACTCCGCCTTCCCCTTGGATAACCTCCAGCATAATAGCAGCGACATCATCCATCTCGACCTCGGCAAGGCTTTCCGGATCATTGAATGGGATGGTGAGGAATGATGGCAGCAATGGACCGAATCCATGCTTCACCTTGTCTTGCCCTGTTGCAGCCATCGCGCCAAATGTCCTGCCATGGAAAGACTGTTTGAACGTAATAATGGTATGCTTTCCTGTATATTTCCTTGCCAGTTTCATAGCTGCTTCATTCGCTTCTGCTCCGCTGTTGCAGAAGAACATGTGGCTCAAATGGGTATCTTGCATTAGAGTAGCGGCGAGTGCTTCTTGTTCGGGACTTTCAAATAAATTCGATACATGCCAAAGTTTCCGGCTCTGCTGCTCCAACGCTTGGGTTAGCGTAGGATGCGCGTGCCCTAGGTTGTTGACTGCAATGCCGCTAATAAAATCCAAATAGGATTTGCCGTTGCTATCTGTTACAATTGTCCCTTTTCCTTCCACAAGGTGAATGGGACGCCTGGCGTAGTTCGGGAACAAACTGCTCAACTGAATACCCCCTCTGCTTCAATGACAGTTCCGACTAAATGTTGATCCGTTATGCGAACGGATGGAATGCCTTCTTGGATGCAATCAAGTGCCGCCTTTACTTTCGGAAGCATTCCCCCATAAATATCTCCTGTCTCGATCCATTTCGTAATATCGCCGATTGACACGCGGCGTTGTATATTGCCCCCAATATGGATGCCCGGCGTATCTGTCACGAGAAGCAGGCTCTCCGCACCAACCGCAAGTGCCACTTTACTCGCCACGGTATCGGCATTCATATTCAACGTCATGCCGCAATCCGTAGAACCGATGCAGGAAAAGACCGGTACGATACCAATCGCAATGAATTGATCAATCATTTGCTTATTCACAGACCTGATATCACCGACGAATCCATATTTTTCTTTATTTAAATAGTCGCAAGCAAGCAACTTACCGTCAAATCCATTGAGTCCGATGGCGGCTATTCCTTCCCGGTTCATTTGATGAACGAGAAGCGGATTGACGGAACCGATCAAAACATTCCGGACAATATGCGCCGACCTTTCACACGTCACACGGATCCCTTCAATGACGTTAGACTGTATGTCATGTTTCGCGAGCTCCGCATTGATGGCCGGTCCTCCGCCATGAACGATCAGTACATCGTAGCCTTCTGCCTGCAAACGTTTAAAGTTCGTGAAGAAATGGCCGCTTAAACCGCTCAGCATACTGCCCCCCAATTTGATGACAATACGCTTACGATCTATAGGTTGCATTGATTTGGACGTAGTCATAAGTCAAATCACACCCCCATGCTGTACCTGTTCCCGATCCGCCGTGTAAATGAACCATTATCTTCACTTCCGGCTGTTTCAAATAATCGGTCAGCTCCTGCTCTGAAAAGGCAACCGGCTCTCCAGACTGGACGACATAAGCGGAACCGATTTGTATATCAATCTTCTCCGGATCGATTGCCGCCCCACTATACCCTACAGCCGCAATGACCCTGCCCCAGTTTGCATCACAGCCAAAGACCGCTGTTTTGACTAATGGCGAACCGACAACTGTCTTCCCGATCTTGCGTGCCTCTTCATCACTCGATGCCCCGCTTACTTCCACTTCAATCAACTTCGTGGCGCCCTCTCCATCCTTGGCGATCATTTTCGCCAAGTCCTGTGCCACGGCATGCATAGCTTGCATAAAAGCATTCCAATCTGGATGATTCGGTGTTAAGGCTTCATTCCCAGCCAAACCATTGGCAAGGGCAAGCACCATATCATTCGTCGACGTATCCCCATCGACCGTGATGGAATTGAATGTCCGATCGGTGACAGAAGTTAGTGCCTGCTGAAGAAAAGCAGAATCGATTTTCGCATCTGTTGTAATGAATCCGAGCATCGTCGCCATATTGGGTTGAATCATTCCGGAACCTTTGGCTGTTCCTGCTACAATGACTTCTTTCCCGTCAATTTCTGTTCGATATGCAATATTTTTCGTTACCGTATCAGTCGTTAAGATCGCTTGAGAAAACTGAATGGAGCCTTCTAAACTTGCCGTAGGCTGCAGCATATCGATGCCTGCAAGCAGTGCCTCCATGTTCAACTTTTCTCCGATCACCCCAGTGGAAGCCACCCCAACCAACTGAGGCTCGATTCCGAGCTTATCCGCAGTCTTCCGTTGCATGACATATGCATCTTCCAGCCCTTGTTTTCCGGTGCAAGCATTGGCATTACCAGAGTTGATGATGATCGCTTGCATTTTTCCCGTTTCATAGACGACTTGTTTCGTCACACGCAGTGGGGCTGCTTGGATCTGGTTTGTCGTAAAGACGCCTGCCACACTGGCGGGGATCTCACTGATAAGTAAAGCCAAATCGTTTTTCTTATGTTTCAGGCCGCAATGCACTCCGACTGCTTTGTATCCTTTAGGTGAGACAATATTCCGCTTTGAAATCTGCTTGATTGGTTGCACAGCTACTGTCATACAATCCCCTCCGAATGTTTTTAAATATATAAAGGCACGCCCTGCAATCCGGCCGTCTCCTCAAAACCGAATTGGATATTCATATTTTGAACCGCCTGACCTGCCGCTCCTTTTACCAAGTTATCAATAACAGACACTATGGTCGCCCTGTTCGTTCGCTCATCCACCTTGACATGGATGTCACAATAATTCGACCCATATACTTGTTTTGTTCCAACGACATCCGCTTCCCGGATGATCCGTACAAAGGGACTGCCTTCGTAAGCTGCTTCCAAACAATCAAACAAATCCTTTTCCTTCACATTTGCTGTTACTGGCGCATAGCTTGTCGCCATAATTCCGCGGGTCATCGGAACAAGATGGGTGGTGAAAGTGATGGGTGAGGAAGCTTTTGCGAATTGACCGATTGCCTGTTCAATTTCGGGGATATGTTGATGTTTATGCAACTTGTAGATCAAGAGATTTTCATTCGTCTCTGCAAAATGAGTTATTCTGCTGAGCGTATTGCCCGCTCCCGACACACCGCTTTTTGCATCAATAATGATGGAGTTTCCATCAATCAGCCCCGATGTAAGCAGTGGCAGCAAGGAGAGCAATACAGCAGTTGGATAACATCCCGGATTAGCGATTAGCTGTGCTTCGGAGATGGCGGCACGATTCCATTCGGATAATCCGTATACACTCGCTTCAAGCATCTCTTCTAAAACAGGCTGCTTGTTATACCAACGCTGATAGTCTTGAGGATCCTTTAAGCGGAAGTCTCCCGATAAGTCGATTAACTTGGGCTTTTTTCCGAGCAATGGAGGGAAGAGGTTGCTCGTCACGCCAGCTGGCGTACTTGCGAAAACTATGTCGAGATCTGCTAACACTCCCATGTCAATCGATTGCAACGGAAAATCAAATATTCCTTTCAAATGTGCATACTTACTAGAAAAGATCTTTCCTTCATCAGATGATGTGAATAAACTGATTTGATCCACGTCCGGGTGCCTGTCGAGCAGACGAAGCAATTCCACTCCGCCATATCCCGTCGCACCAATGATTCCAACCTTCAACACTCTCACCCCTTCAATGATTAGGATTAGTATACTAATGCATAAATATAAAGTCAACTGTATTTTTATTTAATTTACAAACTATTTCATCTAAACTCCCCAACAACTTGTTTTGCATTTATGCGGAATATGATATAATCTTTTTATTACTTGGTACTAATAGAAGGTGATAGTTTGTCGCCGAATCAGGAGGTCATTATGGAGGATTTGCTGAAACTGAAAGGGAAAAATATTGTCGTCATGGGTGTGGCAAATGAACGGAGCATTGCCTGGGGCGTCGCAAAATCGCTTTTCGATGTAGGGGCGAATGTCATTTTCACATACCGGAAAGAACGGTCCTTGGCAAAGCTTGAAAAAGCATTAGAGAAAAATGGCTTGGAGCCGAAAATGATTGTTCAATGTGATGTGAATGAGGACGAAAGCATCGAGCATGCCTTCACGTTAATTGGAGAAACATTGGGCACGATCCACGGAGTGGTACATTCCATTGCCTTTGCACATGCCGAAGACTTGCACGCTGATTACATCAATACGTCAAGAAGCGGCTACGCATTCGCACAAGATTCCAGCTCCTACTCCCTTGTTGCAACCGCACGGGAAGCCCGACGTTTCATGACAGAAGGCGGTTCCATCATTACGATGAGTTATTTAGGCGCTGAACGGGTTCTGGAAGGATATAATGTCATGGGCGTGGCTAAAGCGGCACTGGAAGCATCGGTCCGTTATTTGGCTTCCGACTTAGGAAAAGACGCTATCCGCATCAACGCTATTTCCGCCGGGGCTGTCCGCACACTATCCGCTAAAGGAGTGCCGTCCTTCAATACGATTCTCGGACAAATCGAAGAACGGGCGCCGCTAAAGCGCAACATTACTAACGAAGAAGTCGCCAAAATGTCCATTGCAATGCTAAGTGATTTGTCTTCAGGCGTTACAGGAGAGGTCATCTACGTCGATGCAGGATATAACATAATGGGATAAAGTTTGTCGGCAGGGATGGTATATCCCTGCCGATTTTTTGTTTTATTTGTTTTGGTATGGTGTCGCGAGAACGCTAAAATACTGGCGTGGACGCCAATAAATTCAACTGAACGCCAGATAGACCGGGCGAACGCCAGAAACTCATTCTGTACGCCAGATAAACCGGGCGAACGCCAGAAACTTATTCTGAACGCCAGATAAACCGGACGAGCGCCAGAATTTCATTCTGAACGCCAGATAGACCAGACGAACGCCAGTTACACCAACTGAACGACAATATACCAGGACGTACGCCCTAAAAGTCATCTAATCCTATCTCTTTTCAAAATTTTTCCTAGGCTTGCGATTAGCCTAGCTAACTAGTAACTTTGTAGAGCTTTTTTCGTCTTAACTAATGAGGTGACTGCAATGAAAAGTAAACCGATATACGTGGAAATCCATATAGATGCTGACGTGGATGCAGTTTGGAAAGCGTCCCAGGATCCGTTTCTTCATTCCCAATGGGATCTGCGCTTTTCTTCCATCACTTATTTGCCTAAGCATGATGGGGGGCCTCAGTTGTTCACCTATGAAAGAAAGGTTTTGCCCTTATTTTCTGTGCAAGGCTGGGGGAAGAGCTCAGGTGTTTCGGATCTTCCGGACGGCAGTCGTTCTTCATCCCTACATTTCGGGACGGATCAATGGTATTCTCCCATTAAAGAAGGAAAAGGGTATTGGAAGTATGTACCTGAAAACGATGGCATGACATTTTTGACGCAATATAACTATGACGCTACCTTCGGTAAATCGGGAAAGGTTCTTGATACGTATATTTTCCGTCCGATGATGGGCTGGGCGACTGCCCTTAGTTTTGACGTCTTAAAAAGATGGCTCGAGAAAGGTGAATCGCCGGCTTCGCAATATTTACGTTTTTTCACTGCGTATGGCCTGTCTATTTTTTTCGCATTTATTTGGATTTATCAAGGTCTCATACCAAAGCTGATCGCAATGCACCATGAAGAGCGTTCCATGATTGGTTCCGCGTTGCATCTGAGCGACGCCCAATCGGCAAAGGCAGTGTTCATGATTGGCATAATGGAAGTTTTATTCGGTCTTTTCTGGCTTGTTTATCGAAGAAAAAGGCATCTATTTGCTTTGCTCCTAATCGTTTTTCCTCTCCTGACGCTTGGCGCCATCCTATCCAATTCAGGAATTGCGACTGATCCATTCAATCCCGTCACATTCAATCTAGCCTTATTCGTCTTATCATGGATTGGTTATGCCAACAGCGATCATTTGCCTACTGCTACAACCTGTAAGAGAAAGCGGTGAAAGTATGTCGATCTATAAAGAAATACTCGGGGATCGCTTCGATCAATTGCACCCTAAGCTGCAACAACGGTATCGGATTGAGGAAGGTTTCCCTTTTCTCGGAAAGGGAATGATGCATGAAATAAAAGGAGGCCCCGCATGGCTTTTTCCATTATTTCGGCTGGGCGTACGTTGGAAGCTATTATTTCCGGAACACGCACAGACCGTTCCCTTTACGGTAACCAACCGGTTCCAAATCGGAAGAGATGGCGAGCAGCAGATCCACTGGGAGCGGATTTTTTATTTCCCAAAGAAAAAGCGCTATTTTAATGCCTTGATGAGTTTGGATAAAGACCGTTCCATCATTAAGGATTACTTAGGCGAACCCGCCATAGTCTATTCCGATTTGACTTTCACAGTTACAAATAACAAGGAACTGCTTATTCAGTCCAAGGATCAGCGACTCGTGATTGGAAAGCTGGAAGTACCACTGCCTTATCCTCTTCAAGGTCTTGCTACGGTCCAGGAAGGATACGATGAATTGCTTGATGTCTATACCATTCATGTCCGTGTCCGCAATCCGCTGCTTGGCCATCTCTTTTCTTACAAAGGAGAGTTTGTGAAAGATGAGTAAATTCGTGTTTTCCCATCTACTATTATTTTTATTAATTGCGCTCGCGAGTTCCCATCCGTGGCCGTTTCTGCTTTTAACAGCAGCTCAACTTGTCTACGTCCCCATCATGCTGAAGCTACTGATGCGAGATGACTGGTTCGCCCATACTTATCCGTACTTCGCCATACCGGCTTATGTTTCAGTAGCAATCTTGCAAATTGCCCATGTATCGTGGGCAATCGTGCCAGCAAGCATCTATTTGCTCTACACACTCGCCATTGCATTCTATGGGGTCACTCGTTTTTGCCAAAGAGGATTTACGAACGCGGAAGAATTTTCAATTGATCTCGGATTAATTTATCTAGCGATGGGTGGAGGCTGGTTCTTTGCCTTTATCAGCAATATCAACACCGGATTTTCTCCTCTTCTCACATGGCTGACAGCCATTCATTTTCATTATTCAGCGTTTCTATTGCCCATTTTCATCGGGTTGGCCGGTCGTATTTCCAAGCCGTCCCGTTTCACGCTTTATGCAGGACTGCTGTTGATCGCCCCGATGCTCGTAGCCATAGGCATCACGTTTTCAAGATGGATTGAACTGCTTTCCGTTTTGGTCTATATCGTAGGATTAGTAGGTATGAATTTCATTGTCTGGAGAATCAAACAGCTTCCCTCTGTCCAGAAATGGCTCATACGAGTGTCGTTCACGTCCTTACTGCTGACCATTTTGTTTTCCTTGCTCTATGTATTAGGAAATGGATTTGGATTGACCTCTATGACAATCGATGACATGCTGCGCTTCCACGGCATCCTAAATTGCGTCATTTTTGCTTTATTCGGAGTCGCCGGATGGTTATGGCGTGCGCCAAAGCCTATTTATCAAGCGCCCACTTTTTCCGTCAGTAACATACGCGGTAAGCAAGTTGTCGAGCATTTAGGAACGGCCGGAAGCGGAAAAGGTCTAGTTGACGATATGAATCTGTATCAGTTACGAGGCGTTCCTCCTCAAATTGCTGATTTCTATGAGAACACGCGGGAATATCGTTTATTCGCGACAGTCCGTTGGCACCCCTGGTTTAAACTGTTCGCTTGGATTTATTCATGGATCAGCCGAAGAACGGAGCAGATTAATTTGCCGATGCACGGCCGAGAGGTTGAAATGACAGGAGATATGATTCAACTTCATGACCAATTGGATGGTCGGGACAACGTCAGAGCATGGATCCGAAAAGTGGAGGAACAATATGCCTTCATTGCTCTTTACTCGTACCATATCTCAGCGGAAGGCAAGCCGTAT
Organism: Sporosarcina luteola; assembly: GCA_014204635.1. GTDB lineage: Bacteria > Bacillota > Bacilli > Bacillales_A > Planococcaceae > Sporosarcina > Sporosarcina luteola_A. The sequence continues at coordinate 51,865 of JACHLS010000012.1, read as the reverse complement.
ATGAATATTGCCCTGCCGCTTCCTTGTTCTAATATGACAGGAATCTTAGCATTAATGGATACTAATGAAGGTTTGATTTTGACAAGTGAACGTTCCTCCGTTACGTCGGATGCAGGCATTTATTTGATTGGCAAGCGGGGTAACCGATTCCGACTGCCACTGGAGGAAACGTTTCTCGTGAGAGTAGTTGAAGCTGGTAACTTACAGGCTTCACATAAGATGAAAATCTTTTCGGTCCCCTTTTTAACAATCAATTACAGAATCCATAAACAAAGCTAAAACGGCGAGGGCTCCCCCGCCGTTTCATTATTATCGTTACTGCTCCCCTATTTCTTTCATCAAGCTTTTATTCCCTTTAGACAAGATATTTTCATAATCGATATACTCGTAAATATCATCACAAATGGAATCGCTAAATGAAGCGAGTTCGTCCACCGTCAGATCCTCAATTGCCTTGTTACTTGTTTCGCAATAAAGAATGATTTTCCCAACAATCTCATGAGCATCCCGGAAAGGTGTCCCTTTGCTGACGAGGTAGTCGGCTACTTCCGTTGCATTCAAAAATCCGCCTTTGATGGCCGCTTTCATCCGCTCTTCATTGACCGTCAACGTGTCGATCATTTTGGACATGATTTCCATGCAATCGAGTACGGTATCCAGCGCATCGAAAAATTGTTCCTTATCTTCTTGCATGTCTTTGTTATAGGTCAATGGCAGACCTTTTAATGTTGTCAGAAGTGCGAATAGCGAGCCGTATACCCGGCCTGTCTTTCCACGGATCAATTCGGCCGCATCCGGGTTTTTCTTTTGCGGCATAATGCTGCTGCCGGTTGAATATGCATCTGCCATTGTAATGAATTTGAATTCTTGGCTGCTCCATAAGATCAATTCTTCACTCAGGCGGCTCAGGTGCATCATGATAATGGAAAAGTCGGACATCAGCTCCAGCATATAATCACGGTCACTCACACCATCGAGAAAGTTATCGACCGGTTTCGCAAAATTCAACAGCATGGTTGTGACATTGCGGTCGATTTCATGTGTTGTCCCGGCGAGCGCTCCGCAGCCCAATGGATTTTCATCGAGTAATTCCATTGCGTTGGCAATCCTTTTTTTATCCCGCTTGAACATTTGCTCATAAGCACCTAAATGATGTCCGAAGGTGACGACTTGCGCGCGTTGCAGATGCGTGTATCCCGGCATGATGACATTATTTGTTCGTGCCTTCCCATGCAACGAATCAATGAGAGCCTGCAGGCCATCCATCACTTCGATTGCTTTATTTTTTGCGTAAAGACGCATGTCCACCGCCACTTGGTCATTCCGGCTGCGGGCTGTGTGCAGTTTTTTCCCTGTTTCCCCGACCCGCTCTGTTAAATGTACTTCAATGAAAGAATGAATATCTTCATAATCCCCTTCAATCGGCAGTATGCCCGTTTCGATGTCATGCAGGATTGATTCCAGTCCCTGTACGAGGAGGTCACCTTCTTCCGGCGTCAGCAAATCGCAGTGCACAAGCATTGTCACATGCGCCAGGCTCCCTGCAATGTCCTCTTTATACAGTCGATAATCAACAGGCAGTGATGTGTTGAACTGCTCCATGATTTCATCTGCCCGGCTTGTAAAACGTCCGCCCCATAGCTTCATGTATATTCAACCTCTTTCTTGTATATTTATTCATATTTTGTAGTATAATGATTTTACACACATAACGCAAGAAGACAAACAGTTCATTCCCCTCCATCGTACTACAAAAATTGAATCGAGTTATGTAATCCGTTCCCTTGGCAGCTAATTCAAAAAGTTGCTCGTCTTAGCCGGGAATGGTATGCTAAAAGGACCGAATGATAAATGAGGGATACCATTGACTACATCCATCTTACAATATAATTGCTGTTTAAATTGCTGAACCCTTGACAACTATATGTCAAGGGTTTTTGTTTCCTATGGGAAAATTACTATTGGAGGGCTAAATGTGTTGAATACTGAACATCATCAAGGACATTCGATCGCTTCTCTCGTCGCCATTTGGATTAGCCTCATGAGCAATATTGTACTCACTGTATTAAAAATAATTGTTGGCATCCTGTTTAATAGTCCGGTCCTCTTGGCAGACGGCTTTCATAATGCTGGAGATGTGGCTGCTTCTGCCGCCGCTCTCACGTCCATGCGCATTTCAAAAAGACCTGCGGATGAGGACCATCCTTACGGACACGGCAAAGCAGAAGTGATCGGCTCGGGTATTGTGGCCATTATTCTCGGAATTGCGGCTTTGTATATTGCCTACGAATCCATTACAACTTTCTTTGAAGAGCCGGCAAAGGCTAGTGTTATCGCATTAATTACAGCAATCGTTTCACTCGTCTGGAAGCAGGTTCTCTATGTATACACAATGCGTGTCGGTAAACAAACGAACAGTAAAGGTCTTATCGCCACTGCATACGATCATCTGGCGGATGTATACGCGTCTCTCGCAGCGGTTGTGGGAATTGGTTTAGCATTAATTGGCGATATCTATCACATCGGATTTTTATCATATGGAGACCCGTTTGCCGGCGTTGTCGTATCTGTCCTTGTCTTGCGTCTTGCCTACGAAATCGGAAAAGATTCCATTGATATTCTGATGGAGAAAAATGTAAGTCACGAGAGGCTGGAGGAGTTTGCAAAATTGATTCGCACGTTCCCTGAAGTGAAACGGATCGATCGCCTGCGGGCACGTGAACATGGACATTATATTCTTGTTGACGTTCGGGTTGGAGTCAGTGGTGAAATGACCATCCAAGAAGGCCATGACATATCGAGCGGCATACGGAACTTAATACTGAAAACACATGATGACGTTGATGAAGTGCTTGTCCACTTGAACCCATGGTACCCGGATGAAAAATAGACCATGCTTCCAAGGATGCGCTATACTGGTGAATGAAAAGGAGTTGCTCTTATGTTAAAAAAACGAATGGAGGAACGGATAGCGTCGTCAGATGGACCCGTCTCCCTTTTTCCAATTGAGAAAGAATATGCCCTGCGGAATGGTATTGTTACCGATCAGAATTCTACGGATAAGGATTGGCGGTTCCAAACGATAGAACGCTGCCTGAAGGAAACGGAGGAGATGGTTCAAGCAGAATCGGAACGTTTCCTGGATCATCCGATTTCCGTATTGCGTAACCCCATCGAAGAGTTCCTTTATGTGGAATCAGATGCTTTTCAGATGGTGAAGGTGGAAGGAATCGCACTGGAAGTGGATGATGTTTTCAATGTGTATACCGCCCTCTTTGGCCTGCAGCTTCAAAAAAAATGGCAGGATACAATACAATCTTTTATAGACAGCAAACTATCTACCGGTCCTAGCAGTGTGTTATTCGATTCGGACGGCACGTTTAGTGTAAACATCTCACTGAATGGGTTGGAAACTTTCCAAGAGAACCTGCCGATACGTGAAGTGGTCAATCTCATATACAAGTTTCTGTTTGAACTGCTTGAAACGATTGAGGCCGGACATTGAACGCTGGTACACAGGAGTTCATCTATACCTATATCCGCCACGTGGATGAGCATGACCTCTGCCGGCTGGAAATGCGGTCCTTTTTTGGAGCACATAGTGAATGGAATGTTCTGATGAGCGATGTCTCGATTGACCCGAGCCGCAGCCCTTTTATGAAAGAACGATTAGAAATTCGCTGGAGTGCCGAAAGCTGGGAAGGGTTCCTATCAAAGGCACGGAATGTCGTATCGCCTTCCTCCTTCAAAGTGACCTGTCTCAATACAATGGACATGGATGGGACGGAGAAGATCCCTCATTCCGAGAGACGGAAGCTGGAACGCCAAGTGGGTGAATCGATCCAGGGAGAGGCTGATTTATTGGATCCGGTAATGGAATATGGTGTGATTCACTTGAACGGAAAATGGTACGGAGGCTTGCTGGAACGGAGTTTGCCGGTTTGGAAGACGCATGAACAGAAGCCCCATATGTATTCCACCGCGCTGAGCACCCGGCTTGCGCGGGCAGTGGCCAACATCGCCGTACCACATCCGGCAGGCATTCGCGCCATCGATCCTTGCTGCGGCATTGGCAATGTCCTTGTGGAAGCCCGGTCAATGGGAATTAATATCGTAGGCCGAGATATTAATCCTCTTGTTTGTAATGGATCCAGAAAAAATTTAGCGTATTTCGGTTTGTCAGGGGAAGTGGTTAAGGGCCCGATTGCCGAAGTAAGCGATACATATGACGTGGCGATTATCGATATGCCATACAATCTATTTACGCATATTACATCCGAGGGACAGCAATCCATTCTCACGGAAGCCCGCAGGATTACGGATAAACTAGTCGTTGTGACCATCGAGCCTATCGACCATATGATTGAAAATGCAGGATTTACGATCGTAGACAGATGCATCGCAAAAAAGGGCACATTTGAACGACAAATCTTAGTCTGCAATTAAAAAAGCGGAGTCCAGAAATATTTCTGTGACGCCGCTTTTTTTGTACTCTACGTATTTAAGAGGTCTACCCTGTTTGCCAGCGACACCTAGGCATCCTATATTACCAAATTGGTTTCTCAGCCTGATTGGTTTTAATTGCCAGCATACAGATTATCCCGAAATTTTCACTGTATAGTCTGCCAATAATCTCGCACCGTAGCCTGTAGCAGATTTTGCATAGTAGCCTGACGCAGATGAATGATTCATCATGCCTGCCATATCAACGTGAAGCCACTTGCTGTTTTCCGGCACGAAACGGCGCAGGAATAGTGCTGCAGTAATCGAGCCTGCAACATTCAAGGAGCTGATATTATTCATATCTGCGTAGTCGCTCGCTAATGTTTTATCGTAAGCATCGACGAGTGGCATCGGCCATATAAAGTCACCATTTTCGTCGCCGACTTTTTTCATGACATGAGACAATTCTTCGTCTCCGAATACACCCCCAAGACCTGTACCAAGCGCATTGACAATCGCACCTGTCAATGTGGCAATGTCAACGATATACTCGGCTTCCAATTCGCCTGCCCGAATCAATGCATCTGCCAAGATGAGGCGACCCTCCGCATCAGTATTGCCGACTTGTACCGTCTTGCCGTTTTTATAACGGATCACTTCACCTGGATAGACTGCTGTATTATCCGGAGCATTTTCGACAATTGGTATCAAGGCCACGACATTGACATCTGCTTTGGAGTCCACAAGCAGCTGCATCGCGCCCGCTACAGCCGCCGAACCGCCCATATCCATCCGCATATCGCTTAAATCCTTGCCGCTTTTCAAACTGATGCCGCCCGTATCGAACGTGACGCCTTTTCCAACTAACGCCACCAATGGCTTCGATTCGTTTCCTTTATAGACAATTTCGACAAAGGAAGGGCTGTATTTGGAACCACGGCCTACTGTCAACACACCGTTCATTTCCATTTGTTCCAGCTGATCCTTGCCGTATACGTTCACTTCAGCAGTTGTTCCGGCAAATTTCTCCTTTATCACCTCTGGATATGTTTCGGGATTCAACACATTGGACACTTCATTCATCAAGTCCCGAGAGAAGGCCATTGCTGCTGCACGAATCTGGCCCACTTGAACAGCATCGGCGGAGCCTTCAACTTCAAGCTCTGTCTTGCTGTCAACTGCTTCCGACTTATACGCATGAAAACGGTAGGAGCCGAGTTCCCAGCCTTCTACGAAAGCAATCACGGCTTTTTCTTTATCTAATGTCCCAAAAGCCTCAGCGATTGTTTCTTCTCTCACAAACGCCTTCTCCACCTTTTGAGTTCCCAGATCACGTGCGATATCCCCTGCAATGGAGCGGACTTTCTCCAGTGAAATATCTTTTTCCTTTCCATCTTTCAGGACAACATATTGCTCGTCATCAATCAGCAACGAACAATGCGCCCCCTTTTGTCTGGCAACATATTGCTGACGTGCTTCCTTCTCCGCTATCCGTTTATCATTCTCAAAAAGGATTGTGACTGCCATTCTAAAACCCCCACCTTATTATTTCGAATATAGAAATAGTTTATCATAAAGTGGAGATAATGAAAGAATTATCTTTTATCTGCAATTACGAGGCAAAATGTCGCAAATGGCCCTAATAGTAAAGAAAGCAGAAACCAATTCAATCCACTTCTGTTTTTCCCTTGGGCAATTCCTGCATTGATCAGGGCTAACGTCCCCCACCCAACAAAGTATTCATTCATTTTTTTCATCCTCCATCCTACGCTCTTGTAGAAAACGGCTCGCTTCGGAAAGATCATTTGTGCAAAGCTGAATTTTGTGCGGAGCAAAGACAGCTCTGTCCTCTGCATCCATGTATTCGGAAAGTGGAACCCTCTTAAAGAACTTCTTCCACTTAAATTGTTGCTCCAATTTGGCGTATTCTATTTCGATTTCGGCATGATCGATTTCATTGATGACAAAAAAGGGGCGAATTGGATCTACCTTTGGAAATCGCTCATATATGATTTTCAGATGTTCCTGATCAATCTCTTCTTTGACAATGTAAGATGACGTCCCGACATTATCTGCCACGTCCATCAGTTCATCCGACCACGTTTCAAATTGGTGATCGTCTACCTGCCCGTCAGAAAAGACTCCTAAGGCATAGTAAATTTCATTGCTCTCTTCTTTTTTCTTTTTTCTTCCGAACATATTGGATCCCTCATTTCTTCTCCACCTTTTCTACGTAAAAGATTTTAAATGGTTCCCAAAATATTTTATACAGTACCTTGCAATAAACAATACTGGGTGTTATATTGTTCTTAACAGTACTGTGCATTACATAGTAGCAAGAGAAAGGAGGCTATATTGTGAATATCCAATTTAAAAAAGGGGTTTTGAATTTATGTGTTCTCGTCCTGTTGGATAAGCAGGACCGCTACGGATACGAATTAGTTCAAAAAATATCCGACCAGATTGCCATATCAGAAGGCTCGGTCTATCCCCTATTGCGCCGATTGACAAAGGAAGGTTATTTTTCTACCTACCTGAAAGAGTCCAATGAAGGGCCGCCTCGGAAGTATTATCAGTTGACTGAGACGGGACGGGCCTATCTGCATGAGCAATTGGAAGAATGGCGGGCTTTCACGAATGGCGTCAATACTTTGATTGAGGAAGGTGTTCAAAATGACTGAAGCACAATTTATTGCAGAGCTTAAACGGGAACTTGCCAGACTGCCGCTCGATGAACAAAATGATATTCTACAAGACATCCAGGAGTTCTTTCTCCACGGAAGACAAGATGGAAAGTCCGATGATGAGATTGCCGCTTCACTCGGCTCGCCTACAAAAATTGCTACGGAATTGCTTGCCTCTTATCCGTTTTCCGAACAAAAAGTAGTGGAAACAAATGAAACGGATCAGGTAATTACGATCTCTGACAACCAGTATGCTAATGTTGATATTCAGGTGCAACATGGCTCACTTACCCTGTTGCCATCGACGAACTCAGTGACAACAGTCAATCTGTCCGGTGGGAATGATCGGATGGAATTGGAGGCAGAGGTTATCGGGGATACTCTAGTCGTGAAACTCCGAAATAAATTTTATTGGTCTTTCCTCTTCAACTTAAATGTAAAGGTGGTGGCGTTACGCGTGTTTATTCCACAAAAGCTTTATCAATCCGTTGCAATGAAAACAGATAACGGGCGGATTCAGACAGAGAAGATATTGTGTAAATCCATGACAGCCCAGACAGACAATGGACGGGTCGTCGTGACAGAAGTGGCGACTTCTGTTTTACATGCTGAATCAGACAATGGGCGGATAGAAATTGAGAAAGTGCAAACCGATCAGTTGAAAGCAATGACAGACAACGGAAGAGTCAGCATGCGCTATGTAGATGCGGAGACAGTCTATGCAGAATCGGATAATGGACGGATTGAACTGGAAGAGGTGACCGGAGAGGTGACAGCGACTACGGACAACGGCCGTATCATACTAAACTCCGAAGAAATCAACCGGAACATCGATCTTCAATCGGATAACGGCAGTATTGAAATTCATTCCCGCAACACACCGACAGATGTTACGATTTATGCGAAAACCGGGCATGGCCGTATTGATGTGTACGGAGAAAAAAATAAGAAAACCGTCTTTGGCAACGGTTATCATACGATTAAATTAAAGACAGACAACGGAAGAATTACAGTCCGATAACAATGCAGGGAAACCACTAAAATGGCTTCCCTCTAATCAAACGTTGTATCTTATGGATGTATACGGCTCTCCATTGGTTTTCGACGGTATCCAAATGATGTATTTCATTTCGCTATCTTTCTTACAGATGCTTTATCGAAATGGCGTCTACAGACGATTACTGAAAATGAATGGTGCTGACACGTCAGCACCCTATTCGACTGCCCGTCACAACAAAAAATGCCCACCATGAAGATGAGCTTCGAGTAAAATCGAATATTTTATTCAACGCATGCAGGATGTGTCCACTCAATGTAGCAGACCTACCACTTCCAGATGTCGTTTTTTTCGATGGCCATAACGAAAATAAAGGGAGCTGACTATGTCTGCCCCCTTTACAGTTACCCGTTGTGTAAAGAGAAAGGAGTTCCCCCCCTCTTTCAGCTGTTAATGGAATTCATGATTTTAGCATCTTTCATATTGCGGTAATTCATTTCACCGACTCGTTGTTTAATTTCCTCTTCAGTCAATGGGGACGGGAGTTCATCTTTTGATGGGAGTTTTTGCTCTTTTTCATACTGTGTCTTTTCCAAAGCCCGGTTCCGCGCATCAATGGCTCGCCCGTACTGCTCCGATTCCTCGACTGTCATTTTCTGTTCTTCCGCCATCTTCCTCCACCTCCGTCTAATTCGCATTTACCCGCAGAGAATCAAAAAGAAACACCTGAATATGATATAGTTAACAACAAACCTTCTTATCAATACAATGCAGAGAAAAGGTGATGGATAATGACGACGATCTTTGTGGATGGAGATGGCTGCCCTGTTGTAAATGAAACAATTCGCGTAGCTAAGGATTTCAAATTGCCTTGTGTCCTCATATGCGACACGGCGCATGAAATGCATCGGGAAGGCGCTGAAACAATCATTGTTTCAAAAGGTGCGGATGCGGTCGATTTTGTACTTGTGAACAGGGTTAAAAAAGGCGATGTCGTGGTGACGCAAGATTATGGATTGGCGGCCATGGTACTTGCAAAACAAGGGTATCCGATTGATCAGAATGGCCGGCTCTACACGAATGACAATATCGATCAACTGCTCTATGCCCGACATACAGCGCAAAAAGTGCGGATGGCGGGAGGCCGGTTGCGCGGACCCAAAAAAAGAACGAAAGAACAAACGGCCTCGTTCCTCAACAATTTGCGTGACTTATGCAGAACCGTCCTTCCCTCTCCAAAGGAATAAAACTGCATTGTGGCATTCCCGCCGCATTGCGGTTTACATCCTGGCCCCAAACACTCTGCCAAGCAAGGACCTCCTGCCCTCATATGCCCGAATATGTTTTCATATACTTAAGTACTCAAGAGGTTATTGGTAAAAAACACTTTAGTATTTTCTAAAGCGAGCAGGCGATGGCACTCTTGCGGGGTGATTTACAATCCACGACGAGGTGATCTCCTTCTACGCTAAACCGGACTTTCCCTCAAGATATCAGGATAATGACCTTTTCAGGTGAAAACATGTTCTGCTATTTCTACACCTGTAATCCATTGCATTTCCGGTACAAAACTGCCTAATCTTTTTTCATAGGTCATCCGTGTTGCCCTTTGTCAAAAATTGATATATTCCCTTTCCACCCTTATAGTTGATTTGGATTCGATAGTGATGGGATGGCTCTTCTACGTTTTAATAGTTCAAATTTTTTATCTTCTGAAAAGGGACAGGCTCCCATATGTTTAACAACTTAGCAATAAAGGGAATCCAATAACCATTGATAGATTTGAATGACCTTTTCTACTACATACAACACAAGTCTTCGCAGATAAAATAAAACTGGAGGTTTCTCATGCCAAAAATCCAATCTGTAAGTATATGCAAGCCGCCCTACGAGGTCAAACAGGAGGAGGCTGTTACATTGACACGCTCTTTATTCAGTGAGAAATTCAAGGATATCGAGCGTCTTTTGCAAGTCTTTCAAAATGGAGATATTGAAAAGCGTGATGTTTGCATGCCGCTCGAGTGGTATGGCAGGCAGCATGATTTCGAGGAAAGAAACGAACTTTACATTTCACATGCTGTCGAATATGGAACCAAAGCGATCAGGGCTTGCTTAAACGGCGATGGGATGCTGGATGGGCCGATTGCAGAAAAAGATATCGATGCCATTATTTTCATTTCCAGTACCGGCCTGTCCACTCCCAGCATTGAAGCACGGATCATGAATCGCTTGCCGTTTCGGGACGACGTGAAACGTATTCCAATTTGGGGGCTTGGCTGTGCAGGAGGCGCCGCGGGGATCAGCCGTGCTTTTGAATATTGCCTGGCTTTTCCGGAGGCTAATGTACTCGTGCTTTCCGTGGAACTATGCAGCCTGACCTTTCAAAAGGAGGATTATACAAAAAGCAATCTAGTCGGTGTTTCGTTGTTTTCCGACGGTATCGCTTGCGCTCTTATCACCGGAGATCAATCCCCAATCTCCTCACGGCAGCCAAAACCGGCGATCCTTTCGACCACTTCCAAATTGATGCCGGACTCAGAAGACGTGATGGGGTGGGACATTAAAAATAATGGGCTGTATGTAGTTTTTTCCAAAAGCATTCCATCTATTATCACCAACTGGCTCGGCCCTTTCGTCCATGAGTTTTTGGAGAGAAATGGGATCTCCCAAAAGGAGATTGCCCACTTTGTCGCTCATCCTGGTGGAAAGAAAGTATTACAAGCATACGAAGAGGCACTTCATTTTGATTCGACTAAAACAGATATATCGCGGAATATTTTAAGGCACCATGGCAATATGTCATCCCCTACCGTTCTCTACGTTTTAAAAGAGTTTATGGATCGATCGCCTTCAAGAGGAGAATATGGACTGATGGCGGCACTAGGGCCAGGATTTTGTGGTGAATTGCTGCTATTGCGTTGGGAGTGAGGTGCAAACATGTTATTTTATTGGATGATTGGCATTGTTATAATACAACGACTGATCGAATTGGTTGTTGCCAGAAGAAACGAACGATGGATGAAAAACCAAGGAGCGATTGAAGCAGGTACTTCCCATTATCGGTATATGGTCGCGATGCATGTCTGCTTTTTTGCTTCTTTGCTCGCCGAAGTCTTCTATTTTGACTTATCCCCTCCCCCGATTTGGCGAGTGTGGCTTGGTATCTTCCTTGTCGCACAAGTGATGCGGGTTTGGTGCTTGGTTTCATTAGGGAAATACTGGAATACAAAGATCATTGTATTGCCAGGTGCCCATGTAGTGCGCAGAGGGCCGTACAAATGGATCCGACATCCGAACTACGTCATTGTCGCAACAGAACTTCTGGTATTGCCATTACTGTTCAACGCCTATTTTACAGCCATCTTATTTACATTACTGAACATTTGGATGATGGCGGTCCGGATCCCGGAAGAAGAAGAAGCGCTGAAAAATGCAACGAATTATCGGGATGTCTTTTCTATGAAATCCTGAGCAAAGTAGTAAAGGCAAGGGGCTTTCTGCTCCCTCGCCTTTTTTTATTGCAACGAAATTGTTAGCCGATTCGTGTCAAAGTTTTACCCATAAAACCAAACAGCACTGTCAATATAGGTGATAGCAAACAAAAGAAGGCAAACGGCAAGTAATCAAGCGTGGCAACCCCAAGCACATCCGTGATAAAAATTCCGCATACGCTCCATGGCACAAGTGGATTGACTACTGTTCCGGCATCTTCCATCACGCGGCTCAGGTTTTTATTCGCTAGGCCCAGCTTTTCAAATTGCGTTTGGAATGCTTGCCCCGTCAACAAAATGGACAAGTATTGTTCTCCGATCAACACATTGATGCCGATCGCAGTCAGAGCAGCGGCCGAAATAACAGCGTATGTCTTACGGAGCCAGGAAGACACGAGTGCCAATAACGTTTGAACAATTCCCAATGTGAACAAAAGCCCTCCCATACTAAGCGCAAGCAGAACAAGTCCTACTGTAAACATCATGCTATTCATGCCACCACGCGTTAGCAATTTGTCGACATCTTCCAAGCCAGTCGACGAATTAAACCCGTTAAATAAAATGCTGAACACTTCGCCCACTCCATAACTCTGGTGCAAATAGGAAATCAAGACGGCAACGAATGAGCTGATTGCCAATGTCAAAATGGCAGGCACTTTGCGGATTGTCAAGATGACCAGCAAAATAAGCGGGATGAAGGCGTACCAATGAATGGCCCCGGTCTGAAGCAAACCTTCCTTGAAAAGGTTGATTTTTTCGAGGTCAGCAGTTTCCACTCTCGGTGAAATGATGGCAAATAAACCAAAAGAGATAACAAAGGCCGGTAACGTGGTCCACCCCATATTGCGAATATGCTCAAAGAGATCGACTTTAACAATTGAGGAAGCCAGGTTGGTTGTATCTGATAAAGGCGACATCTTATCCCCGAAAAACGCCCCTGAAACAATGGCACCTGCTGCAATTGGCAGTGATATCTCCATGACATGGGCCATCCCAATAAAAGCGACGCCTACCGTTGCGACGGTTGTCAAGGAACTTCCGATTGATATCCCTACAATCGAAGTGACAACGAAAACAATGGCAAAAAAGAACGTTGGCGTTATGATTTGAAATCCAACATAGATTAATGTCGGAATCGTCCCGCTCATGATCCAGCTGCTAATCAGGATTCCAATGAAGAAAAACAGGAAGACCGCGCTCATCCCTGCCCCCGCCCCGTCGACCAAGCCCTTTTCCAGACTCCGGAACGGAATCCTTTTGACCATCCCATAGGCGATGAGCAATAAAACAGAAAAAAGAATCGGAAGATGTGGAACCGCATCGAATAAGATAATGCTTGAACTGATGATTAAAATAATGGCAACAACCAGCGCAATGGATTCAAGCGTTGATGGTTTCTGAATTGCTTTGATGTGATTCATGTTGAATTCCTCCTTTTTCTGCTAAATCCATACAAAAAACCCCTTCATCCCTAAAACAGGGACGAAGGAGTTCTCCGCGGTACCACCCTACTTGATGACGTGGAAGCGCCATCCGCTCAATGCAAAGCCTGAAGCAAAACGGATGATGTAATTCAAAATGCCGTTGCCTGGATTTTCACCAACCATCCAGTCTCTGTCTTTTGCAAAACGACATCTCTACTCTGCCATCCTTCCAAGCTATTTATGTAATTGGAATGAAAATGATTTCTTATATAGTGTAGAATCTTATCACGTTTAAACAAGATGTCAAGAGGTTGGAGAATAAAATAAATTCATATATCGATTACAGCTATGGACTGACATACCTATATCCTTGGCCAGCCATTCGATCACATTGGGCCGATTTTTTAACTAGTATTGCAAAACTGAACCGATTCTCTCTTGCTAGTCGTCTAATAGGAGAATTAGAGTTGGGTTGAAAGAGGGGGTGGGAACATGGACAAAACTGAAAAAGACATGATGTTAGAAACTATTATGATCGACTACGGCAATGAGCTGACACGTTTGGCATATTCCTATGTAAAAGATCCGGAAATGGCTAAAGATATGGTTCAAAATGCCTTTATCAAATGTTACAAAAATCTGCATTCATTTCGAAACGATGCACATATCAAAACATGGCTCTATCGTATAACGATTAATGAATGTAAAGATTACTTAAAAAGTTGGAATTACAAAATGGTCCAAGTGAAAAATTTAATCAATGAAACGGCGAGATCTTTCTCTCCATCCGTCGAGAAAACAGTTATGGATAGATACAAAAGCGAAGAAATGAAAGATACCCTCTTCTCTATCCCAATAATTTATCGAGAAGTGGTTTTTTTGTACTATTATAATTCCTTAAATTCAGAGGAGATTGCCATTGTGTTAGATCTCTCAGTACATACGGTGAAAACCCGTTTGAGAAGAGCAAAACAAAAATTACAATCGATTATAAAGGAGGAAGAGTTTCATGGAAGATAAACGGTTTACAGGACAATTTGCTGACCAGTCGATGCAAGAACTGCGTTTTACGAAAGAAGACCGGAATAAAGTGTTTGAACAACTTCATCAACTGGATGAAAAGGCAGCCCCTCAAAAGAAAACACGCAGTAAACTTGTTCCTCTTATAGTCTCCTTGTTAATGGCGAGCTTGTGCATCCTTTTATTCACACCATCGATTCTGCAAGGAAACGTTACTACCATTCAAAGCGAGACTGCATTACATGATGAAAACGGAGTTGGATCTCAAAAGAATGATCATGATTTCACTGTTTTATTTACGGTGAAAGATGATACGGATAGAGTGCCTATTAACCTCCTGCTTTCTTATCATCAAGACAAAAAAATGGTTAAGGTTCTGTCCATCCCCCGTGATACTTATGTTCCCATTATAGATCAAAATGGTGTTACGACTTTTGACAAAATGATATTTGCTTATGTTAAAGGGACCGGAGGAGCTGAAAGTGTAAGAACCACCGTTTCTAATTTGTTTGATTTACCCATTGATTATTATACTGTAATGGATTTAGAAACCTTTTCAACAATGATTGATTCGGTAAGTGGTATAGAATATGACTTGCGAGAAGATATTCGAGTTAGGGCTATATCTAGAGCAGCATTTGAGTTCAAAAAGGGAACGAATCATTTGAATGGAGAAGAGGTTTTGTCATTATTGATGGATGCTACAACTGTCGGAAAAAGCTTAGGGGATGAAGACCTCATAAACATTCTTCGTAAGATTAATGAAAAACTTCCTCCGACACAACTCAATCAATTTATTACTAAAACGGAAGGAAATATTCTTAGGGAACTATTGGTAGAAAGTAACGTGGAACTTCCCTCGATACAGTTAGTTTCTTTAAAGGATGGAATGAAAGATAACATGATAGATGAACAATACTATATTACATTTGAGAAAGACTATTTATATGCAGCTTCAAAAATGTTAACTATATCTAACTAAAAATAGTTTTTGGAAACACCATGCAAATATTATGTTATGAAGGTGCGTTAATTCAAGGAAATTAACGCACCTAATAGTACCTTTCGCTTCACAAATACGAACCTGCACGCCAAAATTCTGCATGTTTTAACTCCTTCATGTTGTACAATTCTGCGAGTCTCTATCTCTTTTTAAGGTATTCGGCAGTAAAAATGACAAGGATTCTTTCAAACAACATCTTTTCTTGATTCAATCGATTTTACCCACTTTGAAACAATTGGAACACTCTCGTCAAGATATTCTAGCATGATCATATGACCTGCATTTTTAATTATTTTTAATTCTTTATTACTGGTAGCTAAATCATGAAATACACTTTGCGTATATTCCAAGGGTAACATACCGTCTTGATCTCCGGTTAAAACCAAAGTAGGTAAGTTAAAGTTTTGTATGGAACTTGGATCTGCTTTATATTGAAGAAACGATTTCCAGGATTGCACCGACCATTTGCGGTGCCACAACTTATCTTTAAGTAATCCTAGGAATCTCAATTTATTATCAAATAAACTCCATGACATTTTTGCTCCCATAATAATTGGCAATGCTATTAACCTATTCGGATTTTCTGAGTGCTTATTTAACATAGTAAAAATCCTTTTTTTATTGATAGTTGAAGGAAGATTATTTAAATCCCAGGCGTTATTTAAAATGAGTCCTTTTATATGTGGTGTATTTATTGCTGCATAATATGCAATACTCGCACCAAAGCTTGTGCCAAATAAATACACATCACCTTCATAATTTCGAACAACATATTCCACAACATCCTTGACGTCTTCAATTAGTTCTTCATAAAGATGCTGTCCTCTTTGTCCTTCACTTCGTCCGTGTCCTCGCAGATCAACTGCAATAACACGATATCCTTCTTCTTCTAATCGATTCATTAATTGAACATAAAATCCGGCATGCCATCCGATGCCAGGTACAAGAATAATCGTTTTTAAAGAGCCTTTTTTCGTACTTGTTAAATAAAGATTCGGTGCATCATTCCGTTGCAGCCATTCATGTGTAAATATATCCATTATGTCTTCTCCTCCATACATTCAAATATACATTTGAATGTATTGTACCACTTCTTTCACATTATTCAAGTGTTCATTTGAATGTAAGAAGAATTGGTATTCCTAATTTCCCTCGCTTCTTACTTTATGTTGTACGCAGGATCATGAAAATCGTCTTTTCCAGCATCTGCTTTCATACAAAAATAACTTTTGCCTTGTTCGGCTAAATAACGGGGATTCAGGCGTAAGATATCTTGACTTAAGTACCCTAGATTCGTTGCATTGTCTTGGCTTTATTCCGTTGCGCTTTCATGGTTTTTTTACTCCATAACAAATACAAAAAGCCCAATTCTCTACTTTAAGAAATTGGGCTTCAAAATTGGATGGTACTATCTCCAATCACAATTTACGTTTACTAACTCCATTAAAACACCAGCGCACTGCAAGCAGATGAGACAGCGGAATTAACAGCAATGCATATGTCCCGGTACTAATTAGAACGCCAGAAACAGTCGGTTTTTGCAGCATGACAATCATTCCCAAAAGTATAATTGCTGCAAACAACTCCTTGGTCATACGGTTCCCTATAATTTGCCCCCAGGCCTGGCCCGCCAACCTCAATGGGAAGTCACGCTTCGCTTGTAATGTTGCGGTAATCAACGCACTAATTGCAGTAGCAACGCTAAAAGCAACTACCAGTGCAATCAGCGAAAGATTTTGCAACCATACAAGATAAGCAGCGAACTGTGCCTGCAATATCCCATCTTCGGCAACATAAACAACTTTCAGTTCACCTTTGATGCCTTGATCACGCAGCGCTTTTCCATCTAGACCATGTTGTGCTAATAATTGCTGCGTAGCAGTTGCACCTGTAAACATTACGTTGCTGCTCGATAGCATAGATGTCAGGGCAGAATCGTTATACGTGTTGTACAAGGAGGGTATGACAACGAGCAGGATATCATCTCCAAAACGGAGACTTTCTCCCCCGCCTCCTTGAGCCACTGGAATCCGGAACCCCTCAATCGGTTCATAAAATTGTATTTGTTTAAAAAGATTCTCGGAATACGTTTCTCTCGACAATAGATCGATTGCTTCATGGATTTCAACAACGAGATCTTTTGAAAGATCTTCATGCGTAACGGCGTTTACAACTGAATTTTCCGCACTTATAGTGACTAGATCAAGCCAACGCTGGTTTACGAAAGACACGGCAGAGTAATCGTCAAAATCAACCGAAGGCCACATTTCTTTGGTATACGTATACGAAAGTGCAACTGTTTTGACGGAATCCGCTCCCTTGACCACCTTGCCTATCTTCGACTCCACGCGATCCATTTCATCTACGTCTAATGCAAACGCAATTGACACTTGGTCTGAGAGTTTTTTCCACTGAGCCATTTCAGTTGCCTTAGCAGCCGAGTTTTTATACGAAGACCAAGCAGGGGTGGCGAATGAGACCACTAATACGAATGTTAGCGCCTGGATTACAAATGACACTCTTCGGAGGCTTTTTACGGCTGGCTGTCTAGTAGCAAGCATGGCAGCGCTCGGCCACGCAGAGGCGGACATAATCAGGGCAGCTACTATAGATATAGCAATGACAACAATTTGAATACTGATAAGTATTTTGAGGAAGGTGCTAACATACATCCAGCCATGAAATATCCCCACGTAGCTTGCTGCAACCATCGCTATCATTCCCGCCGAAATGAATAATGCACCACCAAAATCAGTAAGATCCTGCATTTGAATCCGGCCAGTTGGAGAGCCGCCCAGTACTTGAATAGCACGCCCGCGTGCCCTTACTGATAACCAGAACAATGCAAGGGATGAAATTAGCGCTAATGAAGCAAGAATTACGGTTATAAATCCTCTTTCCTGTACTACGAAAACCAAACTATCCAAGATAGCGGCATCTCTGCGGGTAATTTCTACACCTGCATCTTGTAATGCATTCACAAACTCATCTAAATGCGCCATATTGCCAGTCACGAGGTAAAACCCATCGGGATAAGAATTGGAAAGTCGATCTTTGCCTACCACTTTGCCAGTATCGCTGCCATTAAACCAGGTAAATTTGTTGGGCAGCCCTACCTTAGTAAGCGCAGCAAAAATTTCGCCCTCTCCGTCGTTAGCAAGATCTGGAGCGATTTTGACCAGTCCAAGATCTAGGCGTGCATTGAGTTCCTCTAACTTGGAAAACGCTTCATTAATAGAGAATCCCGATTCAGTGAAATTCATGTTAAGCCTGCTCTTGCTCCCAATAGCCTGTGGAAATTCTCGATCATTCAGGTCGGTAATGATTCCGGCCAGCAGTGCAAGTAAAGCAAATAACGCACCTGAAACAAGGATGATAATACGTTTATGCATATTCATCTTCTGACCTCACCTCTTTCTTTTTGAAGCCTTTACTTATTTGCCACTGTTCGTATGCCATAAGGCAAGTCAGTCTTGCGTGTATAAAAGTGTCTATGTTAGTCTATAAGACAGTGTTAGCGCTTCACCAAATGTACCGGGACCCCAAATCCCTCGCTTCGAGTAAGCAGCTCGTCGACAGAATCACGTTCTAATTTCGTCTCATAGCTCACCTGGACAAGCCCACGGTTTTGGTCATCTGGACACGGCTTGCCTATTTCCACTTGAATCCCACCTCCTAGGTTTTCTATTTTCTTGATTAAATCTTTGTGATTTTCCAGTGCAACAGTGGCATCTGCAACGCTAGGAAGCTGGTCACATGGCGGATGGGTATCTTTAACCGATCTCATGAACGAGCCGGTTATAAACACACACACACCTCCTAACAATAGCAAGCCAACTATCATACTGATCATCATCTTAGAAGTTGATTTCATAAGTATCCTCCTCGGTACATGTACTTTCATTCATGTATTGAACTGTTGGAACCGATCCGATGAATTGCACCACAGGCATCAATCATCTCGGAATCATGCGTTGACACGATAACTGTGCGGCCACGTGCAGCAAAGTCTGTAAGCAACTCGATGACCATCCTCCGATTGGTTGCATCCAAAGAAGCAGTCGGTTCATCAACATATAGGATATTAGCATCTTTATAGATGGCACGAGCCAAGGCAAGTCGTTGCTTCTCTCCCCCGCTTAGATGTCCTGCCAACTCATTTCCTCGACCTTTAAGACCTGTTTGGTCGAGTGATTGTCTTAACTGTTCTCTGTTCCCAGAGAGACGACCTCCAATGATGCTCTTTTTCATAGTGACATTAAAGGCAACCGATTCCTCATCCATAACGCCATAATCCTGGAGCACGAATGCAGCATGATCTTGCCAAAAACGCCGGCGTTCCGCGGTGCTATATCTTGTGACATCGTTCCCCTCTATCAGAATGCTGCCATTGTCCACCGGGAGCAGTAATCCGAGGCAGTGGAGGAGTGTAGTCTTTCCAGATCCACTTGCACCAACTAGGGCAGTCATAATACCGGGCTTGCACCGAACGAACTCTCTGTCAAGTACACGCCGCCCGCCTATAGCTATGGAAATGGCTTGTGCTTCAACTAACATTTGCTCCACCACCATATCTGGATAATTTGATACAACGCCTTCTTCATTTTCCTATCTAACGGTTTACTCACTTATTTCATTCCTCCCCATTCAGTAGTGGATGGCTCGACGCGAATAATCCATAGTATACGGCAAAAAAATAAACACCATTGAAATGGTGTCTTAACGGAATCTTAATTTTTTGAAGGAAATAGAATCTTTATCTTTGTCCCTTTATCCAGTTCACTTTCAACTGCAATTTGTCCCTTTTGTCTTTCAATAAACTGCTTGGCAATTGACATTCCCAGCCCCGAACCAAGTTGAGCTTTGTCAGTCGTTGTACCTCGGTAATATTGATTAAATAAATGTCGAATTGTTTTTTCATCCATTCCGATGCCATCATCTTTAATTTCTATTAAGGTTGCATCCTCTGTTGTTTCTATGGAAACAATGATTATTGTTTTAGGAGGATTATGATAAATCGCATTCATAATGAAATTTTCTAATGCCCTTTTTAGCAATGTCTGATCAAAAGATAATAAAATGCCGCCTTCATTTTTGACGTTTAAATGAATAGCATAATCTTCGGCCATCGGAGACTGACGCAAGTCTTCCAAAACATTTTCCACAAATGCGACTAGATCTACTGTACGTAAATGTAAAGGGATTTGCATTTTATCAAATTCATAAACAATACTTAAATCATCAATTAACTGCTCCATATATAATGATTTTTCTTCAATAATTTTAGCAAATTCCTTGATTTCTTCTCCATCCCATTTATGTTCAGAACGAAGCATGGCTGCATACCCTTTTATGTAGGATAGCGGTGTTTTTAAGTCATGTGTCACTCCTGAAGTCCAGTTTTTCCTTGTTTCTTCAAGTTCTTTTCTTTCTTTTTCAGCAGCATTTAACTGATATGTTAAACCATCCAGTTTTACTTTCAGTTCCAAAAAAGGACGTAACCGCATCTGGTTGAAAGAGAAATTTTTAATCATGTCGGGCATTTTAAAAACCCCAAAGGATAATTGATCGATCCAGCTAATAAAGAAGAAGAGAGGCTTCCTAACTTGACGATCTATAACAAACCCCATCAAGATAATTATTCCGATGAATAACAATGAAACTACAACATATACGACAAATCCATCTATCTCCAAAGGAACACTCAAAAAGTTGAGTACTGAAAAACCAGTTATAAAAAAAACAGCACCTAAGGTTAAAAGGATAATTAGTAATGCGATTGAAATTTTGGTCTCTAATTTCATTGGAGACTCCTATCGTTTTGGGCATTAAGCATATAACCCAAACCCCTTACATTTTTTAAAATTTCAGGACGTTTCGGATCTTTTTCTATTTTTTGTCGTAAGCGACTCATATGGACCATGACCGTATTCTCTTTTCCGACAATACTATAATCTCCCCAAACTTTTTCATATAGATGGTCTACACTAAAAACTCGATTGGGATGCTGGCACATGAATTTAAGTAATTGGAACTCCTTGGCAGGGCAATTCACTTCTTTTCCTTCTACAATTAACTTCGCTTGATCATAATGCAAAACAAAACGGTCAGTTAGAAACATTTGAGACGTTTCCGGTTTTGTTCGCCTTTGACGATGTAAGATGGCCTTGATTCGAGCAGCTACTTCAAGGGGATTGAATGGTTTTGTTATATAATCATCCCCACCCATAGAAAATCCGGTTAATTTGTCAATATCAGTCGTGCGCGCTGTCAAAAAGATAATCGGAACATCTGATATTTCTCTAATTTGCTGACACAGGTCGAAACCATTTGTATCTGGCAGCATGACATCAAGCAAAATAAGATCAATCTCATGATCCTTTACTTGACTCAATGCTGCAGCGCCAGAATCTGCTTGATAAACCTCTTGAAACCCTTCCTTATCTAACAATCGTTTTAGCATTTTACTTAATCCTATTTCGTCTTCTATAATGAGTATACTTTCGCTCATGTTCTCCCCTTCCTCCTCTTACATAAGTTTTTCAGTCGGTATATGGATAGCAAGGCTTGAACTCATTGTCATTGTTTCGGAGAACGAAATCCAGCCTTAACTGCCTCTTCTTCAGAACAAAACATAATTTCTGCCTTTGTCTGTTCATACCACGGTGATTCAGGTGTGTGGTATATCTTGTCTTTTCCTATATTCCCTTTAATGTCGCATTTCTTGGAGTTATTTTTATTCGAATCATTTATCGCAGATGCTGAATCGATCATATCAGGATGAAAACCATCTTCTTGCGCATAGTTTTCGATTTCCCATATTCCGATCCCTTGTTGTTGCGCTTTCTTTTGAATAAAATCAAACTGATCGACATATCGGGTGTTCGGTGGATAAATATAAGCGACTCGTGCTAGTCCATTTTTTAATAATTCTTCCTGCAGCAATTGACCATCCACGTAAACATACGCTAATAATCGACCGTATTTATCCTCTTGGGGCCCAATGTCAAATTCAAGTTCAATCTTAGTTGCACCTTCCAATAAGGCAGCAGTGAACTCCTTCGCCTCTTTCCCATATGGCTGCTCTCCTAAACGAGGATGCTTTGTTTCCGGACTGTCTACTAATAATAACCTAATCTTCTCTACTTTTCCTTTGTAAGTAACCGCTAGTGTATCGCCGTCAATTGGATGCGACAACTCCACTTTTACCCTTTCAAATTCGGGTGCTTCTTGATCTACTTCTTCATAATCAGTGCTCTTCGTATTCATTTCTGTGCATCCAGCAATCATAGGTATGCTGATCATCAAACATAGTAAACAACAAAATAGTTTTTTCATATCTATATAACCTCTATCTTTTAAAATGGTTGCTCAATCTTTCATTTATCTTCTTAGGTTTCAACAAAATTACTTATGTATATAAAAAATAACGATTTCAACCCCTTTCATCTTCCTTACATGTCTCACCCTTTCCACCAATAGTTGTAATGATAGCATGCAGTAAATGCAGTTGCTATCAGCCATTTGGAGCAATGGACGCACAAAAAAACTGCCAGTCACCGATATTCGGCAACTGGCAACTCTCCTTATCCTTCCCAGCCAAATACATTGCGATTCCAATGACGATGAGCGGCTACCGCTTCAATAAAGGCTGCCGGATTGCCCTCTATTTGGATCGGCAGCACAACACCAGGTCCTTCCTCCGCTAAAGAGGCTTCAAAATAATCTAGACCGGTTTTCGCAATGCCGATCGGTTTATAGTGGCGATACGCTTCATTAATAAAATCGATCATATCCAGTTGGAATTTCTTCCTATTCTCTGCCGTACCGCCTGCAACGTAAACAGCATCGTATACCGTTGAATGTGCGGTCAAAAAGGTCTGATCGATTTCAGCAGCCAGTCCATCGGTGCCATGTACGATTCCGAAACGTTCACCTACCAGATCCACAGTTATCTCTGCGTTCACGCATGCACTGACAAGCGATTCTAATTCAGCTCCATCAAACCCTTCACCGATTAAAATTGCTACCTTTCTCGTTTCGGGACGTTTGGTTGTATTCATTTGACTGAGAGCTGGCGACGATTGGGTCACTTTTGATTCCTTCACATTAGAAGGAAACTCCACACCGATCGCTTCGGCGACAGCTGTGGCCAATCCTACATCGACATTCGCAAACATATCGACGACCTGTTGTCTCACACTTTTGCTCTTTACTTTGCCAAGTTCAAAGCTGAAAGCATCAACTATATGTTTCTTTTCCGTTTTCGACATACTGTTCCAAAAGAGTTTAGCTTGAGAGAAATGATCCGCGAATGACTCGCTTCTTGCCTGCACTTTTTGTCCTTCTACCTTTTCCTGATAATGGACATACCCTCCCTCCGCTTCGCTAGATACGGCAGGAGTGTTATCTGCCAGGGAATTCTTATGGTAGGCGACTTGGCCGACGTTGATGGTTTGTCGGCTATATCCATCGCGTTGGTTGTTATGGAATGGACAAACTGGACGGTTGATCGGAAGCTCATGGAAATTCGGTCCGCCTAGACGAATCAACTGGGTATCCGTATAGGAGAACAACCGTCCCTGCAGCAACGGATCATTCGTAAAATCAATTCCAGGTACAACGTTGCCCGGATGGAATGCCACTTGCTCTGTTTCCGCAAAGACATTGTCCACGTTTCGATTCAACGTCATTTTCCCTATCAGTTTGACGGGGATCTGCTCCTCCGGCCAAAGTTTCGTAGGATCTAAAATGTCGAAGTCAAACATGAACTCATCTTTTTCATCAATCAATTGAACACCCAGTTCAAATTCGACTGGATTCCCCATTTCGATCGCTTCCCACAAATCACGCCGATGGAAATCAGGGTCCTTACCGCTAATTTTCTGCGCTTCATCCCAGACGAGCGAATGAACGCCCAATTTCGGCTTCCAATGGAATTTCACGAAATGGGCTTGTCCCTCTTCATTCACAAACCGGAACGTATTGACGCCGAAGCCTTCCATCATCCGGAAGCTCCGAGGGATGGCTCGGTCGGACAAATGCCACATAATCATATGCGCCGATTCTTGGTTGTTGGCGATGAAATCCCAGAAGGTATCATGCGCTGAAGCGGCTTGCGGCATTTCATTATGAGGTTCAGGCTTCACTGCATGGATTAAATCGGGGAACTTGATGGCGTCTTGAATGAAAAATACAGGGATATTATTGCCGACCAGATCATAATTCCCTTCCTCTGTATAAAACTTGACTGCAAATCCACGCACATCCCGTACGGTTTCGGCAGACCCCCTGCTCCCTGCTACTGTTGAAAAACGGGTAAATACCGGCGTTTTTGAACCTGGTTCCTGTAAAAAGGCGGCTTTCGTATATTGTTTCATCGACTCATATAATTCAAATTCACCATGAGCTGCGTATCCTCTCGCATGAACAACTCTTTCCGGAATTCTTTCATGATCGAAATGAGTTATTTTTTCCCGAAAATGAAAATCCTCCATCAATGTCGGTCCTCGATAACCGGCCTTTAAGGAATGTTCATCTTCCGAAATCTTCAACCCTTGATTTGTCGTCAGCCGTTTGCCTTTGTCCAACGAACGAAATTGGTTTAGCTGATTTTCTTTTTTTGTCATATCTTCTTTGTGCTTGTCCATTTCAAGTCCTCCATCCATCCTAGTAGTCTTCTACTCTATTCCCCAATAGGACAGACTGAAACAGATCAGGACTTCAAAAGGTTCGGCCAGTTGAATAACCAATACTCGCTAAAAGAATTCCGAGACCGTACGTACTGAATACATATATGAAAAACAATCTTTTTTTATCTTTCCACAAAGAAAGAAGCTCTTTATTCAACGTGGAGAAAGTCGTCAAACCGCCGGCAACTCCAGATACGAGAAAAAGGGTTACCAACATGCTCACCTGCATGCCGACAATAAAACCAATCAACAAGGAACCCGCACTATTCACGAGAAAGGTGCCGGTTGGAAATTTTCCCGCCCGGTTCATGTGAGTGGAGATCCACCAGCGGATTACAGCTCCGACGGCTCCTCCCACTCCAACCGCTACGAATTGAAGATAGATCATGACTTCAAACCCCTTCTTTGGCCGAATGCAGCCATTCCCATACCACCGGCAAAACTGCTCACAACGTATAGGAACGCCACTTGCCACTTGCCTTCCTGAATAAGTGTCACGGTTTCCATACTGAGTGCCGAGAAGGTGGTGAAGGAACCGATGAATCCTGTCGTGATGGCTGTTTGCAGGGAGATATTGCGAGTCAGCC
Organism: Sporosarcina luteola; assembly: GCA_014204635.1. Taxonomy (GTDB): domain Bacteria; phylum Bacillota; class Bacilli; order Bacillales_A; family Planococcaceae; genus Sporosarcina; species Sporosarcina luteola_A. Next base: position 26,524 of record JACHLS010000012.1, on the reverse strand, counting down.
GCTGAATAGCGCCGGCAGCAAAGAATGTCATTAGGAATGATCCGATCATATTGGCAGCAAACGTCCCCATTGGAAAATCCATAGACAATGGTATCACCAATCTCCCAAGGCCATATCGGCAGATGGCTCCGAATGCGCCGGCAACCCCGACGAGAATCCCTATCCTCATACGGCCATCACTTTCAACAGTCTTTTGCTTAAAATTGTTGCCAAGGACAGTCTTTTTACCGTGTCACCAAATCGGATTTGGATGTCTTCCGTACCAATCGACTCGATAACTCCTCTGCCGAAAACACGATGCGTAACAATCATTCCATCTGCCAGTTCACCGCGTTTCCCGACGCCATCAGGATCCAACGGAATGGAAAGGTCTGCTTTTTTGATTTTCGGCTGCTTTGTTTCCTCTGGTTTCATGAGAATCCCTCGCACTTCATTCAAAAATTTCGAGTCTTCCTTAGTCTTTCCGTCCATTGTCCGAAACGACAGTAATTCCAGTTTACGCTTTGCCCTAGTCATGCCGACATAAAACAACCGCCTCGCTTCTTCCATAGCGGAAATCTCAAGTTCATCGTCCTCCGAAGGAATGATGCCTTTTACCAGATCAATCATAAACACTCTGCTGAATTCCAAGCCTTTCGCACTGTGGAAGGTAGACAACGTGACCGCATTCTCTTTAGGATTGTATTTCGCCTCTGCTACAGCACTTTCCAATTCTTTTAACCGATTTGCAAACTCCACCATCGTTCTCACTTGCGATGCAATGCTCTCCAGTGTGTCCAGAATGCCCAACAAGCTTTCGATGCGATAACCGAACTTTTCTGCTCGGCTTTTCAAAGCTTCTTCATACTCCATTTCATACCGGATCTGACGGATGACTTGGGCTGGCCGCATGGAACCCATCTTGTCATAGATCTCCTGATAATGCTCCAATTTATCGACTTGGCTCCTTTTCAACTCTGTCGATCGGATGAATGATTCGAATACATTGCCAGCCGTATGGGTATTTACAAAGTGGGTCACCATATTGCGCGAGACAAAGACGTTCATTTTCATGATGATTTTTGCAAAGATATCTTTTCGTTCCACATTGAAGCTAAGCCTCATAAAATTTAATATATCTTCCACAATCCAATGGGAAAAGAATTTATCGTCCGCATCTTTCATATAAAAGGGAATTCCCCGCCGGTGCAGCTCATTGACATAAAGGGTGGATGAGGAGTTGTTGCGAAAGAGGATCGCCACTTCGCTCAAGTTTTTTTCATTCAATACTTCATACGTCACGTACTCTAATTGCTCTTTCGGCGACTCGAATTGTTTGATAACTAAAGGACCCGCCGTATCATTTATTGTATGCATCGTCTTTTCGTAGCGCATTTTGTTTCGTTTAATAAACTCCGCTGCGACCTCCACAATTTCTTTGGAGGACCGGTAATTCCTTTCCATTTTCAACAGTTCAGTGTCTTGGTAAACCCTTTGAAAATCGAGGAGGTAATCGGGGTCTGCTCCCCGCCATGTATAGATCGATTGATCATCATCAGCAACCACACATAAGTTGCCATGAGGTTTGACGAGGTGTTCAATTAATTTATGTTGGACAAGCGACGTATCTTGGCTTTCATCCGTCAGCATATAGTCATATCGACTCTGAAACGACTCAGCTAGCTCCTGATCGCAACGGAGGGCCTGTTCTGCAATGGTCAGCATGTCATCAAAATCAAGAAGCAAATGGCCCTGCTTCAACGATTTTCGTTGCTCATATTGTAAAGCGATGGTCCCCGCCTTGTGAAAAGGTCCCTTAACATCTTCCCACTCGGAATGGGGAGTCATCCTATTTTTTAGAAAGGAGATGAAGGTCAGCAAGGCTTGTATATCGTCTTCTGTTCCCTCTTCCCGCATCGTCTTGCGATACAGCTCCTTTACAATAGAGGTCTTTGTCAATGCTGCCCGCTCTCTTTTATTTCCCTCAAGCAATTCATACGAAGTGCCGGTTTTTTGTAAATATGTACGTGTGATCAGGAACGCCAAACTATGAATGGTTGAAAAATCGATAGATGGATGTCCCGGAAAAAACTTCTCATATCGTTCGGCCATATCTCTGGCTGATGCCCGACTGAACGTGATCGCCTTCAGACGGGAAGCCGGCACCTTTTTCTCTTCAAGCAAATAACCGATGCGCATAATCATGGTTGTCGTTTTCCCGGAGCCGGGGCATGCTAATAATAGCAAAGGGCCTTCCGTTTGCATCACAGCTTTTTTTTGTACTTCATTTAACTCAATACCAAGCTCCCTCTTTTTCCTTTCAAAAAAATCATACATGTTGTTTGTAACTCCTTCATTGAGGTTATTTCTAATTTACCATACGAACGGATATTTGTAGAGACAAGTAAAAAAAACCCCTGCAGTTGCAGAGGCTTTAGCCAATTGACAAAGGCTTACTTATTTATTTCGAGACTAGAGGGTTGCCCCAACATTTTGACGACTGCCTCATTCTGGCAAGCATCTTCAAGCCAGGATCGGGTCTGCGCTGACTCGTAAGAAAGATACGAAACGCAAAGAATTAATAGCCGCCTGTTTCCAGTTTGTCATCCTTCAGATCTGTCTTGTTTTTCCGACTTCCGACATAGGAAGTGGAAGCCACTTCATTAGTGTGGCGCTGTTCATCCGTGAATTCCGCTCCTGACATCTTGGGCTGGTCCGATTCATGCTTTCCGCTGTTCTTCTGGTTGTTCTTTTCTTTTGCCATGATCGTCACTCCTCTATGAATAGTCCTTTAAAGGATACCCGCAATTGTCAGGAGATAATCATGGAATCTTTTTGTCCCCATTTGCTCGTTCCACACTAGATGAGCCCGGTTTGCTGGATCGTATTCACGCACGTATTCCTCTTCCGCTGGAAAATAACGGTTGTTATACTTGTTTAGAATTGCGCCTGAATCGCCTATATACGAGTCTCGTTCCATAACACGGCGAAGACGAGTTTCCTTATCAACATCAACAAAGATAACAGTGTCCAAATAATCCCTTAATTCTGCGCGCTGTAAAAAAACACCCTCGATGATTAACAAACAGCCATTCGGAATATGAATCCATTCTTCAACATAGGAATCTTCGCTTTTATGATAAAGCTCAATCTTCTTTTGTACCGACATGCCTCTGCGGATTGGCTCCAAAATGGTTTCTATCAAATAGGAATAACGCCATTGCTTTTCGTAATACGCTCTCCAAGGCTCTACACTATCCTCATAACGAACGCGTCTCGGATGAATAAAATCGTCGATATGCAAAAGGACAGAGCCAACGACCTCACGCTGAATCTTTTCAGCGATCGTCGTTTTCCCCGCCCCTCCTAATCCGTCAATCCCAATAACTGTTGTCCGCTGCATGGTTACTTTGGTATTCCTATGGAGTTAAATGGAAAAAAGCGGAATTCAACTTTTCCGACAACGGATGACTCTTCAATACATCCAATCATTCGGCTGTCTGTACTGTTACGGCGATTATCGCCAAGGACAAAGAGCTGTCCTTCCGGAACCGTTACCTCGAAGTCTTCCGTCAATTTTTGGTCTTTAAATATTTTCTCTTTATTTGCCTCAATGTACGGTTCATCATACGCTTTGCCATTGATGAATAATTGATCATCTTTCATTTCAACCGTATCACCCGGCAATCCAATGACACGCTTAATATAATCTTCCTTCGAGCCCGGTGCGTGGAAAACAATCAAATCAAAATGATCAAGTTTATGGATTTTAGATATGACAACGCGGTTGTTCGATTCAAATGTCGGTTCCATAGATTGCCCCGATACGACAACAGGAGCAAAAAGAAATTGGCGAACGACAAATACGATGACAAATGCAATTGCCAATGATTTAATCCACGACATAATTTCACTTTTCGTTTCTTTTTTCAAAACTGACTTCCTCCGTTCAAAATCTATCTATTACTAGACTACTTCATTTTTAAAAAAGTTTCACGTTTTTCCACAGAAATAAGTGGAAAATCCTATTAAGTGTGCAGCTGCCTCATCCCTACACCTATACTAGTTTTGTCCTTCAGAAAACAGCTGGAAGAATTCTGGCATTACACCCAATTGCAAGTGAAAGAGGTAATAGCAAGCGCCTGTTAAGCGCCTGCTGTTATGAACGAGTCAATCGAGTGATGATCGTTTCATGTTGTGGGTACTGTCCAAGCAATTCTTCACGTGTAAACAGTTCAAAATCCTCAAAATCAAAACCTGGCGCCACCATGCAGCCGACTAAGGAGAATGAGCCTTCCTGGACCATCGAAGAACCAAAAATGGTCCCTTTCGGCACAACAGCTTGCGGCTGTTCCCCTGCATGGACATCCAGACCTAATTTAATTTCGCTATAGGTACCGTCCGGATCTATAGTATGGATCAGCAACGGGCTGCCAGCATGGTAATACCACACTTCATCCGATTGTAAACGATGAAAATGTGATACTTCACCGGGCTTCAATAAAAAATAAATGCTTGTATATAGCTTGCGCCGCTTTCCCTGTCTGTCCATCTCTTCCTTGGAATGAAAGGTACTGGCATAATAGCCGCCTTCGGGATGCGGCTCCATTCGAAGTTGTTCAATGAAATAACGGGCATCCTGTTTCATGCGTCCACCGCCTTCAAATGTGCCGTACAATTGTATAGAGAACATCGGGTCCCTTCATCACCCATAGTCAAGATGGTGACAGATGTATTGTCTACCCCTTGATCGAAATCTTCATCTGGGACCAGCTCATTCAGAATGCGTTTAATAAATGTGCCATGGCTCACTAGAAGCACACGTTTGCCTGGATATTTATCCTGTATTTCATCGATGCAGGCCAGCCCACGTGAAATGACTTCATCATGCGGTTCAAACCCCATGTCGAGCTCACGCCAATTCGCTCCCCATTTATCGATTCGCTCCGCTTCGGTCGTCCCCTCGATCTTCCCTCCGCCCGTTTCACGAATCCGATCATCGAGTACCAGAGGAACTCCGGGCATTTGTCCTCCAATTATATCAGCTGTTGTTCTCGCCCTGCTTAACGGACTTGTATATATGACATCCCATTGCTCGTCCGCTAATCGTGCCGCTACTCGTTCCGCCATCGCAATGCCTTCTTCATCCAATGGAATGTCCGTGCTTCCTTGCGCTCGTCCTTCCTTATTCCAAGCTGTCACTCCGTGGCGTACAAATCCAATTGTCAGCAATCTTCCCATTCCTTTCTATCATTCAATTTACACTACATAACCGAGAGAACGGAGCACGTTGTTCATGAAGGATTCCATATATTGATACACTTCTTCCCGTTCTGGCTCTTGATAAAGATCATGATACAACCGCTTCCACTCTTTATACTGGAATTCGGTAAGCTGCTGATTGGAGAGCCATTTTTTGGGGTACGTAATATCCGTTATTTTATCACGTCCTCCTGTTTGGATGAGAACAGGAAGATCCTGTACCGATGTCTCATGAACCATCACAGCTTTCATAAAGGCAGTCAACTCCCGATACCAAGAAGCCGTTACCGCGGAGCTGTAATGCCGGTCATTTTGTGCTTCTATGTACAACTCATAATTCCGAGTCAATTTTTCGATGGGCACGTCATGATTGAGTTTCATGGCAGGTGATAGTTTGGTCATCATAGCTGAAAACTTGGATGGCTGCTGTTTCAGCGAAAGCCAAGGCGAACTGAAAATACACCCTGCACATTCGAGCTTCTCCGTTTGCAGCAAATGCATGGCTAACGTCGCCCCTAATCCATGGCCGACAATAAACATCGGCAGATTGTCGAGCAATGCGACTTCAATCATTTTCTTAATGTGCTTGACATAAGCTTCAAAGGGCTCATCGTGAATGCCTCTCCCACTTTCTTCGCCATGTCCCGGCAAGTCGCTCGTGACGACATGAAAACCGCCATTTCGTAATGTTTGGATCAACCATGCATAGCGGCGATGGTGTTCATACGCATTATGGACGAGGACAACAATCGCCTTCGGTTGTCCTTCAGATTCCCACTTCCACATGGATTTCTCCCCTTCCTGCGAAAAATCTATCATTTCCGAACCTCGCCTGTCTTTGTTACAATGAAAACAGGATGATAATACGATGATTATACACGATTTTTAAAGAAAGAGGGGATCATCATGATTTATCCATACAATGGTAAAACGCCATCGATTGACCCGACTGTTTACATTGCAGATTATGCGACGATTACGGGGGACGTGTCCATCGGCGCTCATTCCTCCATTTGGTTCAATACTGTCATTCGGGGAGACGTCGCCCCGACTATCATCGGGGAACGAGTGAGCATCCAGGATTTGAGCTGTCTTCATCAAAGTCCAGGCAAGACATTGCTTATCGAAGACGATGTCACAGTTGGGCACAAAGCATTGCTGCACAGCTGCGTAATTCGGAAAGGCGCTTTAATCGGAATGGGGTCTATCATCTTGGATGGGGCAGAGATCGGCGAAGGAGCTTTTATTGGAGCCGGAAGCGTAGTGCCGCCTGGCAAGAAAATCCCTCCGAACAGCCTTGCCTTTGGATCTCCTGCCAAAGTGGTCCGTGAGCTGAATGATGAAGATCGGGCAGACATGCTACGGATCGTAAATAGCTACGTGGAAAAAGGACAAGTTTATAAAGAAATGCAAAAATGAAAGCACAACTCCTGTGCTTTCATTTTTCTAATATGAATAAAGTGACGATACCCGCAAAGAATATCAAACCAAAACCACCTAATAGAATGGCAAGCCACACTTCTATCCCCATAAACTTCAACCTCCCTACGAGAATCGTTATTTCCCAATAAGGGATTGGAAAAACATCCCGTAAACTATGCATGTCTTTACCATACCAAACCGTTTTTGGAAAATCAAAATAGATGTCGAATTGTAGTTGAATAGTAACATTGGAGAGTCGGTGGGTAAACTTCCGAGAATCGGTGGTAAACTCCTGAGAGACGGTGGTAAACTCCTGAGAATCGGTGGTAATCAACCGAGAGGCGGTGGTAAACACCTGAGAATCGGTGGTAAACAATAAGAGCGGTGGATATTTCAGAAAGATGACCTAAGTCTCCCCTTCCATTTTCATATGAAATAAAAAATAAGATCCGGTAGAGAAAAGCGACTCGTTTTTCTCTACCGGATCTTTCAATATGAATCAGACTATCATCTTTTGATTAACTAACGACTAGTCCGGACTTCTCTTTCAATTCTGCTGCCTTGTCTGTCTGTTCCCATGGAAGCTCGACATCTGTGCGGCCGAAGTGACCGTATGCAGCTGTTTGTTTGTAGATCGGTCTTCGCAGATCAAGCATTTTAATGATGCCCGCTGGACGCAGGTCAAACAGTTCGCGAACCATTTCGACCAGTTTGCTTTCTTCGACTTTTCCAGTTCCGAATGTATCAACGGAAATGGAAACAGGTTTAGCTACGCCGATCGCGTACGCCAATTGCACTTCACAGCGGGAAGCAAGCCCAGCTGCCACGATATTTTTTGCTACGTAGCGTGCCGCGTATGACGCAGAACGGTCTACTTTTGTCGCATCCTTGCCGGAGAATGCACCACCGCCGTGGCGAGCATAACCGCCATATGTATCGACGATGATTTTCCGGCCAGTCAATCCTGCATCTCCTTGAGGGCCTCCGATCACGAAACGGCCGGATGGGTTGATGAAGTATTTCGTTTCTTCATCCAATAACTCCGCCGGGACAACCGCGTCAATCACTTGCTCTTTCAGATCACGTTTGATTTGGTCTAATGTCGTGTCAGGGTGATGCTGTGTAGAGATGACAATCGTATCCACTCGGACAGGTTGATTGTTTTCATCATATTCAATAGTCACTTGCGTTTTACCGTCCGGGCGCAAATAGTCTAAAATATTTTCTTTTCGGACTTGTGCCAAGCGTCGGGATAATTTATGTGCCAAGCTGATTGGCAAAGGCATTAATTCAGGGGTTTCGTCACAGGCAAATCCAAACATCAACCCTTGGTCTCCCGCCCCGATGGCTTCTAATTCCTGATCTGTCATTGTCCCTTCTCTCGCTTCAAGCGCCTGATCCACACTCGCAGCAATATCAGGTGATTGTTCATCAATCGAAGTCAGCACGGAAGACGTTTCCCAATCAAAGCCGAATTTCGCACGGGTATATCCGATTTCTTTCACGGTGTCCCGGACCACTTTTGGAATATCAACGTACGTAGTCGTTGTAATTTCTCCTATTACAAGTACAAGACCTGTCGTAATCGTTGTTTCACACGCCACGCGTGCATTGGGGTCTTCCTCTAAAATTGCATCCAAAATGGCGTCAGAAATCTGGTCGCACATTTTATCCGGATGTCCTTCTGTTACTGATTCCGATGTGAACAGTCGGCGATTTGTCAATGTAATTTCCTCCTTAACGGCTTGCTCATATTGATACGGTACTCTATATGTCCCAGTAAGTTCCACGCCTGAAGAGAGTCGACGTCAACATCTACAAGGATTAAGGGCCAGACAATATAAAAAGCCTTCCACTCACGTAAATATACATGAGGAAAGGCATTATTTCAAAAGCAGCACCTTTCACTCTTATCGTCCAAGGAATCAACCTTGCTCCAGGTTTGGCACCTTGTCGCAATGTATGCGCAGGTTGCCGGGTTTCATTGGGCCTGTCCCTCCACCAGCTCGGGATAAGAGTATCCGTTCATGGTATAATGCTACGAAAAACTTTGGCTTTTGTCAAATGATTTTAGTTAGAAACACTTGAGTTTTTAATTAGTATAGATTATTATTCTTAATGTGTTATACTAATTACGAAAATAAGGACACCCATTGAGTGGGACTAATATGTAAAGGACGGTACGTAAACTATGATTTCAGCGAAAATCGAAAACGGACTTAAAGAACTTCTTGCAGGCAACAATGTTACAATCCAACCATCCGTAGCGGAATTGGTTGAAAAGGCGACAGCTCGCGGAGAAGCACAACTTTCGGCAGATGGCGCACTCGCTGCCCGCACTGGAAAGTATACGGGCCGTTCACCTGGAGATAAATTCATTGTTGAAGAACCTTCCACTAAAGACAAAATCGATTGGGGCAAAGTGAACCGCCCGATTTCAGCGGACATCTTTGATTCACTATACACGAAAGTAATCAACCATTTAAAGCAAAAAGATGAATTATTCGTATTCAAAGGATTTGCAGGTGCCGATAAAGACTCCCAGCTTTCCCTTCAGGTCATTAATGAATATGCGTGGCAAAATCTGTTTGTCCACCAATTGTTCATCCGTCCGACAGAAGAGGAATTGAAAACACATGAGGCTCAATTTACCATCTTAGCTGCACCATCTTTCAAAGCAGATCCAGCTGTCGATGGAACGAACTCCGAAACATTCATCATTGTTTCCTTCGAGCGCCGCATTGTTTTGATCGGCGGCACAGAATATGCCGGTGAAATGAAAAAATCGATTTTCTCCGTAATGAACTTCCTGCTTCCTGAACGTGGCATTTTACCGATGCACTGCTCCGCGAACGTCGGCGAAGAAGGCGACGTCGCTTTGTTCTTCGGACTGTCCGGTACAGGAAAGACGACGTTATCTGCAGATGCACAGCGTAAATTGATCGGTGATGATGAGCACGGTTGGTCGGATAATGGCGTATTCAATATTGAAGGTGGATGCTATGCTAAATGTATCAACCTTTCATCTGAAAAAGAACCGGAAATTTTTGGTGCAATCCGTTTTGGCTCTGTTCTGGAAAACGTCGTCTTGGATGAAAAAACCCGTGTACCAGATTACGACGATAACTCATTGACTGAAAATACACGTGCCGCTTATCCGATACAGTACATCGATAACATCGTCACACCTTCAGTCGCTGGCCAGCCGAAAACGATCATCTTCTTGACTGCGGATGCATTCGGCGTGCTTCCTCCGATCTCCAAACTGACGAAGGAACAAGCGATGTATCACTTCCTTAGCGGCTTCACATCCAAATTGGCCGGTACAGAACGTGGAATTACAGCACCAGAAGCAACATTTTCTACTTGCTTCGGTTCGCCATTCCTTCCGCTTCCTGCGACAGTTTACGCCGAAATGCTCGGTCAAAAGATCGATGAGCATGATGCACAAGTGTTCCTAGTCAATACGGGCTGGACTGGCGGCGAATATGGCGTTGGTAAGCGTATGGCTCTGAAACATACACGTACGATGGTCCGTGCAGCTCTTGCCGGAAAACTGAAAGATGTAGAAACAGAAACAAACGAAGTGTTCGGTCTTGCTATGCCTACAGCAATTGAAGGTGTTCCAAGCGAAGTGTTGAATCCGCGTAATGCTTGGGCAGATACAGCAGCTTACGACAAAAAAGCGAATGAATTGGCTGAGCTGTTCCGTGACAACTTCAAAAAATTTGAGAATGTCTCAGCAGAGATCGTTACATTGGGCGGACCCACTGCCTAATCACTCCTATTTTATAGACTGCAAGCCGTTTCGCCCGTAAAGCGAGACGGCTTGTATTTTTATAGCAACGTCCAAGTTGGATGAAACTTGTCCCTTACATAACATGCGTTGTGCCAAATATCGTAGCACATATGGCGATTCTTGAAGGAAATTGTTCCTCGTCTATAGGGGAAAATAACAGTACACCTGCTCCCACAGGGAACACGGTATTGTTACTTAATATGTTTCATCCATTCACTTAGTTTCCTGACTATCCTGGCGTTTTCAGCTCCTGGGAAATGGTGCGTGTAGTCCGGAAAATACCAAGTATCATATGTCATGTTATGTTCCCGTAAAGCATCTTCCAGCATGATGGCCTGTTCAAATGAAACATTTTCATCTTTCATGCCATGTATGATTAAAATAGGTGCCTTGATTTCTTCAATCCGGAACAATGCTGTCCGTTCGCGATAGGCTTCTGGCATGTTGTTCGGCGTACCGCCAATCACACGCTTCATCATTCTTCTCATATCTTCTCTTTCATTGTAAGTGAATACAATGTCTGAAATGCCAGCCCATGAAACAACTGACGTAATATCATCCCGCAAGATCGCAGTCCATAATGCCATAATGCCTCCCCTTGAGAAGGCATAAAGGTGAATGCGATCCTTTCGCAGTTTAGGATGTTGTTTTAATACATCAACTCCAAACACAGCATCCTGCCGATCTGCACCGGCAAATTCATCTCGCCCTTCCCCTCCGCGGTTCCCGCGATAGTATGGCGCGAAAACAATAAATCCTTGCGAAGCAAACTGCGCAATCCTTGCGGGCCGTACCATACCAATATGCTGCATGCCGCCACGCAAGTAAAGGATTCCTTCATATTGGCCATCCTCAGTCGGCTCTGCCAGTAGTCCTTTGACTTTTACTCCATCGGACCAATATGTCACTTCATGAAGCGTTACGCGGGGATTGGGCGACGGGTACATCCTTGTAGAAATGATACTGCCACTATCCACCATAGGTTTCCACCCACTCCCTAATTTGCTTCATCCCAGCATCCTTCATATGGAAACTCAATTCTTGACACTGATCCAGCTCTGCATCCGTCAACCATAACGCGCCCCCTGTTTCGTACAATACGGGGTTTGCTTCGATTGATTCAACAATTCCAGTAAAGACTGCTTTACAAAAAGGTGGATCTGTTTCCACTACATATTCGGCAAATTTAATGAGTCCTTTGACGGTTACGCCTGTTTCCTCAATTGTTTCACGAACCGCTGCCTCTTCTATCGACTCACCCAGCTCCGCTTTGCCGCCTGGAAATTCGATTCCTCTGCTCTCATGGCGTGTGACAAGCCATTTTCCTTCATGCTTCAGTACAACAAGAACATGTCTCGCCTCCATGCCCTGTCGATTCTCTCCAAAAGTCAGCTCAACTTTGGCGCCTTTTAGGTCATTAAACGTTAGCATGCTTACCACTTCCTTTCTTACTAGTATATCGATGAACTGATTTTTTTCATACCAACGAACTCTTTGTTCCAATACAGGCAAGGCGGGACATCCCTTACATCATGGATGCCCCGCCAATGCCTAGTTATGAAAGTTGTCTCGGGCTGCTCGCACGCCCTTATAGATGTCTCTACTTCGGCTTGCCACTAGTATTACGACTGTGCTGGAATAGAACGGAAATACGGAAGCTTCTCAATGAATTTACGAGTTTCCGTATCAGTAAATTCATGGATCAACGCATAAAGTTTCATAGTCCGAATATCGATCTCATGGTTATCGCTGTCGTAATGATAAGGGACGTACGGCAAATGGGAACGCAAAAAGTTTCGGAATTCCAATTGGTTCATCTGCTCAAAGAGATGTTCAAAAATAGGGATATACTCTTTGGAAATTGTCAATTCGTATTCCCATGGCGATGCATGTTTGTCTGTCATAACTTGCTGGTTGGCAACCGATACATATAATTTAACTGGGTTCTGCTGCAAAGTGTATCATTCCTTTTTTACGTAGTATGAAGCACTGAGTTGGAATGATACGCCTGCAACAAATGTTATCTCTCTTTCTTTACATCCTCACGAACCTTTACTCTCATTCGCCACGCGTTCTACAGCTGTCGCGACGTTTGTATGGACCATAGGGTCTAATGGATGTGGAACCAAGTCGCCAGGTTTAGTTGATTCAAGGATCGCAAGTGCGGCGGCAATGAGCATGGGATAGGTGATTTCCTTTGCTTGTGCATTTAACGCGCCACGGAAAATCCCAGGGAAACCGAGCACATTATTCACTTGCCGGCCATCCGCCGCAAATGCTGCCCCTGCTTGTAAAGCGACCTCTGGCTGTATTTCTGCATTTGGATTCGATAGGGCCAAGATGATTTGACCTTTCCGAACCATTTCGGGTTTGATCAGTCCTTCCACGCCTGTCGTAGCAATGACAATGTCACACGTCTCCATTACGTCTTCGATGGAAGGCAACGTGGAGCCACCGAAACTTTTCAATCGTTCCAATGCCACTTCATTCCGATCGACTCCGTACATTTTCTTAACTCCATAATTCATTAGCATCCTGCTGATTGCGAGACCGGCTGCTCCTAATCCGATTTGTCCCACGATGGAATTCGACAAATCCACCCCTGATTGCCGGCACGCAGAAAGAACAGACGCCAATGTGACGACAGCGGTTCCGTGCTGATCATCATGCATGACAGGAATAGACAACTCGGCTTTTAAGCGCTCCTCGATTTCAAAACAATGCGGTGAACCGATATCCTCCAGCAAAATTCCGCCGAAGCCTTGATGAATATGCTTCACTGTTTCGACGACTTCGTCAGGATTGCTCGTATCTAATAAGATGGGAATCCCGCTGATTCCGGCAAATTGGTCGAATAAGACAGCTTTCCCTTCCATGACAGGCATGCCTGCGACTGGGCCGATGTTGCCAAGCCCCAGAATGGCGGTGCCATCCGTCACGATAGCAACCGTATTGGAAATGCTTGTAAAATAATTCGCCTGTTCCGGATCATCGTAGATCACTTTGCACACATTCGCTACACCAGGTGTATAGACACGGCGTAAATCACCAAGGGAACGGATTTCAATTTTGCCTTTCATATGGATTTTGCCGCCTTCATGGGCATGCAAAACATCATCCGTTACTGCAAGAACTTGAATGCCGCCGCCAATTGCATGAATCGCCTCTACAATTTTGGCCAGCTGTTCCTCACTGGTACACTGGACGGTAACATCGCGAATCGTTGATAACGTTCCTACTTTAATTGTTTGAATATCGCCGATGTCTCCGCTTAGTTGTCCAATTGCAGTCGCCACTTTTGCAAAATTCCCCGGAACAGATGGTGTTTCAATGATTAAATTTCTCATAAATTGTACTTCTGCCATTTTCAGACCTCCAATAGATATGAATGTAAATGAAACGGACGCATCCCTTTATGTAATAACCCATACCCCATTCTACATGTAGTTAATAAACAGTCCAACCGTTTCTTCCAAATAAATAAGCATACACCCCTGCCATTAGAGGTGCATGCCTAGTCTTGATCACGCTTTTACGTCAAGCGCAATCCCTTTGTAAGGATGGGCTGCCGACTGGTTCGGCAAGCTTTCCAAAAGATCCGTCGCTGCTGAGGCATTGACGGCCATCGCTTTGTTCAATACGCTTAATTGAACTGTTGATTGGAGGCTGCGCAGTTGGCTCGCCATAATGGAATTCAGATCCATTCCCATCCCTCCTTCCCCTTCTTCTATCGGCGAGCCGACAAACATGTAAAGGGGAAATGGATCATTTGTTATCTTCACCTAAGAATGCATTCAGCATCCATTGGTGTTTTTCAATACTTTGGTAGGTTGCATTTAACAGATCCTCTGTCATGTCATCCCCGATTTCGGCAGCCAGTTCCATGCCATGTTTTAATGATTTCATAATGGCATTGAAATCATCAACAACTGACTTCACCATTTGCTCCGCTTTCTCGTCGCCGGAAGCCTCTTCGACAACCGACAGTTCCAAATGTTCACGAAGCGTAGCAGCTGGTTCTCCACCAAGAGTTAACATGCGCTCAGCGATTTCATCCATATGAAGCGTCGCTTCGTTATAAAGGTCCTCGAACTTGGCATGCAACGTGAAAAACTCTTTCCCTTTCACATACCAATGAAAATTATGCAATTTTGCATACATGACTGACCAAGTGGCCACTTGTTTGTTTAGTTCGTTTAATAATTCCTTGGACATTTGAATCTCTCTCCTTCATCCGTAATCATTGAAGCATCTCTCTGTTAATTTACCTCTAAAAGAAATAAAATAAACCTATCAGCAAAAGAGGAGACCAGTCCATTGAAGTATATATTAATGAGTTTAATCAAGGTCTACCAAAAAGTCATTTCACCCTTGACGCCACCAACATGCCGGTTTTATCCAACTTGTTCCCACTATGGGATGGAGGCGATCGAAAAACACGGCGCTTTGAAAGGCTCTTGGCTGGCGATCCGCAGAATATCGAAATGCCATCCATTCCATGAAGGTGGATTTGATCCCGTACCCGAAAAAGCGAACCAAGAGAAATAATCTTCCGGCACCCGCCGGTTTTTTTTATGAATAAAAATGGTTGCGTCTTCTTTTATTCTCCTGTATGATAAGAAAGCATTCTTAAATAGTAACCATTACTATTAACAAGAAAGGAAGATTATTCTTTGAAACGCCTATTTTTTATCGGATTAATACTCACTCTTGTCTTAGGGGCTTGTGGAAAGAAGGATGACAAAGCGGAAACGGGAGCGGATGGAAAACTTTCGATCTATACGACAGTGTACCCGCTTCAATATTTTGCAGAACGGATTGGCGGTTCTCATGTCAATGTCCGTTCCATCTATCCTGCTGGAGCGGATGAGCATACATTTGAACCGACGCAAAAGGATATGATGAAGCTGGCAGATGCTGATGTCTTCTTTTACATCGGACTCGGCCTGGAAGGATTTGTGGAGAACGCGAAAAAAACATTAACCAACGAAAACGTGCAAATGATTGCAACTGCCGAGAACATCTCAAAAGATCAATTGCAAGAGGGACATGACGATGATCACGATGATCACGACGATGAGGAAGAACATCATGATCATGGAGAATTTGATCCGCACGTCTGGATATCTCCACAATTAAGCGTTGAACTGGCCCAATCAATTGAAGAAGCATTGGTCAAGCAAGCGCCAGAGTTCGAAGATGACTTTAAACAAAATTTAGAGAAGCTCGTAAAAGACCTGGACGATTTGGATGGACGTTTTCAAGAAATGGCAAGCAATGCGCCTACCAAAACCTTTTTCGTCTCCCATGCTGCATTTGGCTATATCGCTAAGGAATATGGTTTAGAACAAGTCGCCATCTCAGGTTTAAATTCGCAAAGCGAACCTTCACAAAAACAATTGGCCCATATTGTCGAACAAGCAAAGGACAAGAATGTCCATTCTATTCTTTTTGAGCAAAATGTCTCTTCTAAGTTAACCGAAGTCATTCGAAAAGAAATCGGTGCCGAATCATTGATGCTTCATAACTTAGGTGTCCTGACTCCTGATGATATTAAAAACAAAGAAACCTATTTCACCTTGATGGACCGCAATATCGAGACGTTACAAAAAGCGTTAAGCCGCTAAGCTTGCTTAAAACGAGGGGAGCCACATCGTGGCTCTCCTCTTTATTGAGACGACGGGAGCAGCTTTTTCAACTCCCGGCGCAACAATTTATTGGAAGCATTCCTCGGCAATTGATCAACGAAGACGAACTGCTTAGGAATTTTATACTTGGCTAAGCGGTCCACACAATACTTCAACAGCATGTCCCCAGTAACCTCACTTTGGCTAACGATAAAAGCGGCTGGCACCATTCCCCATGTATCGTCATCCACTCCACACACGCCCGCCTCTTGCACATCAGGATGCCCCATCAAGACACTTTCTATTTCAGCAGGATAAATATTCTCCCCGCCTGAGATAATGAGGTCCGAACGCCGGTCCATTACAAATAGGTAACCTTCCTCGTCCAAGTAGCCCAAGTCACCCGTATGCAGCCAGCCGTCCTTTAACGGCTGCTTGTCAGTAAATCGCCCGATGTAGCCGGGTGTGACATGAGGGCCGCGTATTAGGATCTCTCCTATCTCATTCGGTTCTAGGGTGCCATCAATTGCGATTTCATTAAAGAATAATGGCTTGCCGGCAGAGCCGTTCTTCCGCAAAGCATCCTCGGAAGACAACGTAGCTGTTTGTGAGCTTGTTTCCGTCATCCCATATGTTTGAAGAACCGGAATGCCTAGCATCTGTGCCCGCTCTAGGGTAGAACGCGCTACCGGTCCCCCGCCGACTAACATCGAGCGGAATTCCGGCGAAACCGTCCAGTCATTTTGGATCAATTCTTCCATCACCTTCTCAAGCGTCACTGCCACAACAGACATGCGGGTCGCTTTGCCATCCCGGATGTCACATGCTGCGTTGTATGCATCAAACTTTTCATATAGACTCACTTCCATTCCATATAAAACCGAGCGGACTAAAATGGAGAAGCCGCTAATATGGAACAGCGGCATCGCGCATAACCAAACATCTTTGTCTGATAAACCAAGGTTTAATACAGATGATAAGGCGCTGGAAGTATGATTTCCTGCTGTTTGACGCACTCCTTTTGGAAACCCGGTAGTTCCAGATGTGTACATGACGGTAATGGTTCGATCACTTTGCCATGAACGCTCTGGCACGAAAGAAGTCTCCTTCCTTGCATCAAGATCGTGTACCGTCAATATTTGTGCATCAGCACCGCTTACTAAATCCGACAACCCATCTGCAACAATCACTTGTTGCACTTCTGCATCTTTCAGCTGCCATTCAATCTCCGTCTTCGACAACCTGCTATTTAACATGACCATCTCCAAACCGGCAAGCATGCAAGCATGGATGACGAATACCATATCAGGGGTAGAGGAGCCAAGAAGAGCGACACGATCTCCGTTTTTCAGATGGCTCGACAGAAGTTGTCCCGCTTTCTTCATTGCTTCCTCTTTCAACTGGCTGAATGTCCACTGCTTCTCCCCAAATGATAATGCCGGTCGGTCTGGAGTCAAATAGGCTCGTTGTAAAAGCCAATTCGGTATCAATTCATTCACCTGTCTGTCTCCTCTCCATATCACTACATCTGAAATAAAAGAAAAACTGCCCAAAAAGGCAGTTTCATCTTATTAAGGAAAGCGTGGGAATTGACCGAAGTCTGGCTTGCGCTTCTCTTTAAACGCATCGCGTCCTTCTTTCGCTTCGTCAGTCGTATAATAAAGAAGTGTCGCATCGCCTGCCATTTGTTGAAGACCTGCTAGACCATCCGTATCGGCATTCATAGCAGCTTTGATAAAGCGAAGGGCAGTCGGGCTCATGGCAAGCATTTCTTCACACCATTGCACCGTTTCATCTTCCAATTGCTCATATGGGACAACCGTATTGACCAATCCCATGTCCAATGCTTGCTGTGCGTCGTATTGACGGCAGAGGTACCAAATTTCACGAGCTTTCTTATGGCCGATGATGCGGGCTAAGTATCCGGAACCATATCCAGCATCAAATGAACCAACTTTCGGTCCAGTTTGTCCAAAGATAGCATTGTCTGCAGCAATTGTTAAATCACAAACCACATGAAGTACATGGCCGCCACCAATTGCGTACCCGGCAACCATCGCGACAACCGGTTTAGGAATCACCCGGATCAAGCGTTGCAGATCTAATACATTCAAGCGTGGAATTTGATCATCTCCAACGTATCCGCCATGACCTCTGACCTTTTGGTCTCCACCGGAACAGAAAGCTTTTTCGCCTTCCCCAGTTAAAATGATGACACCGATGCTTTCGTCATCACGGGCTCTAGAAAATGCGTCAATCATTTCCATGACTGTTCTAGGAGTGAATGCATTACGCACTTCGGGACGGTTGATCGTCACTTTTGCAATGCCATTGTATTTTTCATATTTGATGTCTTCGTATGTACGAATTGTTTCCCATTGACGTGTCATGTTGTACCTCCTCAAAATGTTTTACCTTCTAAATACTCCTTCACTATTGTAACAAATAGTTCGGGTTTTTCCACGTGAATTGCATGGCCTGCTTGAGGGACTATTACTTGAGAAGCGTTTGGCAGCTCTTTTTTCATTTCCCGGGCAATAGTTACAAATTTTGTATCCAATTCGCCGGTCACTAGCAAAACAGGTACTTCAAGCTTGTTAAGAACCTCCCAATAGGAAGGCTGGCTGCCCGTACCAAAGCCTTGAAGGCTATTGGCAAGTCCTATTTGTGTTTGGTTCATCCGTTCTTTCCGAATGGCTCGTTGTTTCTCCAAAGGAAGGGTTTTTTGAGAATGAAAAAGTGGAATATTTTCCCAATAGTCAATAAAACATACCATTCCTTCTTTTACAATACGTTCAGCTAAACTGGCATCACTTGTCTGTCTTGCCAAGCGCTCTTCTTCCTTTTGAAGACCAGGTGATGCACTCTCTAATATTAACGCCCCGATATTGTCAGGATGCTGCGCAGCATATCCTAATGCCAGCCGACCGCCCATCGAATATCCGACAAGGACAAAACGGCTGAGGCCGAGCTTTTCAAATAAACAGTGCAAATCCGCTACTTGCTCCTCCATGGAGTATCTGGAGAAAGCAAGCGGGACTGATGTTTTGCCGTGTCCAATCAAATCCACTGCATAGACGGAAAAATCATCCTTCAGTGATTTCATGGTGTCGCGCCATGTCAAAGTGCTGCCCGTAAAACCATGAAGGAACACTATGTCAGGTTTTCCTGGGTGCACATGCTGATCCACATGGATATCAATTCCACGAACTGAATGCTTATCCCCCATCATTCCAGCCCCGCTTGGACTGAGTCCCAATACGCTCGGTGCGCCTCGACATTGGCTTTCCGGTCAGTAAAGACTTCAATGATCCGGATCGGCTTCTCCTTCGTCTTTTCCACCTCTATTTTAAAAGCTTCAGCTGAGGACACAGCAGCATATTGCGCACCGTACATAGAGGCAATATGTTCAAATGTCAATCCTGTCGGAGTACCGAACAATTCTTCAAAGTGATTGGCAACACTTGCTTGAGGCAGGTAAGAGAAGATACCGCCTCCATCATTATTGACAATAATAATCGTCATATCATATTCCTGAAAACGAGATACTAGCAAACCATTTTGATCATGTAAAAAAGATAAATCGCCAATCAGCAAATAGGCGGGACGCTTACGGGCTGCCTGCATGCCAAATGCACTGGAGACCACCCCGTCGATGCCATTCGTTCCCCGATTGGAAAAGACAGAGATATCCTTGCCTGTCTTCCGGAAAAAGGTATCGACATCCCGGATGGGCATACTGCTGCCACTAAACAAATCCGAGCCGTCAGGCAGATGCTCAAATAATAGTTTGGCAATAGCTCCTTCATCGCCAGGTGTTCCTGTGTCATACGTTTCCACAAATGAATCCGCAATCTGATTCGCTGACGTCCATTTCCTCGTGTACTCCGTTGCTTCCTGATTAACTTCAATTGCAAGCACAGCCTCGGGAGCTGCCTGGATATGATGCGTCACGACACCGATCGAATCGCGGAAAAAGGGTGACTCATCCACCGCCAAATAAGTAGCGGGACGTGAATTCTTTAGAAAGAGGGACAACGGTTTCGAGATCGGTTGCGCTCCGAATCGGATCACCGTATCCGGAACTGCTTGAGCAGCAAATGAACTGCTTTTTAACAAGGCATCATAATGTTCAATGCATAGTTCCCAACAATCGCGCGGCACTTCCGACCGTAAATTGGATAGCGGATCGCAAAGTACAGGCCATTGAAGAGATTTTGCGAATCGCCAAAAGAGCTCCTTGTTCAATCCAGTTGGCAATTCCCCTGCAATGATTAATCCTTTTTTCGTCTCAGACAGGAGCGTATCAATCTCATCTACCGATTCTGGAGGCAAAGAGGAACTCCCTTTAATTTGATGTTGATAGGTAATCTCTGGTTCCTCTTGTTCAAAATCAATGAGCAATGGTTCCCTTAATGGAACATTGATATGCACTGGCCCTTTTGGTGCCGTCCTGGCAGCAGAGATCGCTCGGTTCAGATGGCGATCCAAAAACACTTCCATATCGGGATTTTCCTCGGGCAACGGGAAATCCACACTGAATTTAACATGTTTCCCGTAAATGTTGATTTGATCGATCGCTTGAGGTGCCCCTACTTCCCGCAACTCATGCGGGCGATCCGCTGTTAGGATAATAAGTGGGATCCGGGCATAATATGCTTCCGTAATCGCAGGATGGTAATTGGAGACGGCTGTACCTGAAGTACAAAGCAATACAACTGGTTCTCCCGATGCTTTGGCAAGGCCTAGTGCATAATAAGCTGCAGATCGTTCGTCTATTTGCAAATGGGTTTCCATCTGATCTGAAGAAGCAAAGGCATAGGCAAGCGGGGTCGACCGGGACCCTGGGCTGATCACTGCCCGATTGATGCCTGCATGCACTAATAAGCTAGTGAGTCTCTTGACATATGCTGTCAGTACACTGCGTCTATCCATTTAAATTTCCTCCAAGCGCCCGTAGGACTGGTCTGAATTTCACCCATGTTTCCGCGTACTCCGAATGTGGATCGGAATCGGCTACAATGCCTCCACCTGCGTATAAATAAGCACGGTTTCCGGAGAGCAGCGCAGAGCGTATGGCAACAGCAAATTCCCCATTTCCTCCCGCGTCAGTCCAGCCAATCGGTGCTGCATAATAACCACGATCAATTCCTTCCTCTTCACGGATCATTTCGAGCGCCACATTCGTAGGTACGCCTCCTAAAGCCGGCGTCGGATGAAGTGATTCAATAAACCCAAATATATCGGTGCCCGAACCAACCGTCCCCTGAACAGGAGTAAAAAGATGCTGAATATCGCGGATTTTCATCAATCTCGGTGTTTTAGGAATGGAGACATCCTCACTGAGACGATGAAATACTGTTGAGATCATGTCGACAACATATTGATGTTCTTCCCGGTTCTTCCGATCTCGCATCAGTTCATCACCGAGAAGCCGATCTTCCACTGCCGTATTTCCACGACGTATGGAACCGGCGACACAAGCGGAATAGGCTTGCCCGTTTTTGATTTCAATCAAGCGCTCTGGCGTGGCACCAAAGAACAGCGTACCTTGGTTTTCCAATCCAAAATGGTAACTTTCCTGTTGCTCATTTGTTATGGAATGCAATACAGCCGTCGCAGACACTTCTTCTCGCAAACCAAGCTCAATCATGCGGGCGATGACCACTTTCTCCGCCTTCCCTTCACGAATCTGTTTGGTCACTTGCGCTACAGCGTCCAAATACCTTTCCTTGTCCCTTTCGACTGTGGAAACAATTTCTGGCTTCGCTCCAAGATGAAAATCACCCACTTGCGAAATATGAATCAAACGGTCCCGTTCCTCACGTAATTCATCAAACGCGGATACCGCATGCTCATGATCTGTTATCATATTGATCGAGATGGAAGTCACGCCGTCTTGGATGACAAGTTGAAATGTAGGCACAACAAAAAAAGCGGACGGATGTGAACTCCATACGTTCTCGTTCCTATGTAGCGGATCATAGGAAAACCCTCCGAAAAGAACGGGATTCCGATCCTTTTCTTCTTTCACTAATATGGAACATAACCGGTTCCATTCATTGGACACCTCACGATATCTTCCGGTGCTGTCTTGGGAGGTAATGACGTGGGCATGTCCTAAACCAACAAGTGTCATGCTTCGGTCTGCATTTTGCCAATAAAACCGTTTATCTTTATAATCGGCGGAACCCGATTCAAAAAATGACAGCGGCGTGATTCCACGGATTTCAATCGTTTCTGTGAAAAAATGCATTTTTTTTGGAGCACTCCCAAGTTGGCGTTGATCACCATCGGTCAAATTCCGAATCATGACGTTCTCTCCTTACATTACCAATCACACACATTTTGTTCTTTTCCCTTCTTCCATTATACCGGAAACCAATACGAAAGGCATAAATAATGCAAACCAGCATATCCTATTTCTTCATTTTGGAGTACAATGGATTCGAGCATTTTTTACAGTTAGGAGCGAATCAATTTGCAACAAACGATTAAGGCAGATACCGGCTGGAGGATTTGGTGGCAATTAACGAGGCCTCATACATTGACCGCGGCGTTTGCACCCGTATTTCTTGGGACCATGATTGCACTTTCTTATGGGGAATTTCACCTCTCCCTGTTTCTGGCCATGCTGGTGGCAAGTATTTTTATTCAAATGGCCACAAATATGTTTAATGAGTACTATGACTATAAAAGAGGGCTGGATACCGAACATTCGATTGGCATCGGTGGTACAATCGTTCGAAATGGGGTACAGCCGAAAACCGTTCTGTTTATCGCTTTCATGTTATATGCAGTCTCCATCCTGATCGGAGTCTATATCTGCATGGAAACATCATGGATGCTAGCCGCTGTCGGATTGGTCAGTATGGCGATCGGCTATTTCTATACAGGCGGTCCCTATCCGATTGCTTATACACCTTTCGGAGAGCTCTTCTCCGGTGTTGTAATGGGCATGTTGCTTGTGTTAATCGCATTTTATATTCAAATGGGCTCAGTGACCCAAGATGCGATTCTGCTGTCCATACCGAGTATGCTGCTCGTTGCCGGAATTATGATGGCAAACAACATTCGGGACATTGAAGGAGATCGGGAAGGCGGAAGGAAGACACTTGCAATCCTGGTCGGCCGCCCCCGTGCTATCACGATATTAGCTTTATTCTTTCTCATCTCCTA
Source organism: Sporosarcina luteola (assembly GCA_014204635.1). Lineage (GTDB taxonomy): Bacteria > Bacillota > Bacilli > Bacillales_A > Planococcaceae > Sporosarcina > Sporosarcina luteola_A. Next base: position 3,256 of record JACHLS010000012.1, on the reverse strand, counting down.
TTGCTGGATCGTTGGACTTGTTATAACGGGCCATGTCAGCGTGTGGGGCTTACTAGTCTTTCTGAGCGTGAAAAAGCCAATTGAGGCCATCAAAACATTCCGAAAGCATGAGATTCCTCTAGAAGTCATGCCGGCAATGAAAAATACAGCTGTTACGAATACTTTATTTGCCCTGTTACTAGGGGTTGGCATTCTAGTCGGATATCTGGTCTAACTTGATAAAAGGGTTCGCTGCCAGCGAGCCCTTTTTGCTTTGCTGTGAGGTTTAGCAACTTTAGAGAAGTGGGAAAGAGTAGTACATCAGAAAGAACCTGAATCATGATTTTCCTGTAGTAGGTGCATACTACGGACATTATGGAAAAAAGGAAGTGCTGCAGATGTTGAGTGATAAGCAATTAGCTATGTTAAAGGATGAATTGCTAGAATTAAAAGGACAACTGACCAAAACGGAGGAGCAAACAAATACCGTTGATAGCCAAAGAGATGTAATCGGGGAATTATCAATGTACGATAATCATCCAGCAGATATGGGGACAGAATTATTCGACCGTCAAAAAGATATGGCATTGAATGAACACGCAGACGCTGAAATCGGAAAGGTAGATGATGCGCTGGAAGCTATTCAAAATGGAACATATGGTAAATGCGAAGTATGCCATGAAGACATCCCTTACGAACGGCTAGAGGCATTACCCTATACTACCGTCTGTATAGAGCATACGTCCGAAAAGGAAATTCCTTCCGATCGGCCATCCGAAAAAGATATCTTAATCATGGCGGAGGAACCGAACACATTCGCCAATCGCCATGATGACGATTCAATCGAGGACAGCGAAGATAGCTTTCAAGAAATTGCGAAGTCAGGGACCTCCGAAACCCCTTCTGATTTTGTAGGAGATCGCGCTGATTATAATACCTTGTATGATGATCCGATAGCAGATGGAGCGGCAGAAGAGTATGAGGAATTCACAAGTACCGATATCAGTGCGGAGGAACGTGGGTTTATTCGCTCTTCTGCTTCAGCAGAATACGAAGAGAACTTGGATCAAGAAGGGTTGGAATCACCGGTGGGAGATATCCCCTATCGCCGCGGTGATAGTTATATCGAGGAAGAGAAGAAATAAAAAAGGTGTACAGTCATGGACTGTACACCTTTTTTACGTATGACCCCTACGGGATTCGAACCCGTGTTACCGCCGTGAAAGGGCGGTGTCTTAACCGCTTGACCAAGGGGCCAAGAATATGGCGGAGAAGGAGGGATTCGAACCCTCGCGCCGCTTTCGCGACCTACGCCCTTAGCAGGGGCGCCTCTTGAGCCTCTTGAGTACTTCCCCATATGAAATGGATGGCTCCGCAGGTAGGACTCGAACCTACGACCGATCGGTTAACAGCCGATTGCTCTACCACTGAGCTACTGCGGAATGGTGGGCCTAAGTGGACTCGAACCACCGACCTCACGCTTATCAGGCGTGCGCTCTAACCAGCTGAGCTATAGGCCCTTGGAGCGGGTGAAGGGAATCGAACCCTCGTCATCAGCTTGGAAGGCTGAGGTTTTACCATTAAACTACACCCGCATCTTATGGTGGCTCAGGACGGAATCGAACCGCCGACACAAGGATTTTCAGTCCTTTGCTCTACCGACTGAGCTACTGAGCCACATCATCTTGACTTTCATTTACCGAATGAGTAGAAAAATTTTCTGTAGAAATCATTCTATGTATTTGGAAAATGGCGGTCCCGACCGGGATCGAACCGGCGATCTCCTGCGTGACAGGCAGGCATGTTAACCGCTACACCACGGGACCATTTGGTTGCGGGGGCAGGATTTGAACCTGCGACCTTCGGGTTATGAGCCCGACGAGCTACCACTGCTCCACCCCGCGATAATAGTAATGATAGTTCAGAGTGCTTCTACGCACATTGCATAAGGGACACCTTACGCTTCGCTGTCGGTGTTACTCGCATCCTTTGCAATGCTCGTTGCTCCACCCGGCGATAATAGTAATGACTTATGCAACTTACTGCATTTCGTAATTAGAAATGGCGGAGGAAGAGGGATTCGAACCCCCGCGGGCTTTAACACCCCTGTCGGTTTTCAAGACCGATCCCTTCAGCCAGACTTGGGTATTCCTCCGTTATATAGACAAATGCTGGTGGACCTTGCAGGACTCGAACCTGCGACCGGACGGTTATGAGCCGTCTGCTCTAACCAACTGAGCTAAAGGTCCTTTTAGATGGCGGCAGAGGGGATCGAACCCCCGACCTTACGGGTATGAACCGTACGCTCTAGCCAGCTGAGCTACGCCGCCGGATTATATGAATTAGTACTTACATGTACTGGTGGAGCCTAGCGGGATCGAACCGCTGACCTCCTGCGTGCAAGGCAGGCGCTCTCCCAGCTGAGCTAAGGCCCCGTTTTAAGAAGTGGTCGGGAAGACAGGATTCGAACCTGCGACCCCTTGGTCCCAAACCAAGTGCTCTACCAAGCTGAGCTACTTCCCGTATAGATGGCGCGCCCGGCAGAAGTCGAATCCACAACCTTCTGATCCGTAGTCAGACGCTCTATCCAATTGAGCTACGGGCGCATATTGAAGAACTGTTTCCTGATGCCGAGGACCGGAATCGAACCGGTACGGTAGTCACCTACCGCAGGATTTTAAGTCCTGTGCGTCTGCCAGTTCCGCCACCCCGGCAAAATTGGAGCGGAAGACGGGATTCGAACCCGCGACCCCGACCTTGGCAAGGTCGTATTCTACCACTGAACTACTTCCGCGTTATAAGTGCGGGTGAAGGGAGTCGAACCCCCACGCCTTGCGGCACTAGATCCTAAGTCTAGCGTGTCTGCCAGTTCCACCACACCCGCATAATAAAACATAAATGGTGAGCCATGCAGGATTCGAACCTGCGACCCTCTGATTAAAAGTCAGATGCTCTACCGACTGAGCTAATGGCTCTAAAATGGTGCCGGCGAAAGGACTTGAACCCTCAACCTACTGATTACAAGTCAGTTGCTCTACCAGTTGAGCTACACCGGCAAGTGTAATGGTGGAGGATGACGGGTTCGAACCGCCGACCCCCTGCTTGTAAGGCAGGTGCTCTCCCAGCTGAGCTAATCCTCCGATTAAACTATGTATAATAAGCAATATCTAATTTGGTAACCTAGCCCGGCGACGTCCTACTCTCACAGGGGGAAGCCCCCTACTACCATCGGCGCTGAAGAACTTAACTTCCGTGTTCGGTATGGGAACGGGTGTGA